>NZ_JAUHPZ010000016.1:0-34970 GCF_030418375.1 Demequina lignilytica
GCCGACATCCCCTCCCCGGGGGCGCGCGGGCGGCCCCCCCCCCGCCCGGCGCTCGCCGAACCGGAAGGAATCAACGATGACGGTCCTCGCTGATCTCTCGGCCGGCATGCTCCGGACCGAGAGCTTCTGGATCGACCAGGGCAGCAAGCTGGGGTTCGCGGCCATCGCGATCGTGGTGTTCCTCGCGATCGTCGGCCTGGTGATGTTCCTCGCGGACAACGCGCCCAAGCGCGGCCGCGACGTGATCCAGCTCCTGCTCTTCGTCGCTCCCGCGCTCCTGCTGCTCGCGGCCGGCATGATCTGGCCCGCTCTCCAGACCATCTGGCAGTCGGTCACGTCGAAGGCCGGCGAGTTCGTCGGCCTCGACAACTTCGTCACCATCTTCACGGACCCCACCATGCAGGTGGTGATGAGGAACACCATCGTCTGGGTGATCTTCGTGCCGACGTTCTCCACGATCGTCGGTCTCGCCTACGCGCTCTTCATCGACCGCTCGCGCGGGGAGAAGATCCTGAAGTCGCTGGTGTTCATGCCCATGGCGATCTCGTTCGTGGGAGCCTCGATCATCTGGGGCTTCATGTACACGTACCGGTCCGAGGGCTTCCCGCAGATCGGTCTGCTCAACCAGATCCTCGTGTGGCTGGGTCTCTCGCCCTACCAGTTCGTCGAGACCCCGCCCTGGAACACGTTCTTCCTGCTCGTCGTGATGGCGTGGATCCAGACCGGTTTCGCGATGGTGGTCCTCTCGGCCGCCATCAAGGGCGTGCCGGCCGAGATCGTGGAGGCGGCCGAGCTCGACGGCGCGACGGCCTGGCAGCGCTTCCTCAACGTGACGCTGCCGTGGATCCGGGGCTCGCTCGTGGTGGTGGTCACCACCATCACCATCTCGACGCTGAAGGTCTTCGACATCGTCCGCACCATGACCGGCGGCCAGTACAACACGTCGGTCGTGGCCAACGAGATGTACACGAGGGCGTTCCGCCTCAACCAGCCGGAGATCGGCGCCGCGCTCGCGGTGCTGCTGTTCGTGCTGGTCCTGCCCATCGTCGTCTACAACATCCGCGTCCTGCGAGCGCACAAGGAGGCCCACTGATGAGCGCTGCAGTAGCCCCCGAGCCCACCGTGGCCGCGCCGCCGGAAGGCAAGACCAAGCGGGTCAAGAAGCGACTGACGTCCAGGACCGCCACGTTCTTCGCGATCCTGATCGCGACGCTGTGGACCATCCCGACGTTCGGCCTCTTCATCTCGTCCTTCCGCCCGCGGCAGGACATCAACAACTCGGGCTGGTGGACCATGATCACCAACCCGAGCTTCACCTTCGACAACTACGTCACAGTGCTGTCGAGCTCGGGCGCCTCGTCCGCGAGCCTCGGCGTGTACTTCGTGAACTCGATCGTGATCACGCTGCCGGCGGTCGTGTTCCCCGTGACCCTCGCGCTGATGGCCGCGTACGCGTTCGCGTGGATCCCCTTCAAGGGCTCCTCGTGGCTGTTCGTGCTGGTCTTCGCCCTGCAGATCGTGCCGCTCCAGATGGCGCTGATCCCGCTGCTGAAGATCTTCAACTACCCGTGGCTCGACATCGGCGGGACGTTCCCAGCGGTGTGGATCGCGCACACCATCTTCGGCCTGCCGTTGCAGATCTTCCTGCTGCACAACTTCATCTCGGAGATACCCCGGGACGTCATGGAGGCGGCCAAGGTGGACGGCGCGAACCACGCGCAGATCTTCCGCCGCGTGGTGATCCCCCTGTCGGTGCCGGCGATCGCCTCCATGGTGATCTTCCAGTTCCTGTGGGTGTGGAACGACCTGCTGGTCGCGCTGGTGTTCTCCGGTGGGACGGCGAAGACCGCACCGATCACGCAGCGCGTCGCCGAGTTCGCGGGCACCCGCGGCAACCAGTGGGAGCTGCTGACATCGGCCGCGTTCATCGCGACCATCGTGCCGCTGATCGTGTTCTTCGCGCTGCAGCGGTACTTCGTGCGCGGCCTGCTGGCGGGATCCACCAAGGGCTGACGCTCAGGACGAGGGGGACAGGCGGGGCCCGGGTCGGGGGAGACCGGGCCCCGCCGCTCGTCTCCGGACGATGCGTGGGACCGGTGGCGTGGCATCGTCCGGCCGTGCGCGCACGGCCCCGCGGCCCGCTCCTGTCGTGCGTGCACGTCGCCTAGACTGTGGGCGTGAGCGACGCCCCCGAGAACGACGCCCCGGACCACCGCGCCCAGGACGTGTTCCCCGAGCCGACGCCGGTCGACCCCGCGGACGATGCCGACCGCCTGGTGATCCCGGCGCACGTGCGCACCTCGCCCCGGTTCGGCCGCATGATCGGCACCGGGGTCGGCGTCGGCATCGTCGCCGCGATGATCCTCGCGCTGGTGCTGCCCAACTCGACCGGCACCGGCCACTTCCTGGTGTTCCTGCTCCTCGCGCTCGGGCTCAGCCTGCTGGGCGCCCTGATCGGCGGCGCGCTGGCCACGGGCCTCGACCGACCGTACCGTCCCGCCCGCACCGACCGTGGAGCCCAGTCATGACCCGACGTCCCGACGGCACCCCCCTCACCCCCCGCCGCGGCGGGGACGGCATGCTCGGCCACGAGCTGATGCCCGGCGAGAAGGGCCCGCAGGACGCCTGCGGAGTGTTCGGCGTCTTCGGCCCGGGCGAGGAGGTCGCGAAGCTCTCCTACTTCGGGCTCTACGCGCTGCAGCACCGCGGCCAGGAGTCCGCCGGCATCGCGACCTCGAACGGCGACAGCATCCTCGTGTTCAAGGACATGGGCCTCGTGTCGCAGGTGTTCGACGAAGGCTCGCTGGAGGCGCTCCAGGGCCACATCGCGGTGGGTCACACGCGGTACTCGACCACGGGCGCCTCGGTGTGGGCGAACGCGCAGCCGACCCTGGGCCCGACCGCGCACGGCACGGTCGCGCTCGGCCACAACGGCAACCTCACCAACGTCCAGCGGCTGCTGGAGCTGCTGATCGAGCGCGAGGGCATGGCGAAGCGCCTCGACCTCAAGGGCGGCAAGTGCACCGACACCGCGATCGTCACCGCGCTGCTCGGCTCCGACGGCTACGAGAGCCTCGAGGACGTGGCGATCGACCTGCTGCCGTCGCTCGAGGGCGCCTACTCGCTGGTGTGGATGGACGAGCACAAGCTCTATGCCGCCCGCGACCCGCAGGGCATCCGGCCGCTGGTGCTGGGCGAGCTGCCGTCGGGCGGCTGGGTGGTGGCGTCCGAGACCGCGGCGCTGGACATCGTGGGCGCCCGCCAGGAGCGCGAGGTCGAGCCCGGCGAGATGCTGATCATCGACGAGTCCGGGGTCCGGTCGCGCCGCTTCGCGGAGGCCGACCCCAAGGGCTGCATCTTCGAGTACGTCTACCTCGCCCGCCCCGACACGACCATCGCCGGCCGCTCCGTGCAGATGGCGCGCCTCGAGATGGGCCGCGCGCTCGCGAAGGAGCACCCCGTCGAGGCGGACCTGGTGATCCCGGTCCCCGAGTCGGGGACCCCGGCCGCGGTCGGCTACGCGCAGGGCTCCGGCATCCCGTTCGCGCAGGGCCTGGTGAAGAACTCGTACGTGGGACGCACCTTCATCCAGCCCTCGCAGACGCTGCGCCAGCTGGGCATCCGCCTCAAGCTCAACCCGCTGCGCGAGGTCATCGCCGGCAAGCGCCTCGTGGTGGTCGACGACTCGATCGTGCGCGGCAACACCCAGCGCGCGCTGGTCGCGATGCTGCGCGAGGCCGGCGCGGCCGAGGTGCACGTGCGCATCTCCTCGCCGCCGGTCCAGTGGCCGTGCTTCTACGGCATCGACTTCCCGACGCGGGACGAGCTCGCCGCCGTGGGGCACACCATGGAGGAGGTGCGCCGGTCGATCGGCGCCGACTCCCTGGGGCACATCTCGCTCGAGGGCATGCTCGCGGCGACCGAGCAGGCCGAGTCGCGCCTGTGCACCGCGTGCTTCACCGGGACCTACCCCGTCGAGCCGCCCGTCGCCGCCCGTCACCTGCTCCTGAGCCAGCCCGCGGAGGCCTGAACCATGACCGAGACCGAGGGCATCACCTACGCCGCCGCCGGCGTCGACACCGAGGCCGGGGACAAGGCCGTCGAGATGATGAAGGCGGCGGTCGCCAAGACCCACGGACCCGAGGTGCTCGGGGGCGTGGGGGCCTTCGCCGGCCTGTTCGACGCCTCCGCGCTGCTGTCCTACGAGCGGCCGCTGCTCGCGTCGTCCACGGACGGCGTCGGCACCAAGATCGTGATCGCGCGCGCCCTCGACGTCCACGACACGATCGGCCAGGACCTGGTCGCGATGGTGGTCGACGACATCGTCGTGTGCGGCGCGAAGCCGCTGGTCATGACCGACTACATCGCGTGCGGCAAGGTGGTGCCCGAGCGCATCGCCGACATCGTCCGCGGCATCGCCGAGGGCTGCGAGATGGCCGGCGTCGCGCTGGTGGGCGGCGAGACCGCCGAGCACCCCGGCGTCATGGAGCCCGACGACTACGACGTCGCCGGCGCCGCGATCGGCGTGGTCGAGGCCTCGGCCCTGCTGGGCCCGGAGCGCGTGGCCGCCGGCGACGTGGTCGTGGCCATGGCCTCCTCGGGCCTTCACTCCAACGGCTACTCGCTGGTCCGCTCCGTGGTCCGCCACGCGGGCTGGGAGCTGTCGACCACGATCCCCGAGCTCGGCCGCACGGTGGGCGAGGAGCTCCTCGAGCCGACCCGCATCTACTCGCGCCTCTGCGTCGACCTGGCGGCCTCCGTCCCGGGCCTGCGCGCGTTCTCGCACGTGACCGGCGGCGGCCTCGCGGCGAACCTCGCGCGCGTGCTCCCGCGCGGGCTCGCGGCGACGGTGGCGCGCGACGCCTGGGACCTGCCCGCCGTCTTCTCGGTGGTCCAGGGCGCGGGCGCGGTGCCGTGGAACGACCTGGAGTCGACGCTCAACATGGGGGTCGGCATGGTCGCCGTGGTGGCGCCGGACGACGCCGACGCCCTCATCGCATCGTCCGCCGCGGCCGGCGTGCCCGCCTGGACGCTCGGCAGCGTGGTGCAGGACCCGGCGCTGCCGGTCGGCCCCGACGTGGTGCGCGGCGCCAAGGGCGTCGACGGT
Organism: Demequina lignilytica; assembly: GCF_030418375.1. NCBI lineage: Bacteria > Bacillati > Actinomycetota > Actinomycetes > Micrococcales > Demequinaceae > Demequina > Demequina lignilytica. The sequence continues at coordinate 5,108 of NZ_JAUHPZ010000016.1, forward strand.
GGCTCGGTGCTGCTGTCGGGGGCCTACCGGGCCTGAGGCCGCGCTCCGACGCGCCCGGTCACGGGCGTGGGGCCGGCGCGTGCACGGCTGGGGTGATGCGGGAGTCGAGCGGCGGGCTCGACGAGGTCAGTCCTCGTCCTCGGCCCAGCGGTCGTAGTACTCCTCGCCTTCGTCGGACGGCTTGGCGGCGTCGCGCGAGATCAGCTCACGCTCCAGGTCACGCAGGTCAGCACCGTGCTGCGTGTACTTGAGCTGGCGTGCGATCTTCGCGTCCTTTGCCTTCTGACGGCCCCGCCCCATGTCGCCGTCCCTTCCGCTCGCGGCGGGCGCGCGTGTCTCGCGGGCCCCGCGTCATGAGTCCTGCCCTACTTTACAACCTCCCCCGCACCCCTCGCGACCTCCTCCCGCCCATGCCCGGGTCGGTATCGCGGCACGCACGTGGACACGTTCACACGACACGAATGTGACATAAATCGCATATAACGGAAATCTGCGTGGAACCGCGTCATAATCGGTACTGCTGAGGCTCTCACCTTGCAGCCCGCCCTCCCCCGGGGCGGACGTCACATCGACTGAGGGATGACGAACATGACTGAGACCGTCCACGAGCCCGAGAAGCTGCTGACCCCGTCGGAGGTGGCCGCGATCTTCCGCGTCGACCCCAAGACGGTCACGCGTTGGGCGAAGGTCGGCAAGCTCTCCTCCATCCGTACGCTGGGCGGCCACCGCCGCTTCCGCGAGGCCGAGGTGCAGGCGCTCCTCGCCGCCGCCCAGGAGGGGCGCTGACCTCACCGGTCCATCCGGGCCGATCCGCACGCTGAGGTGCGGTCGGCCCCCCTCACGGACCCGGTGCCCGCGCGTCGGACCTGGGGCGTAGCCTGCTCCCATGTCCGTCCCCCCGTTGATCGCGTGCGCGATCGACACGCCGTTCGGCAACCTCCACGTCGTCGCGTGTCCTGAGGACGATGCGGTGCGCGCCGCGGGCTTCGGCGCCCGTGCCGAGGTGCTCGCCTGGCTGCCCGCCCGGCTGACGTCCCGGGGGGTGCGGACCGGCGCGATCCCCGTGGCGGCTGCGGCCGTCGACGCGTGGCTCGCCGGGGACGGCGACGCGCTCGCGACGGTGCCCGTCGCGCAGGACGGGGGACCGTTCTCGCAGGAGGTGTGGTCGCTCGTGCGCGAGGTGCCGGCGGGCTCCACCGCGACCTACGGCGAGATCGCCCGGCTCGCGGGCCGGCCCCGCGCCGCGCGCGCGGTCGGCACGGCGTGCGCGCGCACCGCGATCTTCCCGTTCGTGCCCTGCCACCGCATCGTCTCCGCCGCGGGTCCCGGCCGCGACGCCGGCTTCCGATCCGGGCTCCGGGAGGCGATGCTCGCGCTCGAGGCGCCCCGCGCCGCGGGAGCGCGACGGTGACCGCGGCACCCGCGCGGGCGTGGCTGCCCGCGTTCGTCGTCGCGGCGCTGACCTGGGGCTCCAGCTTCCTCTTCATCTCGATCGCGCTGCGCGGCCTCGCGCCGTCGCAGGTGGGCTTCGGGCGCGTGCTCATCGGCGCGGTGGTGCTGTGGCTGATGCTGCTGGTGACCCGGCGCCGGCCCCGGCTCACGGGGCGCGACGTGGGGGCGATCGCGGTGGTCGCGATCGGCATGTCGGTGGTCCCGTTCGTGCTGATTCCGCTCGCGCAGCAGCACATCACCTCGATCCTCGCGAGCCTGCTCAACGCGACCACGCCGCTGTGGACGGCGCTGTTCGTCGCGCTGCTCATCCCTCATGAGCGGGCATCCCGGGCCCAGGTGGTCGGCCTGCTGATCGGCGCCGGCGGCATCGCGGTCCTGCTGGGCGCGTGGAACATCGACGGGGTGCCGTTGCTGGGAGCGGCGCTGATGCTCGGCGCGACCGCGTGCTACGGCATCGGCTCGACCCTGTCCCGCAGGCTGCTCGCCCGCGTCTCGGAGGGACCGACCGCGCTCTCGGCGGTCCAGATGGCGGTGTCCGCGCTCATGCTGCTGCCGGTGGCGCTGATCTCGCCCGCGCCCGCGCCGGGGACCCTCGACGTCTCGTCGGAGGTGCTGTGGGGGCTGCTGGCGCTCGGCGTGCTCGGCACGAGCTTCACGTACGTGCTGTTCTGGCGCGTGGTGAAGCTCGCCGGGGCGACCACGGCCGCGTCGGTCACCTACGTGGTGCCGGTGGTGGCGACCACGCTCGGCGTGCTCGTGCTCCACGAGGAGCTGCTGTGGCACGAGCCGGTGGGCGCCGCGGTCGTGCTCGGCGGCGTCTGGCTCGCGCAGCGGGCGCCGCGGGCGAGGCCGTCGGGTCAGGGAGCCGCCGTCGCTGCGGTCGCCGACGACCGGCCGTAGGGTCCGTCAGTCGACGAGCGGCAGCGCGGCCTTGATGTTGTCGATCGACTGCTGCGGCGTCAGATCCTTGTTCTTCTTGATCATGCTGGCGCCGATCCCGGCGAGGATCAGGATGATCAGCAGCATCGCGCCGCCGACGGTGAGCGCGGCGAGCCAGGCGGGCCACACGGTGGCGAGCCCGAGGATCGCCGCCGTGATCAGGACGCCCAGGAGGAAGAAGCCGATCGCGGCGGCGGCGACGAGCAGGCCGACGCCGATGCCGATGCCCTTGAGCTTGGCGGCGGTCTCGACCTTCGCGCGCTCGTACTCGGTCTTGACGACGCCGATGATGCGGCCCACGAGGCCCGCGACGATGGCGTTCACGAAGTAGCGGCCGAAGTTGTCAGGCATGCGGAACCTCCTCGAAGAGTCCTGCCTAGTCAAGCGCTAAGTGCGGCACCGACGCAAATGTTGGCGCGGCGCGGGCGGGAACGACGACGGCCCCCGGAGGTGATCCTCCGGGGGCCGTCGTGGTGGTGGCTCCGACGGGCGTCGATCCCGTGACCTCACGATTTTCAGTCGTGCGCTCTACCAACTGAGCTACAGAGCCTGGCGCAGGGGCGTCCCCCCACTGAGACGAAAGCCCCTCGGGTGAGGGGCTCGCGTACCGCGACCCTGACGGGACTTGAACCCGCGACCTCCGCCGTGACAGGGCGGCGCGCTAACCAACTGCGCTACAGGGCCTTGTGAATCTCGCAGATGCGAGCAAGACGTATGAAGTTTAGACCATCCACGGACCGACTCCGTACCCCCAACGGGATTCGAACCCGTGCTACCGCCGTGAAAGGGCGGCGTCCTAGGCCGCTAGACGATGAGGGCTCGTCCCACGCAAGGTGTCCGTGCGTCAAGACCTAGAGAATCATAGGGGCAACGCAGGGAAAAAGCGAATCCGGCCCCACGCCGCCCGCGCCGCATCGTCGGACCCCGGGCCCGCGCCTCGTCCGCGCCTCGTCTCCCGCTCCCGCCGGGACGCTCAGGACTGCTCTCGGGGCCTGCGCGTGCCCCACGGGACACGCAGGACCGCATGGCACCCTGGTCGCATGGTGCAGATGAGCCTGGAGGACTTCGAGTCCGCCGTCGACGACGCGCTCGACTCCATCCCCGACCGGCTGCTCGACATGGTCGACAACTGCGTGATCCTGGTCGAGGAGGAGCCCGAGGGCGACGACCCGGAGCTGCTGGGGCTGTACGACGGCATCGCGCTCACGGACCGCGGGGACATGTGGGGCGGCGACCTGCCGGACCGCATCCTCATCTACCGGGGCCCGCTGCAGCGCATGTGCGAGTCCGAGGAGGAGCTGCGCGAGGAGATCGCGATCACCGTGGTCCACGAGATCGCCCATCACTTCGGCATCGACGACGACCGCCTGCACGAGCTCGGCTGGGGTTGACCGGCCAGGACGGGCCGCTCGTCCGGGGATAGCCTGAAGGACAGGACCGGACGCGAAGGAGCGGACCATGGACCACACGGAGCCGGCCGGCGCCGGCGACACCCTGCAGGACTTCGGCCCCGTCCCCGCCGGCTGGGTGTGGGGCACCGCGACGGCCGCCCACCAGATCGAGGGCGGCAACGTGGGCAACGACTGGTGGGACTGGGAGCACACCCCCGGCAGCGGCACCCGCGAGTCCAGCGGCGACGCGTGCGACTCGTGGCATCGCTGGTTCGAGGACCTCGAGCTGGTCAAGGCGATCGGGCTCGACGCCTACCGCTTCTCGCTGGAGTGGAGCCGGATCGAGCCGGCGGAGGGCGAGTTCTCGATCGCCGCCCTCGAGCACTACCGCGCGATCCTGCTCGCGGCGCACGAGCTGGGGCTCCGGGCCTCGGTGACCCTGCACCACTTCACGACGCCGCGGTGGATGGCCGCGCAGGGCGGATGGTCGAACCCGCTGGTGGTCGAGCGCTTCCAGCGCTTCGCCGACATCGCGGCCCAGCACCTGGGCGATCAGATCGACATGGCGGCCACCCTCAACGAGCCGAACGTGGTGGCGCACGCGGGCTACATCGGCGGCCAGTTCCCGCCGGGCCGGCCGCACGACTGGGAGGGCTTCCGCCAGGCGTCTCGCCACCTGCTGCTCGGCCACCTGGCGGCGCGCGAGGCGTTGCGCGCCGGGCCCGGGGACTTCCCCGTCGGCCTCACGCTGGCGCTGCCGGACACGGTCCTGCACGCGGACGGCGACCTCACGAGCCCCGGCGAGCGGGTCACCGACCTGCGCCCCGACGGCCCGCGCGGCGAGCTCGGCTGGCTCACGGCCGGCCAGTACCTCGACGCGGCCCGGGACGACGACTACATCGGGGTCCAGACCTACTTCACGGAGCACGTCGGCCCCGACGGCGCCGAGCTGCCGCTGCCGTCCGGTGAGCGGGTCACCCAGATGGGCTGGCCCTTCACCCCCGAGGCGCTGGGCGCCTCGGTGAGGGTGGCGGCGGAGGTCGCGCGCGTCCCGGTGATCGTCACGGAGAACGGTGTGGCGGCCGCGGAGGACGCCGAGCGGATCGAGTACTACTCCCGGTCCCTGCGGTCGTTGCGCGCGGCGATGGACGACGGCGTCGACGTCCGCGGCTTCTTCGCCTGGAGCCTGCTGGACAACTTCGAGTGGGCCCTGGGCTTCGAGCCCACCTTCGGCCTGGTCGAGGTGGATCCGGTGAGCTTCGCGCGGTCGTCCAAGCCGTCCGCCGCCTGGCTGGGCGGCCTCGCCCGCGCGAGCCGCGGCGCGCACGTGTGACGGGACGATGCGGGGGAGCCGTCCGCGCGGACGGCACCCCCGCATCGTCCTCGCGTCAGCGCGCGGCCCCGCGCCAGCGCGCGACGAGCGCCATCAGGTGGTAGGTCACCAGGGCGGCCGCGGTGCCCAGCGCGATGCCCTCGAAGGTCATGTCGCCCGCCACCCAGACGAAGTTCGCGGCGCCCACGATCAGCGCGATGCCTGCGGGCATGAGGGTGACGGGGTTGCCGAAGTCGACGTTGCCCTGCACCCAGATGCGGGCCCCCAGAACCGCGATCATGCCGAAGAGCACCAGCGCGAGCCCGCCGAGGACGCCGCCGGGGGTGGCCGCGATCAGGGCGCCGAACTTGGGGCTGAGGGAGAGGAGCATCGCGAAGGCGGCCGCCACCCAGTAGGCGGCGGTCGAGTAGACGCGGGTCGCGGCCATGACGCCGATGTTCTCGGCGTAGGTCGTGGTGCCGGAGCCGCCGCCGAGGCCCGCGACGGTGGTGGCGAGGCCGTCCGCCAGGAGTGCGCGGCCGGTGACGGGGTCGAGGTTGTCGCCGGTCATCGCGGCGACGGACTTCACGTGGCCGATGTTCTCCGCGACCAGCACCAGCACCACCGGCACGAACACCGCGAGCACGGTGAGGTCGAACCGGGGCGTGTGGAGCTCGGGGAGGCCGAACCAGGCGGCGTCCTTCACGGCGGAGAGGTCGTACTCGCCGCGGATCGCCGCGACGATCCCGCCGACGACCGCGCCCAGGAGGATCGACAGACGGCCCAGGATGCCGCGGAACGCGACGGTGATCACCAGCACGGACAGCGCGGAGACCAGGGCGGTGACGGGGGACGAGCCGAACATGGCCTTCGCGGTGCCGGCGAGGTTGAGCCCGATGAGCATGACGATCGATCCGGTGACCACGGGGGGCATCGTCACCTCGATCCACCGGGTGCCGGCCAGGTGCACCACCACGCCGACCACCGCGAGCAGCACCCCGGTCATGACGATGCCGCCCATCGCGACTCCCATGCCGCCGGACGCCATCGCGACGCCGATCGGGGCGATGAACGCGAAGCTCGACCCCAGGTAGCTGGGGAGGCGGTTGCCGGTGACGAGCAGGAACAGCACCGTGCCGATCGCGGAGAAGAACAGGGTGGTGCTCGGCGGGAAGCCCGTGAGCACGGGCACCAGGAAGGTGGCGCCGAACATCGCCAGCACGTGCTGGGCGCCGATCCCGATGGTGCGCGGCCAGCTCAGCCGCTCGCGCGGCGCGACGGTCGCGCCGGGGGACACCGACCTCCCGTCGCCATGCAGGGTCCAGGACATCAGTGCCATCACGGCTCCTTCGCGGTGCGCTCCACCGGCTGCACGACCGTGCCCGCCTGGGGCGAACCTAGCGCCGGCCCCGCGAGTCGGGCGGGGCCGGAGGTCCCGCTCCGCGCCGCGCGCCTCCGTGCGGAGCGATCCGACGGGGGAGGGTGCCGAGGGGAGGGGGCGCTCAACCCTTCGGGTGCGCCGCCCAGGCCGACTCGACCATCTGCGTCACGGTGTGCCGGTTCGCCCAGCCGAGATCCCGCGCCGCGAGCTCGCCCGTCGCGACGATGATCGCCGGGTCACCCGCGCGGCGGGGGCCGATCACGGCCTCCTGCTCGCAGCCGGTCGCCGCGATGATCGCGTCGACGATCTCCTTGACGGACGTCCCGGCGCCCGAGCCGAGGTTGTAGACGAACTCGACCGGCTCGCCCGCGTCGAGGCGCTGCGCGGCCACCACGTGCGCGGCCGCGAGGTCGCTGACATGGACGTAGTCGCGGATGCACGTGCCGTCGGGCGTGGGGTAGTCGGTGCCGTTGATCTGGGGCGCCCGGCCGGCCTGGATCGCGCTGAACACCTTGGGGAACAGGTTGTGAGGCGAGGCGTCGTAGATGTCCGCGTACCCGGACCCGACCACGTTGAAGTAGCGCAGGTTGGTGGCCGTCAGCGGGGCGCCGGCCATCGCGGTGGCGCGCATCTGGTCCCGGATGAGCCACTCGCCGATCAGCTTGGTCTCGCCGTAGGGCGACTCGGGCGAGGTGGGCGTCTCCTCGGTGACGATCTCGGTGGGCGGGGTCCCGTACGCGCCTGCGGAGGAGGAGAACACGAGCGACGTGACGCCCGCGGCCGCCATCGCGTCGAGCAGGCAGCCGGTGCCCTCGACGTTCTGGCGGTAGGTGTGGACCGGCAGCTTCACGGACTCGCCGGCGTACTTGTACCCGGCGCAGTGGATGACCCCGACGACGCCGTGCTCGACGAGCGCCGCGGTCACGGCGGCGGTGTCGAGGATCGAGGCGCGCACGAACGGCACGTCGTCGGGGACGAAGCTCTCGATGCCGCTCGACAGGTCGTCGAGCACCACGGGCGCGATGCCCGCATCGATGAGGGCGCGGACCACGTGCGAGCCGATGTAGCCGGCGCCGCCGGTGACCATCCAGGACATGGGTTCTCCTTCTGGGGGACGATGCGAGGGTCGGGGGACGATGCGAGGGTCCGCTGCGAGCGGGGCGTCAGAGGTCGCGGTGCGCGCCGTCCGACGGGTTCACCACGAACACGATAGGTGCGGTGAACCCGGCGTCGGCGAAGGCCTGCTCGACCGCGTGGCCGACCTCCTCTGCGCGGTTGGCGTCGATGAGCGCGATCGCGGCGCCGCCGAAGCCGCCGCCGGTCATGCGGGCGCCGATCGCGCCGTTGGCGAGGGCGGTCTCGACCGCGAGGTCGAGCTCGGGCACGGAGATCTCGAAGTCGTCGCGCATCGAGGCGTGGGACGCGACCAGCAGGTCGCCGATCGCGCGCGGGCCGTCCTTCGCGACCACCTCGGCGGTGCGCGCGACGCGAGCGTTCTCGGTCACCACGTGCTTGACGCGGCGGAAGGTCACGTCGTCCAGCACCTCCGCGGCCCGGGGCAGGTCGCCCTCGGTGAGGTCGCGCAGCGAGCCGACGCCCATCGCGGAGGCGCCGTCCTCGCAGGAACGGCGGCGCTCGCCGTAGCCGCCGGTGGCGTGCTCGTGGTGGACGCGCGTGTCGATGACCAGCAGCTCGAGGTCCTCGTCGCCGAAGTGCAGCGCGACCGGATCCGCGGTCTCGGCGCGCACGTCGATGAGCACGCCGTGGCCCGCGACGCCCATGAGCGAGGCGGTCTGGTCCATGTTTCCGGTGGGGGCGCCCACGGCGCCGTTCTCCGCGAGCTGGCAGATGTAGATGAGCTCGCGGCGGCTGAGGCCCAGCTCCCAGAGGTCGTTCACGGCGAGCGCGACGGCGCACTCGATCGCGGCTGAGGACGAGAGCCCCGCGCCCAGCGGGACGTCGGAGGTGAGGAGGATGTCGAAGCCGGTGCGGCCCGTGAGGTCGACCCCCCGCTCGCCCATCGCCCACAGCACGCCGAAGACGTAGGCCGACCAGCCGTCGACGTGCTCCGGGCCCAGCGCGTCGAGGGAGGCCTCGGCGGCGTCGGGCATCGCGCCCGAGCGCACCGAGACGATGCGGTCCTGGCGGGGCGAGACCGCCGCCCAGGTGCGGCGCTCGATCGCGAAGGGGAACACGAGCCCGTCGTTGTAGTCGGTGTGCTCGCCGATGAGGTTGACGCGGCCCGGGGCCGACCAGACGCCCACGGGGCGGGCGCCGTGCACGTCCGCGAACGCGGCGGCGGTGGACTCGGGCGAGGGGATGTCGATCACGGTTCCTCCTGGGTGGGGCGGGCGGCGGAGCGGATCCGCCGCCATGCCTCCCATGCTTCCATGCGCGGGGGCGTGACGCGCGGCGCGTGGCAGCGGTCGGGGGTCGAAATGTTTGCGTAAACATACTAGCGCGCGAGGCGCCGAGGCGGAACGGGACGTAGGCCCCGTCGCGATCCCGGGCACGCCGCGCCGCCGGGCGTGCATGGGTCCTGAGGGTCATCGGGCGAGGGCCCCGCGTGGGCTACTCTGAGGCCGGGGCAGGGTCCGCCCGCGGCGTGCGCCGCCGGCGGCAGGCACGCGGGTGTGGAGGTAGAACGTGGCCAAGGGTTCTCGCGGCCCGAGCATGCACGACGTCGCGGCGCGCGCGGGCGTGTCCCACCAGACCGTCTCCCGCGTGCTCAACGACTTCCCCGGCATCCGCCCGGAGACGCGCGAGAAGGTGCTCGAGGCGATCCGCGAGCTCGGCTACCGCCGCAACATGGCGGCGCGGGCGCTCGCGACGGGTCGCTCCGAGGTGATCGGCGTGATCATGCCGGAGGTGCCCCACTTCGGCCCCACCAGCACGCTGTACGCGATCGAGCACGCCGCCAAGCGGGCGGGGTTCAAGCCGCTGGTCACCACGGCCTCGTGGGACGCGGAGTCGATGGGCCAGGCGCTCGACTTCCTGCTGGCGCGATCGGTCGACGCGCTCGTGGTGATGGCGCAGCACCCCGCCATGCTCGACGCGGTGGACGAGACCACCGACGTCCCCGTGCTGTTCGCGCTCACCGGCAACTCCCACGGCGAGCGGTCGGTCGCCGTCGACCAGGTGGCCGGCACGCGGCTCGCGCTCGACCACCTCTACGAGCTCGGGCACCGTCGCTTCCAGCACATCACCGGCATCACCGGCCTGACCGAGGCCCAGCTGCGGCGCGACACGTTCACCGCGTTCCTCGACGAGCACGGCCTCGAGCGCCTGCCGATCCTCGAGGGCGACTGGAGCGCCGACGCGGGCTACCGCGCGGGGCTCGCGGTGGAGGAGGGCGTGACGGCGCTGTTCTGCGCGAACGACCCGATGGCCGTGGGGGCCATCCACGCGCTCGAGGAGCGCGGGCTCGAGGTGCCTCGCGACATCTCCGTGGTGGGCTTCGACGACGTCCCGGAGGCGGCCTACTCCCACCCGGGCCTCACGACGGTGCATCAGGACTTCACGGAGGTCGGCCTGCGTGCCGTCGCGCTGCTCATCGGCGCGATGAACGGCGAGCCGCCGTCGGCCCCGGCGCCGGTCGAGCCGTGGCTCGTCGTGCGCGCCTCCACCGGACCCGCGCCGGCCTGAGCCGGCCCGTCCGCCGGACGTCCCGCATCGTCCGGCGCGGAGCGCGACCCGTGCCCGCATCGTCCCTCTGCGACCCTGCCCGGGGCCTCCGCGTCGGCTAGCGTGGGAGGGGACGGACGGCGACGTGGCCGGGCCGGGACCATCGACCTGGACGCGTGCGGCGGCCGGGCATGTTAACGTTAAAGCACTCGTCACACACCACGCGGCAACGGGGCCAGCACCCTCGGACGAACCACCCGGTCCGGTGGCCCCGCGGCGCTCAGGCACCCATCGGAAGGAGTCACCACCGTGACCAGCTTCACCACCGACCAGGTCCAGGCGATCCGGCGCAGCCGGGAGAGGGTCGCCAAGCTGCACGGCGAGCTCACCCGCTACGGGCTCGTCGTCTGGACCGGCGGCAACGTCTCGGAGCGGGTGCCCGGCACCCAGCACTTCGTCATCAAGCCGTCGGGCGTCGACTACGACGACCTGACGCCGGACAACATGATCCTGTGCGATCTCGACGGCACCGTGGTCCCGGGCTCGGCGGGTTCGGAGAACAACCCGTCGTCCGACACGGCCGCGCACGCGTACGTGTACCGCGCGATGCCGCACGTGGGCGGTGTGGTCCACACCCACTCCACCTACGCCACCGCGTGGGCGGCCCGCAACGAGCCCATCCCGTGCCACATCACCGGCATGGCCGACGAGTTCGGCGGCGAGATCCCGGTGGGCCCGTTCGCGATCATCGGCGACGACTCGATCGGCCGCGGGATCGTGGCCACGCTCGAGGGCCACCGCTCGCGTGCGGTGCTCATGGCCAACCACGGCGTCTTCACCATCGGCAAGGACGCGCGCGACGCCGTCAAGGCCGCGGTCATGTGCGAGGACGTCGCCAAGACCACCCACATCGCGCGCCAGGGCGGCGCGCTGGTCGACATCCCCGAGGGCAAGATCGACGCCCTCTTCGACCGCTACCAGAACGTCTACGGACAGAAGCCGCAGGGAGGCATCGCGTGACCAGCATCGTTCCCAACCTCGCCGACTACGAGGTCTGGTTCCTCACCGGATCCCAGACCCTCTACGGCGACGAGGTCCTCAAGCAGGTGGCCGACCAGTCCACCGAGGTGGTCGAGACGCTGAAGGCGTCCGGAGCGATCCCGGTGTCGCTGGTGTGGAAGCCCGTCGTGAAGTCGCGCGACGAGATCCTGGACACGATCATGGCGGCCAACGCCGACCCCAAGGTCATCGGCGTCATCACCTGGATGCACACCTTCTCTCCCGCGAAGATGTGGATCTCGGGCCTCAACGCGCTGCAGAAGCCGCTGCTGCACCTCGCCACGCAGGCGAACCGCGAGCTGCCGTGGGCGACCATCGACTTCGACTTCATGAACCTCAACCAGGCCGCGCATGGTGACCGCGAGTACGCGTACATCGAGTCGCGCCTCGGGGTGCCCCGCACCACGGTGGTGGGCCACCCGTCGACCCCGGCCGTGTCCGAGCGCATCGCGGTGTGGTCGCGCGCCGCCGCCGGCCGCGCCGCCGCCAAGAACCTCAAGGTCGCGCGCTTCGGCGACAACATGCGGTTCGTCGCCGTCACCGAGGGAGACAAGACCGAGGCCGAGGTCAAGCTGGGCGCCCAGATCAACACCTGGGGCATCAACGAGCTCGCGGCCAAGGTCGCCGAGGTCACCGACGCCGAGGTCGACGCGCTCATCGACGTGTACCTCGCGGAGTACGAGGTGGTCCCCGAGCTGCTGCCCGGCGCCGAGCGCCACCAGTCGCTGCGGGACGCGGCGGCCATCGAGGTCGCGCTCCGCTCCTTCCTGGTGGAGGGGGGCTTCCAGGCCTTCACCGACACCTTCGAGGACCTGGGCGAGCTCAAGCAGCTGCCCGGCCTCGCCGTGCAGCGCCTCATGGCCGACGGCTACGGCTTCGGCGCCGAGGGCGACTGGAAGACCGCGATCCTGGTGCACCTGTGCGCCGTGATGGGCGCGGGCCTGCCCGGCGGCTCCTCGCTCATGGAGGACTACACGTACCACCTGGTGCCCGGCGAGGAGCTGTCGCTCGGCGCGCACATGCTCGAGGTCAACCCGGCGCTGTCCTCGAAGAAGGCCCGCCTCGAGATCCACCCGCTCGGCATCGGAGGCAAGGAGGACCCGGTCCGCCTGGTCTTCACCGCCGACGCCGGACCGGCCGTCGTGGTGGCGCTGTCCGACATGCGCGACCGCTTCCGCCTGGTGGCGAACGTGGTCGACAACGTGGACCTCCCCGAGCCGATGCCGAACCTGCCGGTCGGGCACGCGGTGTGGAAGCCCCGCCCCGACTTCACCACGGCGGTCGCGTCGTGGCTGCAGACCGGGGGAGCGCACCACACGGCGATGTCGACGCAGATCGGCGTCGATGTGATCAAGGACTTCGCGAAGATGGTCGGCATCGAGCTGCTCGTCATCGACGAGGACACCACGTACGAGGGATTCGAGCAGCAGATCCGCTGGAACAACGCGTACTACTCCATGGGCGGTCGCTGACCTCCCTTCTGCCCGGACGGCCGACCGCCGTCCGCCTCCTCCCTGGACGGCCCGATCGCGCTCAGCGCGGTCGGGCCGTCCGGCGTCTGGCGCGGGTGGACGATGCGCGGGTGACCGCGCCCTGCCGAGATGGACGGTGCGTGGGCGACCGCTCTCGCTGGCGCCTCTGACCGCGCCTCTGGGCGAAATGGACGATGGGTGCCCGAAACACCGCGGTTTCGGGCACCCATCGTCCATCTCGGCGATCAGCGCGCGGCGGGGCGGACGTGGTGGGGGGGCGCGGACGGGACGGGACCTGGCGGTGCGGGGGTGCAGCCGGGCGCGATCCCGGGGCGGGACCTGGCGGTGCGGGGTGCCGCCGTGCGCGATCCTCGGGTCGCGCCGCCACGCAAGCGAGCGACCCCCCTTTTGGTGCGTTGCGGCGACAGTGCGGACGGCCCGACGAGGCACTCGGCTGGACGCCGCGGCGCGGCCCGGATCGCCCCGTACGCCCGCGCGGCCGGGGCCGACGGAGCGACCCGGGCGAGGCCCGCCTCCGCGCGCCGCGCTCCCATTACAACGTTGAAGACAGTACGAGTCAGGTGCCAAATAGATCTGTGAGCGCTCCCAGTCGCAACCGAAATCCCTGGTAGACATATTTAATTCAACCGTTGATGGTCGTGTAACCACATCGTGATTCCGGACGTTTGACGCGATGTGTGAACGCAAACAAATATGGGACCGCACGGTCGGCGACGGCGCTGACCGGTATCTCGAGGAGGAGATATGAAGTTCAGGAAGTTCCTGGCTGCGGGTGCCGGCGCGGCGCTCGCGTTCACCCTGGCGGCCTGCTCCGGCGGCGGCGCGGGCAGCGAGACCGACAGCACCGGCGGTGGTGACGGCGGCGAGATGACCGAGGGTGGCCTCATCGGCGTCGCGATGCCGACCGAGACCTCGGAGCGTTGGATCGCTGACGGTGACGCCGTCAAGTCGGGTCTCGAGGCGGCCGGCTACGAGGTCGACCTGCAGTTCGCGGCCGACGACATCCCGACGCAGCAGCAGCAGATCGACAACATGATCACCAACGGCGCCGACGCGCTGATCGTGGCCTCGATCGACGGCACCACGCTCTCCGGCCAGCTGGCCGCGGCGGCGGAGGCCGGCATCCCGATCATCTCGTACGACCGCCTGATCAACGAGACCGAGAACGTCGACTTCTACGTCAGCTTCGACAACTTCGAGGTCGGCGTGCAGCAGGCGAGCTCGCTGCTCGTGGGCCTCGGCGTCCTCGACAAGGACCTGAACGAGACCGGTGACGAGGGCCCGTACAACATCGAGCTGTTCGCCGGTTCGCCCGACGACAACAACGCCGGATTCTTCTTCAACGGCGCGATGTCGGTGCTCCAGCCCTACATCGACTCGGGCGTCCTGTCCGTGCCGTCGGGCCAGACCGCCTTCGACCAGGTCGCCACGCTGCGCTGGCTGCAGGAGACCGCTCAGAAGCGCATGGAGGACATCCTCACGGCCACCTACGTGGGCACCGACACCACGCTCGACGGCGTGCTGTCGCCCTACGACGGCCTGTCGCGAGGCATCCTCAACGCGCTCGAGTTCACGGGTGGCTACCCCGCCACCATCGCCGAGGGCATGCCGATCGTGACCGGCCAGGACGCCGAGATCGCGTCCGTCAAGCTGATCGCCGACGACGTCCAGTTCTCGACGATCTTCAAGGACACCCGCAAGCTCGCGGAGCAGTCGGTCACGGCCGCCATCGCGTACCTGAACGGTGAGGAGCCCGAGGCGAACAACACCACGGACTACGACAACGGCGTGAAGATCGTGCCGTCGTACCTGCTCGAGTCGGACATCGTGTACGCCGACAACATCCAGGAGCTGCTGATCGACTCCGGCTACTGGACCGAGGACGAGGTCGCCTCCGGCCAGGCCTCCTGATCCATCGGTGATGCCGGCCCCTCACGGGGCCGGCATCACCCCCTCCCTCCAACCCCCTCTCACACCCAGGAGGTGAGACATGGCCGAGCACATCCTTGAGATGCGGAAGATCACGAAGACCTTCCCGGGCGTCAAGGCGCTGTCCGACGTCGAGCTCAGCGTGTTCGACGGCGAGATCCATGGCATCTGCGGCGAGAACGGCGCCGGCAAGTCCACGCTGATGAAGGTCCTCTCCGGCGTCTACACGTACGGCACCTACGAGGGCGACATCGTCTTCGACGGCGAGGTCCAGCAGTTCCACTCGATCCCCGACTCCGAGGAGAAGGGCATCGTCATCATCCACCAGGAGCTGGCGCTGATCCCCTACCTGTCGGTGGCGGAGAACATCTTCCTCGGCAACGAGCGCCGCGGCAAGAACGGCATGATCGACTGGAACGTCACCAATCACGAGGCCATGAAGCTGCTCGACCGGGTGGGGCTCAAGGAGAACCCGATCACCCCGGTCAACCAGCTCGGCGTCGGCAAGCAGCAGCTCATCGAGATCGCGAAGGCGCTGTCCAAGGACGTGCGGCTCCTCATCCTCGACGAGCCCACCGCCGCCCTGAACGACGACGACTCGGAGCACCTGCTCCAGCTCCTGCGCGTCCTCAAGGAGGAGCAGGGCATCACGTCGATCATGATCTCGCACAAGCTCAACGAGATCGCCGAGATCTGCGACCGGACCACGATCATCCGCGACGGTCACACGATCGAGACCTTCGAGATGACCCGCGACGCCGGCATCCAGGACCGCATCATCCGCGGCATGGTCGGACGCGACCTCACGAACCGCTACCCGAGCCGTGAGCACGTGATCGGCGAGGAGGTCATGCGGGTCGAGGACTGGAACGTCTACCACCCGACCCAGCCGGGCCGCATCGTCGTGGAGAACGCCAACTTCAGCGTCCGCAAGGGCGAGGTGGTCGGCATCGCCGGCGTCATGGGCGCGGGGCGCACCGAGCTGGCGATGAGCCTGTTCGGCCGCTCGTACGGCCGCGACATCACGGGCAAGGTCTTCATGCACGGCGAGGAGGTGCACATCACCGACGTCTCGTCGGCGATCAAGCACGGACTCGCCTACGCCACCGAGGACCGGAAGCGCTACGGGCTCAACCTGATCGACGACGTCCGCCGCAACATCTCCTCGGCCGCGCTGTTCAAGCTGTCGAAGCGCGGTTGGGTGAACGGTAACAAGGAGATCAAGGTCGCGGAGGAGTACCGCGGCTCGATGAACATCAAGACGCCCACGGTCATGCAGACCGTCGGCAACCTCTCCGGCGGCAACCAGCAGAAGGTGGTGCTGTCGAAGTGGATCTACTCCGACGCTGAGGTGATGATCCTCGACGAGCCGACCCGCGGCATCGACGTGGGCGCGAAGTACGAGATCTACACGATCATCAACCGCCTGGTCGCGGCGGGCAAGGCCGTCATCATCATCTCGTCCGAGCTGCCTGAGCTGCTCGGCACGTGCGACCGCATCTACACGCTTGCGTTCGGGCGCGTCACCGGAGAGGTGCCCGTGGCGGAGGCGACCCAGGAGAAGCTCATGACACTCATGACCCAGGAGAAGGAGGTCCGGGCATGACCGGCACCACGAGCGTCAAAGATCTGTTCACCAAGAATCTGAGGACGTCCGGCATCTACATCGCCTTCGTGGTGATCGTGGGACTGTTCGCGATCCTCACGGGTGGCACCTCGCTCAGCCCCATGAACGTCACCAACCTGGTGCTGCAGTACTCCTACATCCTGATCCTCGCGATCGGCATGGTCATGGTGATCATCGCGGGCCACATCGACCTCTCGGTCGGATCGGTCGTGGCGGTGACAGGCGCGGTCTCGGCCGTGCTGGTGATCAAGTACGACATGCCGTGGTGGGTGGGCGTGCTCGCCGCGCTCGGCTGCGGTGTGCTGATCGGTGCCTGGCAGGGCTTCTGGGTGGCGTTCGTCGGCATCCCGGCGTTCATCACCACGCTGGCGGGCATGCTCATGTTCCGCGGCCTCACCCTGCTGGTGCTGAACAACACCTCGCTCTCGCCGTTCCCGGAGCCGTACCGCAACATCGCGGCAGGATTCCAGAACGGGTTGCTAGGAGGAGCCGGGTACGACGTATTCACCCTGGTGGTGTTCGCGCTCGCCGTGGCCGGCTACTTCTTCTCGGCCTGGCGCACGCGCCGCTCGCAGATCGCCTACGAGCAGCCCGTCGTCGCGTTCCCGCTGTTCATCCTGCAGCTGGTCCTGGTCGCGGCCGTGGTCATGTGGTTCGCCTGGCAGCTCGCCTCCGCGCGCGGCCTCCCGAACGTGCTGATCATCCTCGCGGTCCTGATCATCGCGTACTCGCTGGTCACCACCCGCACGGTGTTCGGTCGCCACGTCTACGCGATCGGCGGCAACCTCGCGGCGGCGATGCTCTCCGGCGTGAAGGTCAAGTGGGTCAACTTCGGCGTCATGCTCAACATGGGCATCCTCGCCTCGGTGGCCGGCGTGGTCTTCTCGGCCCGATCGAACGCGGCACAGCCCGCGGCCGGAAACATGTTCGAGCTCGACGCGATCGCCGCCTGCTTCATCGGTGGAGCGGCGGTCACCGGTGGTGTCGGTCGTGTGACCGGCGCGATCGTCGGTGGTCTGATCATGGCGGTGATGTCGAACGGCATGCAGCTCATGGGCGTGCCGCAGTCGGTGCAGTCGGTGGTGAAGGGCCTGGTGCTCCTCCTCGCCGTCGCGTTCGACGTGTACAACAAGCGCCGCGCGGGCGCCCGCTGACGCGGACCGCGCATCCACGAGGGGCCTCGGGCGACCGGGGCCCCTCGTGCCGTCCCCGGGCAGGGACGATGCGCATGGTCCCCGCCGCGTCGGGTGCGGCTGGGAGCGCGGACAGGCCATACTGCGGTGAGAGGTCAAGAGAGGTCGACACGTGAGCAGCACACGCGGGCGGCGCCCCACCATCGACGATGTGGCGCGCGAGGCGGGGGTGTCCCGCGGGACGGTGTCCCGGGTCCTCAACGGCGGCCATTGGGTGTCCGAGCCGGCGCGCGAGCAGGTCGAGCGCGCCATCCGCGCCACCGGCTACCGCGTCAACCCCCACGCGCGCAGCCTCGCGACGAGCCGCACGGGCTCGGTGGGCTTCCTCCTCAACGAGTCCTACGAGCGGTTCTTCGCGGACCCGAACTTCCTGCTGATCCTGCGCTCCTGCGCGGATGCCCTCGCGGCGCAGGGCATGACGCTCATCATGATCATGGCCGACAGCAAGGACGAGCGGCGGCGCGCCTCCGACTACATCACCGGCGGCCACGTCGACGGCGTGCTGGTCGTGTCCTCGCACCGCGACTCGTCGGAGTTCCTCGCGACCATCCTCGAGGCGCAGCTCCCGGTGGTCGCGGCGGGGATCCCGCTGGGCTTCGAGGACCGGGTCGCGTACGTGGGCGCGGACGACGAGGGCGGCGCGCGCACCATGATGGAGCACCTCGCGCGGTCGGGGCGCACCCGGATCGCGCACATCGCCGGTCCGCAGGACACCTCGGGCGGCACGGGACGGCTGCAGGCGTACCGTGAGGCGCGGGGCGATGCGTTCGACGAGGCGTGGGTCGGCTACGGCGACTACTCGCGGGCGTCCGGGGCGGCCGCGATGGCGACCCTGCTGGACCGGGGGCTCGACATGGATGCGGTGTTCTGCGCGAACGACGCGATGGCCGCCGGCGCCCTCGACGTGCTCCACGAGCGCGGCGTCGACGTGCCGGGACGGATCGCCATCGCGGGATTCGACGATGCGACGCTGGCGTCCCGCACCACGCCGGCCCTGACGACCGTGCGCCAGCCCTTCGACCGGGTGGGCGAGGAGATGGTGCGGCTGCTGCTCGACGAGATCGCGGGGCGGTCGGCTGCCCAGGTCACGCTGCGCACCGAGCTCGTGGTGCGCGACTCGGCCTGAGGCGGGCGCTCAGCGCGGGGGCGCGGTGCTCTCGCGCACCACGAGCTCGCAGGGCACCAGCACGGCGCCTCCCGGGGCGGCCGCGGGATCCTCGATGCGCGCCATCAGACGGTCGACCAGGAGCGCCCCGATCTCCGCGAACGGCTGGCGCACCGTCGTCAGCGGAGTGGTGAGGTAGCCGGCGAGCGGGATGTCGTCGAACCCGACCACCGAGACGTCCTCCGGCACGCGTCTCCCCGCGCGCGTGAGGGCGAGCATCAGGCCCGCGGCCATCTCGTCGTTCGCGCAGAACACCGCCGTCGCCTCGGACCGGGCGGCGAGCGCGGCGCCGACGGCCTCGCCGGAGGCGGAGGTCCAGTCCCCGCGCACGGGCTCGGGCGGGACGATGCCGTGCTCGCAGAGCACGGCCCGCCACGCGTCGAGCCGGGCCTGGGCGGGGATCGAGCCGACGGGTCCGGCGACGTGGTGGACCGTGCGGTGGCCCAGCGCGAGGAGGTGCTCGACGGCGGCCCGCGCGCCGGCCGCGTGGTCGCCGCCGACCATGGGCAGGTCGCCGCCGAAGCCGGCGTCGGCCACGACCACGGGCAGCGTCGACGGGAGCGCCACCTGGGAGGCGTCGGCGGTCTCGGCGCGGATGATGATGAGCCCGTCGATCGCCTGGTGGGACAGCCGCATCGCGGCCGCCGAGACGTCCTCGTGCGCGGTCGACTCGAGGTCGAGGAGCGTGACCGTGTGGCCGCGCTCGTGGGCCGCGCGAACCACGCCCTCGACGGTGCGGGACTCGCCGGTGCGGGCGAGCCGGTGCGCGATCACGCCGATGGTCTCGAACGAGCCCGACCGCAGGGCGCGCGCGGCGGTGTTGGGCGAGTAGCCCAGGGTCTCCATGGCCTCGAGCACGCGCCGGCGGGTGTCCTCCCTCACGGCGAGCGAGCCGTTCGAGACCCGGGACACGGTCTGGCCGGAGACCCCCGCGAGGCGGGCGACGTCGGCCATCGAGGCCCGCGTGCTCGGGCGGGCGCCCCGGCGCGAGCGCGGCGCCGCCTCGGATCCCGTGCCGCGCGTTCCCATGCCGCCGATCCTAGGCGGAGCGGTTCACGGCAGGTGCTCGCCGGTGATCGCGGCGAGCCGCTCGACCAGCGCGGCGCGGAGCCCACGGTCGCGGGTCGCCGGATGGATCGGCAGCGCCCGGCGACGATGCACGTACTGACCGCCCCGGCGCGGCACCGCCTCGTCGGACGTGACCAGCCACACGGGGGTGTCGGCGCCGTCGCTCGGCGGCAGGACCGCGCCCGGCCCGCCCATCCGCGTGCGGACCCAGCCGGGGTGGACCACGTTGATGGGCCGGTCGGTGTGCCTGTCGGCGAGCTCGAAGAACAGCATGGTGACGAGCAGCTTCGAGTCGGCGTACGCGGCGTCCCCGGTCCACGGCTCGGGCCCGGCGAGCCGGACGTCGGGCGAGCCGTGCCCCGCGGCGTCGGAGCCGACGATCACCATGCGGCGCGGGAGGCTGAGCATGCAGGCGAGCAGGTACGGCGCGATCACGTTGACCTGGAGGATCCTCTCGAAGCCGTCCTCGGTGCGCACCGGACCCGGCTGGTCCGGACCCGTCCCCGCGTTGTGCACGATCACGTCGAAGGGCCCCTTGCGCCGCGCATCGTCCGCCATCAGCCGGGTGGAGGCGAGCGAGTCGAGGCGCCCGGTGACGAACCCCGCCGCGCCGGGGACCGCCGCCATCGCGACGTTCGAGCGGGCGGCGTCGCGCCCGTGCACGATCACCTCGTAGCCGCGCGCGACCAGCTGGCGCGCGATCTCCGCGCCCAGGCCTTGGGCGGAGCCGGTGACGAGGACGCGGGGCACCCGCTCATCGTCCCCCCGGATGTGAACGCGTGGCAAGCAACTTCCCTCGCCTAGGCTGGACCCTGTCCCCATCGGCCGTCCTCCGGAGGTCCCCATGCCCATCGCCGACGAGCTGCTCGCGAACAACGCCGAGTACGCGACCACCTACATCGCCGATCGTCCCCTTCCCCCGCGCCGCCAGCTCGCGGTGGTCGGCTGCATGGACTCCCGGCTCGACATGTTCGCGATGCTCGGCCTCGAGGTCGGTGACGCCCACATCATGCGGAACGCGGGCGGCGTCATCACGGACGACATGGTCCGCTCGCTGGTGATCTCGCAGCGCAAGCTCGGCACGCGGGAGATCATCCTCATCCACCACACCGACTGCGGCGCTCTCACCTTCACCGACGACGAGCTGCGCAACCAGCTGCTCGACGAGACGGGCCTCAAGCCGACGTGGAGCCCGGAGTCGTTCCGCGACCTCGACGCGGACCTCCGGCAGTCGATGGAGCGCCTGCGTCGCAACCCGTTCCTGCTCGACACCTCGCAGGTGCGCGGTTTCGTGTTCGACGTCCACACCGGGGTGCTGCGCGAGGTCGTGTAGCGCATACTGGACCGCATGTGGTGGAAGTTCATCCAGGCGGTCAGGAACGGCGAGCACCGGATCGCGCCCCTCACCTGGGTCGCGGGTGCCGGCGCGCTCCTCTACGCCCTGTGGCCCATCGACCTCATCGCGGACATGCTGCTGCCGTTCGGGATCGTGGACGACCTCGGGGTCTGGGGCCTGCTCCTGATCCTCGTCACGCGGGAGAAGCAGCAGTGGGAGGCCCACCTCAAGGACGGCGCGATCGACGTCTGAGGAGCGATGAGCGCGGGTCTGACGTAGCGTCGAGGGGTGGACTCGCCTGACTTCTCCGACCTGCGTGCGGTCGTCGTCAACTGCACGCTCAAGCCGTCGCCCGCCCTGTCCCATACGCAGGGGCTGCTCGACAACGCGATCACGATCCTGCGCACGCAGGGCGTCGCGGTCGACGTGATCCGCGCGGCCGATCATGCGATCCCGCCGGGCGTGTACCCCGACATGCGGGAGGACGTGCCCGGCGGCGGTGTCGACCGCGACGACTGGCCCGCGCTCGCGGAGCGGATCCTCGCGGCCGACATCCTCCTCCTGGGCACCCCGATCTGGCTGGGCGACAAGTCCTCGGTCGCGACGAGGGTGATCGAGCGCCTCTACGGGCTCTCGGGCGATCTCAACGACCGCGGCCAGTACCTCTACTACGGCCGCACGGCGGGCGTGGTGGTGACGGGCAACGAGGACGGGGTCAAGCACGTGGCCATGAACGTCCTCTACAGCCTCCAGCACCTGGGCTACACGATCCCGCCGAACGCGGACGCGGGATGGATCGGCCCGGTCGGGCCGGGCCCGTCGTACCTGGACCCGGACAGCGGCGGCCCCGAGTCGGACTTCACGCGCCGCAACACCACCTTCATGACGTGGAACCTGCTCCACGTGGCCCGCTGGCTCAAGGACGGCGGCGGCTTCCCCGCGGGCGGCAACTCGCGCAAGGAGTGGGACGCCGGCGCCCGCTTCGACCACCCCAACCCGGAGTACCGATGACCGCCACCGAGCACCTGCCGGCCCGCGCCTACGTCGCGATGCCGATGGACGTCGCGATGCAC
This sequence comes from Demequina lignilytica, assembly GCF_030418375.1. Classification (NCBI taxonomy): domain Bacteria; kingdom Bacillati; phylum Actinomycetota; class Actinomycetes; order Micrococcales; family Demequinaceae; genus Demequina; species Demequina lignilytica. The sequence continues at coordinate 27,150 of NZ_JAUHPZ010000016.1, forward strand.
GACCTGCCGCGGGTGGTCGGCGAGGAGTTCGACCGGGTCGCGTCGCTGCTCGCCTCCCGGGGGATCGCTCCGCGCGGCGCGGTGATCCGGTACGTCGCGGCGCGCACGGACGGGACCTTCTCGATCGAGGTGGGCCACCTGGTGGACGCCGAGGATCTCGAGGGGTCGCCGATCGAGCCGGACCAGCTGCCCGCGGGCCGGTACTCGGTCGCGCGTCACGACGGGCCGTACGCGGGGCTCGGCCGGGTGACCCGCGAGCTGATGGACGCGTGGCCGGGGCAGGGGCTTCGGCCCGCGATGGCGCACACCGCCACGGGTGACGATTACGCGTGCTGGTACGAGCGCTACCTCGACATGCCGCGTCAGGGTCCCGAGGGTCCGGAGGGCGCGGTCGAGATCTGCGTGCTGGTGGAGAAGGGCTGACGGCGCGCCGGGATCAGCCGCCCGGGGTGGCCGTCAGGCCGCCAGCGCCCAGCGGGCGCGCCTCAGGACGCGCATGTCGCCCTCCTCGTCGGCCTCCCGGTAGGCGACCATCCCGCCGGGGGTCGCGCATCGTCCCGCCCCGTGGTCCTCGACCACGGTCGCCACGACGAGGCGACGCTCGGCGTCGCGTCCGATCCGCCACACCAGGAAGTCGTCGCCGTCCGACATGAGCGCCCAGCCTCGACCGACCTCCATGACCGTGCGGCGCAGCGGTCGGGTGCCGTGGACGAGCGTCGGGGTGCTCACGTCTTTCCTCCATCCGTGCCGGCGCGGGCGCGCCGGGTCACTCCGCGCACTGTAGCCCCGCCGCGGGCGGTCGGAGGACGGACCGAGGTCACGGACGCCCCGCGTGACCGGTCGGGCCGAGTAGGTTGGGCGCATGGCTGTGATCGACCTCAACGCGGACCTGGGCGAGGGCTTCGGGCGCTGGTCCCTGACCGACGACGTCGCGCTGCTTGACGTGGTGACCTCGGCGAACATCGCCTGCGGCTTCCACGCGGGGGATCCGTCGATCATGCGGCGGGTGTGCGAGCTCGCGGTGGCGCGGGGCGTCACCATCGGCGCGCAGGTGTCCTACCGCGACCTCGCGGGCTTCGGGCGGCGGTCGATGGAGGTGCCGCTCGGGGAGCTCGCCGCGGAGGTGGCGTACCAGATCGGCGCGCTCGAGGTGTTCGCGCGGGCGGCCGGCACGCGCGTCGCGTACGTGAAGCCGCACGGCGCGCTCTACAACAGGACCGTGATGGACGAGGCGCAGGCGGCGGCCGTGGTCGAAGGCACCATGCTCGCGTCCACCGCGGTCGGCGCGTCGCTGCCGCTCATGGGGCTGCCGGGCTCGGCGCTGCTGAAGGCCGCCGCCGACGCGGGGCTCGCCGCCGTCGAGGAGGCGTTCGCGGACCGGGCGTATCACGACGACGGCACGCTGGTGCCGCGGTCGGAGCCCGAGGCCGTGGTCGACGACCCGGACGTGGTGGTCGCGCGGGCGCTCGCGATGGTGGCGGGGGAGTCGATCGCGACCGTGAGCGGCGGGTCGCTGAGCGTCGCGGCGCGGTCGATCTGCGTCCACGGGGACACCCCGGGCGCGGCCGCCCTGGCGGCGCGGATCCGCGAGGAGCTGCTCGGGGCGGGACACGACCTGGACCCGTTCGCGGCGCCCCCGTGGGAGTGAGGTGCCGGCCCCGATCGTGATGGGCGCGGCCGCGGTCCTGGTGGACTGCGCCGACGCCGACGAGGTGCTGGCCGTGCATGCCGAGGCGCTCCGGCGCCGCGAGGCGGGGCTGCTGACGGCGGAGGAGATCGTGCCCGCGGCACGCACGGTGCTCCTGGCGGGCGTGCCGGACCCCGCGGCGCTCGCGGCCGCGATCACGGGCTGGGAGCTGCGGGCGGTCGACGTCGCCGCGGGTCCGGTGGTGGAGATCCCGGTGCGCTTCGACGGACCGGACCTCCCGGACGTCGCGGCGCATTGGGGCGTGACGGCTCCCGCCGCCGAGGCCACGGTGCTGGCGGCGGAGCTCACGGTCGCGTTCTGCGGGTTCTCTCCGGGCTTCGCCTACCTCACGGGCCTGGGACGCGAGGTGCCGCGACGGGCCACGCCGCGCACGTCCGTCCCCGCGGGCTCGGTCGCGCTCGCCGGACCCTACGCGGGCGTGTACCCGCAGCGCTCGCCCGGCGGGTGGCAGATCGTCGGCACCGCGGTCGGGATCGAGATCTGGGACGTGGAGCGGGATCCGGCGGCGCTGCTGTCGCCGGGCACGCGGGTGCGCTTCGTGGCGGCGACGTGAGCGGGCTGGAGATCCTCGACGCGGGAGCCCTGGTGACGGTGCAGGACCGGGGCCGGGTCGGGGCCGCGCACCTCGGGGTGCCCCGCGCGGGTGCGGCCGACCTGGCGGCGCACGACGCGGCGAACGCCCTGGTGGGCAACGACCCGTCGGCCGCCACGCTCGAGGCGACGATGCTCGGGGTGAGGGTCCGGGCGCGTGGCGCGACGGTGCTCGCGGTCACGGGCGCGCGATGCGAGGTGTTCGTGGGCGGGGTGCGGGCGCCGTGGGGCGCGCCGTTCCGCGTCGGACGCGGTCAGGTGGTCGAGGTCGGGGCGGCGGTCGCGGGGGCGCGGGCCTACGTCGCGGTCCGGGGCGGCATCGACGTCGCTCCCGTGCTCGGCAGCCGCTCGGCCGACACGCTGTCGGGGCTCGGCCCCGCGCCGGTGAGGGCCGGGGACGTGCTGCCGGTCGGGGAGGCTCATCCTCGCGACGACGAGCTGTTCCGCGCGACGCGTGGCGCCGCCGCGGCGGCGCCGTCCCTCGAGCAGGAGCGCGGTGCGGCGGCGCTGTCGGTGGTGCCGGGACCGCGGTGGGAGTGGCTCGGCGCGCGCGGCTGGGCGACGCTGCTCGCCCGCGAGTGGACGGTCAGCGTCTACTCCAACCGGGTGGGAGTGAGGCTCGCGGGCGAGTCGCTGGCGCGGGCGCGAGCGGGAGAGATCCCGAGCGAGGGCATGGTCCGGGGCGCGGTGCAGCTGCCGCCGTCGGGGCTGCCGGTGATCTTCCTGGCCGACCACCCGACCACGGGCGGCTACCCGGTGGTCGCGATCGTGCGGGAGGGCTCGCACTCGCGTCTTGCCCAGGCACGGCCAGGCGACACGCTCCGCCTGGTCGGCTAGCGCATCGTCCCGGCGCCGCGGGCTACTGCCGGGGCTCCTCCTCGGAGATCGTGTGCGCGGTGACGATCCCCTCCGTGTCGAGGGACTCGTAGGACCGTGCCTCCTCCGGCCCGATGTCGCTGGCGGCGGGGGCGCCGGGGCCCGGCGGCTCGGTCGCCGCGGGCGCCGGTGGCTCGGGAGCGGTGGAACCCGCGACGGCTCCCGCCTTCTTGCGGCGGCGCCAGCGGATCCGCGTGCGCGCCTCCTCGATCTCCATGGTCGCGGGCTCGAGGCCGTAGTGGTCGCCGATGTGGTCGGCGACATGCTCGACGAACTCCTCGCGGGTCGCCCGCATGTAGGCGCGATGCTCCGTGTCGAACGCGCGGAACAGGGACATGACCATCATGATCATCACCACCGAGAACGGCAGCGCGGTGATGATGGCCGCGGTCTGCAGGGCCCCGAGGCCGCCGGTGAGCAGCAGCGCGATGGCGACCAGCGCGGTGGTGCACGCCCAGAAGACGCGCAGCCAGCGGGCGGGGGTGGGCGCGCCGCCCGAGGTCAGCATCGACAGCACGAAGCTGCCGGAGTCCGACGAGGTGACGAAGAAGATGCCGATCAGCAGGATCGCGCCGAAGGTCACATAGGTGCCGGCGGGCAGCGCCTCGAGGACCTGGAACAGGGATCCCTGATAGTCGATGCTGCCGTCTGCGGCGATCAGCCCGCCGTCGCCGAACACCTCCCGGTACAGGGCGGAGCCGCCCATCACCGCGAACCACAGGAAGGTGATCATCGCGGGCACGAGCAGTACGCCCCACACGAACTCGCGGACGGTGCGTCCCTTGGAGACGCGCGCGATGAAGATGCCGACGAAGGGCGCCCAGGAGATCCACCAGCCCCAGTAGAAGGTGGTCCAGCTCGCCTGCCAGGCGGCGCCGATCTCGCCCTGGAAGGCGGAGACGTTGAAGCTCAGCCCGACGAAGCCCTGGATGTACGCGCCGATCGACTGCACGAACTCGCGCAGCAGGAACAGGGTCGGCCCCGAGAAGAGCACGTAGAGCAGGATCAGCCCGGCGAGCGCGAGGTTGATGTTCGACAGCCACTTCATCCCGCGCGCGAGACCCGTCAGCAGGGAGAAGAGGGTGACGATGGTGATCACCACGATCAGGATCACCTGGGTACGGGTGTCGGGCTCGGCGATCCCGGCGGAGCTCAGCCCGGAGGAGATCTGCAGCACGCCCAGACCGAGCGAGGTCGCGATGCCGAACAGCGTGCCGACCACAGCGGTCACGTCGATCACGTTGCCCCAGCGCCCGTGGATCGCCTTGCCCAGCAGCGGCTCGACCGCGTAGCGGATCGACACGGGGCGCCCGCGACGGTGGACCGCGTACGCGATCGCGAGCCCGACGATGATGTAGATCGACCACGCGTGGATGCCCCAGTGGAGGAAGGTCTGCGCCATCGCGGACTGCGCGAGCTGCTCGGGGGTGCCGGTCACGCCGGGCCGCGGCGACGCATAGTGCGCCAGCGGCTCGGAGACGCCGTAGAACACCAGGCCGATGCCCATGCCGGCGGCGAACAGCAGCGCGAACCAGGAGAAGCGGCTGAACTGCGGGGCGTCGCCGTCCTTGCCGAGCACGATGTTGCCGTACCGGCTGAACCCCAGGTAGAGGGCGACCGCGACGAACAGCGCCGCGATCAGCACGTAGTACCAGCCGAAGACGGAGATGATGTCGGACTGGATGGTGTCGAACACCGACGCCGCCGCGTCGGGTGCCACCATGGCGAACAGCACGAACCCGAGGATCAGCACCGCGGCAGGCCAGAACACCCACTTCGCGAGCGTCTCGCGGGTCATCGGGGTGGGGGGTGCGGAGGCGCTCATGGTGACGGGTCCCGTTCCTTCGGCTCGGACGTGCCTGGTATCGGTCTCCTTGCCACCGTAGGCCATTCCGCGCGGTCTGTGCAGACGCCGAGGGCCCGGACCGTCGCGGTCCGGGCCCTCGGTCGGGACGATGCGGGGGTCGCCTAGTGCGCGCGCCAGGCGCTGAGGGAGGTGCGGTTGAGCACCGCGATCAGCTGGTCGAGGCGCTTGAGCGTGAGGGCGCCGTCGCTGCTCATCGCGATCTTGCGCAGCGGGGCCTCCTTGAGGTCGGCCTCGAACATCCCGATGGTGGTGGGGTCGGCGTCGGTGGTGTCGAAGCTCTTCCTGCCCAGCTCGAGCAGGGGGCCGGCCGCGACCTTGCCGAGCACGGTGTGCTCGAGGTCGGCGATGGTGGAGTCGCGGTGGAACGGCACGGGACCGTCGGGGGTCGGGATCTCGCTGCCGAGCATGGTGCGGAACTCGTTGTCGGTGGCCACGTAGGCCGCGGGGCCGTGCGACGGCGAGACCGCCTGGCCCTCCGCGATCTTGACGGTGCGGCGAGCGCGGATGTCGGTCGACGAGGCTCCCACCAGGATCTCGATGTCGCCCGGCTCGACGCGCCACTCCTGAGAGCGGACGTCCCACACTGCGAAGGCGCGACGATCCAGCTTGATCGTGAGCTTCTGCGACTCGCCGGCGCCCAGGTGGACCTTCGCGAAGCCCTTGAGCTCCTTCTCGGGGCGGTAGGCGGCCGACTCGGGGTCGCGCACGTAGACCTGGACCACGTCGGATCCCTCACGGGGGCCGACGTTGGTGACGGTCACGGTCACCGAGTAGCCGTCGCCGGACTTGCGGACGGTGAGGCCCGTGTAGTCGAAGGCCGTGTAGCTGAGGCCGTGGCCGAAGGGGAAGCGGGCGGGAACGCCGGCGGAGTCGTGGAAGCGGTAGCCCACGTAGAGGCCCTCGCGGTACTCGACCTGCTTGGGGTGGCGCGCGAAGTCGCGGTCGGCGGGCAGGTCGGAGGCGGCCATCGGGAAGGACTCGGCGAGGCGTCCGCCGGGGGCGACGTCGCCGAGGATCACGTCGGCGAGCGCGGAGCCGCCCGCCTGGCCGCCCAGGTAGGCCTCGACGATCGCGGCGGGGCGCTCGGCCCACGGCATCTCGACGGGGGAGCCGTTCTGAAGCGCGATCACGGTGCGCTCGTTGGCCTCGAGCGCGGCGGTGATGACGGCGGTGTGGCCGTCGGGCAGGCGCAGGTGCTCGCGGTCGAAGCCCTCGGACTCGGCGCTCGCGGGCAGGCCGGCGAGGACGATGACGACGTCCGACTTCGCGGCGGCGGCACGGACCTCGTCGAGCAGCACCTCCTCGGTCGCGCCGGTGAGGGGGTCGTAACCGGGGGCGTAGGTCACGGAGGCGGCGTCGCCGAGCGACTCCCGCAGCGCGGCGATGAAGGTGTCGAGCTGCGTCGGGTTGACCAGCGAGGAGCCGGCGCCCTGGTAGCGGGGCTTCTTCGCGAAGGCGCCGATCACGGCGATGGTGCCGGTGCGCTCGAGCGGGAGTGTGCCGTCGTTGGTGAGGAGGACGGTGCCGGCGGCGGCCGCCTTGCGGGCGAGCGCGTGGTGGGCGGCAGGGTCGACCTGGGAGGTGCCCGCATCGTTCTGCGCCCGGAGGGCGAGGTCGACCACGCGGGTCGCGGCGAGGTCGAGCTCGGCGGTGGTGAGCAGGCCGGACTGGTGGGCCTTGGCGACCTCGGCGTCCCAGGAGCCGCCGGTGCCGGGCATCTCGAGGTCGACGCCGGCGCACAGGGCGAGGGCGCGGTCCGAGGTGGCGAACCAGTCGGTCATCACCAGACCGTCGAAGCCCCAGTCGTCCCGGAGGGTGTCGGTCATCAGGCTGCGGTTGACGTCGGCGTGCTCGCCGTTGACCTTGTTGTACGAGCACATCACGGTCCAGGGGTCGGACTCCTTCACGGCGATCTCGAAGCCGGTGAGGTAGAGCTCGTGCAGGGTGCGGTCGTCGACGACCGTGTCGACCGAGAGGCGGAAGAACTCCTGGTTGTTGGCCGCGTAGTGCTTGAGGCAGGCGCCGACGCCCTGCGACTGGATGCCACGCACCATGGCGGCGGCCATCTTGCCGGAGACGAAGGGGTCCTCGGAGAAGTACTCGAAGTTGCGGCCGCCCGCGGGGTGGCGCTTGATGTTGAGGCCGGGGCCGAGCAGCACGGCGACGTCGGCGGCGCGGCTCTCGCGGCCCAGGGCGGCGCCGACCTCCTCGATCAGCTCGGGGTCCCACGAGGAGCCGAGGGTGACCGCGGTGGGGAAGCACGTTGCCGGGACGGAGGCGTTGAGGCCCAGGTGATCGGTGCCCGCGACCTGCTTGCGCACGCCGTGCGGGCCGTCCGTGACGAGGATCGAGGGGATTCCCGCCTCGATCACCTCCTCGGTGGTCCAGGCGTCGCGGCCGGACACGAGTCGGATCTTGTCGTCGGTCGAGAGGGCGGAGACGATCTTCTCTGCCTTGGCGTAGGTGTCGCGCATGGGGATCCTCTGTGGAGAGCGGGGGGACGGCATCGTTGACGGTGCTCCAAGTTTATCGGTCGCGGCGTTTCGGATAGGTGACGGAGGTCTTGCCTCGCAGGGGTGTCGCGCCAGGTGGTTCCCTGCGTTGCCCCGGCCTGAGGGCCTGGAGACGCGCCGATGCGGCGCTCACCCGGGGGGGGGTGGCGCCGTCGGGGCGGGGTCATTGGTCGGGGGGTCGGGGCGGCTTGGTGGGCTCGGCGGGCTGGGTGGGGTGGGTGGGGTGGGTGGGCTGTGGCGTGTGGCTGCGGGGTGCGTGGAAGCGT
>NZ_JAUHPZ010000017.1:0-5534 GCF_030418375.1 Demequina lignilytica
CTCCGGCGCCCTGAGCGCGGCCCTGCCGACGTACGCTGGAGGCCATGCGCACCCTTCTGAACATCATCTGGTTCTTCTTCGCCGGCATCGGTCTCTGGATCTCCTACGCTGCTGTCGGCGTGATCGCCTTCATCACGATCATCGGCATCCCTGCTGGTATCGCGTGCTTCCGGATCGGGAACTACTCGATCTGGCCCTTCGGCCGCGAGGTCGTCCGCGACCCCGATGCGGGCGCGTGGACCGTCGTGGGCAACATCCTGTGGATCCCCCTCGGGCTCATCCTGGCGATCGCTCACGTCGTGACCGCCGTCACGCTCGCGATCACGATCATCGGCATCCCGATGGCGTGGGCGAACCTCAAGCTCATCCCGATCTCGCTCACCCCCATGGGCCGGATCGTCGTCGAGACGCACTGAGCCACAACTGAACCACGGCGGGGTGCCGGAGTTCGGCGGAGGTGCGACACTGACCGGATAGGGAAGGTCGTCCGGTGCGCACCTGGTCGCGGGTGCTCGACGCGATGCTGCGCGAGCACGGAGAGGAGCTGTACTCCCGCGCGTTCGCGTTGACCGGTCATGCCGGGTCCGCCGATCAGGTCCTCGAGGACGCGCTGGTCGCGGCCTTCCGCGGCGTCCGCGTCCCTGACGTCGCCGAGGCGCGCGCGGGCACGTTGAGGGCGATGCACCGCGCTCTCGCCCGACGACGTGCGCCAGCGGACCGCAGGGACGCCGGGCCCGCTCTCGACGAGGTCGCGGACGCGCCGGAGCACCGGTCCGGCGCCCGCCCCCACAGCGCGCTGCATGCGAACGTGGTCGCCGCGCGTGACTTCGTCGCCGATCACCCGCCGTACGAGGACGACGTGCGCGAGGCCCTCGTTGCCGACATCTCCAGTCTCAGCCCCGATGAGCGGGTCTGCCTGGTGCTTCGCTGTGTGGACGGCATGTCCACCGCAGACCTGGCTGCCGAGACGGGCCTCAGCGGTCGACGCGTCCAGGCGGTCCTCGAGCGGGCGGTGCGCAGGCTCGCGGAGCGTCGACCGTGGCTTGCGCTCGACCTCGAGGTCGCCGTCTGGGGTGGCGATGAGGAGACCGCCGTCGAGGTGGATCGATGAAGGGGCCGGTGACCGACGCCCTGGCATTCGCCGCCGCCAGGGGCAGACTCGCCGCGAGCGCGCAGATGCCTGGGGTGGGCAGCCGCGCGCGTCGGCGCGTGCGGCGCCTGCGGCGCGGGTACGCATGGGCCTCCGCCGCCGGCGGTGCCGCGCTGCTGTGCATCGTCCTGCTGCTGCAGCCCTCGGCGGACCCGGTGGACGCTCCGGTGGCGGACCGCGTGATCGCCCCGCCGCCGCCGATCTCCGCGTCCTCGGACCTAGGCGACGTCGGTGCCCGGACCATCGCGTCCTCCGGAGCGGAGCGCCAGGCTGCGCTGTCCTGCGCGGCGGCCGCCTCGCCCGGCACCGTGCAGGCGTGCGATGCCGTCTGGGTCGGCGATGCACCCCTGATCGACGTGTCGGACACGTCGCTCGCGGTCGGGCCGGACGGCGATGTCCAGGTGACCTGGCACGTGAGGAACGTGGCGGCCGGCGCCCTGAAGCTCGACCTGTCGCGGGTGACGGTCGCGGTGGTCGACGGCGACTCCGTGCCGAGCCCGACTCCACCGTCGGATCCGGGCGCGACCGCCCCCGACGTGGTGGCGACGGCCGGCTCGTCGTGGTGGGCGTCGCCCACCGCCCGGTACGCGTTCGGGGGAGATGCTGCGCGGGTGGAGACGCTCTCGCGGGGTGGTGCGCTGAGCGGCGTCGCCACCCTGCCCGCCGGATCGGTCGCGCCTGCGGGCCGTCCCCGCGTCCTGATCCAGATCGCTCTCGCAGGAGAGTCGGACGGCGGCAGGCGCACGGTGCTCGAGGGCACCACCGCGCCGTTGTCGAGCATCGAGACGACCGCCGTGCTGCTGGACTCCGCCGAGCCGCGGACGGCGTCGGACCTGGCCCTCGGCCGTCTCGGCGCGCTCGTGTGCGACGCGACAGGCAGCGCGGACGACCGCGTACCCGACCGCTGGGGGACCGATTACCTGTGGACGCCCACGTGCGACCCGATCTGGCTCGCCGGCGACCTGCTGGCGGACGTGGTGGTCCGGTCCGACCTTGACCGGTCGCCCTACACGCGAGTGGTGCGCTGGTCGGCGGTCAACGCCTCAAGCGAGACGCTGACGGTCGACCTCGGTGCGACGACGGCGGTGCTCGAGCTCTCGCCATCCGTCGAGCCTCACGAGTCTCGACTCTGGGCGTCGAGCGGCGACGGCATCGCACGCATCGACACCCTGTGGCGCTCCACTGCACGCCGGACCGCGGCGGTCCGTGGCCCTGGCTCCCAGCTCGTGCAGATCGCTCCGGGGGAGACCGTCGCGGGCTCGGCGGCGTTCCACTTCCCCGCGTCGACCCAGGCGGAGGCCTGGGGCGAGCGGCTCGAGCGGACGACCCCGGTGGTCCACCTGGTGCTGGCGGCCGCCGGCGTCGGGCACGATGCGCTGGTCCTGGAGCTCGTGCCCGGGTGAGTCGTCCTCGTCCCGCTACATCGCGCCGACGTGCACCAGCTCGATGACCGGCGCGCCTGCCTCGTCGGACGCCGGAAGGTCGACGAGCGCGGTGAGGGCCCAGTCGTGGTCGCCCGCCGGGTCGTCGATCACCTGCCTCACCACCCAGCTCGACGGGTCCGCCTCGGTGCGGTCGGCGGCGGCGAGGGCCGCACGGACGCTCCCGTCGCTCGAGTCGCTGGCCGTCGTGACGATCGTGAGGAGTGCGCGCGCCCGGGCCCCGGGTCCGATTCCGACGGCGTCGTCGCCATGCGCCTCGAACAGCGGGTCGAGGGCGTCGGCCCAGGCGTCAGCGGTCCAGCCGGCGCCGCCATCCAGCGCGCCCAGCGCCGCGTAGTCCTCGCGAGCGGCGAGCTCGATCCGGCGGAACATCGCGTTCGCGACCAGGCGTCGCAGCAGCGCGGGGTTGCCCGTCATCGGTCGCGCCGGACCGGTCACGGTGCTCGTGAAGGCCGCGCTCGCCGGGTCGACGTCGTCGCCCGCGACCACCTCCGGGTTGGCGAGGCGCTCCCACTCGTCGAGCAGCGACGAGTCGGTCGACCGCACCGTGCCGCCCAGCCAGTCGGTGATCTGCTCGACCTCCTCGGTCCGATGCTCCTCCGGCACCGTCTGCCGCATGGCGCGGTACGCCTCCGCCAGGTACCGCAGCACCACGCCCTCGGTGCGCTCCAACCCGTAGCGGGAGATGAGATCGGCGAACGTCATCGCCTTCTCGATCATGTCGCGCACCACCGACTTGGGTGACAGCTCCGCGTCGAGGATCCACGGGTTGCCGCGGCGGTACATCGCGAACGCGGGCTCGAGCAGCTCGGCGAGCGGCCGCGGCCACGTCACGTCCTCGAGGAGCTCCACCCTCTCCTCGTACTCGATTCCCTCCGCCTTCATCGCGGCGAGGGCCTCGCCGCGCGCCTCGTGCTGCTGCGCGAGGAGCACCTGCCGGGGGTCGGACAGCGTCGCCTCGATCACCGAGACCACGTCGACCGCGTGGTCCGGGCTCTCCGTGCTCAGCAGGTCCATCGCGGCGAGCGCGAAGGGCGACAGCGGCTGGTTCAACGCGAACGAGCGCGGGATGTCGACCACGAGGCGCACGGTGGTCCGTCGACCGCCCGGACGGGACGCATCGTCCACCTGGACCCGCTCGACCACCCCCGCCACGCGCAGCGAACGGTAGATGCGCAGCGCCTGGCGCCCGTGCGCCGACCGCTGCGCCGGCGTCTCGTGCACCGCCGCGAGCAGGCGCGACATCGCCTCGACCGGGTCGCCCTCGCGCGCGAGGATGTTGAGCACCATGGCGTGGGTGACGGCGAAGCTGCTGGTCAGCGGCTCCGGGTCCGCGTCACGAAGCCGCTCGAACGTGGCATCCGTCCAGTTCACGTGCCCGGCGGGCGCCTTCTTGCGGACGATCTTGCGGCGCTTCTTCTCATCGTCGCCGGCCTTCTCGAGCGCACGCCGGTTCTCGATCACGTGGTCGGGCGCCATGACGATCACCTCGCCCTGCGTGTCGTACCCCGCACGTCCGGCGCGGCCCGCGATCTGGTGGTACTCGCGCGCCGTCAGGTGCCGCATGCGGGAGCCGTCGTACTTCACGAGCGAGGTGAGCAGCACGGTGCGGATCGGCACGTTGATCCCGACGCCGAGCGTGTCGGTGCCGCAGACGACCTTGAGCAGTCCCTGCTGGGTGAGGCGTTCGACGATGCGCCGGTAGCGCGGGAGCATCCCCGCGTGGTGGACCCCGACGCCCGACCGGAGGAAGCGGCTCAGGGTCTTGCCGAACCCCGTGCCGAAGCGCACGCCGTCGAGCGCCGCGGCGATCGCGTCCCGCTCCGACCGGCTCGCCACATGCATGCTGAGCAGCGACTGCGCTCGCTCGACCGCGTCCTTCTGGGTGAAGTGCACGATGTAGACGGGAGCACGGCCGGTGCCCACCAGGCTCTCGATCACCTCGGGGAGCGGCTCGAGGCAGTAGCTGTGCTCGAGAGGCACAGGTCGCTCCGCCGTCGTCACCTGCGCGACCGCCCGATCCGAGCGCAGCTGCAGGTCCTCGACCAGCCAGTCGGTGTCGCCGAGGGTCGCCGACATCAGCAGGAACTGGGCGCCCGGCAGCTCGATGAGCGGCACCTGCCAGGCCCAGCCGCGCTGCGGGTCGGAGTAGAAGTGGAACTCGTCCATCACGATGAGCGAGGCGTCGGTCGCCGCGCCGTCGCGCAGGGCGAGGTTCGCGAGGATCTCGGCGGTGCAGCAGATGATCGGCGCATCGGGGTTGACCGCGCTGTCGCCGGTCATCAGGCCCACCTGCTCGGCGCCGAACATGGCGATGAGATCGAAGAACTTCTCGGACACCAGCGCCTTCAGCGGCGCCGTGTAGAACGTGCGGCCTCCGAGGCCGGCACGATGCGCGGCGAGCGCCGCGAAATGGGCGCCGGCGGCGACGAGCGACTTCCCGGACCCGGTCGGCGAGGCGAGGATGACGTGCGAGCCCGAGACGAGCTCGATCAGGGCCTCCTCCTGATGGGGGTACAATGGAAGGTCCCTTTCCTCCGCCCACGACGCGAATGCGTCGTAGAGCGCGTCGGGATCGGGATCCGCGCCGGGAGATGTCTCCGGAAGGCGGGCGAGCAGGGACGAGTCGGTGGAAGCCATCGACACCATCATCCCGTGCTCGACCGCCCTGGAATGCCGCGACCGCGCGTGACTCGACTTTCAGGGGCCGGTCTGGCGGGTTCATGGCGCGGAAGCGCGCAAGAATGGCCGGGACGCCTCCATAACTGGACAGGAGCATCATGAACAGCGACAGGGACGAGCGCGACGAGCGCCGCGCGAGCTACGACTCGCGCCCCGGCATCAACCCGCGGAAGCCGCGCGACGGCGATCGCCGCGAGGGCGGTGACCGTCCGCGTCGTCAGTTCGACGGTGACCGTCGTCCGCAGCGTGATGGTGAGCGC
>NZ_JAUHPZ010000018.1:0-2920 GCF_030418375.1 Demequina lignilytica
ACGACGAAAGCCCCCCGCGTGTGCGGGGGGCTTTCGTGAAGGGGTGTGCCGCAGCGTCCTACTCTCCCACACCCTGGCGAGTGCAGTACCATCGGCGCTGAGAGGCTTAGCTTCCGGGTTCGGAATGGGACCGGGCGTTTCCCTCTCGCTATGGCTGCGGCGACTCTATGGAACTATCGGTTTTGCGGTTTCCTGACCGTAGTTCGGGAACCGCACAGTGGACGCGTAGCAAATCTTGTGTAACTTGAATGTAAGTCAAGTTGTCGGCCTATTAGTACCGGTCAGCTTCAAGAGTCGTTAGTCCTCTCTTCCACATCCGGCCTATCAACCCCATGGTCTGTAGGGGGCCTTCCGGACCGAAGTCCGTGGAAACCTCATCTTGAAACAGGCTTCCCGCTTAGATGCTTTCAGCGGTTATCCCTTCCCAACGTAGCCAACCAGCCGTGCTCCTGGCGGAACAACTGGCACACCAGAGGTTGGTCCACCCCGGTCCTCTCGTACTAGGGGCAGCCTTTCTCAAGTTTCCTGCGCGCGCAGCGGATAGGGACCGAACTGTCTCACGACGTTCTAAACCCAGCTCGCGTACCGCTTTAATGGGCGAACAGCCCAACCCTTGGGACCAACTCCAGCCCCAGGATGCGACGAGCCGACATCGAGGTGCCAAACCATGCCGTCGATATGGACTCTTGGGCAGGATCAGCCTGTTATCCCCGGGGTACCTTTTATCCGTTGAGCGCCGGCGCTTCCACATGCCACCGGCGGGTCACTAGTCCCGACTTTCGTCCCTGCTCGACCTGTCAGTCTCACAGTCAAGCTCCCTTGTACACTTGCACTCGCCACCTGATTGCCAACCAGGCTGAGGGAACCTTTGGGCGCCTCCGTTACTCTTTGGGAGGCAACCGCCCCAGTTAAACTACCCACCAGGCACTGTCCCTGATCCGGATTACGGACCGAGGTTAGATATCCAGAGTGATCAGAGTGGTATTTCAACAACGACTCCACCATGACTGGCGTCACGGCTTCACGGTCTCCCACCTATCCTACACAAACCACACCGAATACCAATACCAAGCTATAGTAAAGGTCCCGGGGTCTTTCCGTCCTGCTGCGCGTAACGAGCATCTTTACTCGTAGTGCAATTTCGCCGAGTTCGCGGTTGAGACAGCGGAGAAGTCGTTACGCCATTCGTGCAGGTCGGAACTTACCCGACAAGGAATTTCGCTACCTTAGGATGGTTATAGTTACCACCGCCGTTTACTGGGGCTTAAATTCGGAGCTTCGCCTTGCGGCTGACCCCTCCTCTTAACCTTCCAGCACCGGGCAGGCGTCAGTCCGTATACATCGTCTTGCGACTTCGCACGGACCTGTGTTTTTAGTAAACAGTCGCTTCTCCCTGGTCTCTGCGGCCCTCAAACGCTTCCCCACGCAAGGTGGTTCACGCCTCAGGCCCCCCTTCTCCCGAAGTTACGGGGGCATTTTGCCGAGTTCCTTAACCACGATTCTCTCGATCGCCTTAGTATTCTCTACCTGACCACCTGAGTCGGTTTGGGGTACGGGCGGCTAGAACCTCGCGCCGAGGTTTTTCTTGGCAGCATAGGATCACCGATTTCCCACATACGTGGTCACCATCGGGTCTCAGGCATGTGAACGGCGGATTTGCCTACCGTTCGCCCTACACCCTTAGACGTGGACTACCATCGCCACGCTCGGCTACCTTCCTGCGTCACCCCTGTTAATACGCTTGACTACTACGGATCTGGTTCGTGCGCGCCACCGAGCTCCACCCGAAGGCTTCGCCGGCTTTGGGCACTTAGCATCGTCCGCCTCGTCATGGGCGGTTCTTCGCCGGTACGGGAATATCAACCCGTTGTCCATCGACTACGCCTGTCGGCCTCGCCTTAGGTCCCGACTTACCCAGGGCGGATTAACCTGGCCCTGGAACCCTTGGTCATTCGGCGGACGGGTTTCTCACCCGTCTTTCGCTACTCATGCCTGCATTCTCACTCGTGTGGCGTCCACGGCTGGATCACTCCGCCGCTTCACCCGCCACACGACGCTCCCCTACCCATCCACACGCTTGGACCACGAAGGCCATGCTGATGTGTGAATGACACAACTTCGGTGGTGTACTTGAGCCCCGCTACATTGTCGGCGCGGAATCACTTGACCAGTGAGCTATTACGCACTCTTTCAAGGGTGGCTGCTTCTAAGCCAACCTCCTGGTTGTCTATGCAACTCCACATCCTTTCCCACTTAGTACACGCTTAGGGACCTTAGTTGGTGTTCTGGGCTGTTTCCCTCTCGACTACGAAGCTTATCCCCCGCAGTCTCACTGCTGCGCTCTCACTTACCGGCATTCGGAGTTTGGCTGACGTCAGTAACCTGGTGGGGCCCATCGGCCATCCAGTAGCTCTACCTCCGGCAAGAAACACGCAACGCTGCACCTAAATGCATTTCGGGGAGAACCAGCTATCACGAAGTTTGATTGGCCTTTCACCCCTATCCACAGCTCATCCCCTCGGTTTTCAACCCAAGTGGGTTCGGCCCTCCACGCGGTCTTACCCGCGCTTCAGCCTGGCCATGGATAGATCACTTCGCTTCGGGTCTAGACCCAGCGACTCAAACGCCCTATTCGGACTCGCTTTCGCTACGGCTGCCCCACACGGGTTAACCTCGCCACTGAGCACTAACTCGCAGGCTCATTCTTCAAAAGGCACGCCGTCACCCCAGCTAAGGAGGCTCCGACGGATTGTAAGCACACGGTTTCAGGTACTATTTCACTCCCCTCTCGGGGTACTTTTCACCCTTCCCTCACGGTACTGATTCGCTATCGGTCAGCAGGTAGTATTTAGGCTTACCCAGTGGTCTGGGCTGATTCACACGGGATTTCTCGGGCCCCGTGCTACTTGGGATGACTCTG
>NZ_JAUHPZ010000019.1:0-1137 GCF_030418375.1 Demequina lignilytica
ACCGAGCCCGACTTCAGGCTAGCGAGGACGCAGTGCGCGGGTCAGAGGATCACGAGCAGGCCCGAGGCGGCCGTGTCCACCCTCAGCCCGGACTCGAGGGAAGCGGGATCGCCGTCGTACTCGAACGGTGGCAGCAGGAACCAGCCGTCCGCGGCGTAGTCCGGGCTGGTCTCGGTGAGGTCGTAGACGAAGACGGGCGTGTACCGCCCCGGCTCGGTCGGCAGCTCCGACGGCACGGCGCAGCCCGGGTCCTGGAAGCCCACCTCCGTCCACCACTCACCGCCGTCCGCATCCGTCGGGTCGTTGATCGTCGAGTTGGACTCGTACACCGCGACCAGGGCGCCCGACGAGTCGTACAGGAGGATGGTCGGGCTGCGGAGCCCGTCCGCGAAGCCGAACGACCACTCCGAGATGCGCGGCCACCAGATGCCGGGCCACACCCCCGCCTCGGCGCCCTCGAGGATCTCCACGGTGCCGAAGCGCTTGTCGGCCATGTTCACGCCCAGCGACCCGAACACCTTGAGGCTGCCGAGGTCGGGCGCGGAGGCGGCGCGCAGGCAGCTGGCGGTCCCACGGGACCAGCCCTCGCCCAGCAGCACGGGCGCGCGGCTCCCCGACTGACCCTCGAGCAGGAGCTCCCCGCTGGTCTCGACCCGGCGCGCGAAGTCGGCCTGCAGGCGACGCACCTCGTCATCCTCGGCCAGCTCCAGGTCGGCCCCGGTGTCCTCGACGCGGACCGTGACGCGGTCGCCGAGCCCCGGGTTGACGTAGGTCGCGATCACGTTGGCCGGGTCGTCCTGCCAGACCTGGACGACCACCACCGCGGAGTACTCGCCTTCGGCGAGCGCCTCCTCACCGCAGGCGTACGGGTTGATCGCGCCCTCGACCGCACGCGTGCGGTCGATCACCGGGAGCAGGTCGCCGCGCACCGTGACGCCGTCGTGGAGGGCGACCACCGCACCGGAGCCGTCGAGGAGGGCCGCGGCGGTCGAGACCCCGGAGTCCGCGGGAGCCACCTCGCCCGCCCAGTCGACCGCGGCGGCGAAGGCGAGCGCCGCGTCCGGGTCGAGCGGCACCGATCCGTCCGGCTCGAGCCGCTCGGCAGCCTCGGAGCCGCCCGAGGTGTACCGCGAGAAG
>NZ_JAUHPZ010000002.1:0-543106 GCF_030418375.1 Demequina lignilytica
GGGCCCCCCGGCGGCGGGCGCCCCCGCGGCGCGGGGGGGCGGGGGCCGGGGCGCGCGCCCCGGGGGGGGGGGGGGCGGGGGGGGGGGGTTGGGGTGGGGGCGCCCGCCGCGGCGGCTGGCGTGTACCCTCCCGGGGGGGGGGGTGTTTGCCTGGTGGGGGGGGGGGGGGGGTCGGCGCCCCCGCCCCCCCCGCCGCTGTGCTGTCCCCACCCACCTCATCCCGTCCCTGGACACTCCGCACGGACCTGATCCCGATGTGCCGCGTGTCGCAACCCGATGACGGCCGACACGCCGCAGAACCGGGACTGGCTCCGTGCGCACTGTCCACGAGGGCGGGGGCGGCCGGCGGGGGGTGCGGACGGTCGCGGTGCCACAGGGGTCTGGACCGGCACCGTCCGGGCCGCCTACGCTCGCCGCATGGACCTCGCCCCGGAGATCGCCGCCGCCCGTGACCACTTCGCCCGTCGTCTGGCGGTCGAGACCGACTGCTCTGACGTGCACGCGGCGCTCGAGTCGGGCGCGCCCGGGTTCGTGCTCATCGACACGCGCAACCAGGAGGCGTGGGACCAGGGCCACGTGCGCGGAGCGATCCACATGCCCAAGCCGGACATGCCAGCGCGCATCCCCGCGGAGTTCGCGCCGGGCACCGCGTTCGTCGTGTACTGCTGGGGCCCGGGCTGCAACGGCGCCACCCGCGCCGGCCTGATCATCTCCGAGCTCGGCTACGCCGTGAAGGAGATGATCGGCGGCTTCGAGTACTGGGCGCGCGAGGGCCTGCCGGTCGACGCCGTCGACGCCTCCGGCGCGCACGTCGACGCGACGCGCGATGTCGACCCGCTCACCGGGCCGCTCCCGAAGGCGGGCGTCCGCATCAGCTGCGCCTGCTGACCGACCCCGCCTCGCGGCCAGGCGCGCTGCGGGAGGCTCAGCGCCCCTCACGAGCGATCCTCGCCCCGTACGGGGAAGCCATGTGCCAGACCACGCTCAATGCAGCGACGCCACCGTGGCGTCCACGCCGGCGCGTCGCACCCGCTGCACCACGTTCGCGGTGTCGCGGATGGTGAACCCGAGGTGCTCGTACAGCCGGATCGCCCCGACGTTGGTGGCGCCCGTGTGCAGGAACGGCTCGCGCCCCGCCTCGCGGATCCCGTGCGCGACCACCTCCATGAGCCGCGTCGCGAGGCCGCGCCCTCGATGCGAGGCACGGGTGGCCACCGCGCTGATCTCGGTCCACGACGGCGTGGTCAGGCGTTCGCCCGCCATCGCGACCAGCCGTCCGTCCTCCTTGATGCCGTAGTAGGCGCCGCAGCGGTACGTCTCCACCGAGAACGGGCCGGGCTGCGCCTCGGCGACCAGCTCGAGCATCGCGGCGACGTCGGCCTCCGTCAGCCGCTCGATGTCCGGGTGCCGGCGCCCGAAGCCGGCCGGCGCGGTCATCTGGACCACGTCGAACTGCCCGAGCAGGTCCCACCCCGCCGGCACCTCGCGCGCGAGCCCGAAGAACGCCAGCTCGTCGTCGCCGGCGACGGCGGTCAGATCCTCCCAGTCCTGCGCCGAGGCGACGGGCGGCAGGGCGGCGAACGGTGCGACCGTCGGGCGGTACCGGGCCGCGCCGCCATGCGAGACGCCGAGCGCACGATGCGGTCCCGACAGCGCGTGCCACACCGGCTGGTCGAGCTCGTGGGTGCGGGCATGGGCGTTCACACCAGCCTCCCGTCGGCCATGCGGAGCACCCGGTCCGCGATCGCCGCGGCCTCCTCCGCGTCGTGGGTCACGAGCAGCCCGGTGGTGCCGGTCGCGCGGAGGATCTGCCTGACCTCCTCGCCGAGACGCGCCCGCAGGTCGGCGTCGAGGGAGGACAGCGGCTCGTCGAGCGCGAGCAGCCGCGGGGAGGGCGCGAGCGAGCGTGCGAGGGCGACCCGCTGGCGTTGTCCGCCCGACAGCTCGCTCACCGCGCGCTCGCCCAGGCCCGCCAGGCCGACCGTCTCGAGCAGCGCCGCGACCCGGGCCTCGCGCGCAGCCCGCGGCGCCCGCGCCATCTCGAGGCCGAAGGCGATGTTGCCGGCGACCGTGCGATGCGGGAACAGCTGTCCGTCCTGGAACACCATCCCGAAGCTTCGGCGGTGCACCGGCACCCGGGTGAGATCCTCGCCGTCCCACCAGATCTCCCCGGCGGACGGCGGCACCACGCCGACCACGGCGGACAGCAGCGACGACTTCCCGCACCCCGAGGGCCCCAGCAGCGCGACGATCTCCCCGCGGGCGATCTCGAGCGAGACGCCGCGCACGGCCTCGACCGGCGGGCGCCCGGGGTAGGTCACGGTCAGGTCCCGCACCTGCAGCCCGGACGATGCGCGGGTCGCCGCCGCGCTCACAGCTCCGCCCCCACGGTGGTGCGCAGGCGCTCGGACAGCAGCATCACGGCGGCGGTGAGGGCGGCCAGCAGGACCGCGGCGGCGAAGGCCATGCCTGCATTGTCCAGCCCCGGGCGGCTCAGGAGCCGGCTGATCGCGGTGGTGAGGGTCGGGCGATCGGGGCGCGCGACGAACACCGTCGCACCGAACTCGCCCATCGAGATCGCGAAGGCGAACGCGATCGAGGCGCCGGCCGGCGCCCTCAGCAAGCGGGCGTCGACCTGCCACCAGGTGCGCCACGGGGAGGCGCCCAGGGTCGCCGCCGCGGCGCGAAGCCGCGGATCGATCGCGCGGGCCGCGGGCACCAGCGCGCGCACCATGAGCGGGAGCGCGACGACCGCCTGCGCGATCGGCACGAGCCACCACGAGCCCCGGAGGTCGACGCCGAGCACCGCGCGGTTGAGCGTCAGCAGCAGACCCAGACCCACCACCACGGCCGAGACTCCGAGGGGGAGCATCACGAGCGACTCGAGCACGCCCGCCCGCCGCGACCGCGCCGCGAGCAGCTGGGCGGTCACCAGGCCGACCACGGTCGCCATCGCCGTCGCGATCAGTGCGGTGACCAGGGAGTTCACCGCCGCCTCCCAGACCGGGACCGGCAGCGCGGTCCGGGCCGGTGGGACGAGCAGCGCCCGATAGTGGTCCAGGCCGTAGCCGCCCACCACCCTCAGCGACCGCTCGACGAGCGCGGCGATCGGGAGGGCGAGCAGCGCCAGGGTCGGCAGCAGCGCCGCCGCCACCGCCCACCGCTCGCGGCCCCGCGGTCCTCGCCGCCGCGCGGTCGCCACGCCGGCGGCGGCCCGCGCATGCGACGCCCGCGAGCTGACCCAGAGCGCGAGGCCCACGAACGCCACCTGGACCAGCGCGAGCACGGCGGCGGCCCTCAGGTCGAGGAACTGGTTCACCTGGATCCAGATCTCCGTCTCGATGGTCCGCACCCGCGTGCCCCCGAGCGTCAGGACCAGGGCGAAGGATGTCGAGCAGAACAGGAACACGACCGCTGCGGAGGAGGCGATCGCCGGACGCAGCGCGGGCAGGGTCGTGTGGACGAAGGCGCGCCACCGCGAGGCCCCGAGGGTGCGGGCGGCGAGCGACCGCCCGGGGGGCAGCGCCTCCCAGGCGCCGCCGACGATCCGCACCACGACCGACACGTTGAAGAACACCAGCGCCAGCACGATCGCCACGGGGCTCTGGTCGAGGCCGAGCCCGCCGAGGATCCCGGAGGCGGCGAAGAGCGCCGAGAACGCGGCGGCGACCACGATGGTCGGCAGCACGAACGGGACCGTCACGAGCGCCCGCACGGTCCGCGACCCGCGCCACGAGAACCGCGACAGCGCCCACGCCGCCGGCAGCCCCAGCACGAGCGACCCGGCGGTGCCCGCGAGGGCCAGCCACGCGGTGGTCGCGATGGCCCGGAGGGTCCGTGAGGACGCGAGCACGGCCCACGCCTCGGCGAGCCCGGCGCCCGGGCCGACCCCCGCATCGTCCCCCACCAGACCGCGCCACAGCAAGGTGGCCGCCGGCCACAGGAAGAACGTGCCGAGGAACAGCAGCGGCACGCCCGCGAGCGCCCACCACAGGCGGGCGCTCGCGGGCGCGGGCGTCATGTCGGGACCCGATCAGTCGAGGACCGTGGCGGTCCAGGCGTCGATCCACTCGTCGCGCATGGCGTCGATGCGGGCCGGGTCCAGCGTGGTCGGGGTGTCCGCGAGCGGCGCGTACTCCGCCCAGTCGGCGGGCACCTCGACGGACGAGGACACCGGGTAGACGTACATGCTCTCGGGCAGGGCCGCCTGGAACTCGTCCGAGAGCATCCACTCGACCACGAGCTCGGCGGCCGCGGGGTTCTCGGCGCCCTCGAGCACGCCCGCGTACTCGACCTGGCGGAAGCAGGTGTCGAGCATCGCCGCGGTGGTGGGCTCGCCGTCGACCACCTCGAACGGCGGCGACGAGGCGTAGGACAGGACGATCGGGAAGTCGCCGCCGTAGTTGGGCGCGGAGAAGTCCGTGTAGTACGTGTCCGACCACGAGGCGGTGACGCGGACGTCGTTCTCGCGCATCGCCTCCCACCAGCTCAGCCAGCCGTCCTCGTCCGTCGCGGCGATCGTCGCGAGCATGAAGGCGAGGCCGGGCGAGGACGTCGCGGGGTTGGTGACCGAGACCATCCCGGCGTACTCCGGGAGGGTCAGGTCGGCGAAGGCAGGCGCACCGTCGGGGAACGCCGCGAGGTCGTAGTTCAGGCACACGTCGGAGAAGTCGATCGCCGTGAGCAGGTCCTCGGCGCCGGGCACCGCGTAGGACGCGGCGTCGGCGGCCGCCGGGGCGGCCGGCGAGTACGCGGCGAGCACGCCCGCCTCCGTCGCGCGGGTCGCGAACGTGTTGTCGATGCCGTAGACCACGTCGCCCAGCGGCGCGTCCTTCGTCAGCACCAGCTGGTTGACGAGCGCGCCCGCGTCGCCGGGCGCGACGAGCTCGACCGTCAGCCCCGTCTCCTCCTCGAACGAGGCGAGCAGCGCATCGTCCACGTAGAAGCTGTCGTGGGTGACCACCGTGACGGTGCCGGTGGGGGCGGCGCTCGCCGACGGCGCGGCGGACGATGCGTCGGGCGCCTCGGAGCCCGAGGAGCAGGCCGCGAGCGTCAGCGTGGAAAGGGCGGCGACGGCGAGCGTCGCGGTGCGCGAGATGCGCATGGATGGTTCCTCCCGGATAGGAGGGGACGAGACTCGACTCCCTACGCCGGTGCGAGCCGGATCAGGTTCGAGGGTCTGCGGCGGTCCGCACTCTCAGCGCTCTGCTCCCTGACGGGAAGCGCTCCCCTGTCGTGTGCCGCCAGGATAGCGCCGTTCTCGCGGTCCTCAGACGTCGATGCGGTGGAAGCTCTTCCAGCTCAGCGACGCCGTCGGGCCGCGCTGACCCTTGTAGCGCGAGCCGTAGCGCTCCGAGCCGTACGGATGCTCGGCGGGGGAGGACAGGCGGAAGAAGCACAGCTGGCCGATCTTCATGCCGGGCCACAGGTTGATCGGCAGCGTCGCGGTGTTCGACAGCTCGAGGGTGACGTTGCCCTCGAAGCCCGGGTCGATGAAGCCGGCCGTGGAGTGGGTCAGCAGGCCCAGCCGGCCCAGCGACGACTTGCCCTCGAGGCGTGCCGCGATGTCGTCGGGCAGGGTCACGGACTCGTAGGTCGCGCCCAGCACGAACTCGCCGGGATGCAGCACGAACGGCCCGTCGGCGATGTCCACCAGCCGCGTGAGCTCGGGCTGCTCGGCGGCCGGGTCGATCGCGGCGTACTTGTGGTTGTCGAACACCCGGAAGTAGCGGTCGAGGCGCACGTCGATCGAGGAGGGCTGGATCATCTCCGGGTCCCAGGGGTCGAGGGCGACCCTGCCCGAAGCGATCTCAGCGCGGATGTCCCTGTCCGAGAGAAGCATGCGCCCAACCTAGTGCGTGCGGCGGGACGATGCGAGGGCCGGGTCGCCGCCGGTTGATCCCGTGAGTGCAGGACGCGACGCCGGGCGCCCGTCTCGTCGCGCCGTGCACTCGCGGGGCGCAGGCGCCGAGGCGCCCGCCGCATCGTCCCGCCGGGACCGCCCGGGAGAGCGCTCTCGCGAAATGCGAAACGTTTCGATAAGGTGTACTCGACATGACGGTCCCGGCGCGGTGTCCGCGCCAGTAGAGAGGCGCTCACCCATGCAGTTCGGCCACTTCGACGACGAAGCGCGCGAGTACGTGATCACCACCCCCCACACGCCGTACCCGTGGATCAACTACCTGGGAAGCCAGGACTTCTTCGGGCTGGTCTCGAACACGGGCGGCGGGTACTGCTTCTACCGCGACGCGAAGCTGCGCCGCCTCACGCGCTACCGCTACAACAACGTGCCGGTCGACGACGGCGGCCGCTACTTCTCGATCAACGACGGCGGCGACGTGTGGAGCCCCGGCTACCGCCCCTACAAGAGCGAGCTCGACTTCTACGAGGCCCGCCACGGCATGGGATACACCCGCATCACCGGCGCGCGCGGCGGGCTCAAGGCCTCGGTGCTGCTGTTCGTGCCGGTCGACGTCAACGCCGAGATCCACCAGGTGACGCTGACCAACGAGTCGGATGCGGCCAAGTCGGTCAACCTGTTCTCCTTCCTCGAGTTCGCCCTGTGGAACGCCGAGGACGACCAGACCAACTACCAGCGCAACCTCTCGATCGGCGAGGTCGAGGTCGAGGACGGCGCGATCTACCACGTCACCGAGTACCGCGAGCGGCGCGACCACTACGCGGTCTACGGCGTCAACGCCCCGATCGCGGGCTTCGACACGGACCGCGACGCGTTCCTCGGCTTCGGCAACGGCTTCGACGAGGCCGCGGTGCCGCACGCGGGCCAGGCCACCGGCTCGATGGCGTCGGGCTGGTACCCGATCGCATCGCACCAGCTGGACGTCGACCTCGCGCCGGGCGAGTCGACGAGCTTCACCTTCACGCTCGGCTACCTGGAGAACCCCCGCGACGCCAAGTGGGAGGCGCCCGGCGTGGTGCGCAAGGACGGCGCCAAGGAGCTGCTGGCCCGCTTCGCGACCGAGGAGCAGACGGCCGCGGAGTTCGCGCGCCTCAACGACCACTGGTCCACCCTGCTCGGCTCCTACACGGTCGAGTCGGGCCACGAGAAGCTCGACCGGATGGTCAACATCTGGAACCAGTACCAGTGCATGGTGACGTACAACATGTCGCGCTCGGCGTCCTACTTCGAGACCGGCATGGGCCGCGGCATGGGCTTCCGCGACTCCTCGCAGGACCTCCTCGGCTTCGTCCACCTGGTGCCCGAGCGTGCCCGCGAGCGCATCATCGACATCGCGTCGACGCAGTTCGAGGACGGCAGCGCGTACCACCAGTACCAGCCGCTCACCAAGCGCGGGAACCACACCCTGGGCTCGGGCTTCAACGACGACCCGCTGTGGCTGATCCTGGGCGTCTCCGCCTACATCAAGGAGACCGGCGACTTCGGCATCCTCGATGAGATGGTGCCGTTCGACAACGACGAGTCGAAGGCCGCCACCCTGATGGAGCACCTCAAGCGCTCCTTCGACCACCCGCTCCTCAAGGCGGGGCCGCACGGCCTGCCGCTCATCGGACGCGCGGACTGGAACGACTGCCTCAACCTCAACTGCTTCTCCACCGAGCCGGGCGAGTCCTTCCAGACCACGGGGAACAAGACCGGCGGCGTGGCCGAGTCGGTGTTCATCGCCGGGATGTTCTGCGCGATCGGCCCCGACTACGCGGCGCTCGCGCGCCGTCGAGGGGACGATGCGGAGGCCGACCGGGCGGAGAAGGCGATCGCCGACATGCGGGACGCCGTCGTCGAGCACGGCTGGGACGGTGCCTGGTTCAAGCGCGCCTACGACTACTACGGCAACCCGGTCGGCTCCGACGCGAACGCGGAGGGCAAGATCTGGATCGAGCCCCAGGGCTTCTGCATCATGGGCGGGATCGGCGTCGAGGACGGCAAGGCCGTCCAGGCGCTCGACTCGGTGAGGGAGCGGCTCAACACGCCCCACGGCATCGTCCTGCTCAACCCTGCCTTCACCGAGTACAAGGTGGAGCTCGGGGAGGTCTCCACGTACCCGCCGGGCTACAAGGAGAACGCGGGCATCTTCTGCCACAACAACCCGTGGATCATCATCGCGGAGACCGTGGTGGGCCGCGCCGAGCTCGCGTGGGAGTACTGGAAGCAGATCGCCCCGGCCTACCGCGAGGAGCAGTCCGAGGTGCACCGCCTCGAGCCGTACGTCTACGCGCAGATGATCGCCGGCAAGGACGCGGTGCGTCACGGCGAGGCCAAGAACTCGTGGCTCACCGGCACGGCCTCGTGGAACTTCGTCACGGTGTCCCAGTACCTCCTGGGCGTGCGCGCCGACTACGACGGCCTGGTGGTCGACCCGTGCATCGGCGCGGAGGTGTCCGAGTACACCGTCCGCCGTCAGATCCGGGGTGCGACCTACGTGATCCACGTGACCAACACCGGCGGCAAGGGCGCGTCGCTCACCGTCGACGGCACGCCGATCGACGGCACGCTCGTGCCGTACGCGGCCCCGGGTGCGGTGGTCGAGGTCACCGCCACGGTCTAGCGGCTCGCCTGCCGCGCGCGAGGGCCGCCACCCGCCGGGGTGGCGGCCCTCGGCTCTGTGCAGGGACGATGCGGGGGTGACCGAGGTCTTGCGGGGCCGGGGACGGTGCGTGAGAGACTGCCGAGGAACGGGGGAGGGCTCGATGACGCAGGCCGCGTGGGAGGAGGCGTACCGGGAGACCGGTCCGCTGGTCCACACGCTCGCCCTGCGCGCGCTCGGCTCCGTCGAGGAGGCGGAGGACGTCGTGCGACGCGTGTTCGCGGCGGCGGCGGCCTCGGAGTCCCCGCTCGAGGCGCGGCTGCTGCTGCACGACGCGGCCGATCGCATCACGGGCGACCTGGAGCGTCGGGTGCGCGCCAAGCTTGCCGCGCTCGACGACGGTGATGTCGGAGCGGAGCCGGTGACCGACTCCCGCGCGGTGGTCGCCGAGGCCGATCGGATCCTCCTGCGGTGCTCGATGGAGACGCTGTCGGAGGACGACCGTGCGCTGCTCGAACGGGCCTTCGTGCACGGCGACCCGCGCTACGAGCTCGCGATGATGACCGGGATCTCCGAGCAGGAGCTGGACGAGCGGCTGCGCGACGCGGTGCTCGCCCTGTGGACCGGTCCCCGGCTGGAAGGCGAGCACGCGCCGGTGGAGACGCTTGCCATGCGGGCGGTGCGTGGGCGCGTCGCGGACGGCCACGGGGCGCACCTGGCGGGATGCAAGGAGTGCAAGGACGTCTGGCGGGGGCTCAACGACCTGGTCGGCGCGATCACCCGCATGCCGGCCTCGGCCCCTGTCCTCGCGCCGCGCGCGGGCCTGTGGGACGAGCTGGTCGCGGGGATCGAGGCGGGCGAGGGGGCGGAGCCGGAGCCCGACTGGCGCGAGGAGGCCCGCCTGGCGGCCGCGCGGGCCGCGCGACGCCGGACCATGCTCATGACCGTCGCGGTGGTGCTCTCCGGCCTGGTCGCCGGCCTCGCGGTGGTGGTCTCGCAGCTGCTGATCGAGCCCGACCGCGAGATGGGGGTGTCGGCGTCGCTCACCGATCCCCGTGAGCGCGGCGTGGACGCGGGACGGGCGTGGGTCGAGGTGCAGGACGACGGTGCGCAGGTGCTCGTGGTCGAGGGTCGGTACTCGGAGTATCCCGACGGTTACCTCGAGATCTGGGTCACGGTCGACGGTGTCGACGGCCCGGTCTCGCTGGGCACGCTGACGAGCGCGCACTACTCGGTGCTGGTGCCGGTCTCGCTCGGCGACCTCGACGGGGCGCTCGTGCAGATCTCGAAGGAGCCGTGGGACGGGGACGCCACCCGGACCGGGGAGATCGTCGCCCGCGGCGTGCTCGGCTGATCCCGCGCATCGTCCCCACCCACCGCTCCCCGCCCCCCCCGGACACTCCGCACCGACCTGGTCCCGGGTCTGCGGCGTGTCGCTGCCGTCCACCCGCTCTCGCCCGCGTGTCGCCACGGATTCGGTGCGGGTGTCCAGGGTGGGGAGGCGACGCGAGCCTTGTTCGCTGTGAGCATAATCTCGCGAGGGTGCATCCGAACCGGGCCCCCGGCCGGAAGTACGGGGTGAAGGCACGTCGCACCCCGGCGGCGGCCCGAGAGAGGAGCACCATCATGCGCACTTCGATCTTCGCCGGCGCCGCTGCCGGCACCCTGCTCGCGGCGGGCGTGGCCGCCCCCGCCTTCGCGGTGGAGGACGGGATGGCCGAGCTGTCGGTCCTCCACGGCGTCCCCGACCTGACCGTCGACGTCTACGTCGACGGCGCCCTCACGCTCGACGACTTCGCCCCGGGCGACCTGGCCGGCCCGCTCGAGCTCGCGCCCGGCACGTACTCCGTGGCGATCACCGCCTCGGACGCGGCCGACGACTCGTCGCCCGTGCTCGGCCCGATCGACCTCCCCCTCGAGGAGGGGATGAGCTACACCGCCGTGGCCCACCTCGACGCGGACGGCAACCCGACCGCGAACCTCTTCACCAACGACATCTCCGAGACCGCCTCCGGCGAGGGCCGCCTCACGGTCCGCCACGTGGCCGCCGCGCCGGCCGTCGACGTGTGGGCGAACGGCGAGGTCGCCTTCGAGAACCTCGCCAACCCCGACGAGGTCATGGCGGACCTGCCCGCCGCCACCTACGAGGCCGCGGTCTCGCTGACCGGCGAGACCGACCCGGTGCTCGGGCCCACGGACGTGCCCGTGACCGAGGCGACCAACACCATCGTCTACGCCTGGGGCTCCGCCGCGGACGGCAACCTCGCCGTCGCCGTCCAGACCGTCGCCACGCACGCCGCGATGCCCACCTCGGTGAGCGCCGGCACGCAGGGCCTCGCCGCCGACTCGTCGGGCGCACCGCTCGCGCTGATCGTCGTCGGCGCCGGCATGGTGGTCGCGGCCGGCCTCGCCACCCGCGCGGTGCTCGTCCGCCGCTGACCGTCACCGACAGGCGGGGCGCACCCATCCCCCGGGGTGCGCCCCGCACGGGCCGTCCCGAGAGGAGGAGGACGATGCGAACGCTCGCCGTGGTCCTCGCCGCGACGCTGGCGCTGTCCGCCTGTGCCGCCGCACCGTCGTCCGCTCCGCCGTCCCCGGCGGGCGCTCCCGACGCGCCCCTCCTCGCGGAGGTCCAGGCTCCGGTCAACGCACGCGTGGTCACGGGCGAGATCCCCGTCGCGTCGGCGGCCGCCGAGGACCTCGCGGTCGCGCCGACGCCGTCGGGCCTGCGGGTCCCCCGGCTCGAGATCGACATGGCGGTCCTCGGCGTGGGACTCGACGCCGACGGCGGCATGGAGCTCCGGGAGAGCGCCGCGGAGGCGGGCTGGTTCCGTGCCGGAGGAAACCCCGGCGGCGGCCTTCGTGAGGGCCAGAACGCGGTGATCGCCGCGCACGTCGACGACGGGGTGATCGGCCGTGGTCCCTTCGCCTCGCTGCGGGAGGCGCGGCCGGGCGATCGGGTCGAGGTCGAGCTCACGGACGGCTCGGTCGTGGTCTACCAGGTCGATCGTGTCCAGCAGACGTCCAAGCGCGAGGTCGACTTCTCGGTGGTGTTCGGGGCCGCCGAGGGGGCGCTCGTGCTGGTGACGTGTGGTGGACGTTGGGACGCCGATGTGCGACATTACGAGGACAACGTCCTGGTCTGGGCCTTCCCGGAGGACGGTCGATGACGATCGCGAGGGTGGAGATGGTGGCGGACACCGCAGTCGGGGCCGACCGCCCCGACGACCGTGCCCTCGACCACGAGTTCGCCGCCGGCGCCGAGGGCTCGCTCGAACGGCTCTACCGGTCCGTCTCGCCGCTCGTCCACACGCTGGCGCTCCGCGCGCTCGGCGACGCGACGGAGGCGGAGGATGTCACCCAGCAGACCTTCGTCTCCGCCTGGCGGACACGTGAGGGCTACGATCCGGACCGTGGCTCCGCGCGCGGGTGGGTGGTCGGCATCGCTCGCCGCCGCATCGCGGATGCGCTCGAGGCGCGGACGCGCGAGCGCCGTCGGCTCGAGGCGGTGCGGGACGAGTCGCCACCCGCGATCGCCGACCCGCTCGCGGCGGAGACCGAGCGGATACTGGTGCGGGGCGAGGTCGAGAGGCTCGGGCCGCCACGCGACCAGATCGTGTCCCTCGCGTTCTTCGAGGGACGCACCCACGAGCAGATCGCCGAACGGCTCCAGATGCCGCTCGGCACCGTGAAGAGCCACCTGCGCCGGTCGCTGCTGGCGCTCAGACGAGGATTGGAGGCCGCCGATGCGTCACTGTGACGACGAGACTCTCGCCGCGCTCGCGCTCGGCGAGCCGGTCGATGCGGCGGACGCGACGCACGTCGAGTCCTGCGACACGTGCGCGCGCGAGCTGTCGGCGCTGCGCGCGACCGCGGCGAGCCTGGTCGACGCCGGGACGTCCGGCCCGCTGGTCGCGCCGCCGACGTCGGTGTGGGCCGGGATCGCGGCCGAGGTGGCGTCGGAGGCGGAGCCGCGTCCGGCCCCCGTGGTGCCGCTGACCGCCGCTCGCGGCGCGCGTCGACGCCGCGAGCCTGGCCACATGTTCCGCCCGTGGGTGGTCGGGGCGGCCGCAGCCGCCGGGGTCGTGATCGGCGCCTTCGGGATCTCCCTGCTCACCCGCGACACGGTGCCCGAGCAGACGCTCGTCGCCCAGGCGGCGCTGTCCGATCTCGCGAGCGAGGCGGACGCCGGCACCGCGCGCGTCGAGCAGCGCTCCGACGGCACGGAGGTGCTCGTGGTCGACACGACCGTGCCGAGCGACCCCGACGGCGCCCTCGAGGTGTGGCTGATCGATCCGGACGTGGTCGGGATGGTGTCGCTCGGGTTCCTGACCGGCGACCACGGCGAGTTCGAGATCCCCGCCGGCTACGACGTGGTGAGCTTCCCGATCGTCGACATCTCCGTCGAGCCCGCGGACGGCGATCCGACCCACTCCGGCGACTCGATCACGCGAGGCATCCTGGAGAGCTGAACCCGAGCATCGTCCCGGACCGCTCCCACACGGACAGTCCGCACGGACCTGGTCCTGGGTCTGCGGCGTGTCGGCCCTGAACGGTCGCCGCGCTCCGGCGTGTCGCCGGTCGATCGGTGCGCAGTGTCCGAGGCAGGGGGAGCGTGAGGCTCAGGGACGCTTCGCGAACCTCTCGAGCAGCTCGCCCTCGCCCGCGACCACCAGGATGTCGTCCGGACCGAGCAGGGTGTCGGGCGTCGCGTACTCGAAGGCGCGTCCCGGACCCTTGATGCCGACCACGTGCACGCCGTACTTCTCCTGCAGTCCCAGCTTGTCCAGCGTGAAGTGGTGGGTCTCCTTGGGGGTGCGCATCTTGACGATCGTGAAGCCGTCCTCGATGTCGATGTAGTCGAGCATGGTGCCGCCCACCGAGTGGGCGACGCGCGCGCCGGCGTCGGACTCCGGGAGCACCACGTGGTGCGCGCCGATCCGCTCGAGGATGCGCTTGTGCTCGACGGACGTCGCCTTGGCCCAGATCTCCGGGATGCCGATGTCCACCAGGTTGCCGGTGATCAGCACCGACGCCTCCAGCGAGGTGCCGACCCCGACGACCGCGGCCGCGAAGTCGGCGGCACCGATCTGATCGAGGGCGCGCGGGTCCGCGCCGTCCGCCTCGACGCACGGCAGGCGCTTCGACCAGCGCTCGACCACGTCGGGGTCGCGCTCGACCGCGAGCACCTCGATGTCCATGGAGTCGAGCGTGTCCGCGAGCGCGGAGCCGAAGCGTCCGAGCCCGAACACCAGCACTCCCTGGCGGTCCTTGTCGTTGCTAGCCAATGAGGGGCCTTTCTGACGGGTAGCGGATCACGCGCCGCTGGCGGTTGAGGGCGAGCGCCGCGGCGATGGTCACCGATCCGAGACGTCCCACGAACATCAGTATGGTCAAGGTCAGCTTGGCATCGGCGGGCAGATGCCCCGTGATCCCGGTCGACAGGCCGCAGGTCGCGTAGGCGGAGACGACCTCGAACAGCACCTCGTCCAGCCTCAACCCGACCGTGTCGGGCCGGTACGGCAGCACCGTCCCGGTGGTCTGGGCGAGCACCACGCCCGCTCCGATGATCACGAAGGCGAGGGAGATGATCGTCACCGCGACCGCGAGCCGGAGCACCTCGGTGCCGATGCGCTTGCCGTAGGCCTCGATGTCGCGACGGCCGCGCGCCTCCGCCCAGATCGCGAGGATCAGCACGGCCACCGTGGTCACGCGGATGCCGCCCGCGGTGCCGCCCGACCCGCCGCCGATGAACATCAGCACGTCCTCGAGCAGCCACGTGTGCTCGTGCATCTGTCCGTGGTCGATCGCGGAGAAGCCGCCGGATCTCTGGTTGACGGAGATGAACAGCGTCTGCCAGAAGCGCGTGGACTGGTGGTACTGGCCGAGGGTGTTCGGGTTGTTCCACTCGAACAGCGCCAGGAGCCCCGCGGAGATCACGGAGAGCAGCATCACCATCACGATGGTGAGCTTGGTGTGCAGCGACCACTCGGCGGGTCGCCGCCACGCGCGGATGAGGTTGAGGAACACGGGGAAGCCGAGCCCGCCGACGAAGACGCCCAGCGCGATCGGCATGCGGAACCACGGGTCCCCGGCGAACGGCACGATGCCGTTGGGGTCCGGCGTGAAGCCGGCGTTGTTGAACGCGGAGATGCCGTAGAAGATCGCGTGCCAGATGGCGGTCGGAAGGTGCTCGTGGTGGGCGAGCAGCCGCCAGAACAGCACGAACGCGATGCTCAGCTCCGTCACGGTGGACACGATCACGATCGTGCGCAGCAGGTGCTTGACGTCGCCCAGCCCCGTCGCGCGCGCCTCGCCGGCGGCGAGGATGCGCTGGGTGAGGCCGATGCGTCGCGAGACCGCGAGGCCGAGCAGCGAGGCCAGCGTCATGATCCCGAGGCCGCCGACCTTGATCGCGATGAGGATGACGCCCTGGCCGAAGCCGGACCAGTAGCTGCCCGTGTCGACCGTGACCAGGCCCGTGACGCAGACCGCCGAGGTCGCGGTGAAGAGCGCGTCGACGAACGGCGCGCGCTGCCCCGACTGGGTCGCGGCGGGCAGCGACAGCAGGCCGGTGAACAGCAGGATCACCATGCCGAAGGCGGCCAGAGCGAGCCGGGCGGGGGCCTCGAGGCCGACCCGGTCGATCCAGTCGCCGACGGCGTCGCGCACCGTCCGCAGCAGCGGCATGCCTCTCCTCACGTGGCCCGTCGGGCCGTGGCCTCCTCGCGCGGGCGTCGCCCGTGCGTCACCCCTTATCTTCGGCATGTTTCACACACTTCACAACTGTCACTCCAGCCCCTACAGTTGGGAGTGCATCCAGCCGATAGCACCGCCGAGGATGCTTTCGAGAGGGACTGGACGACAACGATGGCTGAGAACCCGCAACGCACCAAGTTTCTGACCGTCGCCGAGGTGGCGGACATGGTGCGGGTGTCGCGCATGACGGTGTACCGGTGGGTGCACGCCGGCGAGCTGCCGGCCGTGCGCTTCGGCCGGTCGTTCCGCGTGCCGCAGGAGGCCGTCGAGCAGTTCATGGAGCAGGCGGCGCTCGCGGGAGGGTACTACTCCGAGGATGACGAGCAGGGGACCGGCACGGTAGGCTAGTCCCTTGTCTGTCGCGTCCAGCGCGGCCTGGACGTCGGCGTGCCGCGCACGCACCGCAGTTTCTGTCATCGAATGAGGTAGGTACCGATGGGTTCCATCATCAAGAAGCGCCGCAAGCGCATGTCGAAGAAGAAGCACCGCAAGCTGCTTCGCAAGACGCGTCACCAGCGCCGCAACAAGAAGTAAGCGCGCTGCGCTCACGACGCCCGTCTCGCCACCCGGTGAGGCGGGCGTTCTGCTGTCCGGCGCGCATAGCCCCGGCTCCCGGCGGACGCTGGGCACCTACCGGCGACCCCGACGTGGCGTGTCGCGCGGCGTGTCTCGCATCAAGAGCCGAGTCATGCCCGACCGGTAGGTGCGGATGGTCCGCGGACCGTGCCTGCGGGCTACGCGGCGGGCTCCGCGGCGGGGTAGCGGACCCGCTCGTGGGCCGTGAGCTCGCCCACGTCGACCCCGGCGACGAGCCCGCCTTCGGGCCTGACCTCGATCGCGTCGTCGGCCAGCGTCACCCGACGCGGGTTGGCGATCCGCGACCACGCGCCGGACGGCGCCGTCGCCCCCGCCGCGTCGCCCCCGGGCCCGCGCCCTGCCCCCGCCTGCGCTCCAAGCTCTGCATTCATGTCCGGCTCCCCCCGTCGCCGCTGCGGTCGATCCGCAGTCCCTCAGGGACCATTCCGCCGCGTGCTGTCCGATTTGTCAAGATTGTGACGTTTCGATCGGCGCGGCCCCCGTCCCGCCGCCCGGACAGCCCGCACGGATCCTGGCGGGACGATGCGGCGTGTCGGCCCCGGCGCGGCCCTGACGGCGGCGTGTCGTGGCGGATTCCGTGCGGAGCGTCCGCCGTGGGGTGACGAGGGCCCGGGGGCGTCAGCCTCGGCTGAACAGGCGCCGCCAGACGCCGCGCGCCGCCGCCTTGAGCCCGCGCGAGACCTGGATGGTGACCCACGCGGCGCCCGTGACCGAGCTCTTCACCACGCCGCGGCGGCCGCTCTTGCGACGCTTGCGGAACTCCCGGATCGGCCAGCCCTTGGCGAGGGCCTGCTTGCGCATCTTGGGGTCCGGGTTGATCGCGCACGGGTGGCCGACGGTCTCGAGCATCGAGGTGTCGTTGAGCGAGTCGCCGTACGCGTAGCAGTCCGGGAGCGACAGGCCGCGCCGCTCCGCGAGCGCCGTGACCTCGACGGCCTTCCGCGGCCCGTGCAGGAAGTCGCCCTCGAGCCGCCCGGTGTAGTGGCCGTCCTTGTGCTCGGCGACCGTCCCGAGCGCGCCGGTCGCGCCGATGCGGCGCGCGATCATCCGGCCGATCTCGATGGGGGACGCGGTCACGAGCCACACCTCGTGCCCCTGCGCCAGGTGCTCATCGATGATCTCCTTGGTCCCGGGGTACACCCGCGACTCGAGAAGCTCGTCGTAGACCTCCTCGCCGACGGCCGTCATCTCCGCCACCGACCAGCCCTTGATGATCCCCAGGCCGTGTTCGCGCAGGCGCGTCATCTGCTCCTGCGACTCCCCGAACAGCACGTACTGCGCCTGCTCCACGCCGAACTTCAGGATGTCGCGCGCGGAGAAGTAGTCGCGCTGCCACAGGCCCCTCGCGATGTGGAACGCCGAGGCGCCGCGGATCACGGTGTTGTCGACATCGAAGAACGCGGCGATGCGGGGCGCGCTCTCCTTGGTGGTCACCCGTCAACTCTACCCATCCGGCCGCATCGACCCTCCTGCCGCCCGGCTTATGCTTGTGCGCATGCCCCCCCGCGTGACCCTGTACACCCGTGTCGGGTGCCACCTGTGCGAGGAGGCCCGCGACACCGTCCGCGCGATCTGCGACGCCCTCGGTCAGGAATGGGTCGAGATCGACGTCGACACCGATCCCGACCTCAAGGCGCGCCACGGCGACGAGGTCCCGGTCGCGGTGGTCGACGGCGAGACCGTCGGCTTCTGGCGGATCGACCCCGACCGGCTGCGCGCGGCGCTCGCGTAGGACGAGGGAGACACGATGCCCCGGGTCCACGTGCTACGGCACGGCCACGTCCACAACCCCGACAAGGTCCTCTACGGCCGCCTCCCCGAGTTCCGCCTGTCGGACACGGGCGAGGCGATGGCGCGCGCCGCCGCCGACCACCTGGTCGCGACCGGCACCCCCGTCACCCGCATCGTCGCCTCGCCGCTGCTGCGCGCGCAGCAGACCGCGGCGCCGGTGGCGGCAGCCTTCGGCCTCGAGATCGTCACCGACGAGCGCGTGATCGAGGCGGGCAACCAGTACCAGGGCGAGCCCATCCCGCGCCCGATCGACTTCCTCCACCCCAAGCACTGGTGGCGGCTGCGGAACCCGTGGCGGCCGTCCTGGGGCGAGCCCTACGTCGAGCAGGCCGCACGGATGCGCGCCGCGATCGCCGACGCGGCCGCCGACAACCCCGACGGCGACACCGTGATCGTCAGCCACCAGCTCCCGATCTGGGTGGCCCGCTGCGACGCCGAGGGCCGCTCGTTCCTGCACGACCCGCGCTCCCGCGAGTGCGCGCTGTGCTCGCTCACCTCCTTCGAGGTGGAGGACGGACGCCCCCGCTTCGTCGGCTACGCCACGCCCGCGGCTCACATCGAGGTCCCGCGGTGAGGCCGGCCGCGCGCAT
This sequence comes from Demequina lignilytica, assembly GCF_030418375.1. Lineage (NCBI taxonomy): Bacteria > Bacillati > Actinomycetota > Actinomycetes > Micrococcales > Demequinaceae > Demequina > Demequina lignilytica. Next base: position 18,242 of record NZ_JAUHPZ010000002.1, read on the forward strand.
CGCGATCCTCATCGCGGTGGTGGTCGCGCTCGTCATCACTCTCGCCAGCTGCGCCGGCCCCGACGCCGCCCAGTCGCCCGGCTACGTCTCGGGCGACGGCACCGTCACCGTGCTCGCCGACCAGGGCGACGCGCTCGATCTCGCGGGCACGTCGTTCGCGGGCGAGGCCGTCGACGTCGCGGACTTCCGCGGGCAGGTCGTCCTGGTCAACACCTGGTACGCCTCCTGCCCGCCGTGCCGTGCGGAGGCCCCCGACCTCGTCGCGCTCGACGCGCGCGACGACGTCCAGATCGTCGGCGTCAACGGCCGGGACGATGCGCCGACGGTGGAGGCGTTCGACCGCACCTTCGGCGTCGAGTTCCCGAGCATCGACGACGCGGACGGCGCCGCCACCGCGGCCCTCCAGGGCGTGGTCGCCATGAACGCCGTCCCCACCACGCTCGTGCTGGACCCCGACGGCCGCCTCTACGCCCGGATCGTGGGCCGCGCCGACCCGTCGACGCTGAGCGCGCTCATCGAGGACGCCCTGGCCGAGGGCGCCTGATGGGGTCGGAGCTCGCGGGCGTCGCCCTCAGCGGCTCGATGCTGCTCGCGATCCCGGTCGCGATCCTCGCCGGGCTGGTGAGCTTCGCGTCGCCGTGCGTGGTGCCGCTGGTGCCCGGCTACCTCGGCTACGTGTCCGGCATGGCCGGCACCGGCGGCACCGGCAGGGCGTCCCGACCCAGGCTCGTGATCGGCGCCGCGCTCTTCGTGCTCGGCTTCTCCGCCGTCTTCATCGCCTTCGGCTTCCTCGCGTCCTCGCTCGGGGTCGCCCTCGCGCCGTACATGACCGTCATCACGCGGGTGCTCGGCGTGGTGATCATCCTGCTCGGCTTCGCCTTCATGGGAGCCGTGCCGTTCCTCCAGAACGAGCGCCGCCTCCACGTCAGCCCGCGGGCGGGTCTCGCCGGCGCCCCCGTGCTGGGCATCGCGTTCGGCCTGGGCTGGACGCCGTGCCTGGGGCCCACGCTCGCAGCCGTGTACGCGCTCGGCCTGTCGGAGGCGACCCAGGGGCGCGGCGCGGTGCTCGCGATCGCCTACTGCGTCGGCCTGGGTCTGCCGTTCATCCTGCTCGCCGCGCTGTTCGAGCGCTCGGGCAAGGTGCTGGGCTGGCTGCGCCGCCACCGGCTCGCGCTGATGCGCATCGGCGGCGCGATGCTGATCGTGCTGGGCGTGCTGCTGGTGACGGGCCTGTGGGACCGCCTCACCGCGATGCTGCAGGGCTGGATCGACGGATTCTGGGTGGCCATCTGATGGCGCGCATGAAGCTCGACAACTACGTGGTCCCCGAGGCTCCTCGGCTCGGTTTCCGGGGCTGGCTGCGCTGGATCTGGCGTCAGGTCACCAGCATGCGCGTCGCGCTGATCCTGCTCCTGGTGCTCGCGCTCGCCTCCATCCCCGGCTCGGTGCTGCCGCAATGGCCGCAGGACGCCGCCGCGACGGCGCAGTTCGTCGCCGACCATGCGTTCTGGGGCCCGCTGCTCGACGCCACCGGCTTCCTCGACGTGTTCGGCTCGGCGTGGTTCACGGCCATCTACGTGCTGCTGTTCGCGTCGCTCATCGGGTGCATCACTCCGCGCGCGATCCTGCACTACCGGGAGCTCCGGCGCCCCGTGGCGCCCGCGCCGTCGCGCCTGAGCCGGTACGAGCCCGTGGACGCATCGTCCCCCCTGACGGCGGATGATGCGGTCGAGGCCGCCCGCGCGGCCCTTCGCCCGCGCGCGGGCCGGCTCGGGGCGCTGACGGGCTCCCGGGTCCGCGTCGATCGCCGCGACGACGGCACCGTCGCGCTCGCGGCCGAGACGGGCCACATCCGCGAGCTGGGCAACCTGGTCTTCCACGCCTCGCTGGTGCTGCTGCTCGTCGCGATGGCGTACGGCACCCTCTTCACGTACCGCGGCCAGGCGATCGTGGTCGAGGGGCGGTCCTTCACCAACGCGGTGGTCGCGTACGACACGTTCGACTCGGGACGGCTCTTCGACCCGGCGTCCCTCGACCCCTTCACCATCCGCCTCGACTCGTTCGACGCCGAGTTCTCGGACACCGCTCGCCCGCTGCACTTCCAGGCGAACGTCACCTTCACGGAGCCCGGCGGGGAGCCGGTGGAGGAGACCATCAGCGTCAACCACCCGCTCGAGGTCGACGGCGCGAAGGTCTACCTCCAGGGCAACGGCTACGCGCCTGTCATCACCGTCCGGGACGCCGCGGGCGAGATCGCGTTCTCCGGCCCGGTGCCCTTCCTGCCGCAGGACGCGGTCTACACGTCGACCGGCGTCATCAAGGCCCCCGACGTGTCGACGGGCGAGCAGCTCGGCTTTACCGCCACCCTGTACCCCACCTTCCTCGAGGGTCCGTTCGCGGTGGCGTCGATCCACCCCGATCCGACCAACCCGGTGATCGACCTGCTCGCGTACGTCGGCGACCTGGGCCTCGACACGGGGATCCCGCAGAACGTCTACCGGCTGGACCAGTCCCAGCTCAGCCCCGTGCGGGGCGACGACGGCCAGCCCGCGCTGCTGCGCGTCAACCTGGGCGAGACGGTCGACATCCCCGGCGGGCTCGGCACCGTCACCTTCGAGTCGCTGCCGCGGTTCGTCGCGCTGGACCTGCGGGCCGACCCGTCGCTGCCGTACCTGCTGACCGCCGCGATCCTCACGCTGCTGGGCCTGTCCGTGTCGCTGTTCGCGCCCCGTCGCAAGGTCTGGGTGGTGGCGCGCGAGGAGGACGGAACTACAGTGGTCACCGTCGCCGCCCTCGCGCCCGCGCACGATGCGGGGGTGCAGGCGGTGCGGGAGCGGGCGTCACGTGCCGCGACCGGGGAGAGGGAGCCAGAATGAACGTCACCGAGCTCAGCATCATGACGCTGTGGGGCGCGACGACGCTGTACGCGATCGCGATGGTCGCGCACGCGATCCGCCTCGCGCGCGTGGCCGACGACAAGGTCGCGGCCCGCGCCGCGGACCGCGAGGCCGTCGCCGTCGGCGGGGCCTCGCCCGCCGAGCCGTCCGCCGCGACCGAGGCCGCCGCATCGTCCCGTCCGTCCCGCGCGTCCAAGGCGGCGGGCATCGCCCGCTCGACGACGATGGTCGGCGCGCTGCTCCACGCCGTGGGCCTCGTGGCCCGCGGCATCGACGCCGGACACGTGCCGTGGTCGAACATGTACGAGTACACGATCTCCGGGTCGTTCTTCGCGGTCGCCGCGTTCCTGGTGATCCAGCGCCGGCGCGATGTCGCGTTCCTCGGCGCGGGCGTCACCGGCATCGCCACCGTCGCGCTCGGGCTCGCGATGACCGTGCTGTACAAGGACGCGGACACCCTGCCGCCGGCGCTGCAGAGCTACTGGCTGGTGATCCACGTCTCCATCGCGGTGCTGGTGACCGGCCTCCTGACCGTGAGCTTCATCGCCTCCGTCCTCCAGCTGATGCGCGACTCCCGCGACAGCGGCACCCGCTGGACGGGCCGCCGGCTCCGCTTCCTCGAGGCGGTGCCGAGCGCCGCGAGCCTCGAGGCGCTGTCCTTCCGGCTCAACGCCGTCGGATTCGTGCTCTGGACGTTCACGGTCATGGCCGGCGCGATCTGGGCCGAGCACGCCTGGGGCCGATACTGGGGCTGGGACCCCAAGGAGGTCTGGTCCTTCGTGATCTGGGTCCTCTACGCCGCGTACCTGCACGCGCGCACCACGCAGGGCTGGGCGGGGCGCCGCAGCGCCTGGCTCGCGATCGCGGGCTATGCCGCCCTCATCGCGAACTTCACCGTGGTGAACCTGTTCTTCCAGGGCCTTCACACGTACGCGGGATCCTGAGCCTGTGAAGATCGCGCTGGTCCTCGACGACTCGATCGACCGTCCCGACGGGGTCCAGCAGTACGTGCTCACGCTGGGCGCGTTCCTCGCCCGGGCGGGCCACACCGTGCACTACCTGAGCTCGTCGTCGTCGCGGACGGATGTCACCGTGCACTCGCTCGCGCGCAACGTCGGGGTGACCTTCAACGGCAACGGCCTGCGCATCCCGCTCCCGACGTCCCGCGCGCGGATCCGCGCGCTGCTCGACGCCGAGCGCTACGACGTCATCCACGTGCAGACCCCGCACTCGCCCCTGTTCGCCGCCCGCGTGGTCGACGAGGCGCGACGGCTCCAGGCCCGCTCGGTGCGGATCGTCGGCACCTTCCACATCCTCCCGGACTCGAAGATCTCCGAGTGGGGCACCCATGCCCTCGGGCGCGCGCTGCGGGCCAACCTGCGCAAGTTCGACGCGTTCTGCGCGGTGTCGGCGCCGGCGGCGGACTTCGCGCGCCGGACCTTCGGCATCGACGCACGGGTGATCCCGTGCCCGGTGGACGTGACGGGGTTCGCGGCCGCGGCCGCGGCATCGTCCCGGCGTCCCGGCGCCGATGGGCGTCTGGTGATCGCGTTCCTGGGGCGGCTGGTCGAGCGCAAGGGCGTGCTCGAGCTGATCCACGCGCTCGACGCCCTCACCGAGGAGGAGCGACAGGGGATCGAGGTGCGGATCGGCGGCAAGGGCCCGCTGTTCGGGGATCTCGAGGCCGCGATCCATGCCGCCGGGATCGACCGGGTCGCGATGCTCGGCTTCGTCGCCGAGGAGGACAAGGCGGCGTTCTACGCCGACGCGGACATCGCGGTGTTCCCGGCGACGGGAGGCGAGAGCTTCGGGATCGTGCTGGTCGAGGCCATGGCGGCCGGGGCCGGCGTGGTCCTCGCTGGGGCGAACCCCGGCTACCTCTCCGTGATCGGCGACCGCCCCGAGGTGAGCGTGGACGCGCGCGACACCCCGGCGTTCGCCGATGCGCTGCGACGGCTCATCGCCGACGCGTCGCTGCGAAGCGAGATCCACGCGGAGCAGGCGGCGCACGTGCGCCAGTTCGATGTCGAGCGCGTCGGCGCGCAGGTGCTGGAGCTGTACGCGGTCTGAGCGGCGCGCCGGCTCACGCCTCAGCGAGGCGGAGCGGTCGAGGCGCGCTCCTCGAGCTCGACGGGCATGATCACGTGCGGCTCGGCCGGCTCCCGTCCCGCGAGCCGCTCGAGCAGCATCCGCACCACCTCGACACCCATCTCGTGCAGCGGCTGGCGCACGGTGGTGAGGGGGACCGGGGCCGTGCAGGCCTCGGGCACGCCGCCGTAGCCGATGATCGACAGGTCGTCCGGAACGGCCAGCCCCGCGTCGAGCGCGGTCTCCATGAACGCGACCGCCATCCCGTCGGAGGCCGACACCACCGCGGTCGGCGGCTGCTCGAACGCGAGCATCGCCTCGGCCGCGTGGGCGGCACGCTCGGGCAGACCCTCCGCCTCCGCGATGAGGTCCTGATCGCAGGAGATCCCGGCGGCCTCGAGGGTCTCGCGGAACGCCTCCTCCGCCCGCCGCGACGAGTCGAGATCATGGCGTCCCGCGAGGAAGCCGATGCGCCGGTGACCCAGGTCGATGAGGTGGCGCGTCGCGAGCCGGATCCCGGCGTCCGCGTCCGCGGCCACGGTCGGACGCGGCGTGAAGCGGTAGTGCGGGTCGAGCGCGACGGTCGGGATGCGCGTGCTCGCGTTGACCACGGTCGGGCCGATGATCACGGCGCCGTCGGCGAGCACCCCTGCGAGGGTCGACAACGACTTGCGCTCCCAGCCGTGGTCGGGGCCCCCGACGTGGAGGTGCAGGCCGTAGCCGGCATCCGCGAGGGCGGCGGCGACCCCCTTGAGCAGCTCCGCGACGTACGCGTCGAACTGCGGCGCGAGCACGGCGACCGCGCGGGTGCGTGGCCCTCGTGCACGCACCGTCGCGAGCCCGGCGTCGTAGCCCAGCTCCTCGATGGCCCCGTGCACGCGCGCGACGGTCGCCCGCGAGACCCCGTAGCGCCCGTTCACCACCTTCGACACGGTGGCGACCGAGACGCCCGCACGGTGCGCGACGTCGGCGAGCGTGACCCTGGGTGACGTGTCCATCACCGCAGGATACGTCCGCTCAGCAGGGACGATGCGGGCCGCAGGGCCCGGGTGCCGCGGCGCGTCAGGCGTCGATCGAGCCCGAGAAGCCGCCCTCCTGCACCGCGAAGGCGAACAGCGCGATGTACGCGATGACGACGATCACCGTGATGCCGATCCCGACGTAGCCGAGGATGGTCCCCCACAGGGCCAGGCCGCGATTGCGCGCCTCGCCCCGCCGGACCGCGCCGAGCCCCAGATGGCCGAACACGACCGCCGCGACGGAGCCGACGAACGGGGCGACGAAGAACGCCGCGATGCTCGCGACCAGGGAGACGATCCCCATCCAGTTCTTCTCGTCCCCGCGCGGGCCGAACGTGGGGAATGCGGGGGCGCCGTACTGCGGTGCCGGGTAGGAGGGCTGGCCGTACGCGGGCGCGGGAGACGGCTGCGCGTAGCCGCGGGTGTCCTGGTGGGCCGGCGGGACGTACGGAGGGGGCGTCGGCTGCCCCTGGGGCTCGGCGGCGAACGGGTCGGGCGGCGTCTGGCCGTAGGTCATGATCGGTCCCCTCAGGTGCGCTGGTGCGGCGAGACTATCAGCGCCGATCGCACGTCCCGGGGGCGGTCAGGCGCCGCTGCTGCCGCGCTTGCGCTTGGACTGCTCGCGGAGCCAGGCCAGGTACTCCGGGTCGTCGTCGGGCGCCACGGGCTCGCGCCGGGTCGCCGGAGGGGTGGAGGGGCCCGTGCGCGCCGCGAGGATCCAGAGGATCGCGCCCAGGTAGGGGAGGAGCACGATCGCGAGCGTCCACGCCCACTTGGCGAAGCCGTACGGCCGCTTCTCCTGGCGCTGGAGCATGTCCGACAGCGCGTAGACCACGAGGCCGAGGTACAGCAGGGGGAGGACCACGCGCACGAACATCCCCCAAGCCTACGCCGGGTACCGTGGTGGGCATGAGAGTTCTCGCCTACTGGGCCGCGCGCACCGGCATCTTCCTCGCGGTGCTGGGGATCCTGTGGCTGGTCGGCTGGCGCGACCTTCTCGTCTTCGTGGCCGCCTTCGTGGTCGCGTGGCTGGTCTCCTACCTCGCGCTGCCCGGGCTCAAGGCCGGAGCCGCCGCCCAGATGGACGGCTGGATCACCCGCTCCGAGCGCGGCATCAGGGCCGCCGCCGCGGAGGAGGACGCGGAGATCGAGAACGGACCGACGCGCCCCTGACCGGGGCTCAGATCGCGATGCCCACGGCGAGCAGCAGGCCGTAGGCGAGGCCGACGCCGGAGATCCCCGCGAACATCACCCTGAAGTTCGCGCCCTCGGCGCCCATCCGCATCCCGAGCGCGATGAACAGCGCGGGCAGGGCGATGAAGGTCGCGCCGAGCGCGAACGGGTGCACGAAGGCGACGAGCACGGCGCACACGATCGGGAGCGTCACCACGGCCGCGAACAGGCGGCGTGCCCGGAACTCGCCCAGCTTGACCGCCAGCGTGCGCTTGCCCGCGAGGGCGTCGGTGGCGAGGTCACGGATGTTGTTCACGAGCAGCAGGGCGACGGAGAACATGCCGACGCCGGCGGAGGCCGCGACGGCCCACCACGTGACGGTGCCGGCCTGCGTGTACATCGTGCCCAGCACGGCGACCGGCCCGAAGAAGATGAACACGCTCACCTCTCCCCACCCGGCGTAGCCGTAGGGGCGGGACGATCCCGTGTAGGTCCACGCCGCGATCACCGCGACGGCGCCCACCGCCAGCAGCCACCACTGACCCGACAGCCACACCAGCAGCAGTCCGAGCACGGCCCCGAGCGCGAGCGATGCGTACGCGGCGTTCTTCACCGAGCGTGGCAGCGCCTTGCCCGAGGCCACGAGCCGCTCGGGGCCGATCCGGTCCACGTCGGTGCCGCGGATGCCGTCCGCGTAGTCGTTGGCGTAGTTCGACCCGATCTGGAGCGCAAGCGCGACGCCGAGCGCGATGAGCGCGAGCAGCGGTCGGAAACCGCCGATGGCGGACGCGGACGCGCTGCCGACCAGCACGGGCACGGCTCCGGTCCACAGGGTGCGGGGGCGTGCGCCGGCGATCCAGTCGGCGGTGGTGGTCATCGAATCTCCTCCTGTGGGGCGGCGAGGGAACGCGCGGCCGCCCGGTCAATCTTCCCACCGGCGGTGCGCGGCACCTCCCCGACGCGGACGATGCGTCGCGGGCGTGACGGCCCGGGCAGCGCCGAGATCGCGGACGCCAGGGCCGCATCGTCCACCGCGCCGGCGAGCACCGCGACCACCCTCTCGCCCCACTGGGCGTCCGGGACCCCGACCACCGCGCAGGCCTCGACCCCGGGCACCGCCTCGAGGGCGCGCTCGACCGGCAGCGGATGGACCTTGACGCCGCCTGTGTTGATCACGTGGTCGGCGCGGCCGAGCACGGTGAGCGCCCCGTCCCGCAGCTCGCCCAGGTCCGAGGTGACGAACCATCGCCGCCCCTCGACCGTCTCGAACGCCGCATCGTCCCCGTCGGCGTAGCCCGCGGCGAGCGTGGGGCCGGCGATGCGGATGCGGCCGTCCGGCCCGATCGCGACCTCCACGCCGTCGAGCGGGCGGCCGTCGTACACGCAGCCGCCCGACGTCTCCGACATCCCGTAGGTCGAGACCACGCCGGGCGGCAGGTCCGCGTCGGGCAGCGCGGCGCCGCCGACGAGCACCGCCTCGAACCGTGCGAGCGCCTCGCGCCCGGCGGGCTCGGCGAGCAGCCGGCGCAGCTGGGTGGGCACCAGGGAGACGTGGTGGGGCCCGTCGGGGAGGGACAATGCGGCGGCGGCGAAGGCGTCCGCCGTGAAGCGGCCGGGAGGGAGGGTCGACAGCGGGGCGTCCGCGAGCCGGGCGCGGGCCACGACCATCGCGCCGCCGATCCGGTCCGCGGGGATCGCGAGCAGCCATCCGGCCTCCCCGAGGCGCGCGGCGGTCGCCGCCGCCGACGCGCGCATCGCCGCGGCCGGCACCTGCACCACGCGTGGGGCGCCGGTCGATCCCGAGGTCCGGACCGCGATCCCGTCGGCGGCGCCCGCGAGGGCGGCGTCGACCGCGGCGAGGGGATCGGGCGACAGGTGGGCGAAGATCACCGGATCACCCTACGGCGACGCCTACACTTCACCGCATGAGACCCACCCGCGTGACCTCCGCGGTCGCGGCCGCGCTGGCCCTGGTGGGCCTCGCCGCCTGCGCCCCCGCCACCACGGACTCCTCGCCCCAGGCGACCGTCTCGGTCGCTCCGGCCTCCGCGACCCCCACGCTTCCGGCGGCGCCCGAGGACCCGCGCCCCGAGGTGATCTGGCCGCTCACCGGCCTCGACGCGTCGGACGCGTCCGCCGCGGAGCTGGCGAGGCCCGCGCTGTCGATCAAGATCGAGAACAGCGCCGCCGCGCGCCCGCAGGAGAACCTCGACCAGGCCGACGTGGTGTTCGAGGAGTACGTCGAGGCCGGCATCTCGCGGCTCATCGCCGTCTACCACTCGCAGATGCCGGACTCCGTCGGGCCGGTGCGGTCGATGCGGCCGATGGACCGCAACATCATGGGATCGTTCGCGGGGCCGCTCGTGTTCTCGGGCGCGCAGAACCGGTTCGTCACCGCGACCGTGAACTCGGGGCAGCAGGTCATCACCCAGGACATCGGGTCCTACGGCTTCTATCGCACCAGCGGCCGACGGGCGCCGCACAACCTCCACGCCTACCTGGACAAGATCCTCGAGCAGGCGGATGACGACATGACGACGCCGCCCGAGCAGTGGGCCATCGCGTACCCGGAGGAGACCGCCACCGCGCAGGTCGAGGGCAGCGACGCGAGCAGCATCCAGATCCACATGTCGAGCTACTCGAACCCGTCCTGGCGGTGGGATGCCTCGGAGGAGCTGTGGTTGCGCTCCGAGGGGTCGTCGCCGCACGTCACCATGGCGGGGGTGCAGCTCTCGGCGACCAACGTCGTCATGCTGTGGGTGAGCGTGGAGTACACGTCGGGGAACGCGAAGACCTCGGTGCCGGAGACGCTCGTCGCCGGTCGGAGCGGTGCAGGGTACGTCGTGTCGGGCGACCGCATGATCCCGATCGAGTGGAGCAAGGCGGGGCAGTACGAGCCGTTCGTGCTGACCACGGAGGCCGGCGACCCGGTCGCGCTGATGCCGGGACAGACCTGGTTCGAGCTGATCCCGAACAAGGGCGTCGGCCACCCGACGTCGATCGACATCTCCTGAGGCCATGACGCCCTCCGTCGCCGTCCTCACCGGCGCCGGGATCTCCACCTCGACCGGGATCCCGGACTTCCGCGGTCCCGGCGGCCTGTGGACCCGGTCGCCGGAGAAGGTCCGGCTGCTCGACATCGACGTGTTCGTGGCCGACCGGGACGCGCGCGTCGAGGGCTGGCGGGACTGGGCCGCGCACCCCGCGTGGACAGCCGCACCGTCGGCGGCGCACCGGGCGCTCGCGTCCGTACCGGGGCTGGCCGTCCTGACCCAGAACTTCGACGGCCTGCACCAGGCGGCGGGGACGGCCGCGTCGGACGTCGTCGAGCTGCATGGCACGCTGGTGACCACGTCCTGCCTGACGTGCGGGGAGACGTACGTCACCGCGACGGTGGTCGCGCGCCTCGCCTCGGAGCCCGACCCCCGGTGCGACGGCTGCGGCGGGATCCTCAAGCCCGACATCGTGTACTTCGGGGAGGCGCTGTCCGAGGCCGACCTCGAGCGGGCGGACCGTGCCGCCCGGACCTGCGACCTGTTCGTGGCGGTCGGCACCACGCTGCAGGTCTACCCGGTGGCGGCGCTGGCCGGCACGGCGGTGCGGGCGGGCGCGGAGCTCGTGATCGTCAACGCCTCGCCGACCGCGTACGACGCCCAGGCCGCGCGGGTGATCCGGGAGCCGATCGACCAGGCGGTGCCGGCGCTCGTCGAGGAGCTCGGCGGCTGAGCGCCGCCCGCTCTCAGAACGCGTACGGGAAGCGGGTCCAGTCCGGGTCCCGGCGCTCGAGGAAGGCGTCGCGGCCCTCCTGCGCCTCGTCGGTCATGTAGGCCATGCGGGTCGCCTCCCCGGCGAACACCTGCTGGCCCGCGAGGCCGTCGTCGGCGAGGTTGAACGCGAACTTCAGCATCCGGATCGCCTGGGGCGACTTGGTCGCGATGATCCGGGCGTAGTCGAGCGCGCGCGTCTCGAGCTCCCCGTGCGGAACCGACTCGTTCACGGCGCCCCACCGCTCCGCGTCGTCGGCCGAGTACTCACGGGCCAGGAAGAAGATCTCCCGAGCGCGCTTGTCGCCCACCTGGCGGGCCAGCAGGGCCGAGCCGTAGCCCGCGTCGAAGCTCCCGACGTTGGCGTCGGTCTGCTTGAACCGTGCGTGCTCGCGCGACGCGATCGACAGGTCGCTCACCACGTGGAGCGAGTGCCCGCCTCCCGCGGCCCAGCCGTTCACCGCGGCGATGGTCACCTTCGGCGACGTGCGCATCAGGCGCTGCACCTCGAGGATGTGGAGCCGGCCGCCGTAGGCCGGGGCGTCCTGGGCGCTGCCCTCGTAGAGGTAGCCGTCCTTGCCGCGGATGCGCTGGTCTCCGCCCGAGCAGAACGCGTGCACCCCGTCCGCCGCGGGACCGTTGCCCGTGAGGATGATCGCCGCCACGTCCACCGTCTGGCGGGCGTGGTCGACGGCTCGATAGAGCTCGTCGACGGTCTGCGGGCGGAACGCGTTGCGCACCTCGGGGCGGTTGAAGCCGATGCGCACGGCCGGCAGGTCACGCTCGCCCTCGGGGCCGCGCGCGACCCACCGGTGATACGTGATGTCCGCGTCGGGGAAGCCGTCGATCGCGCGCCACCGCGCGGGGTCCATCAGGTCGGAGACCTGCGCCGGGATGTCGCTCATGTGCTCGAGCGTAGCCGCGGGGACCGGGGGGACCGGGCCGCCCTAGGCTGGCCCCATGGAGTTCCGGCCCTTCCGCGTCCAGCTCGCGACGCGCTTCCGCGGCGTCACCGAGCGCCACGGCGTCCTGATCAGGGGCCGCGGGCCCGACGGCAGGGACGCCTGGGGCGAGTACTCCCCGTTCCCCGACTACACCCCGGAGCGCGCGTCGCGCTGGTGGGCCGCCGCCACGGAGGCGGCACGCGGCGAGTGGCCGGAGCCGGTGCGCGACACGGTGCCGGTCAACAGCATCGTCCCGGAGCTCCCGTCCGGTCGGGCCGCCCAGCTGGCGAAGGCCGGCGGCTGCACCACCGCGAAGGTCAAGGTCGCCGGCACGATGCGGATCATCGACGACGCGCGACGCGTCGAGGCCGTCGCGATCGCCCTGGGCCCCGAGGGCCGGGTGCGGGTGGACGCCAACGGTGCGTGGGACGTCGACACGGCGGTGAAGGCGCTCCGGGAGCTCGACGCCGCGGCCCGGGCGGGCGGCGGCCCCGGCCTCGAGTACGTCGAGCAGCCCTGCATGCGCGTCGAGGATCTCGCGGAGGTGCGCCGGCGCACGCATGTGCCGGTCGCTGCAGACGAGTCCGTGCGGATCCCGGGCGACGCCGATGCGGTGATGCGGCTGGGCGCGGCCGACATCCTGGTGCTCAAGGTCGCCCCGATGGGCGGCGTCCAGGCCTGCCTCGACGTGGTCGACCGGTACGACGTCCCCGTGGTGGTCTCGTCGGCGATGGAGTCCTCGGTGGGTCTGCTCGCGGGCGTCGCGCTCGCCCGCGCGCTGCCCGAGCTCCCCTACGCCTGCGGGCTGGGCACGTCGGAGCTGCTCGCGACCGACACCGTCCGGAAGCCGATCGTGCCCCACGACGGTGTGATCGGCCCGGTCACGCTGGACGTGATCGTGTGACCGAGCACCCGTCGGCGGCGTTCGCCCGCGCGCTCGTCGCCGCGCTCACGGAGCACGGCGTCGAGGACTACGTCCTGAGCCCGGGGTCGCGCTCGGGTCCCCTCGCGCACGCGCTCGCGGAGGCTGGTTCGGGCAACCCCCCGCTCGGCGCACCGCGGGTGCGGCTGCACGTCCGCATCGACGAGCGCACCGCGGGCTTCCTGGCGCTCGGCGTCGCACGCGGACGGGCGACGACCGGGACGGCGCGCCCGGTCGCCCTGGTGACCACCTCCGGCACCGCGGTCGGGAACCTGCTCCCGGCGGTCATGGAGGCGCATCACGCCGGGGTGCCGCTGCTCCTGCTCACGGCGGACCGGCCCGAGGAGCTGCGCGGGGTGGGAGCCAACCAGACGACGACGCAGCCGGGCATCTTCGGCGGCTTCGTGCAGTGGTCGACGGACGAGCCCGCCCCGGCCGACGGCGACCAGGTCCCCCGCGCGGCGCGTCTCGCCGCGACGGCGGTCGCCCGCGCCCTCGGCGATCCCTCACGGGACGACATGTCGGGAGCGCCCGGCCCCGTCCACCTCAACCTCTCCTTCCGCGACCCGCTCGGCCCCGATGGGGGCGTGTGGCCCGGGGTGCCCGCCGCACCCGCCCGCCCCGAGCCCCGTCCCGACGGGGGAGAGCCGCTGCCCGCCGTCGCGCGCGGCGTCGTGGTGGCGGGGGACGGCGCGGGCGATGTCGCGCGCCGGGTCGCCGAGGCGCACGGCTGGCCCCTGCTCGCCGAGCCGACGTCGGGCGCCCGCGCCGGCCGCGCCGCCATCCCCGACTACGTGCGGCTGCTGACCTCCCCGCGGGGCGAGGAGCTCGTGCGTCGGACGCACCTGGTGGTGGTCGTCGGGCGGCCGACCCTCTCGCGCCCCGTGCAGGCGCTGATCGCGAGGGCACCCTCCCTGCACGTCGCGGGCTTCGGGGCGCGCTGGCGCGAGGCCCCGCATCACGCTGACCGCGTGCTCGCGCGGGTGCCCGCCGCGTGGTGGGGCAGGTCCGACGCCGCCGATCCGGACTGGCTCGCCTCGTGGCGTGCGGCCGCCGGCGACACGCCGTCGCCCGAGGGGTGGGGTCCCCGGGTGGTCGCCGCCGAGGTCGCCGCCGCGTGGCGGGGCGGGATGCTCGGCGTGGTCGGCTCCTCGGGACCGGTGCGCGCGCTGGACCGCGTGATGCCGGCGGCGCGCGCGGGCGGAGCGCCCACGGTGCTCGCGAACCGCGGCCTGGCGGGCATCGACGGGACCGTGTCCACCGCCGCGGGCGTCGCGCTCGGGTCGGGGCGGCCGGTGCTCGCGCTCATGGGCGACGTGACCTTCCTTCACGATGCCGGCGGGCTGCTCGTCGGGCCTCTCGAGGAACGTCCGGAGCTACGGATCGTCGTCGTGAACGACGGCGGCGGCACGTTGTTCTCGACCCTCGAGCACGCCGGCGGCGACCCGGATGCGGTCGAACGCGTCTTCCTCACGCCCCACGGCGCCGATCTCGGGGCGCTGTGCGCGGGCTACCGCGTTCCGCACCGCCGGGTCGGTGCGCGCGACGAGCTCGCGGCCGCGCTCGCGGCGCCCCTGACCGGGCTCGAGGTGATCGAGGCCCGCCTGTAGGCGCCGCCAGGTCAGTCGATCCGACGAGCCCTCAGCACCGCGTCGAGGCGCGTCGTCTCGTGCCCGTCGAGCGTGGCTGCACGCTCGCGGACCTCGGCGACCTCGATCTCCCACATCGCGGGGTCGAGACCCAGCGCCGCATCCTCCGCCCGGAAGGCGGTGTGGCTGAGACGGGGGTGCTCCTGAACGTGGGCGTCGCGCGGGTCGTGGCCCACGACCAGCAGCAGGCCGCCCGGCGCGACCAGCCGGCCCAGGGTCCGGACCAGCGAGGCGATACCCGCCTGCGGGTGCGCGAAGTGCGCCGTCACCAGGTCGTAGGCGCGCGCCTCCATCGAGGGTCCGGTCGCGTCACCGACGCGCCAGTCGACCTTGCCGGCGATCGCCTCGCTGATGGCGTGCTGGCGGCCCCGGCTGATCGCGGTCTCGGAGATGTCGACCGCGGTCACGGTCCACCCCTGCGAGGCGAGCCACACGGCGTCCGCGCCCTCGCCGCAGCCGGCGTCGAGCGCGCGGCCCGGCTCGAGCATGGCCGCCTCCGTCATGAGCTGGACGTTGGGCTGCGCGCTCCACACGGCCGAACGGGACGCGTAGCGCTCCTCCCAGTCGGCCGCGTCCCAGCTCGCGCTCGCCGCCTTGACCGGAGTCTCGGCCGTGCGGGTCGAGGCGAAGGTGGGGATCTCCCCCACCTCGGCCGGGTCGACCTGCAGCTCCGGGAAGTCGACCTCGCCCGTGTAGTCGAAGCGTGCGACAGGGGCGGCGGACGATGCGGGTGCCTGCTCCGGCTCGGGGGTCGGCTCGGCCTCGGCCTCGGCCTCGGGCTCGGGCTCGGGTTGCGGCTGAGGCTCGGGCTCGGGCTCCGGTGCCTTGGCCTTGGCTCGCGACCGACGCTTCGGCTTCGGGGCGGGCTCCGGCTCGGGCTCGGGCTCCGGCTCCGGCTCGGGCTCGGGCTCGGGCTCCGGCTCGGGTTCAGCCTCGGGCTCCGGCTCGGGCTCCGGCTCCGGCTCGATCCCCAGCGCCTTGCGCATCGGCTCGAGCTTCGCCTCGGACTCGGCCCATTCCGACTCGGGCTCGCTGGCCGCGACGATCCCGCAGCCGGCGTAGAGGCGCACGTCGCGAGGGTCCTCCGCGGACAGCTGCGCCGACCTCAGGCCGATGCACCACTCGCCGTCGCCGGCGGCGTCGATCCATCCGACCGGGCCCGCGTACCTGCCGCGGTCGAGCGGTTCCAGCTCGTCGATCACGGCGGCGGCCGCGACGGTCGGGGTGCCGCACACGGCGGCGCTGGGGTGCAGCTCCGCCACCAGCTCGAGCGCCGCCACGTTGTGCGACAGCACGCCGGTGACATCGGTCGCGAGGTGCATGACGTTGGGCAGGTGCAGCACGAACGGCTCGTCGGGCACGTTCACCGACGCGCAATGGGCCCCCAGCACCTGGGTGACGGAGCGCGCGGCGTACTCGTGCTCCTCACGGTCCTTCGAGGAGCGGGCGAGCGCACCGGCGCGGGCCAGGTCGGCCGCGTCATCGCCGGTCATCCGGATGGTGCCGGCGAGCACGCGTGACGTCACCAGGCCGTGGTCGACCCGGGCGAGCAGCTCGGGCGTCGCCCCGATGAGCCCGTCGACGTGGAAGGCCCAGCACATCGGATACTCGTCCGCGAGCCTGCTCAGCACGGTGCGGACGTCGATCGGGCGCTCGGCGCGAGCGTCGACGGCACGGGCGAGCACCACCTTCTCGAGCGCGCCCTCGCGGATGCGGGCGACGGCGGCCTCGACCGCATCGTCCCAGCCCTGACGGTCGGCGGGCTGCGCGGCCACGGCGCCGTGCTCGCTCGGTGCCGTCCTTCCCGCGGTCGCCGCCTCGAGCAGGACGGCTGCCTCCGGGTCGTGGGCGATGACGGTGAACCAGGCGCGACCGTCGCGCCGACCCATGAGGTAGCGGGGGACGATCAGCGTGCCGCCCGCCCCGGAGTCGTCGGCGAAGGAGAAGGAGCCGAAGGCGACCAGGCCGGTGCCGCGCGTCCGGACGTCGTCCTGGACGGTCGCGTGCCGGGTGAGCAGGCGCCACCATGCCTGGGCGGCGTTCATGCGGTCCGCGCCGCCGGCCTCGAACCGCGCGGCCTCGCCCCAGGCGACCATGCCCTCGCCGCGACGCACCCACGACAGGCCGGCCTCGGGCAGCGCCGCGATCAGATCGCCCGGGTCCTCGATCTCGACGGTGCGGACGGTCAGGGGGCCGGGGGCGGCTGCGGCGATGCTCACCCGTCCAGCCTAGGGGCACGGGGCTCGCGGATCCCCAGTCGTGTGAGGTAGTCGTTGACGAACCGTCCGGCGGGGTCGAGCGTCTCGAACACCGCCTTCGCGTCGGCGAGCCGTGGCGTCACCCGGGCGATCGCCGCGCCGTCGAACGCGTGCCACTTGCCCCAGTGCGGGCGGGCGTCGAACGGGGCCAGCGCCCGCTCGATCTCCGGGAGCAGCGCACGCACGGGCTCGGGGTGAGGCGCCCATGTGAAGTGGATCGCGAGGGTCTCGCGTCCGTAGGCGCCGGACAGCCATAGGTCGTCCGCGGCGACCGCGCGCAGCTCGGACACGAGCAGGTGCGGGACGATGCGGTCGCCCAGCGCGCGCACTGCGGCGAGCGCGTCTCCCGCGGCCTCCATGGGCACGAAGTACTCGGTCTGGATCTCCTCGCCGTTGGACGGCGTGTGCGTGAGCCGGAAGTGGGGGAGCCGGTCGATCCACGGTCCGGGGATCCCGTGGGGCGTCAGCGCGCCGGGGTCGCCGTCGACCAGGCGGGTGTCGCCCACCGCCTGCCGCGTCGCGCCCCACCACTCGTCGGGCGGCTCGGCTCCGGCGCGCACGCCGCTCTTGCGCCAGATCTGCTGCACCGTGTCCTCGGTCCAGGTGGTGAAGATCGACACGGAGTACGCGTCGGCGAGCACGTCGCGCGCATGCTCGAGCAGCACCTCCCACGGCAGGCCGACGTAGACGTCCTGACGCACGTCGTAGGTGGGCTGGACGGTCAGCGACAGCTCGGTGATGATCCCGAAGGCACCGACCCCGACCGCCACCGCGGGGAACTCGGGATGCATGTGCCGGATCGTGCACAGGTCGCCCGCGGCGTCGACGAACTCGATCCGGCTCAGCGCCGTCGACTGGCAGCCGTTGAGCACGCCCGAGCCGTGGGTGCCGGTCGCGGTGGCGCCGGCGAGGGAGATGTGGGGGAGCGAGCCCGTGTTGTGCAACGCCCAGCCGCGCTCCTGGAGCCATCTGCCCAGGACCCCGTACCGGATCCCCGCGGGCGTCGTGACCGTCGGGTGCGACGGGTCGGTGACGTCGATGAAGGGGGTGCCGCCGATCCCGGTCACCGTGACGAGCGTGCCGTCGGTGTCCGCGATGTCGTTGAAGCTGTGGCGGGTGCCGAGCGCCTTGACACGCCCCGGTGCCGCGCGCACCGCCTCCTGCACCTGGGCGACCGTGGACGCCTCCACGACGCCGAGCGCGCCGAACCGGTGCGTGCCTGCCCACGTCGTCCCAGCGTCCCTCATGATTGCAACGTAGCAACCGACGCCCGCCGCCAGGAAGAGGACGCCCGCGAGTCCCGCATCGTCCATGCCACGGGCACCCTCGAAGGCTGACTACAGTTGTCGGGTGCGTACTGAGGCAGACGTCATCGTGATCGGAGCGGGTCCGGGTGGGGCCGCGGCGGCGCGCTACCTCGCGGCCGAGGGCTTCGACGTCATCGCGCTGGAGAAGTCCCACTACCCCCGCGAGAAGGTCTGCGGCGACGGGCTCACGCCCCGCGCGGTCCGCGAGCTGCAGCTGATCGGGCTGCCGACCCCGCGCGAGGAGGGGTGGATCCCCAACCACGGCCTGCGCATGGTGGGCGGCGGCCACCGGCTGGAGTTCCCGTGGCACGACCTGGAGGAGTTCCCGAACTACGGGCTGTCCCTCCCGCGCGCGCAGTTCGACCAGCGCCTCGCGGAGCACGCGCGTGCCGCGGGCGCGGACGTGCGCGAGGGCTGGTACGTGGAGTCCGCGCTGCGCGACGAGCGTCAGGCGGGTCACGCCGGCGGCGGTCGTGTGGTCGGGGTGGTCGCGCGGCAGACCGATGCGCGCGGCCGCAAGATCGGCGATCCGGTCGAGTTCCGGGCCCCGCTGGTGATCGCCGCGGACGGCGTGAGCGCCCGCATCGCGCTCGGCATGGGGCTCGAGCGCAAGGAGAACCGCCCGATGGGTGTCGCCGTGCGCACCTACTTCACCACGCCGCGTCACGACGAGGAGTGGATGGAGGGCCACCTCGAGATCTGGGACGGCGAGCGCGGGCGGTCGAACCTCCTGCCCGGCTACGGGTGGATCTTCCCCCTCGGCGACGGCACCGCCAACGTGGGCCTCGGCACCCTCAGCGCGAAGGGCACGCCCTCCAAGCTCGACCACCGCGCGCTGCTGCGCGACTGGCTCGACCACGCGGCGCAGGACTGGGAGCTCGGCGAGCAGGTCGGGCAGATCAAGGGCGCCGCGATCCCGATGGCCTTCAACCGCCAGCCGCACTACGTGCCCGGCATGATGCTCGTGGGCGACTCCGGCGGCATGGTCAACCCGTTCAACGGCGAGGGCATCGCCTACGCGATGCAGGCCGCGCGGCGCGCGACCGAGGCCGCCGTGGCCTGGCGGGACGCCCCGGGCGCCCGCGAGGAGGAGAAGGCGCTCGCGAGCTACGCGCGCATGATGAAGGACGACCTGGGCGGCTACTACAACCTGGGTCGCATCTTCGCCGCGCTGGTCGAGCGCCCCGAGGTGATGAAGGTATGCACGCGGTACGGACTTCCTAGTCCGTTGGTCATGGAGTTCACGTCTAGACTGCTCGCAGATGTCTACGAGCCGCGCGGTGGGAACTGGGCGGACAAGCTGCTGGCGGCGATCGTGAAGGCGGCTCCGGCCGCATGACGACGCCGGCAGATCGACGACGACGACGGAAGGACCTCCCCCAGTGAATCCGTACGTGCCGATCATCGTGATGATGGTGATCGCCGGCCTGCTGGCCGTGGCCGGCCTCGTGGTGAGCTCCATCCTCGGCCCCAAGCGCGCCAACGCGGCGAAGCTCGACAAGTACGAGTCGGGCCTCCAGCCGACCGCGGGCGCCGCCGGGGGCGGTCGCATCCCGATCAAGTACTACCTGGTCGCGATGACGTTCATCGTGTTCGACATCGAGGTGGTCTTCCTGTACCCCTGGGCGGTCGCGCACGGCGCGCTCGGGTGGTTCGGGCTGATCGCCATCATGACCTTCCTCGCCCTCATCACGATCCCGTTCGTGTACGAGTGGCGCCGCGGCGGATTCGAGTGGGACTGACTTATGGGTATTGAAGAGAGCGCACCTCCGTTCCTCCTCGGCACCGTCGAGGACTTCGTCGGCTTCATGCGTGCCGGCTCGCTGTGGCCGGCGACGTTCGGCCTCGCGTGCTGCGCGATCGAGATGATGGCGACGGGCACGCCCCGCTTCGACATCTCGCGCATGGGCTCCGAGGTCTTCCGCGGCTCGCCGCGCCAGGCCGACATGATGATCGTCGCGGGCCGCGTGTCCAACAAGATGGCGCCGATCGTCCGCCAGGTCTACGACCAGATGGCCGAGCCCAAGTGGGTGATCTCGATGGGCGTGTGCGCCTCCTCGGGCGGCATGTTCAACAACTACGCGATCGTGCCCGGCGTGGACCACTTGGTGCCGGTGGACATCTACCTCCCCGGCTGCCCGCCCCGTCCCGAGATGCTGCTCTATGCGCTGCTCGAGCTGCAGGAGCAGGTCCGCAACACGCCGATGGGCCGCAACCGTCGTGAGATCGCCGCCGCCGCCGAGGCCGCCGCGCTCGCCGCGACGCCGACCTCCGACATGAAGGGGCTGCTGCGTTGAGCGACTCCCAGGACCTCACGGGCACGGGCGCGCCGCAGGGCGGCCCCCAGCCCGGCGACCGGAAGCCGATGACCCTGATCAACGTCCGCGAGGGTATGTTCGGCGCCCAGGGTGACACGACCGGCTACGACCTGCTGGTCAAGCCGATCCAGATGCCCGGCGTGTCCGAGCGCCCCTACGGGGAGTGGTTCGACGGCGTCGTCGACGTGCTCGAGGAGCTGCTCGGGGACGATGCGGGGGCCGCCATCGAGGGCGTCGTGGTCGATCGCGGCGAGCTGACGCTGCACATCGCGCGCGAGCACCTGGTCGAGGTGTGCCAGCACCTGCGCGACGACCAGGACCTCCGCTTCGAGCTGTGCCTCGGCGTCTCCGGCGTCCACTATCCGGCGGACGCGGGCCGCGAGCTCCACGCGGTGTACCCGATCCAGTCGATCACCCACAACCGCCGCCTGCGCCTCGAGGTCTCCGTCCCGGACGCCGACCCCCACATCCCGTCGGTGACCTCCGTCTACCCGATGAACAACTGGCACGAGCGGGAGACCTGGGACTTCTTCGGGATCGTCTTCGACGGCCACCCCTCGCTCGCGCGCATCGAGATGCCGGACGACTGGGTGGGACACCCGCAGCGGAAGGACTACCCGCTGGGCGGCATCGACGTCGAGTTCAAGGGCGCCGAGATCCCCTCGCCCGACACCCGGAGGCAGTACCGATGAGCGAATCGACGACCGCACCGCACGCCACCGGGCCCTTCACCGAGGACCCGGAGGCCCCCGAGTACAGCGCCTACGGTGGCGACTGGAGCGAGATCGCCGACGAGGCCGCCCGCCTGGGCCAGCAGCGCATCGTCGTCAACATGGGTCCTCAGCACCCGTCGACCCACGGCGTGCTCCGCGTGATGCTCGAGATCGAGGGCGAGACCATCACGGAGACCCGCGCCGGCATCGGCTACCTCCACACGGGCATCGAGAAGAACATGGAGTTCCGCACCTGGACCCAGGGCGTGACCTTCTGCACCCGCATGGACTACGTCGCGTCCATGGCCCAGGAGCTCGCCTACTGCCTCGGCGTGGAGAAGCTGCTCGGCATCACCGACGACGTGCCCGAGCGCGCGAGCGTCCTGCGCGTCCTGATGGCCGAGCTCACCCGCATCGGCTCGCACCTGGTCGCGGTCGGCACCGGCGGCAACGAGATGGGCGCGACCACGGTGATGACCACCGCGTTCGTCGCGCGTGAGGAGACCTTCAAGGTCATCGAGCTCATCTCGGGGCTCCGCACCAACAACGCCTACATCCGTCCCGGCGGCGTCGCGCAGGACGCGCCCGAGGGGGCGACCGACGCGATCCGCGCGATGATCCCCAAGGTCAAGCAGAAGCTCGACGAGCTCGTGGACCTGCAGCTCGCGAACCCGATCTTCAAGGGCCGGCTGCAGGACGTCGCCGTGCTCGACCTCGCCGGCTGCATGGCGCTGGGCATCACCGGACCGATCCTGCGGTCCGCGGGTCTGCCGTACGACGTGCGCAAGGCCGAGCCGTACTGCGGGTACGAGACCTACGACTTCCAGGTGCCGACGAGCACGGATGCGGACGCGTACTCCCGCGTGGTGCTGCGCCTGGAGGAGTGCTACGAGTCCCTCAAGATCGTCGAGCAGTGCGTCGAGCGCCTCGAGGCGAGCGAGGGCCAGCCCGTGATGGTCGCGGACAAGAAGGTGGCGTGGCCCGCCCAGCTCTCCGTCGGCTCCGACGGCCAGGGCAACTCGCTGGAGCACATCCGGCACATCATGGGCGAGTCGATGGAGTCGCTCATCCACCACTTCAAGCTGGTCACCGAGGGATTCAAGGTCCCCGCCGGCCAGGTCTACGTCGCGACGGAGGGCCCCAAGGGCCTGCTGGGCGTCCACCTGGTCTCCGACGGCGGCACCAAGCCGTGGCGCGCGCACTTCCGTGACCCCGGCTTCAACAACCTGCAGGCGCTGTCGATCCTGACGGAGGGCGGCCAGGTCGCCGACGTCGTGGTCGCCATCGCCACCATCGACATGGTCCTGGGAGGCGTCGACCGATGACCTACGACGAGTCCACCCTGACGCAGCTGGCCGAGGACGCCGCCGCGATCGTCGGCCGCTACCCGGTCAAGCGCTCCGCGCTGCTGCCGATGCTGCACCTGGTGCAGTCGGTCGACGGGTACGTCAGCCCCGACGGCATCCAGTTCTGCGCGGACCAGCTCGACCTGACGGCCGCCGAGGTCTCCGCGGTCGCGACGTTCTACACCCAGTACAAGCGTCGTCCCAACGGCGAGTACCAGGTGGGCGTCTGCACCAACACGCTGTGCGCCGTCATGGGGGGCGACCGCATCTGGGACGAGCTGTCCGAGCACGTGGGCGTCGGGCACGACGAGACCACCGAGGACGGCCAGATCACCCTCGAGCGGCTCGAGTGCAACGCGGCCTGCGACTATGCGCCCGTCATGATGGTCAACTGGGAGTTCTTCGACAACCAGACGCCCGAGTCCGCCAAGCAGATCGTCGACGACCTCCGTGCTGGCAAGGACGTCGCGCCGACGCGCGGACCGGGCAAGGTGGCGTGCTTCAAGGACGTCTCGCGTGTGCTCGCCGGATTCGAGGACGGGCGTGCCGACGAGGACCAGGGCGCGGGTGCTCCCACCCTCGCGGGCCTCAAGGCCGCCAAGGAGCAGGGCTGGAAGGGGGCGTCCAAGTGACCGAGCTGGTTCCCGTCCTGAGCGCGACCTGGGCCGACGAGAAGTCCTGGAGCCTGGACACCTACACCGCCGCCGGCGGCTACGCGCCGCTGAAGAAGGCCCTGGGCATGGCGCCCGGCGACCTCATCCAGGCCGTCAAGGACTCGGGTCTGCGCGGCCGTGGCGGCGCGGGCTTCCCCACCGGCATGAAGTGGGGCTTCCTGCCCCCGGACGACGGCGGCCCCCGCTACCTGGTGGTCAACGCCGACGAGTCCGAGCCGGGCACGTGCAAGGACATCCCGACCATGATGTCCGCGCCGCACGCGCTGGTCGAGGGCGTGATCATCACGTCCTTCGCCATCGGCTGCAACCACGCCTTCATCTACCTGCGCGGCGAGGTGGTGCACGTGTACCGCCGCCTGCTGCAGGCCGTGCGCGAGGCCTACGAGGCCGGGCACCTGGGCAAGAACATCCACGGCAGCGGCTTCGACCTCGACGTGACCGTCCACGCCGGCGCCGGCGCCTACATCTGCGGCGAGGAGACCGCGCTGCTCGACTCGCTCGAGGGGCGCCGCGGCCAGCCGCGGCTCAAGCCCCCGTTCCCGGCGGTCGCGGGCCTCTACGCGCGCCCGACCGTGGTCAACAACGTCGAGTCGGTGGCCTCCGTGCCGTCGATCGTCGACAAGGGCGTCGAGTGGTTCACGGCGATGGGCACCGAGCGCTCGAAGGGCATGGGCCTGTTCTCGCTCTCCGGGCACGTCACCCGTCCGGGTCAGTACGAGGCGCCGCTCGGCATCACGCTGCGCGAGCTCCTCGAGCTCGCCGGCGGCATCCGCGAGGGCCACGAGCTGAAGTTCTGGACGCCGGGCGGCTCCTCCACCCCGATCTTCACCCAGGACCACCTGGACACGCCGCTCGACTACGAGTCGGTGGGCGCGGCGGGCTCGATGCTCGGCACGCGCGCGCTCCAGCTCTTCGACGACACGACCTGCGTGGTGCGGGCCGTGACCCGCTGGACCGAGTTCTACAAGCACGAGTCCTGCGGCAAGTGCACCCCCTGCCGCGAGGGCACCTACTGGCTCACCCAGATCCTCAAGCGGATCGAGAAGGGCCAGGGCACGCAGGCCGACATCCAGCAGCTGCTCGACACCTGCGACTCGATCGCGGGCCGCTCGTTCTGCGCGCTGGGCGACGGCGCGACCTCGTCGATCATCAGCTCCGTGAAGCTCTTCCGCGAGGAGTACGAGGCCCACGTCGAGCAGGGCGGCTGCCCGTTCGACCACGCCGCCTCGGCGCTCTTCGAGTACGCCGATGCACCTGAGGAGGCGCACGCATGACCGCGACCGCGGACAAGCCCGCAGCCGAGGCCGTCGAGACCGTCACGCTCACCATCGACGGCACCGAGGTGACCGTGCCCAAGGGCACGCTCATCATCCGCGCCGCGGAGCAGATCGGCATCGAGATCCCGCGCTTCTGCGACCACCCCGCGCTCAAGCCCGCCGGCGCCTGCCGCCAGTGCCTGGTCGACGTCGCCAGCCCGGGCCCCGACGGCAACCTGCGCGCGTTCCCCAAGCCCCAGGCATCGTGCACCATGACGGTGACGAACGGCATGGTGGTGAACACGCAGCACACCTCCGAGGAGGCCGACCGCGCCCAGAAGGGCGTGATGGAGCTGCTGCTCATCAACCACCCGCTGGACTGCCCCGTCTGCGACAAGGGCGGCGAGTGCCCCCTGCAGAACCAGGCGATGAGCCACGGCCGCCCCGAGAGCCGCTTCGTCGACGTCAAGCGCGTCTTCGAGAAGCCGCTGGCGCTGAGCTCGGAGATCCTGCTCGACCGCGAGCGCTGCGTGCTGTGCCAGCGCTGCACCCGGTTCTCGAAGGAGATCGCGGGCGACGCGTTCATCGACCTCCAGAACCGCGGCGCGCAGCAGCAGATCGGCACGTTCGACGAGGACGTGCTCGACTTCGACGGCTACCGTCCCGTCGGTGCCGCCGCCGAGGACGAGGCCGGCAAGGCGTTCTCCTCCTACTACTCCGGCAACACGGTGCAGATCTGCCCGGTGGGCGCGCTCACCTCGGCCGCGTACCGGTTCCGCTCCCGCCCGTTCGACCTCGTGTCCTCGCCGGCGATCTCCGAGCACGACTCGTCGGGCTCCGCGATCCGCATCGACCACCGGCGCGGCAAGATCCTGCGCCGCCTCGCGGACAACGACCCGGTGGTGAACGAGGACTGGATCACCGACAAGGACCGCTTCGCCTTCGCGTGGCAGAACCTCGACGACCGCCTCGCCCGCCCGCTGGTCCGCAAGGACGGCGAGCTGGTCGAGGTCTCGTGGCCCGAGGCTCTCGCCGCCGCGGCGGCGGGCATCCGCGCCGCGACCGCCGAGCCCGAGGAGGGCGACGCGCGGACCGCGGGCGTGCTGGTCGGCGGCCGCGTCACCCTCGAGGACGCCTACGCCTACGCCAAGCTCGCGCGCACGGTGCTCGGCACCAACGACGTGGACTCCCGCGCCCGCGCGGCGAGCGACGAGGAGCAGGCGTTCCTCGGCTCCGCCGTCGCCGGCACCGGCATGGGCGTGACCTTCGGAGACCTCGAGAAGGCGCCGACCGTCCTGATGGTCGGGTTCGAGCCCGAGGACGAGGGCGGCGTGGTGTTCCTGCGCCTGCGCAAGTCGCTGGGTCGTCAGCAGGTCCTGACCGTCGCCCCGTTCCTGTCCCGTGGCGCCGAGAAGCTCGCCGCCACGCTCGTCCCGACGGCGCCCGGCCAGGAGGCCGCCGCGCTGAGCGGACTGGCGGACGATGCGCGCGAGGCCCTGTCGCAGCCGGGCGCCGTGATCGTGCTGGGCGAGCGCGTGGCCGAGTCCGCCGGCGGCTTCACCGCCGCACAGGAGCTTGCCGCGGCGACCGGAGCACGGCTCGCGTGGATCCCGCGCCGTGCGGGTGAGCGCGGCGCCGTCGAGGCGGGCGCGCTTCCCGGCCTGCTCCCCGGCGGCCGCGCCGCATCGTCGAAGGCCGCCCGCGCGGCCGTCGCCGAGGCGTGGGGCGTCGACTCGCTCCCGGAGAAGCCGGGCCGTGACACGGCCGGCATCCTGGCCGCCGCGGCGGCAGGCGAGATCGGTGCCCTGGTGGTCGGTGGCGTCAGCGCCTCCGACCTCGCCGCGGACGTCCCCGCCGCGCTCGACGCGGTGGACTTCGTCGTCTCCCTCGAGGTGCGCCGCAGCGACATCGCGTCCCGCGCGGACGTGGTGCTGCCGGTCGCGCCGCCGTCGGAGAAGTCCGGCACCTTCGTGAACTGGGAGGGTCGCCTGCGCTCGTTCGCGACCGCCATCCGCACGGACGCCATGTCCGATCACCGGGTGCTCGACCTGCTGGCCAGGGAGCTCGGTGCCGCCCTCGGCACCGGCACCGTCGAGGCCGTCAACTCGGAGTTGGCCGCGCTGGGCGCCGCCGGAACCGGGGAGCGTGCGGCCGCGCCGAAGGCGAAGGCGGCCAAGCCCGCGAAGCCGGCGAAGGGCCAGGCCGCGCTGGCGACCTGGCACCAGCTGGTCGACGAGGGTGCGCTCCAGGCGGGCGAGCCCTACCTGGCCGGCACCGGCCGCGTCGCCGTGGCCCGCCTGTCGCAGGCGACCGCCGACGCGCTCGGCGTCGCCCGCACCGTGACGGTGGCGAGCGAGCGCGGCGCGATCGAGCTGCCCGCCGTGGTCACCGACATGGTCGACGGCGTGATCTGGCTGCCGCTGAAGTCTCCCGGCTCCTGGGTCGCCCGCGACCTGGGCGCGTCCGCCGGGGCCACCGTGTCCGTGAAGGGGGCAGAGTGATGGCGCTCTCCGCATTCGCCGCGGGTCTCGCGACCGCCGTCCAGCCGGTGTCCGAGGACGCCGACGTGTCGAGCACGCTCGCCGGCGACTCGATCTGGATCGTCATCATCAAGGCGGTGCTGATCGTCGCGTTCCTCCTCACCAGCGTGCTCTTCGCGGTGTGGTTCGAGCGCCGCGTGATCGGCCGCCTCCAGGAGCGCCCCGGACCGAACCGCCTGGGACCGTTCGGACTGCTGCAGTCCGTGGCCGACGCGATGAAGCTCCTGTTCAAGGAGGACATCACCGTCCGCAAGTCCGAGAAGGCGCTGTACATCGTCGCGCCGATGATCTCGGTGTTCTGCGCGATCCTGATCTTCTCCGTGATCCCGTTCGGTCCCGCGACCCGGATCATCGGCACCGAGGAGGTCACACCGCTGCAGCTGACCGACTTCCCGGTGGCGGTGCTCTTCATCCTCGCGTGCGCCGCCCTGGGCGTGTACGGCATCGTCCTCGGCGGATGGGCCTCGGGCTCGACGTATCCGCTCATGGGCTCGATCCGCTCGACCGCGCAGGTCATCTCCTACGAGCTGGCCATGGGCCTGTCGCTCGTGACGGTGTTCATGCTGTCGGGCACGATGAGCACGCAGGGGATCGTCGACGCGCAGACCGACCGCTGGTGGATCTGGCCGCTGCTGCCCGCCTTCGTGCTCTACGTCATCTCCATGGTCGGCGAGACCAACCGTCTGCCCTTCGACCTCCCCGAGGCCGAGGGCGAGCTGGTCGCCGGCTTCATGACCGAGTACTCCTCGATGAAGTTCGCGTGGTTCTTCCTCGCCGAGTACATGAACATGATCAACGTCTCGGCCGTCGCGACCACGCTGTTCCTCGGCGGCTGGCGCGCTCCGTGGCCCGCGTCCTGGCCGGGAGCCGAGTTCCTCAACACCGGGTTCTTCCCGCCCATCTGGCTGATCGTGAAGATCTGGCTGCTGATGTTCGTGTTCGTGTGGATCCGCGGGTCGGTCCTGCGTTTCCGCTACGACCAGTTCATGAAGTTCGGCTGGAAGGTGCTCATCCCCGTCGGCCTCGGCTGGCTGGTGTTCTTCGCCGTCGGCCGCGAGCTGTTCGACCACTTCGACCGCGACCTCAACGTCTACGACGCGGTCGCGGCCGTCATCGGCATCCTGCTGCTGATCGCGGTGTGGAGCTTCGTCACCGACTCGAAGAAGTCCGAGGAGGAGGCCCCCGCCGAGGACCGCGAGCCCGAGGTTCTCGACGCGTTCGCGGGCGGCTACCCCGTACCCCCGATGCCTCACCAGGTGCTCCCGCCGTCCCCGCGGTCGGGCCGCACGGTCGAGGCGCATGCCGGCAAGCGAGAGGAGGACTCCGAGTGAGCGAGTCCGACGAGGTCTGGAAGGTCAACCGCGAGCGCGACGGCAAGCGCGAGACCTTCGAGTCGAACTTCAAGAAGAAGGGCCCGATCGGCGAGGCCTTCGCCCCGGTCGCCGGCTTCGGCGTCTCGCTGCGCAACTTCTTCCGGCCCACCGTGACCGAGCAGTACCCGAAGGTCAAGAACCCGACGGCGCCGCGCTACCACGGCCGCCACCAGCTCAACCGCTACGCGGACGGGCTCGAGAAGTGCATCGGCTGCGAGCTGTGCGCCTGGGCGTGCCCCGCGGACGCGATCTATGTCGAGGCGGACTCGAACACGCCCGACCACCAGGTGAGCCCCGGCGAGCGCTACGGCCGGGTCTACCAGATCAACTACCTGCGTTGCATCTTCTGCGGTCTGTGCATCGAGGCGTGCCCGACGCGCGCGCTCACGATGACCAACGACTACGAGCTCGCCGGGCCCACCCGCGAGGGCCTGATCTACGAGAAGCAGGACCTGCTGGCCCCGATGGGCGAGGACATGCTCGCGGCGCCGCACCCGATGGTGCCCGGCACCACCGACGGCGACTACTACCGCGGCGACGTGACCCAGGTGGTCGACGCCCAGATCGAGTGGGTGCGCGAGAACCGTCCCGAGGAGCCGACGCTGCCGGAGAACCGGGACGCCAAGGAGGCCAGCCGTGGTTAGCCCGATCCTGTTCTGGATCATCGCGGCGATCACCGTGATCCCCGCGCTGTCGCTGCTGTTCGCCCGCAAGGCCGTGCACATCGCGATGTCGATCGTGCTGGTGATGGTGGGTCTCGCGGCCGCGTACGTCGCCCTCGACGCGCCGTTCCTGGGCGTCGTGCAGATCGTGGTCTACACGGGCGCGGTCATGATGCTGTTCCTCTTCGTGCTCATGCTGGTCGGAGTCGATCAGCGCGAGGACCTCAAGGAGACCATCACCGCGCAGCGCTGGATCGCGTTCTTCGCCGCCGGCGGCCTGGGCGCGTTCCTGGTGTCGCTGATCACCCGGGTGAGCATCCCCGTGGCCGAGGAGGGCGCCGTGGGCGATCCGGAGCCGATCGCGATCCTCCTGTTCGAGAAGTACGTGCTCGTGATCGAGGTGCTGGGCTTCGTGCTGATCACCGCCGCGGTCGGGGCGCTCGTGCTCACCCACGTGCCGCGGCTCAAGCCGCGCCGGACCCAGGTCGAGGTGCAGCGTGACCGCGTCCGCACCGGCTCCGACCCGGTCAACAAGGTCTTCCCCGGCGTGTACGCCCGCCACAACGCGCTCGACATCCCTGCCCTCGACCCGGAGGGCAAGCCCATCGAGGCGTCGGTGTCGCGCGTGCTCAAGATCCGCAACCAGGTGCAGGACGGCGCCGAGTTCCGCGCCCAGCTGGAGGACCCGAGCCGGAAGGAGGACGACCGCTGATGGACCCCGTCAACTTCGTGATCCTCGCGAGCATCCTGTTCGCGATCGGCTCCGCCGCGGTGCTGCTGCGCCGCAACGCGATCGTCGCGTTCATGGGAGTCGAGCTCATGCTGAACGCCGCCAACCTCGCGCTCGTCGCCTTCGCCCGCATCCACGGGGAGATCGACGGCCAGGTCATGGCGTTCTTCGTCATGGTGGTCGCGGCCGCCGAGGTCGTGGTCGGTCTCGCGATCATCATCGCGGTCTTCCGTGCACGCCAGACCATCTCGCTCGACGAGCCCGCCGAGCTGAAGGGCTGACCCCATGCTTGATCTCACCTGGCTTCTCATCGCGGTGCCCCTGGCCAGCAGCGCCGTGCTGCTGCTCGCGGGCAGGCGCGCCGACTCGTGGGGCCACTGGCTCGGCGTCGCCGCGTCCGGCTCCGCCTTCGTGGTCGGCCTGCTCGCGCTCATCCAGATGCTCGGCCTCGACGCGGAGGAGCGCTCGCACGCGGTCCACCTGTTCAGCTGGATCCCGGGCGCCGAGCTCAACCTCGACGCCGGCCTGCTGGTGGACCCGCTGTCGCTGACCTTCGTGATGCTCGTGACCTTCGTGGGCACGCTCATCCACGTCTACTCCGTGGCGTACATGGAGCACGACCCGAACCGGCGCATCTTCTTCGCGTACCTCAACCTCTTCGTGGCCGCGATGCTCCTGCTGGTGCTCGCCGACAGCTATCTGCTGCTGTTCGTCGGCTGGGAGGGCGTGGGTCTCGCGTCGTACCTGCTCATCGGCTTCTGGAACTTCAAGCCGGAGTACGCGACGGCCGCCAAGAAGGCCTTCGTGGTGAACCGCATCGGCGACATCGGGCTCATCCTCGCGATGGGCCTCATGTTCGCCTACCTCGGCGGCGTCGACTTCGAGACCGTCTTCGCGAACGTCGACGGCGTCTCCACCGCGACGCTCACCGCGATCGGCCTCACGCTGCTGCTCGCGGCCTGCGGAAAGTCGGCGCAGTTCCCGCTGCAGTCCTGGCTGGGCGACGCCATGGCGGGCCCCACGCCGGTCTCCGCGCTCATCCATGCGGCGACCATGGTGACCGCCGGCGTCTACCTGCTGGTGCGCTCCGCGCCGATCCTCGAGGGCGCCCCGAGCGCCCAGACCGCGATCGCCGCGGTGGGTGCGTTCACCCTCATCCTGGGCGCGCTCATCGGTATGGCGAAGGACGACATCAAGAAGGCGCTCGCCGCCTCGACCATGTCGCAGATCGGCTACATGATGCTCGCCGCGGGCCTCGGACCCATCGGCTACGCCTTCGCGATCTTCCACCTGGTCACGCACGGCTTCTTCAAGGCCGGCATGTTCCTCGGCGCCGGCTCCGTGATGCACGGGATGGGCGACCAGGTCGACATGCGCCGCTTCGGCGCGCTCCGCACCGCGATGGTCACCACCTGGGTCACCTTCGGTCTGGGCTGGCTCGCGATCCTGGGCATCCCGCCGTTCTCGGGCTTCTGGTCGAAGGACAAGATCATCGAGGCCGCGTTCGTCGGCGAGGGCGCCCAGCCGTGGATCCTCGGCGGCGCCGCGCTGATCGGCGCAGGCCTCACCGCGTTCTACATGTCGCGCCTGTTCTTCATGACCTTCCATGGCAAGGCGCGCTGGACCGACGGCCAGCACCCCCACGAGTCGCCCGCGCTCATGACCGTGCCGATGATCATCCTCGCGGTGGGCTCGGCGTTCCTGGGCCTGTTCCTCGCGGTCGGCGACCGCTTCTCGCACTGGCTCGAGCCCGTCACAGGGCACGCCGAGCACCACGAGCCGGTGCTGCCCGTGCCCGTGCTGATGGCGGCGACCCTCATCCTGGTCGCGCTGGGCGTGTGGGTCGCGTGGCGCAAGTACGGAGCGGCGGACGTGCCCGAGGAGGCCCCCGCCGCCTCGCTGGCCACCATCGCCGCCCGCAACGACATGTTCCAGGACAGCGTCAACCGCGCGGTCTTCGAGCGGCCGGGCACGCACCTCACGCGGACGCTCGTCTACGCGGATGCCGCCGTGGTGGACGGCGCCGTCAACGGCGGCGGCGAGGCGTGGTCCAAGACCGGTGAGGTGGCGCGTCGCCTCCAGACCGGCCAGGTCCGCTCGTACGCCGCGACCATGCTGGTCGGCCTTGTCATCGTCATCCTCGTCGTGGTCCAGGGGGGTCTCTAAGCCATGTTCCCGATCCTGACCGTCATGGTGGCCGTCCCCGCGGTGGGCGCGGCGCTGCTGTGGGCCCTGCCCGCCGGCGCCCGCGCGCGCGTCCGCGAGATCGCGCTCGCCGTCACGGCCGTGGAGCTCGTGCTCGCCATCGTGCTGTTCGCGCAGTTCGACACGGCGGCCGCCGCCACCTTCCAGTTCTCCGAGACGTACGCGTGGATCCCGCAGATCGGCGCGAGCTGGGCGCTCGGCGTCAACGGCATCGGCCTGCTGATGATCGTGCTCGCCGCGATCCTCACCCCGCTCGCGATCCTCGCGGCCTGGAAGGAGGACGAGGCGGAGGACCGGCGCACGCACTACCTCGCGCTGATCCTGCTGAGCCAGGCGTTCATGGTCGGCATCTTCGCCGCCCGCGACGTCTTCCTCTTCTACGTGCTGTTCGAGGCGATGCTGATCCCGCTGTACTTCCTCATCGGCTCGTTCGGCGGCGTCCAGCGCCGCTACGCCGCGGTGAAGTTCCTGCTGTACTCGCTGGCCGGCGGCCTGATCATGCTGGTCGGGGTCGTGGCGCTGTACTTCCAGGGGCCCGGCGGCGACCAGGCGTTCCTCACGGACAACCTCACTGGGCTGACCATGTCGACCACGGCGGAGCGCCTGATCTTCCTCGCGTTCTTCCTGGCGTTCGCGATCAAGGCGCCCATGGTCCCGGTCCACACGTGGCTGCCGACGGTCGCCGAGAACGCGCGCCCGGGCACCACCGCCCTGCTGGTCGCGGTGCTCGACAAGATCGGCACCTTCGGCATGCTGACGCTCGGTATCGCGCTGTTCCCCGACGCCGCCCGCTGGGCGGCCCCGGCGATCATCATCTTCGCGGTGATCTCCGTCATCTACGGCGCCCTCCTCGCGATCGGCCAGACCAACATGCTGCGGCTCGTCTCGTTCACGTCCGTCAGCCACTTCGGCATCATGGTGCTCGGCATCTTCGCCTTCACCCAGACGTCCATCGAGGGCGCCGCGCTGTACATGTTCAACCACGGCCTCTCGACGGGCGCGCTGTTCTTCGCGGTCGGGTTCCTCATCGAGCGCTACGGCAGCGCGAACGTGTCCGACTACGGCGGCCTCCAGAAGGTGGTCCCGGTGTTCGCCGGCACGTTCCTGATCATCGGTCTGAGCGCCCTCGCGCTGCCCGGCCTGTCGCCGTTCGTGTCCGAGATCATGGTGCTGATCGGCGCGTTCTCCGTCGCGAAGACGGCGGTCATCGTCTCGTCGATCGGTGTCGTGCTCGCCGCGCTCTACATCCTGCTGACCTATCAGAAGGTGTTCACCGGACCCACGCGCGAGGGGCTCGAGGCCACCCGCGAGCTGTCCGTCCGGGAGCGCGTGGTGCTGTGGCCCCTCGTGATCCTGATGCTGATCCTCGGCTTCCTGCCCGGGATCGCGCTCGACACGGTGCGGGAGCCGTCCGCCGACTATGTGTCCGCCGTCGTCGCTGAGGAGGCAGGCGAGTGAGCTTCGTGACCCCTGAGATCGCCTGGGCGCCGCTCGCGCCCATCATCGTGGTGCTCGGCGCGGCCGCCATCGGGATCCTCGTCGAGTCCTTCGTCCGCACGCCCGCGACCCGTCGCGCGGCGCAGCTGGGGCTCTCGCTCGTCGCGCTGATCGGCGCGGCCGGCGTGGCCGTCGTGCAGTGGGCCGGGCTCGAGGGCGCCGGCACCGAGGTGCTCGCCGGCATGCTCACCGTCGACCGCCAGGCGCTCGCCTGGCAGATCGTGATCCTCGTGTTCGGCGCGCTCGGCGCGCTGCTGTTCGCCGCGCGCACCCGCGCCGGCGAGGAGGCGTTCACGTCGCTCGGCTCGGTCGCCCCGGGGTCCACCGAGGAGACCCTCGCCCGCCGCAAGGGCATGCAGGTGACGGAGGTGTTCCCGCTCGCGCTGTTCGCGGTGGGCGGCATGATGCTGTTCACGTCGGTGACGGACCTGGTGTTCCTCTTCGTCGCGCTCGAGCTCTTCTCGCTGCCGCTGTACATCCTGGTGGCGCTCGCGCGCCGTCGTCGGATGCTCTCGCACGAGGGCGCGCTGAAGTACTTCCTGCTCGGAGCCTTCTCGTCGGCGCTGTTCCTGTTCGGTGCGGCACTGCTCTACGGCGCGACCGGGTCGGCCTCCCTCACGGGCATCGCCGACGGCATCGCGACGGTCTCGGGCCTGGACCCGCTGATCCTCGGCGGCGCCGTGCTCGTCGTGGTCGGCCTGCTGTTCAAGCTCGGCGCCGTCCCGTTCCACTCGTGGACGCCGGACGCCTATCAGGGCGCCCCGACCCCGGTGACCGCGTTCATGGGCGCCGCCACCAAGGCCGCCGCCACAGCCGCGCTGATCCGCGTGTCCTACGAGGCGTTCTACGGCCTGACGTGGGAGCTGTCCTGGCTGTTCTGGGCCGTCGCGATCGCCTCCATGCTGCTCGGCACCGTGGTCGCGCTGGTGCAGACCGACCTCAAGCGCATGCTGGCCTACTCGTCGGTGGCGCACGCGGGCTTCATCCTGGTCGCCTTCGCGGGCTTCCCCGAGGCGACCCTCGCGGCGCTGCCGTTCTACCTGCTCGCCTACGGCCTCGCCACGCTCGGCGCGTTCGCGGTGATCACCCAGGTGCGCGAGAGGTCCGACGACGGCACGGTCCTGGGCGAGGCCACGCGCCTCGGACAGTGGGCGGGCCTCGGCAAGCGCTCGCCGCTGCTGGCAGGAGCGATGGCGCTGTTCCTGCTCTCCTTCGCGGGCATCCCGCTGACCGCGGGCTTCGTCGGCAAGTTCGTCGCCTTCGCCGCGGCGATCTCGGAGGGCGCCTGGCCGCTCGTGCTGGTCGCCGTGATCGCCTCCGCGGCGGCCGCGTTCTTCTACGTCCGCCTGATCGTGCTGATGTTCTTCACCGACGTGCCCGACGGTCAGGAGGAGGCCATCGAGGTCGACTACTCGCCGCTCGCTCGCGTCGTGGTCGTGATCACCGCCGCCGCGGTGGTGCTGCTCGGAGTCGTGCCGGGCCCGGTGCTCTCGGCCTTCGAGAACGCCGCCGTGCTGCTCATCGGCTCCGCCGGCTGACGCATGGCCACGCTGACGATCGGCAACGCCGCCCTCGACTCGGAGCTCCAGCCCCGGCTGGACCTGGTCGAGGAGCGGCTGCGCGACGCGGTCGCCCAGTCCGACAAGCTCGCCGACGCATCGTCCCGTCACCTGGTCGACGCGGGAGGCAAGCGTCTGCGCCCCATGCTGGTCCTGCTGTGCGCCCAGCTCGGCGACGGCTCGCGTCCTGAGGTGCTCGACGCCGCGGTGGTGGTGGAGCTCACCCACCTCGCGACGCTGTACCACGACGACGTCATGGACTCCGCGCCCACCCGGCGCGGCGCCCCCTCGGCGCACGAGGTGTGGGGCAACTCCGTCGCGATCCTCACCGGCGATCTGCTGTTCGCGCGCGCCTCGACGGTGGTCGCGGGACTGGGCCCCGCGGCCGTCCGCATCCAGGCGGAGACCTTCGAGCGGCTGTGCATCGGCCAGCTCCACGAGACCGTGGGGCCGGACGATGCGGACGACCCGGTGGCCTTCTACCTCCAGGTCCTCGCGGACAAGACGGCGTCGCTGATCGCGACGTCGGCGCGGTTCGGAGCGATGTTCGGAGGCGCGCCGCGCTCCATGGTCGAGCAGGTCACGCGCTACGGCGAGTTCGCCGGGGTGGCGTTCCAGCTGGCCGACGACGTGATCGACATCCGCTCGGACGCCGCCACGACCGGCAAGACCCCCGGCACGGACCTCCGCGAGGGCGTGCCCACCATGCCGGTGCTCCTGCTGCGCCGGCGGGTCGCGTCGCCGGAGGCGACCGACGAGGACCGCGCCCTGCTCGCGGCGATCGACGGGGACCTGAGCGACGACGCGGCGCTCGCCGACGTGGTCGCACGCCTCGCCGTGCACCCGGTGCTCGACGAGACCGCGGAGCTGG
Source organism: Demequina lignilytica (assembly GCF_030418375.1). NCBI lineage: Bacteria > Bacillati > Actinomycetota > Actinomycetes > Micrococcales > Demequinaceae > Demequina > Demequina lignilytica. Next base: position 54,007 of record NZ_JAUHPZ010000002.1, read on the forward strand.
CGCGCCGCTGGGCCTATCAGGCGGTCGGCGCCATCGCGAGCCTCCCCGAGGGCGACGTGAAGGACGCGCTCGGCGCCTTCGCCGAGGCCCTGGTCGCCCGCGCGGCCTGACCACACCCCCGCTCCCTCCCGCTGCGGGGAACTCACCGCCCCTACCGCGCGATCGTCGTCTCCCGCGGGGAGCTCAAGGCCCTTCGACGGTTACACCGGCTCGGTGACCCGCCCCGGCGGGGTGACCGCCGCGGATGCGCGGGCACGCCACGAGTCGACGGTGATGAGCACCAGCGCCACCCAGACGAGGGCGAAGCCGGCCCACCGTGCGGACGGCATCGGCTCGTGGAAGTACCAGACCGCCAGCGCGAACGTCATGGTGGGGGCGATGTACTGCAGCAGGCCCGAGATGTTGAGCGGCAGGCGGCGGGCGGCGGCCGCGAAGATCAGCAGCGCGCCCGCGGTCCAGGTGCCGGTGGTGAGCAGGAGCGTGTCATGGACCCAGCCCAGCCCCTCCGCGCCGCGGACCAGCAGCGTCTGCGTCCCGGACGCGTGCACCCAGATCAGCACCCCGATCGCGAGCGGCAGCTGGATCGCGGTCTCCACCGTGAGCCCGGTGAGCGCGTCGACCTTGGCGCCCACGTCCTTCTTGATGAAGGAGTACAGCCCGAAGCTCGTGGCGAGCACCAGAGAGATCCACGGCAGCCCGCCCATGTCGACCGCCACCACCGTCACGGCCACGGCGGCGACCCCGATCGCGACCAGCTGCATCGGCCGCAGGCGCTCGCGCAGGAAGAACACGCCGAGCGCGACCGTCAGGAGCGGGTTGATGTAGTAGCCGAGCGACGTCGAGGCGACCCGATCGGTCACCACCGCGTAGACCATCACCCCCCAGTTGACGGCGATGAGCAGCGACGCCGCGGTGAGCCGCAGCATCGTCCGCCCGTCCCGGGCCACGGCGACGATGCGCGGCCAGGCGCCCGCCATGAACGGCACGATCATCAGGCACACCGCGAGCGACGAGACCGACCTCCAGGCGACGATCTCGAGGGCTCCTGCCGGCTCGAGCCACGCCATGAGGATGGGGAACAGCCCCCAGATGAAGTAGGCGGCGAAGCCGTACGTCAGTCCGCGGCGGTCGAGCGAGGGGGTCACCGCTCGATTCTCGCACCGCGCGGACCTCGCCCGTGAGGGCCAGTCGCGCGCGACTGGCCCCTGGGATCAGAGGCCTGGACGGCGCACGCTCACCCGACGTGGATGCCGCACTCCGTCTTGTCGAGGCCGGCCCAGCGCCCCGAGCGCGGGTCGGCGCCGGGAGCCACCCGCTGGGTGCAGGGGAGGCAGCCGATGCTGGGGTAGCCCTGCGCGACCAACGGGTTGCGCGGCAGCCCGTGCGTGTCCTGGTACGACTCGACCGCCGCATCGTCCCAGAGCGCGAGCGGGTTGATCTTCACCAGGCCGTGCTTGGCGTCCCAGCTGACCACCGGCAGCTCCGAGCGTGTGACGGCGTCGACGCGGCGGGCGCCCGTCACCCACGCGTCGTATCCGGCGAGCGCGTCGCGCAGCGGGTCCATCTTGCGCAGCTGGCAGCACAGCCCGGGGTCGCGGGCGAAGAGGTCCTTGCCGTAGGCGGCGTCCTGCTCGGCGACGGTCTGCTTCGGGGTGACGTCGACGACGGTGATGTCGAGGGCGGCCGCGGCCGCGTCCCGGGTCGCCAGCGTCTCGGGGAAGTGGTAGCCGGTCTCGAGGAAGAGGACGTCCACCCCGGGGATCCGGGTCCCGAACAGGTGGGGGAGGATCGTGTCCTGCATGGACGCCGCGACGGCCAGGCGCCGCCCGAAGGTGGCGGCGGCCCAGTCGGCGATGTGCGCGGCCGAGGCGCTCAGCAGGCGCTCGTTGACCTGCGCGCAGGTCTCGGCGTTCCACTCGCTCGGGTTGAGCAACGTGAGCGACGATGCGCCGAGCGGCGGCGCGTTCATCGGATCAGCTCCTCGTCGACCCGGAAGGCCCAGTCCGCGAAGGGCTCGCCGTCGGCGCGGGTCTCCAGGTAGTTGCGGGTCACGCGCTCGACGTAGTCGGGCATGCCGTCCGCCTTCACCTTGTGGGCACGGATCTTGCGGCCGAAGTCGTTGTCCTCGCCCCGGCCGAGGCGGCCACCCAGGTGGACCTGGAAGCCGGGCACCTGCTCGCCGGTCTCGTCGTCCAGCACCAGCTGGCCCTTGAAGCCGATGTCGGCGACCTGGATGCGAGCGCAGGAGTTCGGGCAGCCGTTGACGTGCACGGAGATCGGGGTGTCGAGCGTCGGGAACGTCTCATCGAGCCGCAGCACCACCTCGCGAGCGGTGGCCTTGGTCTCGACGATCGCGAGCTTGCAGTACTCGATGCCGGTGCAGGCCATCACGTTGCGGTGGAACTCGCCGGGCTCGGCCTCGAGCTCGAGCGCGCGGAGGCCGTTGACCACGTCGTTGACGCGGTCCTCCGGGATGTCGAGCAGCACGATCTTCTGCAGCGGCGTGAGCCGGATGCGGTCCGAGCCCGCCGCCTCGGCGATGTCCGCGATCGCTGCCAGCTTGGTGCCCGAGATGCGACCCGCGACCGGGGCGACGCCGACGTACCAGCGGCCGTCCCGCTGACGGTGGATGCCGACGTGGTCGCCTCGATCGCCGGGACCCGCCTCCTGCGGCGCGGGGCCGTCGGGGAGCCTCCAACCGAGGTAGTCGTTCTCGAGCACCTCGCGGAACTTCTCGGCGCCCCACGCCTTCACCACGAACTTCAGGCGGGCGCGGGTCCTGAGCCGGCGGTAGCCATGGTCCCGGAAGATCCCGATCACCCCGGCCCAGACGTCGGCGACCTTGTCCGGCTCCACGAAGGCGCCCAGGCGCACGCCCAGGTGCGGGTTGATGGACAGCCCGCCGCCCACCCAGAGGTCGTAGCCGACGCCGAGCTCGGGGTGCTCGACGGCGACGAACGCGATGTCGTTGATCTCGTGGACGATGTCCGGGATCCGCATGCCGGAGATCGCGGACTTGAACTTGCGCGGCAGGTTGGAGAACTCGGGGTTGCCGATGCCGCGCTCGATGATCGCCTGGATCTGCGGCGTCGGATCGATCAGCTCGTCCTGGGCGACGCCCGCGAGCGGCGAGCCGAGGATGACGCGCGGGGAGTCGCCGCAGGCCTCGGTGGTGAACAGGCCGACCGACTCGACGCGGCGGAAGATCTCGGGTGCGTCCTCGATGCGGATCCAGTGGAGCTGGATGTTCTGGCGATCGGAGACGTCGGCGGTGTCGCGGCCCATCTCCGTCGAGATCGCCGCGATCTCGCGGGCCTGCGCGACGCTCAGCTGGCCGCCGTCGGAGCGGATGCGGAGCATGAAGTACTCGTCGTCGAGCTGATGGGGCTCGAGCACCGCGGTGCGACCGCCGTCGATCCCCGGGCGGCGCTGCGTGTACAGGCCCCACCACCGGAACCGCCCACGCAGGTCGCTCGGGGGGATCGACCAGAAGCCCCACTTCGAGTAGAGGGTCTCGATGCGGTGGCGCACTTCGAGCGGGTCCGCGGTCGCCTTGAACTCCTCGTTCGGGTTGAGCGGCGTGCGGTCGCCGGCGGCCCACTGGCCGTCCTTGGACGCGGTGTTCTTGCGGGCGGCGGCCTCGCGGGTGCGGATGAGGCGTGCCTCCTCGCGGTGGCGTCGGCGCTCCTCGGCCTCGGTCAGCGCCTGCGGGGTGCGGGTCGTGTCGTCGGTGGTGCTCACCGGTTCTCCAGTGTGTCGGGGGAGCTGCGGCGTGGCGAGATCGCGCTCGTCAGGCCGAGCGCCCAGGAAGGGGGACAGGTTCCGTGGGCGATCAGGCCGACAGACACATGGCGCAGCGAACGCAGCACATGTGTGCACGCAGGTTCGCGGGGATGGCCATGGCGGGAATGATGACACATCCACGTGACCCTTGGGAACCCCCGGGGCGACGATGCGGGGCGTTCCTGGGAGGACGACTACCAGGGCATATGCCCCCGGGGGTGTGCGATCAGAGTGTCACGCGGTGTCGCCGCGCCGGTGCACCTCGGTGTCGATGAAGCCGGCGATCGCGTCCACGCTGTCCTGGTGCCGCGTCAGCAGCGCGATCTCCCGCGTGCCGTACTCGACGCCGCGCCACACGAAGTTGTGCGATCCCGTGATCGCGGTCCGCGACCCGTCCGGCATGTGCGCGAGGATCACCTTCGCGTGCAGGTAGTCCGGGTGGGCGTACGACGTCGAGGTGCGCGTCGCGAGCATGGACGAGGCGATGAGCGCCCGGTTGAGCAGGGAGGCCTGACCGGGGCGGTTGAAGAAGATCCGGTGGGGACGCTCCTTGATCGCGCGCCCCAGCTCGCCCGTCGGGCAGTACTGCGAGACCAGGGTCACCTCGACCGCGTCCTCGACCACCTCGAGCGCCCGGCGGTAGATGATCGAGTCGCCGGCGCCGCCCCCGTCGATCAGCACCTCGCCGTGCTCGTGCGGCAGCGCGACGGATGCGGGCCGGGTCGACCGGTTCACCGTGCGGATCTCCGCGTGCACGTCGGCGAGCGCGTCGGCCAGGGCAGGGTCGTCGAACCGCAGCATGAAGTCCACGTTGGTCACGCCCCGGTCGTCGAGGTTGACCCCGCCGAACGCGTAGACGGAGTCGTCGACCACGGTGAGCTTGGTGTGCGTGCGCCCCTTGAACAGGGGGCCGCGCTCGTGGCCGAGCCAGGTGAACGTGCCGCCCGCGGAGCGGATGCGCCAGGCGAGGGTGCGGGCGTCGCTCCGTGCGCGCGTCGGGACCCGTCCCGGCAGCAGCGAGGCCGCGGTGTCGCGGAAGGTGAAGGTGTCCGCCTGCACGCACACCTCGACACCGCGCCGCGCGGCGTCGACGAGCGCGTCGACGAGCGCGCCCGTGAGGAAGCCGTCCGAGAGCGTCAGGGTCGTGAGGCGGACGCGACGGCGCGCGCGGTGCACGCGGCCGACGAGGTCGGCGAGGTAGTCCAGCGCGGGCAGCAGCGTAGGAGTCGCGAGCGCGACGTCGACCGGCGCGGGCTCCAGGGCGCGCACGGGGGCGGACGAACCGACGGGGTGCATACCCCCTAGGGTTCCAGAGTTATGTCAGGTTGGGAAGGGGGTCGCCGCGATCCGCAGCAAACTCCGAGCAACGGCCACGTCTCTCCCGCGGGGTCCCGGGTCGTTCGCCCTAGACTCGAGGCGCGGCGTGGTCCCCGTCCTCGCGCCGCCCGACGAAGGGTCGAGAGCGACGCGATGACCTCTGGCGCAGATGGGTCCGCCCGGTACGACGTCGCGGGCTTCCTCCGCGAGCTCGACGCCGCCTTCGCGGCGCAGGCGGGTCCGGACGCGGCGGAGCGGCTGGTCGCCGACGCCGTGGAGGGCTCCCGCGCCGCGGGGGACCTGGCGGCGGAGCTCACGGTGCTCAACGAGGCGATGGGCCTCCACCGGTCGATCGGCAGGCACCGGGAGGCGGTGTCCGAGGCGCGCGAGGCGCTCGCCCTCGTCGGCCGGCTCGGGCTCGAGGGGACCGAGGCGCACGCGACCACGCTCATCAACGCCGCGACCGCGATGCGCGCGGCCGGGCGGAGGGACGATGCGCGGTCCGCCTACGCGGAGGCGCTCGCCGTCGCCGCGCCGCTGTTCGGGTCGCGCGACCGCCGGCTCGCGGCGCTCCACAACAACCTCTCGATCCTCGACAGCGACAGCGGCGACCACGCCTCCGCCCACGCCCACCTCGAGCAGGCGCTGGCGATCCTGGCGTCCTCTTCGGCCGACCCCGCGACCGACATCGACGTCGCCGCGACCCGCACGAACCTCGCGCTCGTGTCCTTCGCGCTCGGGCGCGAGGACCAGGCGCAGGACCATGCTGCTGCCGCGATGGAGATCTTCCGCCGCGGGGGGAGCGAAGGGGACGCGCACTACGCCGCGGCGCTCGCCGGGCATGCGGAGGCGAGCTTCCGGCTCGGTCGGCTCGCGGATGCCGTCGACGGGTACGAGAGGGCGCTCGCGATCATCGCGCGGGCGTACGGCGAGGGCTCCGACGCCCACGCCGTGACCTCCGAGAACCTCCGCGCCGCCCGGGCCGCGCTCGCGGCCGCTCCCGACCGGTCGCCGGCCGTGGACCCGCCGCCCGCGGAGAGCGCCGCATCGTCCCCCGACCCCGACCCCGCGCCATCGCCGGACCCGCTGACCGGCCTCGCGCTGGCGCGCTCCTACTGGGAGGAGGTGGGCCGGCCGATGATGCGCGAGCGTCACGCGGACCTGCTGCGGCGGGCGGCCGTCGGCCTCGTGGGGCACGGCTCGGACGCCCTCGGGTTCGACGACGCGCTGTCGCGCGACCACGACTTCGGCCCCGGATTCTGCGTCTGGCTGTCCGCCGAGGATTTCGCGGCGCACGGCGCCGCGCTCCAGGCCGACTACGAGGCGCTCCCGCCGACCCATCGCGGTCACGGTCCGCGCGTGGCCACCCCGCGCGCGACCGGCGGCGCGCGGCGCGTCGGCGTGTTCGAGATCGGCGACTTCTTCGAGGGCCTGACCGGGTATGCCGCCGCGCCCGCAGCGGACCGCCCCCACGAGTGGCTCGGGCTCGATGAGGCGACGCTGGCGGCGGCGACCGGCGGGCAGGTGTTCCAGGATCCGCACGGCGCGTTCTCGGCGGCGCGGAACGGGTTCCGCCGCATGCCGGAGGACGTCCGGCTGGCGCTGGTCTCGCGGCGGCTCGGGATGATGGCGCAGGCGGGCCAGTACAACGTGCCGAGGATGCTCGACCGCGGAGACGGTGAGGCGGCGTGGCTGGCTGTCGGCGAGTTCGTGAACGCGGCGGCCTCCGCGGTGTTCCTGCTCAACGGCCCCGCCTCGGCCGGCTACCTGCCGTACTACAAGTGGCGCTTCGCAGCGCTGCGCGCGCTCGCGGATCGGATGGGCTCGCGGCTGCCGGGCGTCCATCCGCGGCTGTCCGACGCGCTGAGGCTGGCCTCGGCGGCCTGCTTCGGGGGAGCGGGCTTCGGCGAGGGGGGCAAGGGTGCGGGCCCCGCGCGCGCCGGCCTCGAGGCCGCGATCGAGGACGTGTGCGCGCAGGTGGCGGCCGAGCTGCGCGCGCAGGGGCTCTCGGGCTCTGACGCGGGCTTCCTCGAGCATCACCGCGGCGAGCTCGCCGCGCGCATCGGCGACGACTGGCTCAAGGGTCTGTGAGAGGGGTCCGGCATGCGGGAGACCATGGAGCAGCGGCTGGCGCGCATGGAGCGCGCGCGGGAGATCGTCGCGCATGAGTGGGAGCAGTTCCAGCAGGTGCGCGGCGAGGGCGGGCGGGCGTCCTGCCAGGACAACCCCGAGGAGTTCGAGGTCCAGCGGCTGGGTCAGTTCCTCACGTGGCCCATGGACCTGCTCGACTCCTACGCATCCGACCTCGACGCCGCCGACGCGGCCGGACGCAACCTCCTGACCGAGAAGTACGCGCGCATGATGGAGTCCACCGAGCCGGAGAGGTACGCCCGCGAGCTCGCGCCGCACCTGCCCGCGCTCTCGCCCGACCGGGTCGAGGAGCAGGAGCAGATCATCGCGATCCAGGTGGTCTGGGCGCGCGAGTTCCACGCCGGGTACCCGGCGCTCGGCGCCGGCATGCGGGTGCTCACCACCGCCGAGGACACGCTCGAGGCGACGTCCTTCGAGACCTATCTGCGCGGCGAGCTCGGCACCTACTCCGACCGCACGCTGGCGCTGTACCGCGCCCTGGTCGACGACCTGATCGCGGCGGGCGAGAACCTCACCTGGCGCACCGTCGCGTACACGGTGATCCTCGCCGGATACGAGGACCTGGACGCCGCCGAGGAGGCGCACGCGGTCGGCTGACGCGCGCCGCGCATCGTCGCACCGCCCGCCGGCCGGATACCCCGCCGGGCATCTACCAGGGCGGATGCCCCCCGGGGTGTCGACGGCCCCGAGTTGGCGGGTGGCCCGTTCGCCGTGTCTATACTCTGGTGCCATTCGCCCGGTGCGGCGCGTCCGCAGCCGCAGCATCGGGCCGGACGCCGCCCAGCCCCCACCCCGAGGACTCACCGTGACCACCGAACGCCCGCTCCGGGTCGCCATCATCGGCGCCGGACCCGCCGGCACGTACGCCGCCGACATCCTGTCCAAGTCCGACCTGTCCGTGTCGATCGACATCATCGAGCGCCTGCCCGCGCCCTTCGGCCTGGTCCGTTACGGCGTCGCGCCCGATCACCCGCGCATCAAGCAGATCATCGTCGCGCTGGCGAACGTTCTCGGCCGCGGCGACATCCGCCTGCTCGCGAACGTGAACGTGGGCACCGACCTCACGCTGCAGGAGCTGCGCGAGCACTACGACGCCGTGATCTTCGCGACCGGATCCTTCAAGGACGCGGACCTCGACATCCCTGGCATCGACCTCGACGGCTCCTTCGGCGCGGCCGACTTCGTGTCCTGGTACGACGGTCATCCGGACGTGCCCCGCACGTGGCCGCTCGACGCCAAGGAGGTCGCGGTGCTGGGGGTCGGCAACGTCGCGCTCGACGTCGCCCGCGTGCTGAGCAAGCACGTGCCCGACCTCATGCCGACCGAGGTGCCCGCGAACGTGGTCGAGGCGCTCCAGGACTCGCCCGTCACCGACGTGCACGTGTTCGGCCGGCGCGGCCCCGCGCAGGTCAAGTTCTCGCCGCTCGAGCTCCGCGAGCTCGGTCATGTCCCCGACGTCGACATCGTCGTCTACCCGGAGACCGACTACGAGTTCGACGAGGCCTCGATGGAGGTGGCCGAGAACAACAAGCAGCAGAAGCAGGTGGTCAAGACCCTCACCGACTACGCGCTCAAGGAGCCCGGCAACGCGTCCCGACGCATCCACCTGCACTTCCTCCAGTCGCCGCACGAGGTCCTGGGCGAGGACGGCAAGGTGGTCGGCATCCGGATGGAGCGCACCGCCCTCCAGGGCGACGGGTCGGTCAAGGGCACCGGAGAGTTCATCGACTACCCGGTTCAGGCCGTGTACCGCGCGGTCGGCTACTGGGGCACCGAGATCGAGGGCGTCCCGTTCGACGACCGCAAGGGCGTCATCCGCAACGTCGCCGGCCGCGTGGTCGACGAGTCGGGCGAGCCCGTCCCCGGGCTGTACACCACCGGTTGGATCAAGCGGGGGCCGGTCGGCCTGATCGGCCACACCAAGTCCGACGCCTCGGAGACCATAGCGAACCTGGTCGAGGACGCGGATGGGCTGTACGCCGGCACCCAGGCGACGCCGCAGCAGCTCAGCCCCGACAACGTCCTCCGGCTCCTCAGGGAGCGCGAGGTCCCCGTGGTGCTCTGGAAGGACTGGGAGGTGCTCGACGCCCACGAGCGTGCGCTCGGCGAGGCGCAGGGGCGCGAGCGCATCAAGGTGGTCCCCCGCGACGAGATGACGGACATCGCGCTCGGTCGGGTCGCCTCCGCGGCCGACGAGGACGGGCACGCCTACTCGATCTGACCTCGCGCCTCCGTCGCGTCCGCGGTCGCGGGCGTGCTCGCGGGCGTGCGACGATGCGCGGGGAACCGGCATAGGGTGACATCCGTTCTTCCTGGCGAGGGAACTACGGAGGACCGGTGGGAAAGAAGCACTTCAACGGGCTCAAGACGACGGGCCTGTTCGTGGCCCTGTGGGCCGTCATGCTCACGCTCGGCGTGTTCGTCGGCAACGGCAGCTACCTGTGGCTGTTCGCGCTGCTCTCGGTGATCGGCACGTTCGTCGGCTACTGGAACTCGGACACCCTGGCGATCCGCGCGATGCATGCGCGGCCCGTCACCGAGGTCGAGCAGCCTGCCATGTACCGGATCGTCCGCGAGCTGAGCCGCGAGGCCGCCCAGCCCATGCCGCGCCTGTACATCTCACCCACGGCGGCGCCCAACGCCTTCGCCACCGGGCGGAACCCGCAGAACGCGGCCGTCTGCTGCACCGAGGGGATCCTCGAGCTGCTCGACGAGCGCGAGCTGCGCGGAGTGCTCGGTCACGAGCTCATGCACGTCTACAACCGCGACATCCTCATCGGCTCGGTGGCGGCGGCGTTCGCCGGCATGATCACCGCGGTCGCGCAGATGATGTTCTTCTTCGGCGGCGGCGGCAACAACCGCGACAACCCGTTCGGCGCGATCGGGATGCTCGCCATGCTGCTGCTCGCGCCGCTCGCCGCGACCCTGATCCGCATGTCGATCTCCCGCACCCGCGAGTACGACGCCGACGAGGACGGTGCGGCCCTCACGGGCGATCCGCTCGCGCTGGCGTCCGCGCTGCGCAAGCTCGAGGCCGGGGTGAAGGCACGGCCCCTGCGCGACGACCCGAAGCTCGAGAACGTGTCGCACATGATGATCGCCAACCCCTTCCGCGGGGCCGGCCTGTCGAACCTGTTCGCGACGCACCCGCCGATGGACCAGCGCATCGCGCGTCTCGAGCAGATGGCGCAGGGCCGCGGCTTCCTGCGCTGAGCCTCGGGGCTCGCAAGTGTCGGACCCGGCGCGTAGCGTGGCCGGAGACACGGAGGAGGTCCCATGACGACTCTCGAGGGACGGCCGGCTACGGCGCTGCTGGTGATCGACATGCAGCACGACGTCGTGGTCGCGGCTCACGACCGCGACGGTGTGATCGCACGCATCGCCGCCATGGTGAAGCGCGCGCGCAAGGCGGGTGCACCCGTGATCTGGGTGCAGCACTCGGACGCGGGCATGCCTGAGGGCTCCGAGGGGTGGCGCTACGTGCCCGAGCTCACCATGAAGGCGGGCGAGCCCGTGATCCACAAGCGGTACGGGGACGCCTTCGAGGGCACCGGGCTGGAGGCCGAGCTGGCGAACGCCGCGGTCGGGCACCTCGTGGTCTGCGGCGCGCAGACCGACATGTGCATCCGGTCGACCATCCACGGCGCGTTCACGCGGGGCTACGACGTCACGCTGGTCGGGGACTCGCACACGACCGAGGACCTGACGGAGCTGGGCGCCCCGCCCATGGCGGACGTGATCGCGCACACCAACCTCTACTGGGAGTCCCAGCGGGCACCGGGCCGGACCGCGGCGGTCGTGCCGGCCGCCGAGGTGTTCGCCTCGTAGGTCGTCGGAACCGGCGCCGCCGCTACTCGCGGGGACGCCGCGTGAACGTCACGTGCGTGACACCGCTCGGCGTGGTGACGGACTCGCTCACGAAGCGGTCCTCGATCCCGTCCAGACCGGTCCACGGGCTGGTCCCGCGCCCCAGCACCACCGGCACCACCGCGACGTGGAGCAGGTCGATCAGGTCGGCGGCGAGGAACTCGCGCACCGTGGTCGGCCCGCCGCCGATGCGCACATCGAGGCCGTCCGCCATCGTGCGGGCGGCCTCGAGCGCGTCCCGGGGGAGCGTGTCGAGGAAGTGGAAGGTGGTCCCGCCGAGCGTCAGCGCCGGCCGCGGGCGATGCGTGAGCACCACCACGGGCGAGTGGAACGGGGGCTCCTCGCCCCACCACCCCTGCCACGACGCATCGTCCTCCCAGCCTGGCGGGCCGAACTTGCCCGCCCCCATGATCTCGGCGCCGATGCCCTGGTCCCAGCGCGCGGCGAAGGCGTCGTCAGGAGTCGGGTCGCCGGGGTCCTCGCCGACGTTCCGTCGGAAGGTGGCGGTGTCGTGGAACCACTGCATGAGGCGCATGCCCGCATGGCCGAACGGCGACTCGAGGCTCTGGTCGACGCCGGTCGCGAAGCCGTCGAGGGAGACGGCGAGGTTGTGGACGCGCACCAGGGACATGGGTGCAGTCTCGCACCACGGAGGCTCGCCCGCACGGCGTCCGAGAAAGTGACTCGCCATTCACTTCGGCGCCCGGATGGCGTAGTTTGCGTGGCATGAGACGCGACCACTGGCGGCGGGTCAACGCGGCGCTCGACCCCGAGCGCGACTTCGTCGAGATCTACCGCAACGTCGTCATGCACGAGTTCCCGTGGGACATGAACCAGTCGCTGAGCTTCGCGCTGTTCCGCACCTACGCGGTGCCCGGGATCGGCGGGCTGCTCGACCGCACGGGCGAGTTCACGGCGCGCACCCAGAAGCGCTACGACGACACGGCGCTGCTGCTCGAGGTCCCCACCCGTGCCGGCTTCGCGGCGCCGGAGGCGCGCAGCGCGATCCGCCGCATCAACCAGATGCATCGTGCCTACGACATCCCCGACCACGAGTTCCGCTACGTGCTGTCGACCTTCGTCGTCGTGCCCAAGCGGTGGCTCGACGCGTACGGCAAGCGTGCCCTCACGGACGCCGAGCTCGACGCCTCCGTGCGGTACTACCGGGAGCTCGGGCGGCACATGAACATCACGGACTTGCCCGAGACCTACGAGGGCTTCGCCGAGCTCATGGACGGCTACGAGGCCGAGCATTTCGCGTTCGACGAGGGCGCCCGTCGCGTCGCGGACGCGACCCTCGCGCTGCTGCTGACGTTCCGCCCGTACGTGCCCAAGCGCGCCATGGAGGCGGTGAGCCGGGCCCTGATGGACGATGCGCTGCTGGACGCGCTCGGCTACGCGCACCCGCCGCGCGTGGTGGTGATCGGGTCGCGAGTCGCGGTGCGGTTGCGAGGGGTGATCGCGGGGCTGCTGCCTGCGCGTGCCAAGCCGACCCGGGTCGAGGATCTGCCGTGGATCCGGAGCTACCCGGACGGGTTCCGCGTCGAGGAGCTCGGGACGTTCCCCGGCGGGTGCCCGGTCCCGCACGCGCCCACGGGAGGCGGGGATCCCTGAGCGTCCTTTTTGTCCGTTTCGATGTCGGACCCCTCCTGTTGACTTGAGGCATGACCTCGACCGCCGCATCCGCAGGGCCCGACCCGCTGGACGCGCTGCGCGCCCGCGTCGAGACCGCCGGCGCCCTCACGGACTGGGATCTGGTGGCGCTCATCTCGGACAGCGTGGCAAGGCGCCGCGAATCCGACCTGATCCTGGCAGCAGCGGTCGCCGAGGCCGGCCGGAGGTCGGGCCCGGGAGCGGGTGGGCTCGCGCGGCGGCGAGGGTTCAGCGGCGTCGATCAGCTCGTCGCCGGGATCACCGGTGGCACGGTCGCCGAGGCTGAGCGTCTGCGCATCCTCGGTTCCTCCCTCGATGGACGCGCGGACGACTCGCCGTCGGGCGCCTCGGTCCTGCCGTACCTGGCGGTGACGGCGCGCGAGGGCCGGATCAGTCCCGATGCCTTCGTGCTGATCCGCGGGGTGCTGATGCAGCACCCCGACGCCCGCGACGCGGACGGGCTCCCGGTGGACGCGGCCGTGCGGGAGACCCCGCTGGGGTCGCTGCCGCTGGAGCGGGTCGAGCGGATGGTCGTGGACAAGGCCGTGACCATCCCGCTGCGGTCGGTTCGCTCGCTGGTCAGGCGGATCGAGGCGGGGCTCACGCCGCCGCGGGTGGCGGAGGACCGGTACGACGAGCTGCACGCGCTGCGGCAGGCGTCGATCCGCGAGGAGTCGAACGGCATGATCCGCCTCAGCGCTCTGCTCGACCCGCTGACCGCCGCACCCCTGATGGCAGCGGTCGACGGGTACATGAAGCACGCCTACCGCGCCGCGGTCGAGCATGACGCGGTGGACGGGCGCACCCCCGGGCAGCTGCGCGCCGACGCGCTGGGCTGGCTCGGCCGGCATGCCAACGGCTGCGAGCGTCCGCACGATGCGGTGAAGACCACCGTCGTGGTCCGGCTGAGCCTCACGGACCTCGAGTCGGGCCAGGGCTACGGCGCGATCGACGGGATCGACCGTCCGATCCCGATCGGCGTGCTCCGGAGGCAGGCCGCCGACGCGGAGATCATCCCGACCGTGCTGGGCACCCGCTCCGAGGTGCTCGACCAGGGTGCCGCGAAGCGGTTCTTCACCCCGGGACAGCGCCGCGCGATCGCGGAGCGCGACCGAGGCTGCGCGAAGTGCGGGCTCCCGCCCGCGTACTGCGACACCCACCACGTGCGCGAATGGCAGCACGGGGGCAGGACCGATGTCGATGACGGCATCATGCTGTGCGTCCGCCATCACCACATGATTCACCGCGAACGCTGGAGGATCCGGCGCCGGGGCAAGGGCTGGCAGTTCATCCCGCCGGCATCGGTCGACCCCCGACAGGAGCCGATCCCCGGCCACCTCGAGCGGACCACGATCGATCCGGGGGAGCTCCGCGAGACCGGGTGACTACCGGAAGTTCACGAACTGCAGCGCGGCGTCGACGTCCGCGCCCTTCAGCAGGGCGATGGTCGCCTGCAGGTCGTCGCGGGACTTCGAGGTGACGCGGAGCTCGTCGCCCTGGATGAGGGCCTTGACGGACTTCGGACCCTCGTCGCGCACCAGCTTCGTCAACTTCTTGGCGACGTCCTGGGCGATGCCCTCCTTGACCTTCGCGACCAGGCGGAACTCCTTGCCCGACGGCACCGGCTCGCCCCACTCGAGCGCCTTCATCTCGATCTGGCGCTTGGCGAGCTTCGAGATGAACACGTCCAGGATCGCCTTGACGCGCTCGGGGCTGTTGGCCTTCATGAGGACGTCCTCGCCGGCGAACTCGATCGAGGCGCCCACGCCCTTGAAGTCGTAGCGCTGCGCGATCTCCTTCGCGGCCTGGTTGAGAGCATTGTCCACCTCCTGGCGGTCGACCTTGCTCACCACGTCGAAGCTGTTGTCCCCGGCCATCCGGCACCTCCTCGCGCGGCCTCCCGCGCATCGTTCCCTGCCGACCGGGACCATGCGAGTAACAAGCCCGGCGGATTCCTTGCTATCCTTCCATGCGCGCCGGTTGACGGCGCACCGGCAGGTTGCCCGAGCGGCCAAAGGGAGCTGACTGTAAATCAGCCGCGCAAGCTTCGGGGGTTCGAATCCCTCACCTGCCACCCACGGGAAGCGCCCCGCCTGATCTCAGGCGGGGCGCTTCCCCGTTCGCGGGAGGGACGATGCGCGGGTTCAGATCCCCGCGGCGGCGTCCTCCTTCGTGTGGGCGTCCGCGTCGTCGCGCATGTCCTCCAGCTCGACGCCGCGCGTCTCCGGCACGCGGGTCATGACGAAGAAGAAGGACAGCAGCGCCATGGTCGCGTAGAAGCCGTACGCGACGGCGAGCGACATGTTCGCGAGCGACGGGAACGTCACGGTGATGAGGAAGTTCGCGATCCACTGCGCAGCGGCGGCGACCGCGAGCGCGGTCGCGCGGAAGCGGTTGGGGAACATCTCTCCCAGGAGGACCCAGACCACGGGTCCCCACGAGGCGCCGAAGAAGACCACGAACGCGTTCGCCGCGATCAGCGCCGCCATCGCCCAGCCGCCCGTCAGGGACGCGTCCCCGCCCGCGTCGACCGTCGCGGTGGAGAACGCGACCGCCATGATCCCGAGCGACACGGTCATGCCCGCGGAGCCGATGAGCAGCAGCAGCCGGCGCCCGATCTTGTCCACGAGCGCGATCGCGATGATGGTGACGACGATGTTGGTGACGGAGGTGATGGTCGAGGTGAGGAAGGCGTCGTCCTCGGTGAACCCGACGGACTTCCACAAGGTGGTCGAGTAGTAGAAGATCACGTTGATGCCGACGAACTGCTGGAACACCGAGAGCAGGATGCCGGTCCACACGATCGGATGGAGACCGAACGCCCGCCCCTTGAGGTCGCGCAGCGACCTCTTGTCGTCCTTGCCGAGCGAGAACCGGATCTGGGCGACCTTGTGCGCGGGCTCCTCCTCGCCGGTGAAGTCGACCAGGACCCGTGAGGCCTCGTCGTCACGGTGCTGCGCCACCAGGAACCGCGGCGACTCCGGCAGCCGCAGCGCGGCGATGCCGTAGACGAGCGCCGGGATGATCGCCATCAGGAACATCCAGCGCCAGGCCTCGAGGCCGAACCACAGCTCCTGATCCGCGCCGCCGGCGGACGTGGCGAGCACCTGATCGCTGAGCAGCGCCGCGAAGATTCCGAGCACGATCGCCATCTGCTGGAGCGAACCGAGCCGTCCTCGGAACGTCGCGGGCGCGACCTCGGCGATGTACGCGGGCGCGATCACGGAGGCCGCGCCGATCGCGAGGCCGCCCGCGACCCGCCAGCCGATGAGGTCCCAGATGCCGAAGGCGAAGCCCGAGCCGATCGCGGAGGCGAGGAACACGATCGCCGAGATGACCATCACGCGGATCCGCCCGTAGCGGTTGCCGAGCGAGCCCGCGAACCACGCTCCCACCGCGCAGCCCAGCAGCGCCGAGGCGACGGCGAAGCCGGTGAAGGTCTCGGTGAGCTCGAACTGCCCCTGGATGGAGTCCACGGCGCCGTTGATGACCGACGAGTCGAAGCCGAACAGGAAGCCGCCGAGCGCGGCTCCGATGCTGATCGCCACGACGCGCCCGTGCAGTCGCGGCTTGTGCTGGTCCGTCACGGCGTCGCCTCCGTTCGCACCCCGATGGTGCCCCTGGGTCCGACGCTAGCCCCTGAGGGGCCGATCCGCCCGGCGGCGCTCAGTGCCCGCCCATCAGCGGTGACATCGCTCGTGCGACAAGGCTCTCGCGGCCCGTGATCCGCTCCTCACGGTCGGCGATCGCCATGGCCCGGAGCCCCGCGTTGGCCCCCGCCCAGCGCAGCGGCTCCGGCTCCCAGCGACGCGACCGGTGCCCCACCCACGGCAGCGTCGTGAGCGCGGTGTCCTCGCCCAGGATGAGGTCCCTGAGGGTGCGTCCGGCCAGGTTCGTGGTGGTGACGCCGTCGCCGACGTACCCGCCGGCCCAGCCGATCCCGGTCCGAGCGTCGAACCCGACCGACGCATGCCAGTCGCGGGCGATCCCCAGCGCGCCGCCCCACGCGTACGGGAACGGCACCCCCTCGAGGGCCGGCAGCATCTCGGCGACCGTCGCGCGCAGCGCCGCGTGCACGCGGTCGGCCGCGCGCTGCCGGAGCGCCGTCGACGAGCCCCAGCGGTACGGGGCGCCCCGGCCGCCGAAGACCAGGCGGTCGTCGGCGGTGCGCTGCCCGTAGACGATGAGGTGGCGATGGTCGGAGAAGGTCTCGCGTCCGGCGAGGCCGATGCGCTCCCACACCTCCGCGGGGAGCGGCTCGGTGGCGAGCACCAGCGACTGCACGGGATCACCGCGCGACGCGAGCCCGGCAGGCCCGGCGTGTAGCCCTCGGTCGCGCGGACGATGTGCCGCGCGCGGACCGTCCCACGCGGGGTCGTCACGCGGCGCGGGGCGATCGCGGTGACCGCGGTCGCCTCGTGAACCCGGACCCCGCGGCGACGCACCGCGGCGAGGAGGCCGCGCAC
This sequence comes from Demequina lignilytica, assembly GCF_030418375.1. Classification (NCBI taxonomy): domain Bacteria; kingdom Bacillati; phylum Actinomycetota; class Actinomycetes; order Micrococcales; family Demequinaceae; genus Demequina; species Demequina lignilytica. The sequence goes on from NZ_JAUHPZ010000002.1 coordinate 71,244, forward strand.
CAGGCGGCCGGGGTGGATGGCGGCGCAGTCCGGCGTGTACGTCGCGCCGAGCGTGCCGGCGCCGTCCAGCCGGGCCCGCGCATCGTCCTCGCCCAGCAGGACGAGGTCGTCCTCGGCTCGGCCCCACCGCCGCGCCTCCTCGACCTCCGCGCGTGCCCGCGCGAGCTGCACGGGCGTACGCGCCAGGACGATGGTGCCGCCCTTGGCGGCGCCCGCGTCGATGCCCTCCTCGGCGGCGACGCGGAGGAGCTCGTCGACGGAGGCGCGCATGGCGGCGTGCTGGCGCATCGCGGCCTCGGGCCCGTGCTCCCGCGCCAGCGTCGAGAAGGAGCTCGGGAACAGGGCGGACGCCCAGCCGCCGTTGCGTCCCGAGGCTCCGAATCCGGCGTGGTAGCGCTCGAGCACGACGATGCGCAGGTCGGGTCGTGCGCGGGCCAGGTACAAGGCGGTCCACAGCCCGGTGAAGCCCGCCCCGACGATCGCGACGTCGGCCTCGGTGTCCCCCGTCAGCGGATCCGAGGGAGCGAGGGGCTCGTCGAGCGTGGCCAGCCAGAGCGAGCGGCGAGGGTGCGAGGGCGCGAGCGTACCCGCGGCGTCCGAGGGCGTCACCGAAACAGTCTCGGTTCCTCGAAATCGGGCGGCAATATTGCGGGGATATTGTCCGGACATCTCGTTTCGTGCGCCGCGCACAGCCGGGCAGAACGCCCGGGGGCATACGAGTTTCGTTGTGCGGGCACGTGGCGTGATGCAACCATCTGCTCACTCCCTGTTGGTCGACCGGGTGCGCCCGGAGTGAAGGAGGTCGACGTGTCTGAGGTCACGCCGCCGGAGGAAGGCAACAAGAAGGGCATCTCCCGCCGAGGTCTGATGATCGGCGGCGCCGCCGGCGCAGCGGGCATCGCGGCGGTCTACTTCATGGGTCGTGGAGGCGGCGGTGGCAGCAGCGCCACGGACTGCATCACGACCGACCTCTCCGACACCGAGGCGAAGCTGAACGTCTCGAACTGGCCGGAGTACATCGACGAGGACGACGGCGACTACCTCTCGACTCTCACCGAGTTCCAGCAGACCTCGGGCATCGAGGTGGCGTACACGCCCGACGTGAACGACAACGTCGAGTTCTTCGCCAAGGTGCGCAACCAGCTGGGCGCGTGCCAGCCGACCGGGCGCGACCTGTTCGTGCTCACCGACTGGATGGCCGCGCGCATGATCGACGCCGGCTGGATCCAGCAGCTGGACAAGGCCAACGTGCCGAACCTCGACAAGAACCTCATCTCCTCCCTGCAGGGTCCCGGCTGGGACCCCAACCGCGACTACTCGGCGCCGTGGCAGTCCGGCTTCACCGGCATCGCCTACAACAAGTCGCTCGTCGGCGAGGTCGGCTCGGTCAGCGAGCTGCTCACGCGGTCGGACCTCAAGGGCAAGGTGACCATGCTCACCGAGATGCGCGACACCATGGGCCTGCTCCTGCTGGCCGAGGGCGCCGACCCGTCGAACTTCACCGACGACCAGTGGGGGAACGCCCTCGACAAGCTCGCGAAGGCGCGCACCGACGGTCAGATCCGTGCCTTCACCGGCAACGAGTACATCAACGACCTCGCGGCGGGCAACATCGCCGCGTGCGTCGCGTGGTCGGGCGACGTCGCCGCCGCCGAGGACGAGAACCTCGTCTTCCTGCCGCCGGAGGAGGGCCTGATGATCTGGTCCGACAACATGCTCGTGCCGGTCCAGGGCACCCACAAGGCCAACGCGGAGAAGTGGATCGACTACTACTACGACCCCGCGGTCGCCGCGAAGCTCGCCGCCTACGTGTGGTACGTCTGCCCCGTCGAGGGCGCCCGCGAGGAGATGGAGAAGATCGATCCGTCGCTCGTCGACAACCCGCTCATCTTCCCGACTGCGGACTACCTCGCCCAGACGCACGGCTTCATGGCGCTGGACGAGGCGAAGGCCTCGCAGTACGAGAAGGACTTCGCGGATGTCACCGGCTGAGCAGGCTCACGGCGATCTGAAGCTGTCGGGTCTCCACAAGCGGTACCCGAACGGCTTCACCGCGGTGAAGTCGCTCGACCTGGTCATCCCCCAGGGCTCCTTCTTCGCCTTGCTCGGTCCCTCGGGGTGCGGCAAGACCACCACCCTGCGCATGGTCGCCGGCCTCGAGACGCCCACCGCGGGCACCATCGAGATCGGCGCCAACGACATCACCCACGAGAAGCCGTACAAGCGTCCCGTGAACACGGTGTTCCAGAACTACGCGCTGTTCCCGCACCTCACGATCGCGGAGAACGTCGAGTTCGGGCCCAAGCGTCGGGGCGTCAAGGACACGCGGTCTCAGGTCAAGGAGATCCTCGAGCTCACCGAGCTCACCGAGCAGGCGGCCAAGAAGCCGGCGCAGCTCTCGGGCGGCCAGCAGCAGCGTGTCGCCCTCGCTCGTGCGCTGATCAACCGGCCCGAGGTGCTCCTGCTCGACGAGCCGCTCGGCGCGCTCGACCTCAAGCTGCGCCGCGCCATGCAGATGGAGCTCAAGCGCATCCAGGAGGAGGTCGGGCTCACGTTCGTCCACGTCACCCACGACCAGGAGGAGGCCATGACCATGGCCGACACGGTCGCGGTCATGAACGAGGGTCGGATCGAGCAGCTCGGCACCCCCTACGACCTGTACACGAACCCGCGCACGACGTTCGTCGCGAACTTCCTCGGGCGCTCGAACCTGGTCAAGGGCACCGTCCTGGGCCGTGAGGGCTCGGGGGACGACGAGGTGGTGAAGGTCGACATGCACGGCACGGTGGTGTCGATCAAGGCCGGCCGGGTCCACACGGACTCGTCCGAGGGGTGGATCGGCATCCGTCCCGAGAAGGTCCTGATCCAGCCGGCGGGCACGCCCGTCGACGCGCCGGGCGGGTACTTCGCCGGCGCGGTGGTCACCGAGGCGAGCTACATGGGCACCTCGACCGAGTACCGGCTGCGGATGCCCTGGGGCCAGGAGCTGATCTGCTTCGAGCAGAACACCGGCCGCCGCGGCGGCCTGGTGCCGGTCGGCACGCAGGTCGACGTCTCCTGGCGGCCCGAGTTCGCGTTCCTCCTGGACTCCTCGCAGGATGCCGAGGCCGGGCTCGAGGAGGACTGACGTGGCCTCGCTGCAACGGGTGTTCGGCAAGAACGCCGCCTACCTGCTCATCGGGCCCGCGGCCATCTGGCTCGCGCTGTTCTTCCTGTTCCCGATGCTGTCGCTGCTCACCACGTCGCTGTCGGACCCCGCGGGCAACCCGATCACCGGCTACGACCTGACCTGGCGGATCCAGAACTACCTCGAGGCGCTGGGCGACTACTGGCCCTACCTGCTGCGGTCGCTGCTCTACGCGGGCATCGCCACCGTGCTGTGCCTGGTGCTCGGCTACGTCCTGGCCTACGCGATCGCGTTCAAGGCGGGGAGGTGGAAGACCGTCATGCTGGTGCTGGTGATCGCGCCGTTCTTCACGTCGTTCCTGGTCCGGACCCTGTCGTGGAAGCTGATCCTCGCGGACAACGGCTGGCTGGTGGAGACGCTCAAGGCGCTGTGGATCCTGCCCGAGGACGGTCGCCTGCTCGCGACGCCGATCGCGGTGGTCGCGGGTCTGACGTACAACTTCCTGCCGTTCATGATCCTGCCGCTGTACACGAGCCTCGAGAAGATCGACCCGAAGCTCAACGAGGCGGCGGCGGACCTGTACGCCAGCCCGTTCCAGCGCTTCGCCAAGGTGATCTGGCCGCTGTCGCTGCCGGGAGTCGTCGGCGGCACGCTGCTCACGTTCATCCCGGCGACCGGCGACTACATCAACGCGGAGCTGCTGGGCAGCCCGAACACGCAGATGGTCGGCAACAAGATCCAGGCGCTGTTCACGACGGCGAGCGACTACCCGCACGCCTCGGCGCTGTCGGTGATCCTCATGGTGATGATCGTGGCGATGGTCCTGTACTACGTGCGGAAGGCCGGAACGGAGGACCTGCTGTGATGACGCGCCTCGGCCGCTGGGTCGGCAAGCACCTGATGATCACGCTGGGCCTGCTGGTCCTGCTGTACATGTACATCCCCAACTTCATCGTCGCGCTCATGTCGTTCAACGACGCGTCGCAGTCGCGGAACCTGTACCAGTTCCAGGGGTTCACCTGGGACAACTGGCTGAACCCGTGCGACCCGCTCGGCATGTGCGAGTCGCTGCGTGTGTCGATCAGCATCGGCCTCGCGGCCACGCTGGTCTCCACCATCATCGGCACGCTCGCGGCGTTCGCCCTCGTCCGGCATCGCTTCGAGGGCCGGTCGACCATGAACCTGGTGCTGTTCCTGCCGATGGCGACCCCTGAGATCGTGATGGGCTCGTCGCTGCTCGCGCTGTTCGTCGCGGCGGGCTTCGGCGGCCAGCTGGGCTTCTGGACCATCCTCATCGCGCACATCATGTTCTGCATCTCGTTCGTGGTGGTGACCGTCCGGTCGCGCCTCGGCGGTCTGGACTCGAACCTCGAGAAGGCCGCCATGGACCTCTACGCGGACGAGTGGCAGACCTTCTGGCGCATCACGTTCCCGCTGGTCTTCCCGGGAATCCTGGCGGCGGCGCTGCTGGCGTTCTCGCTGTCCTTCGACGACTTCATCATCACGAACTTCACGTCGGGCCAGACGGTGACGTTCCCGATGTTCGTGTGGGGAGCCGCGCAGCGCGGCGTCCCGATGCAGGTCAACGTGATCGGCACGCTCATGTTCCTGGTGGCGCTCGGCGCCGTCATCGGCGGCGAGGTCATGTCGCGCCGCCGGGCACGGGGCCGGGTGCGCGCCGCGTCCTGAGCGAGGCGCACGACGACGGGGGACGATGCGGTGACCACCGCATCGTCCCCCGTCCGCGTCTCCCCCGTGCCGCGGGAGGTCAGAGCATCGCGGATGCGCGCGTCAGGACGTCGCGCAGGATCGACTCCATCTCGTCGAACTCCGCCTGGCCGATGATCAGCGGCGGGGAGAGCTGGATGACCGGGTCCCCACGGTCGTCGGCGCGGCAGTAGAGGCCGGCCTCCCACAGCGCGGGGGAGAGGAAGCCGTAGAGGATGCGCTCGCACTGCTCGTCGGTGAGGGTGGCCCGCGTCGCCTGGTCCGTCACCAGCTCGATCCCGTAGAAGTAGCCGTCGCCGCGCACATCGCCCACGATCGGGATGTCGAGCAGGCGCTCGAGCGTCGCGCGGAACGCGTCCCGGTTGTCGCGCACGTGCTCCAGCACCCCCTCGGTCTCGAACAGCTCGAGGTTCTTGAGCGCGACGGCGGCGCCCATCGGGTGGCCGCCCCAGGTGTACCCGTGCGCGAACATCGCGCCCGGCTCCTGGAACGGCTCCATCAGCCGTGCGGACGCGATCATCGCGCCCATGGGGGCGTAGCCCGACGTGAGCCCCTTCGCCGACGTGATGATGTCGGGCTGGTAGCCGAAGCGCGTCGAGCCGTACATCTCACCCAGGCGGCCGTAGGCGCAGATCACCTCGTCCGACACCAGCAGCACGTCGTACCGGTCGCAGATCTCCCTGACCCGCTGCCAGTAGCCGGGCGGTGGCGGGAAGCACCCGCCCGCGTTCTGGACGGGCTCGAGGAAGACCGCGGCGACGGTGTCCGGACCCTCGTTCTCGATCGCGATCGCGATCTGGTCGGCCGCCCAGATGCCGAAGGCCTCCGGGTCGGAGCCGTCGAGGTAGCCGCTGGTGATCTCCGATGCGCGGTAGAGGTTCGTGTTCGGCACCCGGAAGGTGGACGGCACGAGCGGCTCGAACTGCTGCTTGAGGCCGGGCAGGCCGGTGATGGACAGGGCGCCCTGGGTGGTGCCGTGGTAGGCGACGGCGCGGCTGATGACCTTGTGCTTCATCGGTCGGCCCGTGAGCTTGAAGTAGTTCTTCGCGAGCTTCCACGCCGACTCGACGGCCTCGCCTCCGCCCGACGTGAAGAACACGCGGTCGAGGTCCCCCGGCGCGTACCCGGCCAGCTTCTCCGCGAGCTCGATCGCCGGGACGTTGGCGTACGACCACAGCGGGTGGAACGCGAGCTCGCGGGCCTGCGCGGCCGCCGCGTCGGCGAGCTCGGTGCGACCGTGGCCGAGCTGGTTCACGAACAGGCCGGCGAGCCCGTCGAGGTAGCGCTTGCCGTGCTGGTCGTAGAGGTACGCGCCCTCGCCCCTGACCACGATCGGCACCTCGGCGTCCGCGTAGCGCGCATGCTGCGTGAAGTGCATCCAGAGGTGGTCCTTGGCGGACTGCTGAAGACGTGCGTGATCCATGCGATCCATGCTCGCGCGGCCGCGTGTCCCGGGGCAAGCGACGGCCTGACGGGGATTCGGGCCGCGCGGCACGGTCTGTCCGGATCGGGTCAGCCTGCCCCGACGGCCCGGTCGAGCGCCGACGCGAGCGTGCCGCGCGGCGCGACCTCGATGTCCGGGAGGCCGAGCCACCCGGACATCAGCCGGAGCTCGGACGCCAACGCGGCGGCGACCTCCGCGTCCTCCCGCCTGCGCGCGCCCGGCGCGCGACCCGGCTCGCGCCACGCTGCCTCGACGCCGAGCACGCCGTCCTTGCGCCGCGCCTTGAGGTCGACGCGGGCCTCGAAGCGGTCGCCCAGGAGGAACAGGAGGCAGTAGTAGCCGAACTCCCGCTTGTCCGCGGGGGTGTAGATCTCGATGCGGTAGTCGACGCCGAACATCCGCAGCAGCCGCGGCCGGAACCAGCACACCGGGTCGAACGGGCTCAGCAGCGCGCTCGCGGTCGCGCGGCCGGGATCCCCTGCACCTGTCGCCAGCAGCGCCGGCTCGCGCCAGCCGTCCACGTCGACCCAGGAGGCCAGCCCGCGCTCGACCGCAGACGTCGCCCATGCGGCGCCGCGCGGCCCGGAGCCGGAGGTCGCGGGCGACGTGAGCCGGAAGTGGTCCGCGAGGTCGCGCACCGTGCCGACGCCGGTCGCGGCGAGGGCGCGGTCGAACAGCGCCTGCTGCGCGGCGTCGGGGTCCATGGCCCACGCGTCGCCATCGTGCGCGCCCACATGCCCCCAGGCGCGCTCGGGGGCGTCGTAGGTGCGCCGGAAGTGGTCCGCGCGGCTCGCGGCGACCTCGCCCGTCATGAACAGGTACTCGAGCGCCGTCTTCACGTGGCTCTCGTCCCACCAGGGGCCGCGCCGGCTCTCGCGCGGCGCGAGGTGCTCGAGGTCGGCTGCCGTCACCGGACCGTGCACCTGGACCGCCGCGCGGACCTGGTCGAGCAGCCCCGGACGCTCGGCCTCGAGGCGGTCCAGGGTGCGGGCCTTCCACGAGCTCGAGCGGCGCATGCGGTGGTGCAGCTCCGGCAGCAGGTCGCGGGGCATCACCGACGCCTCGTGCCCCCAGTGCTCGAAGTTCTCGCCCGAACCCCAGAGCCACCGGTCGAAGCGGTCGCGGTCGTACGGTCCGTACCGCGAGTAGATGGGCAGATGGTGGGCGCGCGCGAGCACGTTGACCGAGTCGAGCTGCAGCACGCCCTGGCGCTCGACGTAGTCGCGGAAACGCGCGGGTCCGGGGCGTCCGGCGGGGCGTCGGCGCGCGAGCGACTGCGCCGCGAGGTGGATCCGCCGCGCCTCGGCGGGGCTCAGGGAGGCCGTCACGCCTGCCACTCTAGGGGCGGCCTCCGACATCCCGACGGGGCGCCCGACGGACCCCGGGAACGGAGCCGGCGGCCGATTTCACTTTTGGGTCGCGCGGCGTGTAACCTATTCCGGCTGGCCCCGATAGCTCAGTCGGCAGAGCGTTTCCATGGTAAGGAAAAGGTCCAGGGTTCGATTCCCTGTCGGGGCTCCAAGTCCGCCGTCACTCACGTGGCGTCGGCACGCGGCGGGGTAGCTCAGCTGGTTAGAGCGCACGACTCATAATCGTGAGGTCGCGGGTTCGAGCCCCGCCCTCGCTACGGAACAGGCGATCCGCCTGACCATGCGCCTTCGCGAGGCGCGTCCCTACAAGGCTGGGAGAGAACCATGGCCAAGAACGACGTCCGTCCGAAGATCACGCTCGCGTGCACCGAGTGCAAGGACCGCAACTACATCACGCGCAAGAACCGCCGCAACAACCCTGACCGTGTCGAGCTCTCCAAGTTCTGCCGGAGGTGCGGCAAGCACACCGCGCACCGCGAGACGCGCTGATCGCAGCAGATCGATCCGAACCCCCGTCGCCCCTCAGGGCGGCGGGGGTTCGTCGTCTCTGCGCGCCTCCCGCGGCGCGCGTCGGACGACGGCCATACTGGCCCCGAGGGAACGCTTGAGGGAGCGCCGCCATGTCCGAGGGGCAGCATCTGCTGCTCCGGATCCGTCCGGAGCGCATCGAGAGGGACGATCGCCTGGAGGCGTATCGCTTCCTCCACTACTGCGTGTCCGCGCTGGTCGAGGTCTACGTCGGAGCGGTCGGGCCCGAGCGGGTCGGCGTGCTGTCGGCGGCCGGCGTCGAGGGCGACGTCGACACCCTCGAGGAGGCGCTCCGCGAGCTCCACCACCGGCGCACCAGCATCGTCACCCCCGCGCCGCTCCTGGTCGTGGTGCCGACCCTGCTCCACCTGCTCCACGAGGAGGGCGACGCCATCGCCGCGCAGCGGCGCCGGCGGGTGGCGGTCGACCTGGTCTCGCGCGGGCCGCAGCATCGGATGCACCTGGTCACGGGGCTGACCGTCGAGCCGCCGGGGCTCGAGCAGCGCGCGCGGGCCGCCGCGCCCGCATCGATCCTCTCCGCGGTCGAGACCATCGACCTCGAGGGCGGCGCCGATCTGCGACCGGTCTTCGCGCTGCTCGCGGCCTTCACCGGGCTCGCCCCTCGGCCGGAGGAGATCTCACGCGCCCTCGCGCTCCTGTGATGCGAGGGCGCCGCCCTCCCCGTGCATCGTCCCTTCGCTAGGGTGGGAGCGTGCCAGTGAACACCGAAGCCGTGGGCCGCGCGTACGGCCCCCATGAGCCGTACGAGGTCACGCGCGTCAAGATCCGCGAGTTCGCCGACGCCGTCGACGCGTACTCCTTCGCGCACCGCAGCGAGGAGGCGGCCCGCGCCGAGGGCTACGCCGACGTGGTCGCGCCGACCACCTTCGCCGTCGTGATCGCGCAGCAGGCCGAGTTCCACGTGGTGACCGACCCCGAGGTGGGCGTCGACTTCTCGCGCGTGGTCCACGCGGACGAGCGCTTCACCCACCACCGTCCGATCGTCGCGGGCGACCTGATCACCACCACCGTCCATGTCGACGCCATCAGCCAGCGCGGCGGCATCTCGATGGTCACCACGCGCACCGAGCTGGTCGACGCCGACGGCGCGCCGGTCTCGACGGTCCGCAGCACCCTCGCGGTGCGAGAGGAGGCGTGATGACCGCGGAGAACCGGCCGTCCTTCGAGGGGCTCGAGGTGGGCGAGGTGGTCGCCTCGCGCACCGTCGAACTCAACCGCGACACCCTGGTCCGCTACGCCGGCGCGTCGGGCGACTTCAACCCGATCCACTACAACGACGTCGTGGCGGAGTCCGTCGGCCTCCCCGGCGTGATCGCTCACGGCATGCTCACCATGGGCACCGCCGCCTCGGTGGTCGAGGAGTGGTCCGGGCCGGGCAACGTCGTCGACTACCAGACGCGCTTCTCGCGGCCGATCCCGGTGCCGAACCCCGGCGCCGCGACAGTCGCGATCACCGCGAAGGTGGGCGCGCTCGATGCCGAGGCGCGCACGGCGCGCATCGACATCGCGGTGGAGTTCGACGGCCAGAAGGTGCTGGGCAAGGCGCAGGCCGTGGTGGTCTGCGCGTAGCGCGGGACGATGCGCGGGCGGGCCGGACCCGGCCGCGTCAGCCGCGCGGCGGCGCGGTCGAGGTGCCCGGTCGGAACGTCAGCGGCAGGGTCACCGGCTCGGGGGTCTCGCCCGCGAGCAGGGCCTTCACGAGCGCGGCGAGCGCGTGCCCCTTGGCCTCCCCGTCCTGCAGCTGCGTGGTGATCTCGAGCGGTGCGATCCAGGGGAGGTCGAGGCCGTCGAAGCCCGTGACCGAGAGGTCCGCGGGAACCTCCAGCCCGCGCTCCCGCGCGGCCAGCACGGCGCCTCCCGCGAGCAGGTCCGACTGGCACACCAGCGCGGTGGGGCGGGGCTCGTGCCCGAGGGCGATCTGCGCCGCCGCGAGGCCTTCACCCACGGTCGAGGCGCGGGCCTCGACCACGACGCAGGGCGCGACGCCGGCGTCCTCGAAGGCGCGCAGACGATGGTGGACCGGGGTCCAGGCGGTCTGCGCGAACGCCTCGTCGAGGGTGAGCTCGCGCGTGGTGCCGTCGACCCCGGCCGGCAGGGTGATGGTGCCGATCCGCTCGTGACCCAGGTCGCGCAGGTGCCGGATCAGCTCGGCGGTCGCCGTGCGGTCGTCGATCAGGACCACGCCGGCGCCGGCTGGGGGCTCACCCTCGACCACCACCGTCGGAAGGCCGCGCCGGCGCAGGATGTCGAGCGCCGGCTCGTCGTCGTGATCGCGCACCCTCAGCAGCACCACCGCGTCCATGGCGGCGGTGTCCAGCAGCGACCGCTCGCCCGGCTCGCCCGTCGGCGTGGGGATCAGCAGCACGCCGAGGCCCATCTGGCCGAGGTCACCCACCAGGCCGTCCATGATCCGCAGCATCAGAGGGTCGCGGAAGGACAGCTGGAGGCGCTCGTGGATGACCACGCCCACCACGCCGGTCCGGCCGGACCGGAGCGCGCGCGCGTGCGGGGACGGTCCCGCGTAGTCCAGCTCGGCCGCCGCGCGCTCGACCTTGGCGCGGGTCTCCGCGGTGAGCGGACCCGCACCCGAGTAGGTCAGCGACACCGTCGACAGGGACACCCCCGCGCGCGCGGCGACGTCGGCCATGGTGGGGCGGCGGGTGCGAGCCATCGGGGCCCTCTCTGTCGGGTGCCCCCAGCGTAGCCGTGCGGGACGCGGTGGCCGCCGCTACCGTGGAGAGGGTCGCGGACGCCGTAGTGGCGACGTCGGGGGGAGTCGCATGGACGCAGCTGAGCCCGACGCGCGCCGGGTGCGCGCCGCACGCGCGGGCATCCTCGTGCTCTTCGTCGGCATGGGCCTCATGCTGGGCACCCACGTGTCCCGGGTGCCGAGCGTGCGCGACGCCCTGGGGGTCACGCTCGCGCAGCTGGGTGCGCTGTTCATCGCCGGATCGATCGGCGGGCTGATCGCGTTCTCGCTGCTCGGCGGGCTGGTCGCCCGGCTCGGCTCCCTGCTCCTGCTGAGGCTCGCCTCGGTCGCCGTCGTCGTCGGGTTCGGCGGGATGGCGCTCGCCGCGCACCTCGGGTCGCCGGCGGTCTTCGGCGCCGCGATGTTCGTCACGCTGGGCTCCTTCGAGACCGTCAACGCGCTGGCGAACGCCGAGGCCGCCACCGTCGAGCGCATGGCGGGGCGCTCGATCATGTCGCAGTTCCACGCCGCCTTCGCGCTCGCCCTGCTGGCGGGCGTGGGCATCGGCGCGCTGTACTCGGGTGCGGGGGTCGCCGTCCCGGTCCACTACCTCGTCAACGTCGGAGTCGTCGGCCTGGCGTTCCTCGCGTGCGCGCGCCTCGCCATCCTCGACGGCGCGCCGGCCGCGGCCGACAGCGAGGAGAGGGCGGGCGGGATCTTCGTCACGCTGCGCGTGGCGGCGCGCGAGCGTCGGACCCTCGCGCTGGGGCTGATCATCTTCTGCGCCTTCACCATCGAGATGAGCGCCAACAACTGGCTCCCGCTCACGCTGGTCGACGACTTCGGACGCACCGAGGCGCTCGCGGCCCTCCTCTACGCGGCGCTGGTCGTGGCGCAGAGCGCCGTCAGGGTCGTCGGCGGGCGGCTGATCGACCGGCTCGGGCGCGTCCGGATCCTGCGGGGCAGCGCCGTGCTGGTCGCGGCGGGTGTGCTCCTCATCGCCCTCGCCCCCGGGTTCTGGGCCGTGCCGCTCGCGCTGCTCCTGTGGGGCGCCGGTGCCGCGCTGGGGTACCCGCTCGCGATCTCGGCCGCGGCGGACGAGCGGACCAACGCGACGGCGCGGGTCGCGGCGGTGGCGGCGTTCGGCACCATCGCGGGTCTGACGATGCCGCAGGCGATCGGGCTGCTCGCCGAGGGCCTCGGGCTGCGGCTCTCGCTCCTGCTCGTCGTGGCCGTCGCCGGCGCGATGCTGCTGCTCGCGCCCGCCGCTCGCCCCCTCCCCGCGCCCGCCACGGGTGTGGAGGAGGGCGAGGGCGCCGCCGATACGCTGGAGGCATGAACCTCGCCTCCCTCACCACGCTGCGCGTGGGCGGTCCGATCGGCTCGCTGGTCGAGGCGGGCACCGAGGCCGAGCTCCTCGACGCGGTGCGCGCGGCGGACGCGGACGGCACGCCGCTCCTGGTGCTCGGCGGGGGGTCGAACCTGCTGGTCGGGGACCGCGGCTTCGACGGCGTCGTGGTGCGCGACACCCGCGCGGAGGTGTCGCTCGCCAACCACGGCTCATGCGGGGGGCTCGAGATCACCGCGACCGCCGGCACCCCGTGGGACGCGCTCGTCGCCCAGGCCGTCGGCTCCCAGTGGAGCGGCTTCGAGGCGCTGTCGGGGATCCCCGGCTCGACCGGCGCGACCCCGATCCAGAACGTGGGCGCCTACGGAGCGGAGGTCGCCGACATCATCGCGCTCATCCGCACCTGGGACCGGGAGGACGGCGCGCTGCGCTCCCTGCCGCTGGTGAAGGCGCAGTTCGGCTACCGCGACTCGATGCTGAAGCGGACGATGACCGACGGCCCCTGGGGCCCGACCCCGCGCTACGTGGTCCTCGACGTCACCTTCCACACGCGCATGGCGAGCCTGTCCGCGCCCGTCCGATACCAGCAGCTCGCGACCGCGCTCGGCGTGGAGCTCGGCGCGCGCGTGCCGATCGTCGACGTCCGCGCGGCCGTGCTCGAGCTCAGGTCGTCGAAGGGCATGGTGCTCGACCCCGCCGATCACGACACCTGGAGCGCCGGCTCGTTCTTCACCAACCCGATCGTCCCCGCGGGCTCGCTTCCCGAGGGCGCGCCGGCGTACCCGGCGGCGGGGGAGGGCATGGTCAAGACGTCGGCCGCCTGGCTGATCGAGCGTGCCGGGTTCTCCCGGGGCTTCGCCGCCGCACCGGACGCGGCCGCGTCGCTCAGCACCAAGCACACCCTCGCGCTCACCAACCGCGGGGGAGCGAGCGCCGCCGACATCGTCGCCCTCGCCCGCGCCGTGCGCGACGGGGTGCGCGAGCGCTTCGGCATCACCCTGGTGCCCGAGCCGGTGACCGTCGGCGTCGAGATCTAGCGGCGGCCGCCCCCTCCCCGTCGCTACCCGTCGGTGGCGATCGCCTGCAGGATGTCCATCCGCGACGCGCGCCATGCCGGCCAGATCGCGGCGACCACGCCCGCGATCGCGGCGGCCACCGTGTAGAAGGCGAGCCAGCCCCACGGCACCGTGACCGTGCTGAAGCCGAACTCCTCCAGGGCGAGGACGAGCGCCGCGCCCAGGCCGACGCCCAGGATCATGCCGAGGATGGTGCCGAAGACGGACATCACCATCGACTCGATCGTGATCATGCGCCAGACCGACGAGCGCCTGACACCGACTGCCCGCAGGAGCCCGATCTCGCGGGTCCGCTCGGTGACCGAGAGGAGCAGGGTGTTGGCGACGCCCAGGATCGCGACGATCAGCGCGGCGCCGAGCAGCGCGGAGATCACGCCGAGCAGCAGGTCGATGAACTGGTTCGCGAGCTGTTGGAAGGCGTCCGGGGTCTGGAGCGCGACCAGCGGGAAGTCGTCGGCGAGCGCCGCGAGCAGGGTCTCGCGCATCTCCGTCGCGTCCACGCCGTCGTCCAGCACCACCATCGACTGGAAGACCTCGACCTCGCCCAGAAGGGCGGCCCCGGTCTCCTCGTCGACCCACAGCTGCGCGTCGCCGGCGTTGAGGTACTCGCCGGTCACCGTGAGCGTCGCGGAGCCCTCGGAGCCCTCCAGCGTCAGCTCGTCGCCGACCTCGACGCCCGTCTCGGCCACCGTGGGGTCGATGAAGACGCCGCCGTCGAGCCGGTCGAAGTCGGGCTCGTTGTTGTAGTCGAACGCCTGCTCCGCCGTGTCGGGGTCGATCACGGCGAGGCTCATGGCCGTCCCGTCGACCGTGACGGTGCCGAGGCCCGTGCTCGTGACGAACGCGACGCCGTCCTCGGCCTCGATGGCCTCGAGCGCGCCGGGCGGGATGGGCCCCTGCGGGTTGACCACGAAGAAGTCGGCGTTGCTGCCCGCGAACTGCTCCGACACCACCGACTTGAGCGACTCCGTGAAGGTGGCGACCAGCGCGAGCAGCATGACGCCGATCATCAGCGCGGCGGCCGTGTTGGCGCTGCGCCGGGGCTCGCGGCGGATGTTGTTCGCCGCGAGCTTGCCGTCGACGCGGAACACGCGGGTGAGCGCCGCCTTGAGCGCGTAGGCCAGCGGGACGAGCACCTGAGCAGCGAGCAGCGTCACCCCCAGCACCAGCAGGACGGCGCCGACGCCCACGTAGATGTACGGGCGTTCCAAGCCCATGTAGAGGCCGACCGTGATGGCGACCACACCGAGCAGAGCCATGGCGGCGCCGACGATGTTCCGGCGTGCGAGCGGCTTCTTCGACTCGGTCGCGGCCTCCCGGAGCGCCTCCATCGGGGAGATGGTGGACGCGTGGATGGCGGGCAGCAGCGCGGAGGCGATGGTGACGATGGCTCCCAGCACGTAGCTCGCGAGCACCGCATCGAGCGGCAGGGTGACGGTGCCGAACAGGTCGCCCGTGAACCGCTCCACGAGCGCGGAGAGCCCGAGCGCGCCCAGGTAGCCCACCACGAGGCCCACGGTGGAGGCGACGATCGCGATCACCACCGCCTCGAGCAGGATCATGCTGCGCAGCTGCCTGCCCGTCACGCCGATGGCCCGCATCAGGCCGAACTCGCGGGTGCGCTGGGTGACGATGATCCGGAACGTGTTGACGATGATGTAGGAGCCGACGAACAGCGCGATGAGCGCGAACGCGATCGCGAAGATGTCGATGTACTGGAACACCTCGTCGAGCGCCTCGGTCTGCTCGGCGGCCTTGTCCTCGCCGGTGATCGCGCGCGTCCCGTCGGGCAGCACCTCGCCGATCGAGTCCGCCACCGCGGCGGCGTCCGCCCCCTCGGCGACGATCACGCTGATCTGCTGGTAGCCGTCGGCCCCGGCCAGCTCTGCCGCGGCGTCCTCGGTGAGGTAGGCGAGAGTCGCCCCCTGGAGCGAGTTGGACTCGCCGAAGCGGACCAGTCCGACCAGCGTCAGCTCGGAGACCCCCGACTCGGTCGCGACCATGACGGTGTCGCCGATCTCGTACCCCAGGCGCGGCGCGGCGTCGAGGTCGAGCACGATCTCGTCGTCCGCCGCGGGGCCGGCGCCCTCGACCAGCGTCGCCTGGTCGATGCGGGGGTCGCCCGCCCAGTTGAAGATCTGGCTCGGGGCCCCGCCGGCGCCCATGAGGTCGCCGGTGGGCTCGAAGTCGGCGGCGAGCACGGAGCCCATCACCTGGATCCCGCCCTCGGCGCGCTCCACGCCGTCGATCGCGCGGATCGCCTCGAGGCTCTCGGCGGTGAAGACGTCGTCGCCGGCCGCGAAGGGATCCTCGTCGTCGGCGACCGCGGCGGGGTCCTGCTCGACGATCACGTCGGTGCCCGCGTAGATCTCCTCGAACAGCTGGGAGAAGCCGCTGGACAGGGCGTTCGTGAGGGTCAGCGTCGCGGCGACGAGCGTGACGCCCAGCGCGACCGCGATCGCGGTGAGGACCAGCCGCTTCGGGTTGTGCCGGACGGACTTGACTGCGAGGCGGAACATCAGTGGCCCATCTGCTTCATGCGGTCGAGGACGCGGTCCGCCGTGGGCTCGCGCATCTCGTCCACGATCTGGCCGTCCTCGAGGAACAGGATCCGGTCGGCGTAGGACGCGGCGGTGGGGTCGTGGGTGACCATCACGATGGTCTGGCCGAACTCCTTGACCGCACGGCGCATGAAGCCGAGCAGCTCGGCGCCGGAACGCGAGTCGAGGTTGCCGGACGGCTCGTCGGCGAAGATGATCTCGGGACGCGCGACCAGCGCGCGCGCCACGGCGACGCGCTGCTGCTGGCCGCCCGACAGCTCCGCGGGCAGGTGCGTGAGGCGGTCGCCGAGCCCCAGGATGCCGATGATCTCGTCGAACCACGCCGGGTCGACGGGCTTGCCCGAGATGTCGAGCGGCAGCGTGATGTTCTCGCGACCGGTCAGCGACGGGATCAGGTTGAAGGACTGGAACACGAATCCGATGTGCTCGCGGCGCACCTCGGTGACCTTCGCCTCCGGCAGCGAGGTGATCACGATGTCCGCGATCGAGGACTCGCCGGCGGTGAGCCGGTCGAGCCCCGCCAGGGTGTGGAGCAGGGTCGACTTGCCGGAGCCCGACGGACCCATGATCGCGGTGAACTCGTGGCGCGCGATGTCGACGTTGACGCCGTCGAGCGCGCGTACCGCGGTGTCTCCCGAGCCGTAGTCCTTGGTGCCGCCGCGCATCGACGCGGCGAGGGTGACGGTGGTCATGGTGGGGCCTTCCTGACAGGGATCTCGACGGCCCCAGTCTGGTGCGGCCCCGGCGCCCGGGGCATCGTCCAGAAGGACGGTTTCTCGCGGTCCGCCTCAGGGATGACCCCCGATCGCCACCTCGGAGCGATGGCTAGGGGCGGGGCACCACCAGGCCGGAGTCGTACGCCTCCACGACCGCCTGCACCCTGTCGCGCACCCCGAGCTTGGTGAGGATGTGGCTCACGTGCGTCTTCACCGTGGTGTTCGACACGTACAGGTCCGCCGCGATCTCCTGGTTGGACATGCCCCGTGCCATGAGCGTGAGCACCTCGACCTCGCGATCGGAGAGGTCGCCCACGGCCGCGGCGCTCGGCTCGTGCGGATCCGCCGGCGCGGGGGCGCCGCCGCGCGCGAACTGCGCGATGACGCGGCGGGTCACCTCGGGGGCGAGGAGAGCCTCGCCCCCCGCCACCACGCGGACCGCGCTCACCAGAGCGTCGCCCTCGACGCTCTTGAGGAGGAAGCCGGACGCGCCCGCGCGCAGGGACTCGTAGAGGTACTCGTCGTCGTCGAAGGTGGTGAGGATCACCACGCGGGCGTCCGGGTCCCGCGCGAGGATCTCGCGGGTCGCGGCGAGCCCGTCCATGCCGGGCATCCGGACGTCCATCAGCAGCACGTCCGGCGCCTCGGAGGCCAGACGCGCCAGCGCATCGTCCCCCGAGGTCGCCTCCCAGGCGACCTCGATGTCCTCCTCGGACTCGAGGATCATGCGCAGCCCCACGCGGACCATCGCCTGGTCGTCGACCAGCGCCACCCGGATCATCGCGTCTCCTCCTTCGCCCGCGGCACGGCCACCTGGTCGTCCCCGGACGGCAGCTCGGCCATCACGCGGAACCCGCCGCCCCGCCTCGGACCGTACTCCAGCGCGCCGCCGAGGGCCTGCACCCGCTCGCGCATGCCGCGCAGCCCGTGCCCGCCGCTCAGCCGGGCGGCGTCGGAGATCGCGCCGCGCCCGTCGTCGTCCACGGTGATCCGCACCAGCCTGCGCCGACGCTCCACGGCGACGGTGGCGCGCGCTCCGGGACCCGCATGCTTCATCGCGTTGGTGAGGGCCTCCTGGACGATCCGGTATGCGCTCAGCTCCACGCCGGCCGGCACATGGGAGGTGCCCGAGATGGTCAGGTCGACCGGGAGTCCCGCGTCCTCGACCTGCTGGGCGAGCTGGGGGATCGCGGCGAGGGAGGGCATGGGAGCGAGGTCCGCATCCGAGAGAGGCACCCCCGCCACGACGCGGTCGTGCTCCGCCGCCTCCGCCGCCTCCTGCTCGGACGCCCGCAGCACGCCGATCATCCGCTGCATCTCCGCGAGCCCGGTGCGGCCCGACTCCGAGATGGTCCCGAGCGCCTGGACCACCCGCTCGTCCGAGTCCTTCGCGAGCCGCCGCGCTCCCTCCGCCTGCAGGGTCATCACGGTGATCTCGTGCGCGACCACGTCGTGGAGCTCCCGCGCGATGCGGGCGCGCTCGGCGCGGACCGCGTCCGCGGCCACCGTGCGCTGCGCCTGCTCGCGACGGGCGTGCGCGACCTCGAGCTCGGTCAGGCGCTCGCGGCGGCGGAAGTCGACGAAGCCGACCATCATCGGCACGATCACCGCGAGCGTGACCGCCACGAGAGCCGTCCACGGCACGAAGTCGGTGACCAGGACGCCGACGGTGGTCCATGCGATCATCACGGCGAGCACGGCGGCGCCGTGGAGGAGCGCCTCGCGTCGCGCGACGTACGCCGCGACGCCGTAGAGCGCGACGTAGATCGCGAACATCGCGGCGGTGTCCGGGTAGCCGAAGCCCACCGCGATCAGCCATGGCACGAGCACCGCCCAGAGCACCAGGCGCGGGTAGTGCTGGCGCCACGCGAGCGGCACCACCTGAGCGACCACGAGCGCCACCCCGATCGCGTCGTACGGGTGGCCGCGGCTGACGCCGATGTCGACGGTCTGGGAGACGCCGATCAGGCCGAGCACGAGGAGCGCGGCGGCGATGGCGATGTCGCCCCAGCGGGGCGTCTTGAGGTCCACCCCGCCAGGGTAGGGGGAGCGGGCGCGCCCGGCATCGTGCGCGCGGACGATGCCGGGGGACGATGCGGTCAGCCGACGAAGCGGTAGCCGACCCCGCGCACGGTCTCGATCGCCTCCGAACCGAGCCGGCTGCGGAGGTAGCCGACGTAGACGTCGAGCACGTTGTCGCGCGATGCGGCGCCCCAGACCTCGTCGAGGGCGCGGGCGCGCGAGACGACGTCCCCTCCCGCGGCCATCAGCAGGTGGGCGAGCTGGAGCTCGCGCGGGCTGAGCGCCACCGGCTCCCCGTCGCACGTGAGCGTGCGCGCGATGGGGTCGAGCTCGCACCTGCCGACGCGGAGCACCGGGTCGTCGTCGGGGCCCGGCGCCTTGCGTGCCCGGAGCCGGATGCGCGCGAGCAGCTCGTCGAGAGAGAACGGCTTGGCCATGTAGTCGTCGGCGCCCCGCTCGAGCCCGCGCACGGTGTCCTCAGCCGAGGTGCGGGCCGTCAGGATGATCACCGGCAGATCGGAGCCGGTCGCGCGCAGGCGGCGGAGCACGGTGAAGCCCTCCTGGTCCGGCAGGCCGATGTCGAGGATCATGAGGTCGAGCTCCTCGGTCTGCGCCAGCGCGAGCCCCTCGCGGCCGGTCCCCGCGTGGACCGTCTCGATCCCCGCGGTTCGCAGGCCGTCCCGCAGCGACGCGACCAGCCGTTCCTCGTCCTCCACCAGCAGCACCCGCATCGTCACCCCTCCCGCCACGGCAGCCGCAGCGCGAACGTGGAGCCGACGCCGGGCTCGGAGGCGATCTCGAGCCGGCCGCCGTGGGCCTCCACGATCGCCCTGACGATCGGCAGCCCCAGCCCGGCACCCTCGGTCTCGGGGTCGAGACGGACGAACCGCCCGGCGATACGCTCCAGGTCCTCCGGCGCGATCCCGCGGCCGTGATCCTCGATCCACAGCAGCACGTCCTCAGCGATCCGGGCGCTTCCCACGCGGATGGTGCTGCCCGGCTCGGAGAACTTCACCGCGTTCGCCGCGAGCTGGAGCCACGCCTGGGTGACGCGTTGGGCGTCGAGCACCGCGGGGCCGGTCGCGCTGCCGGCGAGCACCCACTCGCGGTCGCCCAGATGCTCCATCCGTGCGAACGCCGACTCCGTGAGCTCGTTCAGGTCGGTCGCGGCAAGGCGCAGGAACTCCGGCCGGTCCGCCTTCGCGAGCAGCACCAGGTCCTCGACCAGCCGTGACATGTCGGCGGCGACGGCGAGCAGCTCGTCCCGCGTGGCCTCGACCTGGTCCGGGTCCCGCGGCTCGAGCAGCTCGAGCCGCGTGCGCAGCACCGTCAGAGGGGTGCGGAGCTCGTGAGAGGCGTCGTCCAGCAGCTGACGCTGGTCGGCGAAGGCGCCCTCCAGGCGGTCGAGCATCGCGTTGACGGTGCGCGACAGCCGTGCGAGGTCGTCGTCGCCCACGATCGGGACCCGCTCGCCCAGGTCCGACTCGCCGATGCGTCGCGCCGTGCGGTCGAGGAGCCGGATCGGCTCCAGCAGCCGTCCGACCGTGAAGAAGCCGAACGCGCCGATCGCGACCAGGGCGGCGATCGCGACCAGGGCGTACACCGCGAACGTCTCGCGCAGCTCGTGCACGCGCTGTCCCTCGTCGATCGCGATTGCGAAGACCGCGATCCTGTCTCCCGCCGCATCGAGGAAGGGGATGGCGACGTAGGCGTACGACGCGCTCGCGGTCTCCGCTCGACGGACCTCCACCGCGGTCGAGGTCTGAGCCCACAGCAGGTCGATCAGCTGCTCGTCGTCCTCGAGCGCGAGCCGCGGGTCCGAGGCCGGGACGTAGCGGGCGGCGGCGTCGATGATGGCGACGGCGCCCTCGTCGGCCGTCCCGGTGAAGCGGGCGACGGCATCCCGCATGAGAGCGTCGACGCCCGTCACCTCGGTCTCGGCGACCCACCTCACATAGTCGTCGCCGCGAGCCGTCAGCTCGGCGGTGACCCCGTCCTCGAGGGAGTCACGCTCGATCAGGAAGGCCGTGGTGCCGGCCACGGCCAGGGCCACCGCGGTGAGCACGAGGAGGTAGACGAGGACGCGGGCACGCACGGAGATGCCGTGCGCGCCCGCGTGCCTGAAGCGTGAGGTCATGGCCACCTTCCGGTGCCCAAACTACCTGCTCAGTCGTCCTCCGGCTCGTCCTCGTCCTCGTGGTCGTCGTCGTCCTCGTCCTCGTGGTCGTCGTCGTCGTGCGAGTCGGCGCGATCGTGGTCCGAGTCGTCGTCCGACTCCACCTCGTCATGGTCGTCGGAGTCGTCGTCGCCGCCCACGGTGCTCGGCACCGACCCGAGCCGGGTGTCGTTCGGCGGGAGCGCGACCCGGTCGTCCGAGTCGCCGTCCGGGCGGTCGCCCCCGTGGTCGTCGTCGAGGTCGTCGACCTCAGGGCTGTGCTCGACCTCGGTGGGGTCATCGTCGTGGGAGGCCTCGGGCGAGGGAGAGTCGTCGGGGCTCGCGCCGGTCTCGGACTCGAGCAGGACCGCTTCGCCGACGGTCGGGTCGGGGTCCGGGTCGCCGGAGGCGCGGGAGAGGGCGGTGGCGCCGACGCCGACGCCGATCAGGATGGCGGAGGCCGCGGCGACGGTGACGGCGAACCTGGCGGTGGAGGTGTTCATGTCCTCAGGATGCCGCCGGCATTCTGAGAGCTCTCTTATATGAGCCTCAGTCGATCAGCGTCGGCGTGTCCGCGGAGTCGTCCTCGGACGCCTCCCCTCCCGCCGCGCCGCCGTCGGGGACCGAGTCGGACCCCTCGCCCTCCTCGCGCCAGCGCTGCTCCTCCGGCGGCACCGCGAGCGCGTCGCCCGACGGGGGGCCGGCGCGGTGGCCGCCGCGGCCGCCGTCGCCGTCCCGGTCGAAGCCGTCGGACGGCACCTCGCCGAGCTGCTCCGTACCCCCAGGGCCCGCATCGTCCGGGATCGCCGCATCGTCCTGCAGCAGCGTGCCGTCCTCGGCCGTGGCGACGGTGTCGGGATCGGCCGGATCGGCGGAGCGCGCGACCGCGGTGGCGGCCACGCCCACGCCCAGCAGCAGGAGGGCGGCGGCGCCGGTGACGACGCCGAGGCGGAGGACGGTGCTGTTCATGTCTCCATTGGTACGCGCCGAGTCTCAGAGAACGCTCGGAGCGGGGGCAGGAAGCGCCTAGTTGTCGTCGTGCCGCGTCCAGCGGAAGGTGCGGACCGCGAGCACCAGCCCGACGACGACCCAGACCGCGAGGATCAGCGCGGTCAGCGGCAGCTGCCACGATCCCGCGGCCTCGGCGTACTTGAACTCGTCGGGGAGGAACACCGACCGCATGCCCTGGGCGAGCCACCGGAGCGGGAAGATCGACGCCACGGTCTGCAGGAACGCCGGCACCTGCGTGAAGATCAGGAACACGCCCGACGTGAACTGGAGGAAGAGGACGATCGGCGTGATGATCGCCGACCCCGCCTTCGCGTTGCGCAGGAGCGAGGACATCGCGATGCCCAGCGTGGTCGAGCCCGCGGTACCGAGCAGGAACACCCACGCGAACGTCCCCCAGTGCGCGGCGTCGGACGGCAGCGCGACGTCGTAGAGGGCCACGCCGATCGCGATGAGGATCACCACCTGGACCACCGTGACCGACAGCACCTGCAGGATCTTGGCGGCGAAGTACGACGTCGCGGGCAGCGGGGTCGCGTGGATGCGCTTGAGCACGTCCTCGTCGCGGTCGATCGCGATGGACATCGCCAGGGACTGGAACCCGGTGTTGAGGATGCCGGAGGCGACCATGCCGGCGAGGAAGTACTGCGCGAACGTCACGTCCGTCCCGTCGAGGACCGCGCCCCCGAACACGGAGCCGAACAGCACGAGCAGCATCATGGGGAAGGCGAAGATGAACACCATCTGCTCGCGGCTGCGGAGGAACTCCTTGAGCTCGACCACGTAGCGGTTGAGCGTCATCGACGTCCAGCTGGGCGGCGCGACGGGTGGCGATGCGGGTGCGGTCATGACGGCTCCTCCTCGGCTGCGGCGTCGACCTCGGCGACGTCGTCGACGAGCCGCAGGTACACGTCCTCGAGGGACGGATGGGTGACGCGGAGGCCCTCGACCTCGCCGGGGATCCGTCCGAGCAGGTCGCGCAGGAACGCGGCCGGGGTCGGCGTCTCCTCGGTGCGGGGCTCGCCGCCCTCCGTCCAGGTGATCCGCGCGTCGGTCGCGCGCGACCGCAGCCCGTCCGGGGTGTCGAGGGCGACCAGCCGGCCGGAGGCGATGATGCCGATGCGGTCGGCGAGGTGGTCGGCCTCGTCCAGGTAGTGGGTGGTGAGCACCACGGTGGTGCCGTCCCCGCTGAGGCCCTCGATCAGCCGCCAGAACCGGCGGCGCGCCTCCGGGTCGAAGCCGGTGGTGGGCTCGTCGAGGAACACGAGATCCGGGTTCCCGATCACGGCCAGCGCGACGTCGAGACGGCGCTGCTGGCCGCCGGAGAGGGTCTGCGGCTTGGCGTTCGCCTTCTCGGTGAGCCCCACCTCGTCGAGGGTGGCGTCGACGTCGCGAGGGTTCGGGTAGTAGCGGGACGTGTGGAGCAGCGCCTCGCGGGCCGTGAGCGACGAGCGCGCGCTGGTCGACTGCAGCATGACGCCCACGCGGGTCCGCCACTCCTTGGTCGCGTGGTGCGGGTCGATGCCGAGCACGCTGACCTCGCCCGCGGTGCGCTTGCGGAACCCCTCGAGGATCTCGACCGTGGTGGACTTGCCGGCGCCGTTGGGCCCCAGCAGCGCGAACACCTCGCCGCGCGGGATCTCGAGGTCGAGGCCGTCCACCGCGCGGAGGTCGCCGTAGTGCTTGTGCAGGCCGGCGATGCTGATCGCTGCGTCTGTCATGAGTGCGAGCCTAGCCAGCGGGGCGGGGCCGCGCCCCGTCAGCGCGGACGGCGGGGCCGCGTCGTCCGGGTGGACGATGCGACCCCGCGGCCGTGCGGAGGGCGCGCTCGCGGCGCTACTCGGCGAGCAGCGCCTGGATGCGGCCGACGCCCTCGGCGAGGTCCGCGTCGCCCAGCGCGTAGCTGAGGCGCAGGAAGCCCGACGGCCCGAAGGCCTCGCCGGGGACCACGGCGACCTCGACCTCGTCGAGGATCACGCCCGCGAGGTCCGCGGAGGAGGTGATCTCCCGCCCGCGCACCGTGCGGCCCATGAGGCCCTCGACGGAGGGGTACGCGTAGAACGCGCCCTTCGGCGTCGGGCAGACCACGCCGTCGATCTCGCGGAGCATGCCCACCATGGTCTGGCGGCGGCGGTCGAAGGCGGCGCGCATGGCGTGGACCTCCTCGAGGCCGCCCTCGAGCGCGGCGATCGCGGCGCGCTGGGACACGTTCGCGACGTTCGAGGTCAGGTGGCTCTGGAAGTTCGCCGCCGCCTTGGTGACGTCGGCGGGGGAGATCATCCACCCCACGCGCCAGCCGGTCATCGCGTAGGTCTTCGCGACGCCGTTGAGGACGATCGTCTGGTCCGCGAGCTCGGGAACCGCGCGCACGATCGGCGTGAACTCCGCGTCCTCGTACAGGAGGTGCTCGTAGATCTCGTCGGTGATGACCCAGATGCCGTGCTCGAGAGCCCACTCGCCGATCGCCTTGGTCTGCTCCGCGGAGTACACGGCGCCCGTCGGGTTCGAGGGCGAGCAGAACAGCAGCGCCTTGGTGCTCTCCGTGCGGGCCGCCTCGAGCTGCTCGACGGTGACCAGGTACTCCTGGTCCGCGCCGGCGAACACCTCGACCGCCGTGCCGCCGGCGAGCGAGATCGCCTCGGGGTAGGTGGTCCAGTAGGGGGCGGGCAGCAGCACCTCGTCGCCCGGGTCGACGATCGCGGCGAACGCCTGGAACACGGCCTGCTTGCCGCCGTTGGTGACGATCACCTGGGCCGGGTCGATCTCGTACCCGGAGTCGCGCAGCGTCTTGGCCGCGATCGCCTTCTTCAGCTCGGGGAGGCCCGCCGCCGGCGTGTACCGGTGGTTCCTCGGGTCCGTGGCGGCGGCGACGGCCGCCTCGACGATGAAGTCGGGCGTCGGGAAGTCGGGCTCGCCCGCGCCGAACCCGATGACGGGGCGGCCGGCGGCCCTGAGCGCCTTCGCTTTGGAGTCGACGGCGAGGGTGGCGGAGGGCGCGATGGCGCCCAGGCGTGCGGAGACGCGGCGTGCAGGCTTCATGCGCGCCATTCTTCCATCCCGCGTAGGCTCCGCATGGTCGACGATGCGCGCGACGGCGGCGGGAGCGGCCCGGTTCGCTTTTCCCGGGCCGGTGGCGTAGCATTGCACGTCGGCGATTGACAGACGTCATGATGGTTCGCGCCCTGGTGCGACCGAGGTCAAGGTCGAAAGCCTCCGGGAGGGTCACCTCCCGAAGGGCAGTGGCGCAATTGGTAGCGCACCGGTCTCCAAAACCGGCGGTTGTGGGTTCGAGTCCCGCCTGCCCTGCGGAACGCGGGAGTCTCCCGCGTGAGCCAATCCACGAGAGAAGGACTTTTCGGTGAGCGAATCTGCCGTGACGGATTCCGGGGAGAAGGACCCGCGGCACGAGTCGCGCGAGGGTCTGAACATCTTCGGACGAATCGCGCTGTTCGTGCGACAGGTCATCTCCGAGCTTCGCCGCGTGGTCACCCCCACGCGCGAGGAGCTGGTGCGCTACGTCGGCATCGTCCTCGGCTTCGTCGCCGTGATGATGCTGCTGGTGTGGGGCCTGGACATCCTGTTCGGCTGGCTCGCGGGACTCGTGTTCGGCAGCTGACGCTGCCCGACGACTGGAGTGTGATCACGATGAGCGACGAGATGACTGACGAGACCCCCGAGACGATCGACGCGCCCGCAGAGGCCGCCGTCGAGACCGACGCTGCCGACCTTCCCCCGGTCGAGGACGCGCCGGTCGACCCCGTCGCCGAGTTCAAGGCTCACCTGCGTACCCTCGAGGGCGACTGGTACGTGGTCCACAGCTACTCGGGCCACGAGAAGCGCGTGAAGCAGGCGATCGAGCACCGCATCGAGAGCCTCCACATGGAGGACTACATCTTCCAGGTCGAGGTCCCGATGGAGGAGGTCGCCGAGATCAAGGGCGGCCAGCGCAAGCTCGTCACCCGCGTCCGGATGCCCGGATACGTCCTGGTGCGCATGTACCTCACGGACGAGTCCTGGGGCGCCGTGCGCAACACCCCCGGCGTCACCGGCTTCGTGGGCCACGCCCACAACCCGGTCCCGCTCACCATGGACGAGGTCTACTCGATGCTCGCCCCCGCCGAGGTCGCTGCGGCGGTCGCCGAGGCCGAGGACGCGAAGGCGCCCGCCGCCGCCGTGGCCGTCGACTTCGAGGTCGGCGAGTCGGTCACCGTCATCGACGGCCCGTTCGCGACGCTGCCCGGCACCATCTCCGAGATCAACGTCGAGAGCCAGAAGCTCCACGTGCTCGTCTCCATCTTCGGCCGGGAGACCCCGGTCGAGCTGTCGTTCACCCAGGTCACCAAGCTCTAGGTCGCGACAGCGCAACCGCGGCCGCCACGCCGCACAGGCAACAAGATAAGGACCCACAACATGGCACCGAAGAAGAAGGTGACCGGCCTGATCAAGCTCCAGATCCAGGCCGGCGCTGCCAACCCTGCCCCGCCGGTCGGTCCGGCGCTGGGTCAGCATGGCGTCAACATCATGGAGTTCTGCAAGGCGTACAACGCGGCGACCGAGTCGCAGCGTGGCAACGTCGTGCCGGTCGAGATCACCGTCTACGAGGACCGTTCGTTCACGTTCGTCCTGAAGACGCCCCCGGCCGCCGAGCTCATCAAGAAGGCCGCTGGCGTCGCCAAGGGCTCCGGCACCCCGCACACCACCAAGGTCGGCAACCTGACCGAGGCCCAGGTGCGCGAGATCGCCGAGGCCAAGATGGCCGACCTCAACGCCAACGACATCGACGCCGCCGCGAAGATCATCGCCGGCACCGCCCGCTCCATGGGCATCACGGTCTCCTAAGGACCCTCAACCTCAGTGGCAGGGGCCGCGCTGGCCCGCACCACGACTGCAAAGGAAAGACACGCAGATGACCAAGCGCTCCAAGGCTTACCGCGACGCAGCCCAGCTCGTCGACCGCAGCCAGCTCTACACCCCGCTCGAGGCGCTCCGCCTTGCGCAGAAGACCGCCTCGAAGAACACCGACTCGACCATCGACGTCGTGTTCAAGCTCGGCGTCGACCCGCGTCACGCGGACCAGATGGTCCGCTCGACCTGCATCCTGCCTCACGGCACCGGCAAGACCGCCAGGGTCCTGGTCTTTGCCAACGGTGACAAGGCGGAGGCGGCCCGCGAGGCCGGCGCCGACATCGTCGGTGGCGACGAGCTCATCGCCGAGGTGGCCGACGGCCGCCAGGACTTCGACGCCGTCGTCGCCACGCCGGACCTCATGGGCAAGGTCGGCCGCCTCGGCCGCGTGCTCGGTCCCCGTGGCCTCATGCCCAACCCGAAGACCGGCACCGTGACCATGGACGTCACCAAGGCCGTCTCCGACATCAAGGGCGGAAAGATCGAGTTCCGCGTCGACAAGCACGCCAACCTGCACACCGTGCTGGGCAAGGCGTCGTTCGGCGACGAGAAGCTGCTCGAGAACTACCAGGCCGTCCTCGACGAGGTGCTCCGCGCCAAGCCGTCTGCCTCGAAGGGCCGGTACATCATCAAGGCCGCCATCTCGGCGACCCAGGGCCCGGGCATCCCGCTGGACGCCCAGGCCAAGGTCGAGGCGTAGAGCCAGGCACCACCCTTCTCTCGCGCACCGCTCGGCGACCCCGGGCGGCGTGAGGAGAGAGTGACGCCCACAGCGCCCACAGGCGCGACGCGCGTCACCAGGCCCGGCCCCTCCGCGAGGGGCCGGGCCTTCGTGCGCCCCGCGCGCGCATCGTCCGCCGCATGGCCCGCGCATCGTCCCCCCCGGCCATCCGCGCGACATGGACTCTGAGTGCTCGACACTCTGGGTGTGCGGGCACTCGATCTCCATTTCGCGGGACGCGGCGTGCACCGGGCCACCCGAGTTGCGGACGATGCGCGGTTCCCGTACGATGGTCAGGCCCAAGACCGCCGGTCGTCGGGCCCGGGACAACCGGGAACGGCCGAAGCTCCGCTCGAGCGGGGACCAGCGCAGGTGATGCTGACAGCGCCTCGTGCGCGGACGTCTGGGCGACCTTCGGGTCGCCCTTTCTGTTCCGCGGACCAGGACCTCCGGCCCCGCCTGCGCGGGGCCTTTCTCGTTCCCGGGGCAGGCGCGGCGGTCATCCGAAGGAAGGATAAACATGGCGACGCCAGACAAGGTGAACGCTGTTGCCGAGCTCGCGGAGGACTTCCGCAACTCGGCAGCCGTGCTGATCACCGAGTACCGCGGCCTCTCCGTCCCGCAGCTCGCGAAGCTGCGCGGTGAGATCCGCGGCGCCGCGACCTACAAGGTCGCGAAGAACACTCTGACGGCGCTCGCGGCCAAGGAGGCCGGTGTCGAGGGTCTTGACGACCTTCTGACCGGTCCCACGGCCATCGCATTCGTCACCGGTGACCCGGTGGAGGCTGCGAAGGGTCTCAAGGCTTTTGCCAAGGAGAACGACAAGCTCGTCATCAAGGGCGGCGTTCTCGAGGGCAAGGTGATCTCTGCTGATGAGGTCAAGAAGCTGGCCGACCTCGAGTCCCGCGAGGTTCTGCTCGCCAAGGCTGCCGGCGCCATGAAGGCGTCGCTCTTTGGTGCTGCATACCTGTTCCAGGCGCCGCTGGCTCAGGCCGCGCGTGCCGTCGACGCCCTGCGTGCGAAGCAGGAAGACGCGGCGTAGCTGCCGCACCCCACCTAGTAATTCTGCTTCACGCAGGCAAGAGAGAAGGAAGTCATCATGGCTAAGCTCACCACCGAGGAGCT
This sequence comes from Demequina lignilytica, assembly GCF_030418375.1. Taxonomy (NCBI): domain Bacteria; kingdom Bacillati; phylum Actinomycetota; class Actinomycetes; order Micrococcales; family Demequinaceae; genus Demequina; species Demequina lignilytica. Next base: position 99,788 of record NZ_JAUHPZ010000002.1, read on the forward strand.
CATCGAGCAGTTCAAGCAGCTCTCCCTCATCGAGCTGTCGGAGTTCGTCAAGGCGTTCGAGGAGACCTTCGAGGTCACCGCTGCCGCCCCGGCCGCCGTCGCCGTCGCCGCCCCCGCCGCTGGCGAGGCCGCTGCCGAGGTCGAGGAGAAGGACGAGTTCGACGTCATCCTCACCGCCGTCGGCGACAAGAAGATCCAGGTCATCAAGGAGGTGCGCGCGCTCACGTCGCTCGGCCTCGGCGAGGCCAAGGCTCTGGTCGACGAGGCCCCCAAGGCCGTCCTCGAGGGCGCCAAGAAGGACGACGCCGAGAAGGCCAAGGCTCAGCTCGAGGCCGCCGGCGCCACCGTCGAGCTCAAGTAAGCTCGCGCGGCGTCGCGCTCAGCGCGACGAAGCCGCCTGAGGAACGGGGTCGGGTCCGCATGGACCCGGCCCCGTTCTGCTGTCCCGGCGGACGATGCGCGGGGGACCGGGAGGGCCGGGCTACCATGCCTCGGTGACGATCGAAGAGCAGTCCGCGCCCGCGCGGACCGGGAGCCGGGAGGCCGCCGACTTCAGGCCGGACATCCAGGCGCTCAGGGCCATCGCGGTCGGGCTGGTGGTGGTCTACCACCTGTGGCCGCACCGGCTGACCGGCGGCTACATCGGCGTCGACGTCTTCTTCGTCATCAGCGGCTTCCTGATCACGTCGCACCTCTGGCGCGAGGCCGCCGCGACTGGGCGGATCCGGCTCGGCCGCTTCTGGGCTCGGCGCGCACGGCGGCTGCTGCCCTCGGCCCTGCTGGTGCTGCTGGCGACCGCGGTGGCGTCCTGGCTCCTCGCGCCGGTCACCGAGGTCCGCGGATTCCTGGCCGAGGTGGCGGCGGCCACCCTGTACGCGGAGAACTGGTTCCTCGCGATCGCCGCCGTCGACTACCAGGCGATCGGGCACGCCGCCTCTCCCGTCCAGCACTACTGGTCGCTGTCCGTCGAGGAGCAGTTCTACGTGCTCCTGCCGGTGCTGCTGGTCGCTGCGCTGTGGGCGGCGGCGCGGCTGTCGTTGCCGCGCCGCGGCGTGGTCGTCGGCGTGGTCGCCGTGGTCGGCGCCGGGTCCTTCGCCTACAGCTGGTGGCTCACCGCATGGTCCGCCGGCGCCTACTTCTCGACGTTCACCCGGCTGTGGGAGTTCGTCCTCGGCGCCGCGGTGGCGGTGGCGCTGCAGCGGTCCCGGTCGCATGGCGGGGCGGTCCTGGCGGGTCTGGCGCTGATGCTCGGCGCCGCCGTCGTGATGAACGATGCGACCCCCTTCCCCGGCTGGCAGGCCGCCATCCCGGTCGTCGGCACGGCGCTGGTGCTGGCCTGGGGAGACCGAACGTTGCTGTCACGTGTGGGGGCGTGGCGACCGGTCGCGCACGTCGGGCGCACCTCCTACGCGATCTACCTGTGGCACTGGCCGTTGATCGTGCTCGTGCCGTTCGCCCTCGGCCGCGAGCTGGGTCTGGTCGAGAAGCTCGGCATCGGCATCGCCACGTTGCTGCTCGCCGCGGCGAGCACCTCGCTCGTGGAGGACCCGGTGCGGTTCTCCCCACGGCTGCTCGGCGGCAGGGCGCCGTGGGTGGTCGCGGCCTGGTCGGCCGCGGGGATGGCCGTGGTGCTGGGCGCCGTGGTCGCCGGCACCGTGGCCACCGAGCACCGGGCCGAGCGTGAGCGCGAGCTCGCCGCCTCGCTCGAGGCGCAGCTCGGGGACTGCGTCGGCGCGGCCGCGGAGGACGCGGCCGAGGGCTGCGCGGATCCGGAACCGGCCGCCGACGGCGGCGAGGTCGAGACCGAGCCTGCGCACTTCATCCCTCCGCTCGCCGACCTCGAGGACGACGACGAGAATCGCGACGAGTGCTGGACCGGCCTCACCGGACGACGGCTCGACGTGTGCGCGCTCGGCGAGACCGACGCGCCCACCAAGCGCTTCCTGGTGCTCGGGGACTCGCACGCGAACGCGCTGATCCCGGCCTTCGATCAGGCGGGCTCCGACCGCGGCTGGGCGTTCGACCTCGCTGGCCATGCCGCGTGCCCGTTCACCACGGAGCCCGCCCACACGGCGGACGCCCAGGTGCGGGAGGCCTGCGACGCATGGCGAGCGGACGTGCGCGACCTCGCGGCGACGGCGGACGCGTACGACGGCGTGATCGTGACGCAGCAGGTCCGGATCCTCGACGAGGCGGAGCTGGAGCGGTCGGCCGACGGCCTGGTCGACGCGTGGTCGGTGGTGCCGGCCGGCGTGCCGATCCTGGCCGTGCGCGACAACCCGCGGCTGCCCGACGAGTTCGTCGCGTGCCTCGAGCAGGAGGGGCCCGCGGGGGCCGACGCGTGCGGCTGGCCGCAGGACTCGGCGCTGCGCGTCGACCCGCAGGGCATCGCGGCGATGCGCGACGACCGCGCCTCGCTGATCGACATGTCCGACGTGTACTGCGCGGACGGCACCTGCGACGCCGTGATCGGCTCCGTGGTCGCGTACCGGCCCGACGGTCACCACCTGACCGCGACCTTCGCCCGCACGCTCGCGCCGCGGCTCGCCGACGAGATCGAGGCCGCGCTCGGCTCCTGACGGGGTCGAGCGTCACGCTTCTGTCTCCGTCGGCGTGTCGGCTGGCATCGGGACGTACGGACTGGACAATCGCGCGCGCCGGCGGTAGTCTAGCGACTTGCGCTGTCTATTGCCCTGCCCTCATATGCCTACCTGGCGTGCCCCGCTCGTAGCGGGTTCAGCACCGGGATCCGGTGGAGCCGCGGCTGGACATCGTGGTGACTCACGATCATAAAGGGAAGGGACCACCCTTGGCTGCCTCGCGCACCGATTCCATCTCCAACCGCTCCGCATCGCGCCGCATCTCCTTCGCCCAGATCTCCGAGCCTCTCGAGGTTCCGAACCTCATCGGTCTGCAGACCGAGAGCTTCGACTGGCTCCTGGGCAACGAGGCGTGGAAGGCACGCGTCGACGCCGCGAAGGAGGCGGGACGCAACGACGTCCCGGAGGTCGCCGGCCTCGAGGAGATCTTCGAGGAGATCTCGCCCATCGAGGACTTCGGCCAGACCATGTCGCTGTCCTTCTCGGACCCGTACTTCGAGGAGCCGCGGTACACCCCCGAGGAGTGCAAGGAGAAGGACTTCACCTTCGCCGCGCAGCTGTTCGTCACCGCGGAGTTCATGAACAACACGACGGGCGAGATCAAGTCGCAGACCGTGTTCATGGGCGACTTCCCGCTCATGACCGACCGCGGAACGTTCATCGTCAACGGCACCGAGCGCGTGGTCGTCTCGCAGCTGGTCCGTTCGCCCGGCGTCTACTTCGAGCGCACCCCCGACAAGACGTCCGACAAGGACATCTTCACCGCGAAGGTCATCCCCTCGCGCGGCGCCTGGCTCGAGTTCGAGATCGACAAGCGTGACGCCGTCGGCGTGCGCGTCGACCGCAAGCGCAAGCAGCCCGTCACCCTGTTCCTCAAGGCGCTCGGCATGACCGACGACCAGATCGCCGAGGAGTTCGCCGACTTCCCGGCCGTCCTCGAGACGCTGGCGAAGGACACCGTCCACGGTCACGAGGAGGCGCTCGTCGACCTGTACCGCAAGCTGCGTCCGGGCGAGCCGCCGACCGTCGAGGCCGGCCAGAACCTGCTCGACAACTTCTACTTCAACCCCAAGCGCTACGACCTCGCCAAGGTGGGCCGCTTCAAGCTCAACAAGAAGCTGGGCCTGGGCAAGGCGCTGGGCGACTCGGTGCTGGGTCTCGACGACATCGTCGCGACCATCAAGTACATCGCCGCCGCGCACGCCGGTCACGAGACGATCGACGGCGCCGACGGCGACGTCCGCGTCGAGACCGACGACATCGACCACTTCGGCAACCGTCGCATCCGCGCGGTGGGCGAGCTGATCCAGAACCAGATCCGCACGGGCCTGTCCCGCATGGAGCGCGTCGTGCGCGAGCGCATGACCACCCAGGACGTCGAGGCGATCACGCCGCAGACCCTGATCAACACGCGCCCCGTGGTCGCCGCGATCCGCGAGTTCTTCGGCACGTCGCAGCTGTCGCAGTTCATGGACCAGAACAACCCGCTCGCCGGCCTGACCCACAAGCGCCGTCTCTCGGCGCTCGGCCCCGGCGGTCTCTCCCGTGACCGCGCGGGCATGGAGGTCCGCGACGTCCACACCTCGCACTACGGCCGCATGTGCCCGATCGAGACTCCTGAGGGTCCGAACATCGGTCTGATCGGCTCGCTCGCCTCGTTCGGCCGCATCAACCCGCTCGGCTTCGTCGAGACCCCCTACCGCAAGGTGGTCAAGGGTGTCGTCACCGACCAGGTCGACTACCTGACCGCGGACGACGAGGACCACTTCGTCATCGCGCAGGCGAACGCGGTGCTCGACGCCAAGGGCCGCTTCGCCGACGAGCGCGTGCTGGTCCGCTCGAAGGGCGGCGAGGTCGAGTTCGTCCCCGCCGAGGCCGTGGACTACATGGACGTCTCGCCGCGCCAGATGGTGTCGGTCGCGACCGCCCTGATCCCGTTCCTCGAGCACGACGACGCGAACCGCGCGCTCATGGGTGCGAACATGCAGCGCCAGGCGGTGCCGCTGGTCCGCTCGGAGGCGCCGCTGGTCGGCACCGGCATGGAGCGCCGCGCGGCGATCGACGCCGGTGACGTGGTGGTCGCCGGCAAGGCCGGCGTGGTCACCGAGGTCAGCTCGGACCTGGTCACCGTCGCCAACGACGACGGCACCACCGGCTCCTACCGCATCGCGAAGTTCGAGCGCTCGAACCAGGGCACCTCGTACAACCAGCGCGTCGTCGTCGACGAGGGCGACTCGGTGGTCCCGGGCTCCGTGCTCGCGGACGGCCCCGCCACGGACCAGGGCGACCTGGCGCTCGGCAAGAACCTGCTGGTCGCCTTCATGTGCTGGGAGGGCCACAACTACGAGGACGCGATCATCCTGTCGCAGCGCCTCGTGCAGGACGACGTCCTGTCCTCGATCCACATCGAGGAGCACGAGGTCGACGCCCGTGACACCAAGCTGGGCCCGGAGGAGATCACCCGCGACATCCCGAACGCCTCCGAGGAGGCGCTCGCGGACCTCGACGAGCGCGGCATCGTCCGCATCGGTGCCGAGGTGCGCGCCGGTGACATCCTGGTCGGCAAGGTCACCCCGAAGGGTGAGACCGAGCTGACCCCCGAGGAGCGCCTGCTCCGCGCGATCTTCGGTGAGAAGGCGCGCGAGGTCCGCGACACCTCGCTGAAGGTGCCCCACGGCGAGTCCGGCACGGTCATCGGCGTGCGCGTGTTCACCGAGGAGGACGGCGACGACCTCCCGGCCGGCGTCAACCAGCTGGTCCGCGTGTACATCGCGCAGCGCCGCAAGATCCAGGAGGGCGACAAGCTCGCCGGCCGCCACGGCAACAAGGGCGTCATCTCGACGATCCTGCCCGTGGAGGACATGCCGTTCCTCGCGGACGGCACGCCGGTCGACGTCATCCTCAACCCGCTGGGCGTGCCCGGTCGTATGAACGTCGGTCAGGTCCTCGAGACCCACACCGGCTGGCTGGCCAAGAACGGCTGGGACGCGACGGACGCCGACGGTCCGTGGACCGCGCACCTGCCCGAGGACGCCGTGGTGTCGGAGCCGGGCCGCCCGGTCGCGACCCCGGTGTTCGACGGTCTGCGCGAGGACGTCCTCGGCGGCCTGCGCGGCCACGTCAACCCGAACCGCGACGGCGTGCGCCTCGTGGACCAGGAGGGCAAGGCGACGCTGTTCGACGGTCGTACCGGCGAGCCGTTCCCCGAGCCGATCGCGGTGGGCTACAAGTACATCCTGAAGCTCCACCACCTGGTCGACGACAAGATCCACGCGCGCTCCACGGGTCCGTACTCGATGATCACGCAGCAGCCGCTGGGCGGTAAGGCCCAGTTCGGCGGCCAGCGCTTCGGCGAGATGGAGGTGTGGGCCCTCGAGGCCTACGGCGCCGCCTACGCCCTGCAGGAGCTGCTGACCATCAAGTCCGACGACGTCACCGGTCGTGTGAAGGTCTACGAGGCCATCGTCAAGGGTCAGAACATCCCGGAGCCGGGTCTTCCCGAGTCGTTCCGCGTCCTGATGAAGGAGATGCAGTCGCTCTGCCTCAACGTCGAGGTCCTCAACACCGAGGGCCACGTCATCGAGATGCGCGAGACCGACGACGACGCCTACCAGGCGGCCGAGTCGCTGGGCATCTCGCTGTCCAGCCGTCCCGATGCCTCGAGCGTCGACGAGATCTGACGAGCCTCGAGCTCTTTCCACCACAAGAATTTTTCGGTGCCGGCCCTGGGCCGGCGGTAAGGAAGTAGAACCTTGCTCGACGTGAACGAGTTCGGCGATCTGCGCATCGGCCTGGCCACGGCGGAGGACATCCGCACGTGGTCGCACGGTGAGGTGAAGAAGCCCGAGACGATCAACTACCGCACGCTCAAGCCGGAGAAGGACGGCCTGTTCTGCGAGAAGATCTTCGGCCCCACCCGCGACTGGGAGTGCGGCTGCGGCAAGTACAAGCGCGTGCGCTACCGCGGCATCGTCTGCGAGCGCTGCGGTGTCGAGGTGACCCGCTCCAAGGTGCGCCGCGAGCGCATGGGCCACATCGAGCTCGCCGCTCCGGTGACCCACATCTGGTACTTCAAGGGCGTCCCGTCGCGCCTCGGCTACCTGCTCGACCTGGCCCCGAAGGACCTGGAGAAGGTCATCTACTTCGCGGCCTACATGGTCACCGAGGTGGACGAGGACGGCCGTCACGAGGACCTTCCGCAGCTCCGCAACGAGCTGGAGAAGGAGAAGAAGGCGATCGCGAACGACCGCGACGTCCAGATCAACGCCCGTGCCGAGAAGCTCGAGAAGGACATCGCCGAGCTCGAGGCCGAGGGTGCCAAGGCCGACGTGAAGCGCAAGGTCAAGGACGGCGCGGAGCGCGAGATGGCGAACGTGCGCAAGCGCGCCGACGCCGAGATCGAGCGTCTCGACGCGGTGTTCGACCGCTTCGCGAACCTCAAGGTCCAGGACCTCGAGGGCGACGAGCTGCTGTACCGCGAGATGTCGCGCCGCTTCGGCTCGTACTTCAAGGGCTCGATGGGTGCCGAGGCCATCCAGAAGCGCCTCCAGACCTTCGACCTGGACGCCGAGGCCGAGAAGCTCCGCGAGATCATCGCGAACGGCAAGGGCCAGCGCAAGACCCGCGCCCTCAAGCGCCTCAAGGTGGTCAACGCGTTCCTGACGACCACCAACTCGCCCGAGGGCATGGTGCTCGACTGCGTGCCGGTGATCCCGCCGGATCTGCGCCCGATGGTCCAGCTCGACGGTGGCCGCTTCGCGACGTCCGACCTGAACGACCTGTACCGCCGCGTCATCAACCGCAACAACCGCCTCAAGCGCCTGCTCGACCTCGGTGCGCCCGAGATCATCGTGAACAACGAGAAGCGCATGCTGCAGGAGGCCGTCGACTCGCTGTTCGACAACGGCCGCCGCGGTCGCCCCGTCACGGGCCCCGGCAACCGCCCCCTCAAGTCCATCTCGGACATGCTCAAGGGCAAGCAGGGCCGCTTCCGCCAGAACCTGCTCGGCAAGCGCGTCGACTACTCGGGCCGTTCGGTCATCGTGGTCGGCCCGACCCTGAAGCTGCACCAGTGCGGTCTGCCCAAGCAGATGGCGCTCGAGCTCTTCAAGCCGTTCGTCATGAAGCGCCTGGTCGAGCTCAACCACGCGCAGAACATCAAGTCCGCCAAGCGCATGGTGGAGCGCAGCCGTCCCGAGGTGTGGGACGTGCTCGAGGAGGTCATCCGCGAGCACCCGGTGCTGCTCAACCGCGCGCCGACGCTGCACCGCCTGGGCATCCAGGCGTTCGAGCCCCAGCTGGTGGAGGGCAAGGCCATCCACCTGCACCCGCTCGTCTGCGGCGCGTTCAACGCGGACTTCGACGGCGACCAGATGGCCGTGCACCTGCCGCTCTCGGCGGAGGCCCAGGCCGAGGCCCGCATCCTGATGCTGTCCTCGAACAACATCCTCAAGCCGTCCGACGGCCGCCCCGTGACCATGCCCTCGCAGGACATGATCATCGGCCTCTACCACCTGTCGCTGCTCAAGTCCGGCCAGCCGGGCGAGGGCCTCGCCTTCGGCACGCAGTCCGAGGCGATCATGGCGCTCGATGCGGGCACCATCTCGCTCAACTCGGAGATCCAGCTCCGCGTCGACGGCGACACCGTGCCGCCGGTCGACCACGAGCTGCCCGAGGGCCACGTCGAGGGCGAGCCCTTCATGCTCACCACGACGCTCGGCCGGTCGCTCTTCAACGACCTGCTCCCGGTCTCGTACCCCTACGTCAACCGCAACGTCGACAAGAAGGTGCTCGGCGACATCGTCAACACCCTCGCCGAGCGGTACGAGAAGGTCGAGGTCGCCGCCTCGCTCGACGCCCTCAAGGCGGCGGGCTTCCACTGGGCGACGCGCTCCGGCGTGACCATCGCCATCGGCGACGTCGCGACCCCCGCGAACAAGCAGGAGATCCTCGAGCGCTACGAGGCCCAGGCGGCCAAGGTCCAGGACCAGTTCGACACCGGTCTGATCACCGACGACGAGCGCCGTCAGGAGCTCATCGAGATCTGGACCCAGGCGACCAACGAGGTCGACAAGGCGATGCGCGAGTCGTTCCCCGAGCACAACACCGTCCACACCATGGTCGGCTCCGGTGCGCGAGGCAACTGGATGCAGGTCCGTCAGATCGCGGGTATGCGCGGCCTGGTGGCCAACCCGAAGGGTGAGATCATCCCGCGTCCGATCAAGTCGAACTACCGCGAGGGCCTGTCCGTCCTCGAGTACTTCATCGCCACCCACGGTGCCCGCAAGGGCCTCGCGGACACGGCGCTGCGTACCGCGGACTCGGGCTACCTCACGCGTCGTCTGGTCGACGTCTCGCAGGACGTGATCGTGCGCGAGGAGGACTGCGGCACCGAGCGCGGCCTGAGCATGCCGATCGTGGAGCTCACCGCGGGCGGCGACAAGGTCCAGCACGAGCGCGTCGCGACCTCCGTCTTCGCGCGCACGCTGGCGACCGACGTCCTCGACACGGCCGGCGAGGTCGTGGCGAAGGCGGGCTCGGACGTGGGCGACCTGCAGATCGACACGCTGATCGGTCACGGCGTCACGGACGTCAAGGTCCGCTCGGTCCTGACCTGCGAGTCCGTCGTGGGCACGTGCGCGAAGTGCTACGGCCGTTCGCTCGCGACCCGCGAGCTCGTCGACATCGGCGAGGCGGTCGGCATCATCGCCGCCCAGTCGATCGGTGAGCCGGGCACCCAGCTGACGATGCGTACGTTCCACACCGGTGGTGTGGCCTCGGCGGACGACATCACGCAGGGTCTGCCGCGTGTCCAGGAGCTCTTCGAGGCCCGCACCCCCAAGGGTGAGGCCCCGATCTCCGAGGTCGCCGGCACGCTCAAGGTCGACGACTCGGAGGCGACGCGCCGCCTGGTCATCACCCCCGACAACGGCGACGAGGTCATCGAGTACCCCGTCACCAAGCGCTCGCGCCTGCTGGTGCAGGACGGCGAGCACGTCGAGGTCGGCCAGCAGCTGGTCGCCGGTGCGGTGGACCCGAAGAACGTCCTCCGCATCCTCGGCCCGCGCGCCACGCAGAAGCACCTGGTCGACGAGGTGCAGAACGTGTACCGCTCGCAGGGTGTGGAGATCCACGACAAGCACATCGAGGTCATCGTGCGTCAGATGCTGCGACGCGTGACCGTGCTCGACTCCGGCGAGACCAACCTGCTCCCGGGCGAGCTGGTCGAGCGGAGCCGCTTCGAGAACGCCAACCGTGAGACCGTGACCGCCGGCGGCAAGCCCGCCTCCGCGCGTCCCGAGCTCATGGGCATCACGAAGGCCTCGCTCGCCACGGAGTCCTGGCTCTCGGCGGCCTCCTTCCAGGAGACCACCCGGGTCCTGACCGAGGCGGCGATGTCGGGCAAGTCCGACCCGCTGATCGGCCTGAAGGAGAACGTGATCCTCGGAAAGCTCATCCCCGCTGGTACCGGCCTCGCGCAGTACCGCACGGCGACGGTCGAGCCCACCGAGGAGGCGAAGGCCAACCTGTTCCCGACCTTCGGGTACGAGGAGTGGGACGGCCAGTTCTTCGGCGAGGGGACCGGCGAGGCCGTGCCGCTCGAGGAGTTCGACATCCGCGACTAGCACAACCGACGGGGTCGGGGCGGGACCTTCCGCTTTGACGGCGGCGCGGCGCGCAGGTATCTTAGATGCTTGTGCCCGCGTCGCCGGGCCCCCGAACCGCGCCCATCGGCGCGGTACCCGATGGAACGACACGCCCGGGCGCGGGGGTCGGGCCGACACGACAAGACGATTTCTCATCACCGATGACAGACATGGACACGGAGAAGTAGTGCCTACGATTCAGCAGCTGGTCAGGAAGGGCCGTCACCCCAAGGCCTCCAAGACCAAGACCCCGGCTCTTCAGTCGAGCCCCCAGCGTCGCGGCGTGTGCACCCGCGTCTACACCACCACCCCCAAGAAGCCGAACTCGGCGCTTCGCAAGGTGGCGCGTGTCCGCCTGTCGACCGGCATCGAGGTCACCGCGTACATCCCCGGTGAGGGCCACAACCTCCAGGAGCACTCGATCGTGCTCGTCCGTGGCGGTCGTGTGAAGGACCTCCCGGGTGTCCGCTACAAGATCATCCGCGGCTCGCTCGACACCCAGGGTGTCAAGAACCGCCAGCAGGCTCGCAGCCGCTACGGCGCGAAGATGGAGAAGAAGAAGTAATGCCTCGCAAGGGACCGGCCCCCAAGCGGCCCATCATCAACGACCCCGTCTACGGCGCCCCGGTCGTCACCCAGCTCATCAACAAGGTGCTGCTCGACGGCAAGAAGTCGACCGCCGAGGCGATCGTCTACGGCGCCCTCGAGGGCGTCGCCGAGAAGTCCGGCCAGGACGCGGTCGTCGTGCTCAAGCGCGCGCTCGAGAACGTCCGCCCCGCCCTCGAGGTCCGCAGCCGCCGCGTCGGTGGCGCGACCTACCAGGTGCCGGTCGACGTGCGCCCGGTGCGCGCGAACACCCTCGCGCTGCGCTGGCTGGTCGACTTCTCGCGCCAGCGTCGTGAGAAGACCATGACCGAGCGCCTCATGAACGAGATCCTCGACGCCTCCAACGGCCTGGGTGCCGCTGTGAAGCGCCGCGAGGACATGCACAAGATGGCCGAGTCGAACAAGGCGTTCGCGCACTACCGCTGGTAGTCGCGACCCCGTTCGCTCACTTCGACGATTTCTAGGGAGAACCTCTCGTGGCACAGGACGTGCTGACGGACCTCACCAAGGTCCGCAACTTCGGCATCATGGCTCACATCGACGCCGGCAAGACCACCACCACCGAGCGCATCCTGTTCTACACGGGCATCACCTACAAGATCGGCGAGGTGCACGACGGCGCCGCGACGATGGACTGGATGGCCCAGGAGCAGGAGCGTGGCATCACCATCACCTCCGCGGCGACGACGTGCTTCTGGGACAAGACCCAGCTGAACATCATCGACACCCCGGGCCACGTGGACTTCACCGTCGAGGTGGAGCGCAACCTGCGCGTGCTCGACGGCGCGGTCGCGGTGTTCGACGGCAAGGAGGGCGTGGAGCCCCAGTCGGAGACCGTGTGGCGCCAGGCCGACAAGTACAACGTCCCCCGCATCTGCTTCGTCAACAAGATGGACAAGCTCGGCGCGGACTTCTACTTCACGGTCGACACCATCAAGTCGCGCCTCGGTGCCCGTCCGCTGGTCATCCAGCTCCCGATCGGTGCGGAGTCCGACTTCCTCGGCGTCGTGGACCTGGTCCAGATGAAGGCCCTCGTGTGGCCCGGCGACGCCAAGGGCGACGTGACCATGGGCGCCTCGTACGAGACCCAGGAGATCCCGGCCGACCTCGTCGACAAGGCGGAGACCTACCGCGCCGAGCTCCTCGAGACGGTCGCCGAGACCGACGAGGACCTCATGGAGAAGTACCTCGAGGGCGGCGAGCTGACGGTCGACGAGATCAAGGGCGCCATCCGCAAGATGGTCATCGCCTCCGAGATCTACCCCGTCCTGTGCGGTTCCGCGTTCAAGAACCGCGGCGTGCAGCCCATGCTCGACGCGGTCGTGGACTACCTGCCGTCGCCGCTCGACATGCCGGCGATCGAGGGTCACGAGCCGGGTGACGAGGAGGTCGTCATCGAGCGTCACGCCGACGCCGAGGAGCCCTTCTCCGCGCTCGCGTTCAAGATCATGACGCACCCGTTCTTCGGCCGTCTGACCTACATCCGCGTGTACTCCGGTCACGTCGACTCCGGCGCCCAGGTCATCAACGCGACCAAGGGCAAGAAGGAGCGCATCGGGAAGATCTTCCAGATGCACGCCAACAAGGAGAACCCGGTCGACGCGGTCACCGCGGGTCACATCTACGCCGTCATCGGCCTCAAGGACACCACCACCGGTGACACCCTGTGCGACCCGGCCAAGCCGGTCGTGCTCGAGTCGATGACCTTCCCCGAGCCCGTGATCCACGTGGCGGTCGAGCCCAAGACCAAGGGCGACCAGGAGAAGATGTCGGTCGCGATCCAGAAGCTGGCCGAGGAGGACCCGACCTTCCGCGTCAAGCTCGACGAGGACACCGGCCAGACCGTCATCTCCGGCATGGGCGAGCTGCACCTCGACATCATCGTCGACCGCATGAAGCGCGAGTTCAAGGTCGACGCGAACGTCGGCAAGCCGCAGGTCGCGTACCGCGAGACCATCCGCGGCACCGTCGAGAAGCACGACTACACGCACAAGAAGCAGACCGGTGGCTCCGGCCAGTTCGCGAAGGTCCAGATCTCGATCGCGCCTCTCGAGGCCGACGCCGAGGTCCAGTACGAGTTCTCGAACGCCGTCACCGGCGGTCGCGTGCCGCGTGAGTACATCCCGTCGGTGGACGCGGGCATCCAGGACGCCATGAACATCGGCATCCTCGCCGGCTACCCCATGGTGGGAATCAAGGCCACCCTGCTCGACGGCCAGTACCACGACGTCGACTCCTCGGAGATGGCGTTCAAGATCGCCGGCTCGATGGCCTTCAAGGAGGCCGCGCGCAAGGCCCAGCCCGTGCTGCTCGAGCCCGTCATGGCCGTCGAGGTGCGTACGCCCGAGGACTACATGGGCGACGTCATCGGCGACCTCAACTCCCGCCGTGGCCAGATCCGTCAGATGTCCGACGCCGCCGGTGTCAAGGTCATCGACTCTCTGGTCCCGCTGTCGGAGATGTTCGGCTACGTCGGCGACCTGCGTTCGAAGACGCAGGGCCGCGCGGTGTACTCGATGACCTTCGACAGCTACGCAGAGGTTCCTCGCAACGTTGCCGAGGAGATCATCGCTAAGACCCGGGGCGAGTAGTCCCACCGGTTGAAGTAGGAAATAATACGACCAGTAGGGATGCGCCCCACGATGGTTGACCCCATCAGCAGTCGGATCCTCTACCCGAGTCTCACCACCAATTCAGGAGGAAGCCACCATGGCTAAGGCCAAGTTCGAGCGGACCAAGCCGCACGTGAACATCGGCACCATCGGTCACGTCGACCACGGTAAGACGACGCTGACCGCCGCCATCTCGAAGGTGCTGCACGACCAGTACCCCGAGCTCAACCCGTTCACGCCGTTCGAGGACATCGACAAGGCTCCCGAGGAGCGCGAGCGCGGTATCACCATCAACATCGCGCACATCGAGTACCAGACGGAGAAGCGTCACTACGCTCACGTCGACGCTCCGGGTCACGCCGACTACATCAAGAACATGATCACCGGTGCCGCCCAGATGGACGGCGCGATCCTGGTGGTCGCCGCGACCGACGGTCCGATGGCCCAGACCCGTGAGCACGTGCTGCTCGCGAAGCAGGTCGGCGTCCCCTACCTGCTCGTGGCGCTGAACAAGTCGGACATGGTCGACGACGAGGAGATCCTCGAGCTCGTCGAGGTCGAGGTGCGCGAGCTCCTCTCCTCGCAGGGCTTCGACGGCGACAACGCGCCTGTCATCCGCGTCTCCGCGCTGAAGGCGCTCGAGGGCGACGCCGAGTGGGTCAAGACCGTTCAGGACCTCATGGAGGCCGTGGACGAGAACGTCCCGGAGCCCGAGCGTGACATGGACAAGCCGTTCCTGATGCCGATCGAGGACGTCTTCACGATCACCGGTCGTGGCACCGTCGTCACCGGCAAGGTCGAGCGCGGCAAGCTCAAGATCAACTCGGAGGTCGAGATCCTCGGCATCCGCGAGCCGCAGAAGACCACCGTCACCGGCATCGAGATGTTCCACAAGTCGATGGACGAGGCGTGGGCCGGCGAGAACTGCGGTCTGCTGCTCCGCGGCACCAAGCGTGAGGACGTCGAGCGCGGCCAGGTCGTGGTCGCCCCCGGCACCACCACCCCGCACACCTCGTTCGAGGGCCGCTGCTACATCCTCGACAAGTCCGAGGGTGGCCGCCACAACCCCTTCTACACGAACTACCGCCCGCAGTTCTACATCCGCACCACGGATGTGACCGGCGTCATCACGCTGCCCGAGGGCACCGAGATGGTCATGCCGGGCGACACCACCGAGATGACGGTCGAGCTCATCCAGCCGATCGCCCTCGAGGAGGGTCAGGGCTTCGCGATCCGCGAGGGTGGCCGTACCGTGGGTTCCGGCACCGTCACCAAGATCCTCAAGTAAGTCCCCCGCGACTTCGCTCGAAGGCCCCCCGCCGCATGGCGGGGGGCCTTCGTGCTCCCCGGGCGGGACGATGCGGGTGGTCGGAGGGCTCCCGCCCTCCTGTTACGGTGGCCGCGTGGCAGCCATCCTGACCCGCGCCGAGCGGCTCGCACGGTCCGTCGCCGTGTGGGACCCTCACCGCGACACCGCGCATGCGTCCCTCCTGAGCGGCAGCGGCCGCTCGGGCACCACGTGGCTCCTGGAGGCGTACTCGCGTGCGGGCCGGCTGCGGCCCATCTTCGAGCCGGTCCGGCCGGACCTCGACGCGCGGTTCAGCGACCTCCGCCCGGGCCGCTACGTCCCTGTCGACGCGGAGCGCCTCCCCTCCCAGGAGGCGGTCGAGGACCTGCTGGTCGGCCGGTACCGCCACCCGTGGGCGGATCAGGAGGCGTCGCTCAACCCGTTCCTGCGCTACCGCGGCCGCCTGATCAAGGAGATCCGGTTCCCGATGTGGGCGGGGTGGGTCGCCCACCGTCACCCCGATGTGCGGATCGTCCACGTGATCCGTCATCCGCTGGCCACGCTCAGCAGCCAGAGCGTGCTCGGCTGGGTCCCCGAGCGGATGCACTACATGATGGCGCAGCCGGAGCTGGTGGACGGGCTGCTGGGCGACCGTCCGCTGCGGGAGCTCGCGAGCGGGGACGACGCCACCGCGCTCATCACGCGCTGGGCGATCGAGAACCTGACGGCCGCGCGCACCTACGGCGGCGCCCGCTCCGCGCTCGTCTCCTACGACGCCGCCGTCGAGGACCGGTCCGAGCTGGATCGCGGCGCGCGGTGGCTCGGGATCGACCCGGCGCGCCTGACCAACCTGGAGAAGCCGTCGAAGATGTCGCACGCCAAGGGTGCGAACGCGCACGCGGGCAAGGACCCGCGTGCGTGGATGAAGCGGATCGACGCCTCGCAGCAGGCCGCCGCGGCCCGTGTCCTCGACGCCGTGGGCCTCGCGGAGGCCTTCCCGGTGGACGGGACCGTCGACCGCGAGGCGCTTCAGCGCTGGTGGGAGCGCGGCGGGCGCGACTGACGCGCGGGGCTCAGGTCCAGCCCTCGCCGGCCTCCCGCAGCCCGATCGTGAGCTCCACGGAGCCCGGTCCCGTCTGATCGACGGCCACCGACTCCGCCTCCAGGCCCGCGGCGAGCACGTCGCGATGCGCGGCCATCGCGGCGACGGCGGCCTCGTCGTCGACGCGGCAGGCGGCGATCACGGCGCCGTCGCGCTGCGCGACGGAGGTGAGGACGGGACCGCGGTAGGAGCCGTCCGTACCCACCTCGGCCAGGCCCGCCAGCTCCATGCCGTGCTCCCAGCGCCAGCGCAGGTCCCGGGCGTACGCCCGCAGGCTCGGGTCGGTGGCCGTGTTCGGGAACCGGTCGGGACGGTGAGGCCGCCAGGGCTCCATGCCCGAGCCGTGGAGCCGCCAGGCCACCGCCGCCGCCGGCACCAGGACGATCAGCGACGCGGCCGGATGCAGCAGCGCGAGCGCGCCGGCGGGCACGGCGACGGCCGCGATCGTCAGGGCGGGACGCGCCCACGCGCGCCAGGCGTCGGCGGACACGCGGGGGCCGGGATCGACGGCGGGGGAGAGGGTCATGTCGGGTCCGATCGGTCGGCGGCTGTCGGCAGGGCCGGCATGCGGCTCCCGCTCCTGGGCACCCTACCCCGGCGGTCGGTGCGCCACCGCAGGCGGATCCCGTCGAGTGCCCGGCATCTCGCGGCAGGCTCCCAGCATCCTGCCAGGGTCGGCCCTCTACCTTCGGGGTGCACCGTCCCCGACCGAGAGGCACTCCTCCCATGATCACCATCCGTCCCGCCGTGCGGCGCGCGCTCGCCCTGGGCGTCGCCGTCGGGCTCGCGACGACCCTGGCCGCCTGCAGCGCCACCGATGACTCGTCGACCACCGAGTCGACGACGTCGACGGCCTCCACCTCCTCGACCGCGGTGACCGCGGCCTCCGAGGACTCCAACACCGCCGAGGTGGTCGCCGCGGCCGAGGCCTTCCTCGCGACGCTCGACGAGGACCAGCTCGCGCTCGTGCAGCTCTCCTACGACGACCTCGAGGACAAGGCCAACTGGTCGAACCTGCCCAACGGGCAGGTGGACCGGCCCGGTCTCGCGCGCGGCGACATGACCGACGAGCAGCTCGCCGCGCTCGACGTCCTGCTCCAGGCGATGCTCTCGGACGAGGGCTACGAGGAGGTGCAGGAGGTGATGACGGCCGACGACGTGCTCGCGGGCAACGTCGAGACCTCCTACCGGTACGGCGAGGACTCCGACGACGCGCTGAACTCGAGCTCGAGCGGCGCCGCCGCGGCGGGCGGGCCGGGGGACGGCGGCACGCCGCCGGACATGGGCGACGGCACCGCCCCGACCGACGTCCCGACCGACGGCGCGATGCCGACCGGCGACGTCGCGACCGCCCCGGGCGACATGGGTGGCGGCCTCGAGTACGGCTCGGACCTCTACTTCATCGCCTTCTACGGCGACGTCTCCGCCGACTCGACCTTCGAGATCCAGTTCGGCGGCCATCACCTCGCGCTCATGGCGGCGTACTCCGGCGACACCGTGACCATCGCGCCGTACTTCGCGGGCATCGAGCCCCAGTCGTGGACCACGACCGACGGCGAGAGCTCCGAGCCGCTCGGTGAGAAGAAGGCGGCGGCACAGGCGCTCATGGCGTCGCTCACGGACGACCAGGCCGCGGCGGCCGAGCTGTCCATGGTCTACAACGCGGTGGTCATGGGCCCCGGTGAGGACTCGGGTGACTACCCCGATGACGAGGGCATCCTGGTCTCCGACCTGACGGAGGAGCAGCAGGAGCTCGTCACCGCGCTGATCACCGAGTACGTCGGCGTCCTCGACGAGGACGAGGCGCAGGAGATCATCGACACCTACGTGTCGCAGTACGGCGAGACGTACCTCTCGTGGTCGGGCGCCCTCGACACCGACGACGGCTCCACGTACCTCCGCCTCTCCGGGCCTCAGGTGTGGATCGAGTTCGACATGGAGAACGGCATCGTCTACGACGCCCTCCACATCCACTCGGTCTACCGCGACAAGCTGTACGACTACGGCGACGCGTCGCAGTACGCGTCGTGACGGCGTCGACCACCGGTGCCGCGCATCGTCCCCTCCGGGGGACGATGCGCGGCCTGGCTGCGCTGGTGCTCGCGGCCGCCGCGGTGGTGGGCCTGGGCGCCGGCGCGGCCGAGGCTCACCCCGCCGAGACCACGGCGGTGCTCGTCAGCATCGACGAGGGCAGCGTCGAGCTCGAGCTCCAGGTGCCCGTGCGCCAGTACAACGCGGCGACCTCCTCGGACCTCGACGTCGACGGCGCCGACGTCGAGGCGCGCGCCGACGAGCTCGCCGCCTATGTCCTCGACCGGCTCGAGGTGGCCGACGCGGACGGCGCGCTCGACCTGTCCGTGTCCGCGGTCGCGGAGACCACCGTGAACGATCTCCCGACGGCCGACATCGTGGTGATCGCCACCGCGGCGGACGGATCCGTCGACGGCGACGTCGCGATCGAGTACGGGGTGCTGATCGACACCCTCGCCACCCACGAGGTGTACGTGTCGCTGGTCTCCGACTGGGAGGGCGGCACCCTCACCGACGAGGAGCCGGAGCTGGTCACGGTGCTCGACTGGGAGCACACCACGGCGCAGGTCTCCCGCGACGACGGCGGCTGGGCCGAGGGTCTGTGGGCCACCGTGAGGCTCGGCGCCTCGCACATCGCCGCCGGCCCCGACCATGTGCTCTTCCTCGTCCTGCTCCTGCTCCCGGCACCGCTCGTCGCGGTCGGGCGCCGGTGGGTCCCGCGTCAGGGCACCCTGCGGGAGACGGCCGGTGCGGCCGCCCGGCGAGCGGCGACGCTGGTGACCAGCTTCACGGCCGGCCACACGATCTCGCTCGCGCTCGTGTCGCTCGGGCTGATCAGCCTGCCGACCGTCGTCACCGAATCGCTGGTCGCCCTGTCGGTGGTGGCCGCCGCGGCGCACGCCATGGTGCCCGCACTCCGCCGCGGCGAGGCGTGGACCGCCGGTCTGTTCGGGATCGTCCACGGCACCGCGTTCGCCACCACCCTGGTCGCGCTCGACCTTCCGTTGGGCCGGTTGGTCGCCGCGATCGTCGGCTTCAACGTCGGCGTCGAGCTGGCTCAGCTGGTGGTGGTCGCCGCGCTCCTGCCCGCGCTCGTGTGGGCCGCGCGCAGCCGCTGGTTCGCGGGGCTCCGGTGGGCCGCGGCGGCGGCCGGCGCCGTCGCGGGCGCCGCGTGGCTGGTCGGCGTGGTGCGCGGGGAGGCCTCCGTGCTGGGAGCGGCGTTCGACGCGATCATCGCCCACCCCTGGCAGGCCTACGCCGTCGCCCTGGCGACCCTCGCCGTGGTCTCGGTGGGCCCCCGCGTGAGACAATCGTCGTCGCCGGTCCGTGAGGCTTCGAGACCCACGGCCGAGACCGTCGTCGCCCGCTGAGGGCGTATGGCCGGTCGGGGGTGACCGTGTTGCACGGGAACCCCCGATCTGGCACAATGTTCAGGTTGCCTATTGCGGGCAGCCACACCTTCACCCACGGATCACCGAGGAATCGGGTGGCGGACGCGCGTCCTGGATGTGCGACACGCCCGAGCGCGGGGGTCGGGGTGATGACCATAGTTGTACGAGAGAAAAGGCAGAACCACGCCATGGCGGGACAGAAGATCCGCATCCGGCTGAAGAGCTATGACCACGAGGTCATCGACTCCTCGGCCCGCAAGATCGTCGAGACGGTCACGCGTGCTGGCGCGTCCGTGGTGGGCCCCGTCCCGCTGCCGACCGAGAAGAACGTGTTCTGTGTGATCCGTTCTCCCCACAAGTACAAGGACTCCCGCGAGCACTTCGAGATGCGCACCCACAAGCGCCTCATCGACATCGTGGACCCGACGCCCAAGGCCGTCGACTCGCTCATGCGTCTCGACCTCCCCGCGGACGTCAACATCGAGATCAAGCTCTAAGCACCGCTCAAGCCCATAAGGACTGAATCACCATGACTACGACTTCCAATGCCCAGCGCGCGGTCTCCGCGCTGCTCGGTACGAAGCTGGGCATGACGCAGGTCTGGGACGCCGAGGGACGCATCGTCCCCGTCACCGTCCTCCAGGTCGACACCAACGTCGTGACCCAGGTGCGCAACGCAGACAAGGACGGCTACGAGGCCATCCAGCTCGCGTTCGGCACCGTCGACCCGCGCCGCGTCACCAACCCGCTCAAGGGCCACTTCGAGGCCGCCGGCGTCACGCCGCGCCGCCACGTCGCCGAGGTCCGCACCGCGAACGCGTCCGAGTACGCGCTCGGCCAGGAGATCACCGCCGAGGTGTTCGAGGCCGGCCAGCTCGTCGACGTGACCGGCACCACCAAGGGCAAGGGCACCGCCGGTGTCATGAAGCGCCACGGCTTCAAGGGTGTCGGCGCCTCGCACGGTGCGCACCGCAACCACCGCAAGCCGGGCTCCATCGGTGGCGCGTCGACGCCTTCGCGCGTCTTCCGCGGCCTCAAGATGGCCGGCCGCATGGGCAACGCCCGCAAGACCGTCCAGAACCTCCTCGTCCACTCGGTGGACGTCGAGAAGGGTCTGGTGCTCGTCAAGGGCGCCGTTCCCGGCAACAAGGGCGGCGTCGTTCTCATCCGCTCCGCTGTGAAGGGTGCGTGATCCGCATGGCTCCCACCAAGAATGTCGTGCTCCCCGCGGAGATCTTCGACGTCGACACCAACGTGCCGCTGATCCACCAGGTCGTGGTCGCGCAGCTCGCCGCCGCTCGTCAGGGCACCCACGCCACCAAGACCCGCGGCGACGTCCGCGGCGGTGGCCGCAAGCCCTACAAGCAGAAGGGCACCGGCCGCGCCCGTCAGGGCTCGACCCGTGCGCCGCAGTTCGCCGGCGGTGGCACCGTCCACGGGCCGCAGCCGCGTGACTACGCGCAGCGGACCCCCAAGAAGATGAAGGCCGCCGCTCTTCGTGGCGCGCTCTCCGACCGCGCCCGCGCCGGCCGCGTGCACGTCGCCGACTCCCTCGTGAAGGGTGACGCGCCGTCGACCAAGGCCGCCATCGAGGCTCTCGCCGCGCTGACCGCCGGGCGCTCCGCGCTCGTCGTCATCGAGCGCTCCGACGAGCTCACGGCGCTCTCGCTGCGCAATGCGGCCGACGTCCACGTGCTCTTCGTGGACCAGCTCAACACCTACGACGTGCTCGTCGCCGACGACACGGTCTTCCTCAAGGGCGCGTTCGACGCGTTCGTCGCGGGCCCTGCCACCGGCAAGTCCGTGAAGGCCGTCGCGACCGAGGCCGAGGCGGAGGAGAAGTAACGTGACCGCTCTGAACAAGGACCCGCGCGACATCATCGTGCGCCCGATCGTCTCCGAGAAGACCTACGGCCTGATGGACGAGGGCAAGTACACCTTCGAGGTGGACCCGCGCTCGAACAAGACCGAGATCAAGATCGCGATCGAGCAGATCTTCGGTGTGAAGGTCGCGTCGGTCAACACGATCAACCGCAAGGGCAAGACGCGCCGCACGCGCTTCGGCCTGGGCAAGCGCAAGGACGTCAAGCGCGCCATCGTCACCCTCGCCGGTGACGAGGCCCTCGACATCTTCTCCGGCCAGGTCGGCTAGAAGGACAGGTAAGCACTCATGGCTATTCGCAAGTACAAGCCGACGACGCCGGGCCGCCGTGGCTCGTCCGTCGCCGACTTCGTCGAGGTCACCCGCTCGGAGCCCGAGAAGTCGCTCGTCCGCCCGCTGCACAAGAAGGGCGGCCGCAACAACACCGGTCGCATCACCACCCGTCACCAGGGTGGCGGTCACAAGCGCGCCTACCGCGTGATCGACTTCCGTCGTCACGACAAGGACGGCGTGCCCGCGACCGTCGCGCACATCGAGTACGACCCCAACCGCACCGCCCGCATCGCGCTCCTGCACTACGCGGACGGCGAGAAGCGCTACATCATCGCCCCCGAGAAGCTCGGTCAGGGCGACCGCGTGGAGGCCGGCGCCGGCGCTGACATCAAGCCCGGCAACAACCTCCCGCTGCGCAACATCCCGGTCGGTACCGTCATCCACGCGATCGAGCTCAAGCCCGGTGGCGGCGCCAAGATCGCCCGCTCCGCGGGTGCCTCGGTGCAGCTCGTCGCGAAGGACGGCCCCTACGCCCAGCTGCGCATGCCGTCCGGCGAGATCCGCAACGTCGACGCGCGCTGCCGCGCGACGATCGGCGAGGTCGGCAACGCCGAGCAGTCGAACATCAACTGGGGCAAGGCCGGCCGCATGCGCTGGAAGGGCAAGCGCCCGACCGTCCGTGGTGTCGTCATGAACCCGGTCGACCACCCGCACGGTGGTGGTGAGGGCAAGACCTCCGGTGGTCGCCACCCGGTCTCGCCGTGGGGCAAGCCCGAGGGCCGCACCCGCCGTCCCAACAAGGAAAGCGACAAGCTCATCGTGCGTCGCCGCAAGACCGGCAAGAACAAGCGATAAGGAGCCTGAGAAATGCCGCGTAGCCTCAAGAAGGGCCCCTTCATCGACGACCACCTGCAGAAGAAGGTGGACGCCCAGAACGAAGCCGGTTCGAAGAACGTCATCAAGACCTGGTCCCGTCGGTCGGTCATCACCCCCGACTTCCTGGGTCACACCTTTGCCGTGCACGACGGCCGCAAGCACGTCCCGGTGTTCGTCACCGAGTCGATGGTCGGCCACAAGCTGGGCGAGTTCGCCCCCACGCGCACGTTCAAGGGCCACGTCAAGGACGACCGCAAGGGCCGCCGCTAAGGCGCCTGAGCGAAGGTAAGAGGAGTTAGAACATGGAAGCCAAGGCGCAGACGCGGTACATCCGCGTGACCGCCCAGAAGGCTCGCCGCGTCGTGAACCTGGTCCGTGGTCAGAACGCCGTGGAGGCCGCCGCCTCGCTGAAGTTCCAGCCGCAGGCCGTCGCGACCGATGTGCGCAAGCTCATCGAGTCCGCGATCGCGAACGCCCGCGTGAAGGCCGACAAGGCCGGCGAGCGCTTCGACGAGCGCGAGCTCGTCATCAAGGAGATCTTCGTGGACGAGGGTCCGACCATGAAGCGCATTCAGCCGCGCGCTCAGGGTCGGGCGAACCGCATCCTCAAGCGCTCCAGCCACATCACCGTGGTCGTCGCGACCCCGGTCGCTGCCAAGGAAGGGGCCAAGTAATGGGTCAGAAGGTCAACCCCCACGGCTACCGCCTGGGCATCACGACCGACCACCGTTCGCGCTGGTTCGCCGACTCGACCAAGAAGGGCGAGCGCTACCGCGACTACGTGGACGAGGACGTCAAGATCCGCAAGATGATGTCGGAGGGCCTCGAGCGCGCCGGCGTGTCGAAGGTCGAGATCGAGCGCACGCGTGAGCGTGTCCGCGTCGACCTGCACACCGCGCGTCCGGGCATCGTCATCGGCCGTCGTGGCGCCGAGGCCGACAAGCTTCGCGCCAACCTCGAGAAGCTCACGGGCAAGCAGGTCCAGCTGAACATCCTCGAGGTCAAGAACGCCGAGGTCGACGCTCAGCTGGTGGCTCAGGGCATCGCCGAGCAGCTCGCCTCGCGCGTCTCGTTCCGTCGTGCCATGCGCAAGGGCATCCAGTCCGCGCTGCGCGCCGGCGCCAAGGGCATCCGTGTCCAGTGCTCCGGCCGTCTGGGCGGCGCGGAGATGTCGCGCTCGGAGTTCTACCGCGAGGGTCGCGTGCCGCTGCACACCCTCCGCGCGAACATCGACTACGGCTTCTTCGAGGCCCGCACCACCTTCGGCCAGATCGGCGTGAAGGTGTGGATCTACAAGGGCGACATGACGGAGAAGGAGTGGGCCGCCGAGCAGGCGAAGGCCCCCCGTCCGCAGCGCGGTCGTGGCGACCGCCGTGGCCCGCGTCGTGACTCCGCCCCCCGTTCGGCCGAGGCCCCCGCGGCCGAGGCCCCGGCTGCCGAGGCCCCCGCGGCCGAGGCCGGTAAGGAGAGCTGAGAATGCTTATCCCCCGTCGAGTGAAGCACCGCAAGCAGCACCACCCGAAGCGTTCGGGCGCTGCCACCGGTGGCACCTCAATCGCGTTCGGCGACTTCGGCATCCAGGCTCTCGAGCCCGCCTACGTCACGAACCGCCAGATCGAGGCCGCGCGTATCGCGATGACCCGTCACATCAAGCGTGGTGGAAAGGTGTGGATCAACATCTACCCCGACCGTCCGCTGACGAAGAAGCCCGCCGAGGTCCGCATGGGCTCCGGTAAGGGCTCGCCCGAGTGGTGGGTCGCGAACGTCAAGCCCGGTCGCGTCATGTTCGAGCTCGCGGGTGTCCCCGAGGAGCTGGCGCGCGAGGCCATGCGCCGCGCGCAGCACAAGCTCCCCATGAAGACCCGCTTTGTGACCCGTGAGGGTGGTGACATCTGATGGCCATCGGTACCAAGGACCTCATGCCCTCCGAGCTGGACGGCATGGAGAACGAGCGCCTGGTGGAGGAGCTGAAGAAGGCCAAGGAGGAGCTGTTCAACCTGCGCTTCCAGTCGGCCACCGGTCAGCTCGAGAACCACGGCCGCCTGAAGGCGGTCAAGCGCGACATCGCCCGCATCTACACGATCCTGCGCGAGCGCGAGCTGGGTATCCGCACCGCGCCCTCCGCGAAGGCATAAGGAAGCAGCACATGTCGACTAAGAAGCACACGACGGCGACCGAGGAGCACCGCGCGTACCGCAAGACGCGCCGTGGCTACGTCACGTCGGACAAGATGGACAAGACCATCACCGTCGAGATCGAGGACCGCGTCAAGCACCCGCTCTACGGCAAGGTCATGCGCCGCACGAGCAAGATCAAGGCTCACGACGAGCTCAACACCGCCGGCATCGGCGACCTCGTCGTCGTGATGGAGACCCGCCCGCTGTCCGCTTCCAAGCGGTGGCGCCTGGTCGAGATCGTCGAGAAGGCCAAGTAACTACTAGTTCGACCAGGCTCGCTCCGCGTGAGCGAGAACCAGACGACAGGAGACAGACATGATTCAGCAGGAGTCGCGACTTCGGGTCGCCGACAACACGGGTGCGAAGGAAGTCCTCTGCATCCGCGTGCTCGGTGGCTCGCACCGTCGCTACGCCGGCATCGGCGACGTCATCGTCGCCACCGTCAAGGACGCGATCCCCGGCGGCAACGTCAAGAAGGGCGACGTCGTCAAGGCGGTCGTCGTGCGCACCACCAAGGAGCGCCGCCGTCCCGACGGTTCCTACATCCGTTTCGATGAGAACGCCGCGGTGATCCTCAAGAACCTCGAGGGTGACCCCCGCGGCACCCGCATCTTCGGCCCCGTGGGCCGCGAGCTGCGCGACAAGAAGTTCATGAAGATCATCTCGCTGGCACCGGAGGTCATCTGATGGCGAAGATCAAGAAGGGCGACCTCGTCGTCGTCATCGCCGGCCGTGACCGCGGTCAGCAGGGCCGCGTGCTCACCGTCGACACCGAGCGCGAGCGCGTCGTGGTCGAGGGCATCCAGCGCGTGACCAAGCACATCAAGCCGGGCACCCGCCGCGACAACGCGGAGGGTGGCCTCGTCACCGTCGAGGCCCCGATCCACATCTCGAACGTGATGCTGGTGGACCCGGAGACCAAGAAGGGCACCCGTGTGGGCTACCGCACGGAGCAGGTCGAGCAGGACGGCCGCACCCGCACCAAGCGCGTGCGTGTCGCCAAGCGCTCGGGTAAGGACGTCTGATGGCCACCGCTACCACCGCGCAGCCGCGTCTCAAGGAGAAGTACCGCAACGAGATCGTCGCGGCCCTCCGTGAGGAGTTCGGCCACGAGAACATCAACCAGGTCGCCGGTCTCACCAAGATCGTCGTGAACATGGGTGTGGGCGACGCCGCCAAGGACTCGAAGCTCATCGAGGGCGCCATCGCCGACCTCACCGCGATCACGGGTCAGAAGCCGCAGGTCACCAAGGCCCGCAAGTCCATCGCGCAGTTCAAGCTGCGCGAGGGCCAGCCGATCGGCGCGCACGTCACGCTGCGCGGCGACCGCATGTGGGAGTTCCTGGACCGCCTGCTGTCCATCGCGCTTCCCCGTATCCGCGACTTCCGCGGCCTCAGCCCGAAGCAGTTCGACGGCAACGGCAACTACACCTTCGGTCTCACCGAGCAGTCGATGTTCCACGAGATCAACCAGGACAAGATCGACCGCGTGCGCGGCATGGACATCACGGTCGTGACGTCCGCCACCACCGACGACGAGGGCCGCTCGCTGCTGAAGCAGCTGGGCTTCCCGTTCAAGGAGAAGTAGGACATGGCCAAGACTGCGCTGAAGAACAAGGCCGCCGGCAAGCAGAAGTTCGCCGTCCGCGCCTACACCCGGTGCCAGAAGTGCGGCCGTCCGCACTCGGTGTACCGCAAGTTCGGCCTCTGCCGCGTGTGCTTCCGCGAGATGGCTCACCGCGGTGAGCTTCCCGGCATCACCAAGAGCAGCTGGTAAACCACTACGCCACAGGTCCCCTGCGGGGAAACCACGGCGAGGAAGAGTTCAACACTCATGACGATGACTGACCCCATCGCAGACATGCTGACGCGTCTGCGCAACGCCAACGCGGCGTACCACGAGACCGTGGCCATGCCGCACTCCAAGCTCAAGGCGAACATCGCCAAGATCCTGGAGGCCGAGGGCTACATCTCCGGCTCCGCGACCACCGACGCGGAGGTCGGCAAGACCCTCACCCTCACGCTGAAGTACGGCCCGAACCGCGAGCGCTCGCTCGCCGGCGTCCGCCGTGTGTCGAAGCCCGGCCTTCGCGTGTACGCCAAGTCGACGAACCTGCCCAAGGTGCTCGGCGGCCTCGGCGTGGCCATCCTGTCCACCTCCTCCGGTCTCCTGACCGACCGCGAGGCCGAGAAGAAGGGCGTCGGCGGCGAGGTCGTCGCGTTCGTCTGGTAACCGGAAAGGAGAACGTAAGCAATGTCCCGCATTGGCAAGATCCCCGTTCCGGTTCCCTCCGGAGTGGACATCACCATCAACGGCGCCGACGTCACGGTGAAGGGCCCCAAGGGCACCCTGACCCACACCGTCGCCGCACCCATCACCGTGGAGAAGGGCGACGAGGGCCTCGCGGTCAACCGCCCCAACGACGAGCGTCTGTCGAAGTCGCTGCACGGCCTCACGCGCACGCTGATCGCCAACATGGTGACCGGCGTGACCAGCGGTTACGAGAAGAAGCTCGAGATCGTCGGCACGGGCTACCGCGTCGCGCTCAAGGGCTCGGACCTCGAGTTCGCGCTCGGCTTCTCGCACCCGGTCGTCGTGACGCCCCCGCAGGGCATCACCTTCTCGGTCGAGAGCCCCACCAAGTTCACCGTTGCCGGCATCAGCAAGCAGCAGGTGGGCGAGGTCGCGGCGAACATCCGCAAGATTCGCAAGCCCGAGCCCTACAAGGGCAAGGGTGTCCGCTACGCCGGCGAGAACGTGCGCCGCAAGGCTGGAAAGACGGGTAAGTAAGACATGGGTATCGCAATCAAGGGCAAGGGCAAGGCGATCCAGCGCAAGCGTCGCCACTTCCGCCTGCGCAAGAAGATCTCCGGCACCGGTGCTCGTCCCCGCCTCGTGGTCACCCGCTCGGCGCGCCACATGGTCGCGCAGATCGTGGACGACACGGTCGGCAAGACCCTCGCCTCGGCGTCGACCCTCGAGGCCGACGTCCGTGCGCTCGAGGGCGACAAGACGGCCAAGGCCTCGAAGGTCGGCCAGCTGGTCGCCGAGCGCGCCAAGGCCGCGGGCATCGACGCCGTCGTGTTCGACCGTGGCGGCAACAAGTACCACGGCCGTGTGGCTGCCGTGGCCGACGGCGCCCGAGAGGCGGGCCTCGCCCTGTAGGGCGCGGCCAGGAGTGAGGAAGACATATGGCTGACAACAACAGCGGCCGTCGCGGCGGCAACCGTCGCGACAACGAGCCGGAGAACAAGTTCGTCGAGCGCGTCGTCACCATCAACCGCGTCGCCAAGGTCGTGAAGGGTGGTCGTCGCTTCAGCTTCACCGCGCTCGTGGTCGTCGGCGACGGCGAGGGCAACGTGGGCATCGGCTACGGCAAGGCGAAGGAGGTGCCGGCCGCGATCTCGAAGGGTGTCGAGGAGGCCAAGCGCAACTTCTTCCGCGTCCCGCGCATCCAGGGCACCATCCCGCACGCCGTGCAGGGTGAGGCCGCCGCGGGTGTCGTGTTCCTGCGTCCCGCGTCGCCCGGTACCGGTGTGATCGCCGGTGGCCCGGTGCGCGCGGTGCTCGAGTGCGCCGGCATCCACGACGTGCTGAGCAAGTCGCTCGGCTCGTCCAACGCGATCAACATCGTGCACGCGACCGTCGACGCCCTCAAGCGCCTCGAGCGCCCCGAGGCCGTCGCCGCCCGCCGTGGCAAGGCCGTGGAGGACGTGGCCCCGGCCGCGATGCTCCGCGCGCAGGCAGCGGGGGTGAAGTAGTCATGGCACGTCTGAAGGTCGTTCAGAAGAGGTCGGCGATCGGCACCAAGCCGCAGCACCGCGAGACCCTGCGGTCGCTCGGTCTGAAGCGCATCGGCGACATCGTCGTGAAGGAGGACCGTCCCGAGATCCGCGGGATGGTCAAGGCGGTGGACCACCTGGTCGCCGTTGAGGAGGTTGACTGATGGCTGAGGCCAAGAAGCCGGCGGAGGACGCCGTCGAGGAGAAGCCCGCCAAGAAGCCGGCCGCGAAGAAGGCTCCGGCCAAGGCTGCTGCCGCGGACAAGCCCGCCGCCAAGAAGCCGGCCGCCAAGAAGGCGCCGGCGAAGGCGGAGGCCGCTGCCGACGCCGCGGAGAAGCCCGCTGCCAAGAAGGCTCCGGCCAAGAAGGCCGCCCCGAAGGCCGAGGAGCCGGCGGAGAAGGTGAGCACCCTCAAGGTGCACCACCTCCGCCCGGCTGCCGGTGCCCACACCAAGAAGACCCGCGTGGGTCGTGGTGAGGGCTCGAAGGGCAAGACCGCCGGTCGTGGCACCAAGGGCACGGGTGCCCGCTACCAGGTGCCGGAGCGCTTCGAGGGCGGTCAGACGCCCATCCACATGCGCATCCCGAAGCTGCGCGGCTTCAAGAGCCCGTTCAAGGTCTACTACCAGGTCGTCAACGTGGGCCAGCTCTCCGAGCTGTTCCCCGACGGCGGCGACGTGACCAAGGCGGAGCTCGTCGCGAAGGGCGCCGTGCGCAAGAACCAGCCCGTCAAGGTGCTGGGCGACGGCGACATCTCGGTCAAGGTCACGCTGGTCGACGCCGACAAGGTGTCGCAGTCCGCGAAGACCAAGATCGAGGCCGCGGGCGGCTCGGTCAACGAGGGCTAACATGTAGGCCGGGCCCGTCCTGTGGGACGGGCCCGGCCTGCGTGCTTCCGCCCGCCTTTTTCTTTCTGGAGGATCAATGCTGAATGGGTTCCTGAGCGCTTTCCGGACCCCCGACCTGCGTCGGAAGCTGCTCTTCACCATCGGCATCATCGCCATCTACCGCCTGGGCGTCTCGATCCCCACCCCGGGCGTCAGCTACGAGAACGTGCAGCTCTGCCTCGCGCAGACGAGCACCAACACGGGTTTCGAGATCCTCAACCTGTTCTCCGGTGGCGCGCTGCTGCAGCTGTCGATCTTCGCGCTGGGCATCATGCCGTACATCACGGCGTCGATCATGGTCCAGCTGCTGCGCGTGCTCATCCCGCGCTTCGAGACCCTCTACAAGGAGGGCGCCGAGGGCCAGGCCAAGCTGACCCAGTACACGCGCTACATCACGCTCGGCTTCGCGGCGATCCAGTCGGCCTCGTACATCACGATGGCGCGCAACGGCGTGTTCTTCCCCGGCTGCGCGTACGACATCATCCCCAACGACTCGTGGACCATGATCGCCGGCATGGTGCTCGTGATGACCGCCGGCACCATCTTCATCATGTGGCTCGGCGAGCGCATCACCGAGCGCGGCGTCGGCAACGGCATGTCGCTGCTGATCTTCACCTCGATCGCGGCGTCGTTCCCCGGCGCGGTCTCCACGATCTGGAACTCGACCAACGGCCCGACCAACACGGTCCTGCTGGCGCTCGCGCTGCTCGTGGTGGTCGCGGCGATCGTGTTCGTCGAGCAGTCGCAGCGCCGCATCCCGGTCCAGTACGCCAAGCGCATGGTGGGCCGCAAGATGCTCGGCGGCTCGTCGACGTACATCCCGCTGAAGATCAACATGGCGGGCGTGATCCCCGTGATCTTCGCCTCCTCGCTGCTGATGATCCCTCAGGTGATCCGGCAGTTCCAGGGCGACGACCCGTCGGGCTTCATGGTGTGGCTCGAGAACAACGTCGCGAGCCCGAGCGCCCCGCTGCACATCGCGCTGTACATCCTGCTGATCGTCTTCTTCGCGTACTTCTACACCGCGATCACGTTCAACCCGACCGAGGTCGCGGACAACATGAAGAAGTACGGCGGCTTCATCCCGGGCATCCGTCCCGGCACCCCGACGGCCGACTTCCTCGACTACGTGCTGTCGCGCATCACGGCGGCGGGCGCGGTCTACCTCGCGATCGTGGCGCTCATCCCGACGCTGCTGTTCGTCGCGATGGGCGTGGCCACGAACATCCCGTTCGGCGGCACGTCGCTCATCATCCTCGTCGGCGTCGGCCTCGACACCGTCAAGCGCATCCAGTCGCAGCTGGAGCAGCGCAACTACGAAGGGTTCCTCAAGTAATGCGTGCAGTCCTCCTCGGTCCCCCCGGAGCCGGCAAGGGCACCCAGGCCGCCCGCCTCGCGGAGCGCTACGGCGTCCCCGCCATCTCGACCGGCGACATCTTCCGCGCCAACGTCAAGGGCGGCACCCCGCTCGGGCTCAAGGCGCAGGAGTACATGTCGGCCGGCCAGCTGGTGCCGGACGAGGTGACCAACGCCATGGTGCGCGACCGCCTCGCGCAGGACGATGCGGCCGGCGGCTTCCTGCTCGACGGCTACCCGCGCAACCCGGAGCAGGCGGTCGAGCTCGACTCGATGCTCGCCGACCTGGGCGTCTCGCTGGAGTCGGCCATCGAGATCACCGCGGACTTCGACGTGGTCACCGAGCGGCTCCTCAAGCGCGCCGAGCTCGAGGGCCGTGCCGACGACACCGAGCCGGTGATCCGCAAGCGCCTCGAGGTCTACGCGAGCAGCACTGCGCCGCTCACCGCGTTCTACGCGGGCCGCGGCGTGCTGGTGCAGGTCGACGGCATCGGCGAGATGGATGAGGTCACCGACCGCCTGGTCGCCGCGATCGGCCGCTGAGCCATGGCTCGCGGCATCGAGCTGAAGACCCGCGAGCAGATGCGGGTCATGGCCCGCGCCGGCGTGATCGTCGAGCGGGCGCTGGCGGCGGCGCGCGCCGCCGCCGTCCCCGGCGCGACCACCGCGCAGGTGGACGCCGCCGCGGCCGCGACCATCGCGGATGCGGGTGCGACGTCCAACTTCCTCGGCTACCACGGCTTCCCCGCCACCACCTGCATCTCGGTGAACGAGGAGGTGGTTCACGGGATCCCCGGCGACCGCGTGCTCGCGGCGGGCGACCTGGTCTCCATCGACTGCGGCGCCATCGTGGACGGCTGGCACGGCGACAGCGCGATCAGCCTGATCGTGGGAGGCGAGGGCTCGGCTCAGGACCGTGCCCTCATGGACGCGACCGAGAAGGCCCTGTGGGCCGGCATCGCCGCGCTCGCCTCCGCGCGTCGCGTCTCCGACGTCTCCGCCGCGATCGAGCAGGTCGCGGACCGGGCCGGGCTCCATCCCATCGAGGGCTACGTGGGGCACGGCATCGGTACCGCGATGCATCAGGGTCCCGACGTGCCCAACTACCGGGTGCGGGGCCGCAGCCCTCGGGTGGAGCCCGGGATGTGCCTCGCGATCGAGCCCATGTTCGTGATCGGCACGGACGAGTCGGCGACGCTCGCCGACGAATGGACGGTCGTCTCCCTCGACGGCTCGCGCGCGGCCCACTGGGAGCACTCGATCGCCGTGCACGAGGACGGCATCTGGGTCCTGACCGCCGGCGACGGCGGCGCCCGCGGGCTCTCTACCCACGGCATCGTCCCGGTCTCGCCCTGACACGCCGGGTGTGAGGGATCTCACACCTCGACACCCGTTCGTTACGCGCACGCCACGCCGACGCAAAGCCGCCGTCCTACCCTGGGCTGCGACGGGAGGCGTCCCCTGAGCCCCCCGGGGGCTGAGGGAGCGATCATGGCACGAGGGTTCAACTACGCACCGATCAACGATCCGTTGGTGGACGAGGCGGCGTCGCCCGGGCTGGCGAAGGACCGGATCCTGGCGCTCGCCGACTCGCGCAACGCCCTGGTGCGCTCGACCATCGCGGCGCGGGAGGACTGCCCGTTCGGCCTGATGGCGTCGATGGCGCACGACTTCAGCTCCGACGTGAGGGCGGCGCTCGCGAGGAACCCGCGCCTGCTGCATTCGGTGATGGAGCATCTGTCGCGCGACAAGAGCGTCGACGTGCTGGTCGCCCTCACCGAGAACCCCTCGGTCACCTCCGAGATCCTCGATGCGCTGGTCGGCCACCGCAAGCGCGACGTCCAGCAGGCCGCCGCGTCGGCGATGGACGCGCTGCGGACCCGTCAGGCGTCCGAGGACGCGCACACCCCCGAGCTTCGCGACCGCGTGTTCGAGCAGGCCGCGGCCCGCCGCGCCGAGGCCCTCGCCGCCGCTTCGACCGAGGGTGCCCTCGAGGGCGCCATCGCCGCCGTGGCGGCGGACCCGCCGGAGGCCGAGCCCGAGGTCCGGGTCCGCACCGCGCCCGTGCGCGGCTTCAAGCCGCCGATCGAGGCCTGACACCGGCACCAGGAGTTCGCGCCCCCGCTACCTGGCGTACACCTGACCGACAGCGCACGGTCATCTCGCCTCCGTAGCGTCCTCCTCACAGCGAGGGGAGGGCGTGATGGCGGACCAGGGCTGGTCGAGCGCGCTCATGGCGGCGTCGGGGGTCGCCGTGCATGGGGCGGCGCAGGACGATGCGATCCGCGCCCTGGTCATGGAGGCCCGCACGGCGACCCTCGCCCGGGCACGAGCGATCGAGCTGTCGCGCCGGCGCGAGCCGGAGATCCGCGAGGCGATCGCGGCGCGCCACGACTGCCCGCTCGGCGTGCAGGCGAACCTGCTCCACGACCGCCGCGCCTCGGTGCGCATCGCGCTCGCCTCGAACAAGGAGCTGTTCGCCGCCGTCGCCGAGGAGCTAGCCCGGGACCGTGACGTCGCCGTGCTCAAGGCGCTCGCCCGCTCGGAGGGCGCGCCGCGGCGGGTGCTCGAGACGCTCGCCGGGCACCGGCGGGACGAGGTCGCGCGGCTCGCGCGTCGGGCCCTCGACGGCACGGTCGTCACCGCCCGCAGCCTGGTGCCCGAGCTCGAGGAGGGGGCGCGCGAGGCGCGGCCGACGCCGGACTCGCCCGCGCAGTCCCCGGTCGGACAGCGCACCGCCCGCACCTACGCACCCCGCCCCGCCGTGCGTCGCGACGCGGCCCCGACCACCCGCTGGGCGTGACCGGTGCCCCGGTGGGGGATTGGTGCCAACCCTCCGTTTTCGTCGGATTTCTCACATCGCCTGGCGCCGGGACCGCGCACGCGTCACCATGAGGGGAGGAACCCTCGGCATGGATGGAGACGCACCGTGGAGACGCCAGCCACCGATCTTGCGACCGACCTCCTGCGTGCCCGCGATCCTGAGGCCATGCCCTCGGACCTGCTGCCGCTGGCCGCGCACCGCGAGTCCTCGGTGCGCGCGATCGTCGCGTCGCGCGCGGACTGCCCCGTCGCCGCGCTCACCTCGCTCGGTCACGACCGCCACCCGGACGTGCTGCGCGCGCTCCTGGCCAACCCCCGCACGCCGTCCTCGGTGGTCCGCAGGCTCGCCGACCACCGCGACGCCGCCATCTCCGAGCTCGCCGTTCAGCGCCTGCGGAACTCCTTCCGCTGACAACGGCGGCCCCGGACGCTACTCTGAAGTCCTCCGCTCGGCGGGCGCTGACGCCCGCCTTGAGTCGCGCGCTCACTTCGCGTATAGTTTTCTGTTGGGCGTTTTTGCGCGCCCACATCCCTGTCAATCAACGTTAGCGGAGTAATGGCCAAGAAAGACGGAGTCATCGAGGTCGAGGGCGTGGTGGTCGAAGCCCTGCCCAACGCATCGTTCCGAGTGGAGCTGACGAACGGGCACCTGGTGCTCGCTCACATCTCCGGGAAGATGCGCCAGCACTACATCCGGATCCTCCCCGAGGACCGCGTGGTGGTGGAGCTCAGCCCCTATGACCTGTCCCGCGGCCGGATCGTCTACCGCTACAAGTGAGTCGTCGCCCGAGCGCATCCGTGCGCGAGAGCGACGCAGGAAAGAACCATGAAGGTTAAGCCCAGCGTCAAGCCGATCTGCGACAAGTGCAAGGTCATCCGACGCAATGGCCGCGTGATGGTCATCTGCGAGAACCTGCGCCACAAGCAGCGTCAGGGCTAGACACAACAGCACATCCTCGTTCGGCCATATGCATCAAACCCCCGGCTCGGAGGCCGGGGCCCGCACAGAACACAGCGGGGCGGTCGAGCGTCAGACCTCCGACTACTGATGGAGTAGAACTTCACCATGGCACGCATCGTTGGTGTCGACATCCCGCGCGACAAGCGCATGGAGATCGCACTCACCTACATCTACGGCATCGGCCGTACCCGTTCCCAGGAGATCCTCGCCGCCACCGGCATCAGCGCGGACCTGCGCGTCAAGGACGCGACCGACGACCAGCTCGTCGCGATCCGTGACTACATCGAGGCCAACTTCACCGTCGAGGGCGACCTGCGCCGCGAGGTGACCGCCGACATCCGCCGCAAGGTCGAGATCGGCAACTACCAGGGTCTGCGTCACCGCCGCGGCATGCCGGTCCGTGGTCAGCGCACCAAGACCAACGCCCGCACGCGCAAGGGCCCCAAGAAGACCGTCGCCGGAAAGAAGAAGTAAGACATGGCCGCTCCTACTCGCAAGCCGCGCAAGAAGATCAAGAAGACCGTCGCGCACGGTCAGGCGCACATCAAGTCCACCTTCAACAACACGATCATCTCGATCACGGACCCCTCGGGCGCCGTCGTGTCGTGGTCGTCCTCCGGCCAGGTGGGCTTCAAGGGTTCGCGCAAGTCGACCCCCTACGCCGCCCAGATGGCCGCCGAGGCCGCCGCTCGCCGTGCCACCGAGGCCGGCATGAGCAAGGTCGACGTGTTCGTCAAGGGCCCGGGCTCGGGTCGCGACACCGCGATCCGCTCGCTGACCGCCGCCGGCCTCGAGGTGACCTCCATCAAGGACGTCACCCCGCAGGCGCACAACGGCTGCCGTCCGCCCAAGCGCCGCCGCAACTAGCACGTCAGCGCGCAGGTCCTGCTTGCGCGCGCCCGGTCGCGGGCCGATGCCTCGCATCGGCCCGCCGACCGCCCTTCCATCTCAGCTTCTGGCCCTGACCGGACCGATACCGGACAGGATTCGCGAGCATCAAATAGCGGATGCTCGGAAAGGAAACAACCGTGCTGATCGCACAGCGTCCCACGCTGACCGAGAAGGTCATCTCGGAGAACCGTTCGCAGTTCTCGCTCAAGCCGCTGGAGCCGGGCTTCGGCTACACGCTGGGCAACTCGCTGCGCCGCACCCTGCTCTCGTCCATCCCGGGCGCGGCCATCACGTCGGTGCGCTTCGAGGGCGTCCTCCACGAGTTCACCACCATCGACGGCGTGAAGGAGGATGTCACCGAGATCCTCCTGAACCTCAAGAACCTGGTGGTCTCCTCGGAGCACGACGAGCCCGTGGTCATGTACCTGCGCAAGTCGGGCGCCGGCGCCGTCACCGGTGCCGACATCGCGCCGCCGGCCGGCGTCGAGATCCACAACCCCGACCTCCACATCGCCACGCTCAACGCGAAGGCGAAGTTCGAGGTGGAGCTCACCGTCGAGCGCGGCCGCGGCTACGTGCCCGCCGCCCTCAACAAGAGCTACGACGCGGAGATCGGCCAGATCCCGGTCGACTCGATCTACTCGCCGGTGCTCAAGGTGACCTACAAGGTCGAGGCCACCCGTGTCGCGCAGCGCACGGACTTCGACGAGCTGGTCATCGACGTCGAGACCAAGTCCTCCATCTCCCCGCGCGACGCGCTGGCCTCGGCCGGCTCGACGCTGGTGGAGCTGTTCTCCCTCGCTCGCGGCCTCAACGAGGCCGCCGAGGGCATCGAGATCGGCCCGTCGGACACCGACGAGTCCCTCGAGGAGGACTACAACCAGCCGATCGAGGAGCTGAACCTCACCCAGCGGTCCTACAACTGCCTCAAGCGCGAGGGCATCCACACCGTGGGTGAGCTCACCGCTCGCTCGGAGGCGGACCTCATGGACATCCGCAACTTCGGCCAGAAGTCGATCACCGAGGTCAAGGAGAAGCTCGCCGAGCTGGGCTTCTCCCTGAAGGACGGTGCCGTCGAGTACGACAGCGCGTCGTCCGTGTACTTCTCGGGCAGCGACGAGTAACAAGGAGAATTCTCAATCATGCCTACCCCCACCAAGGGTGCCCGCCTGGGCGGCGGCCCCGCGCACGAGCGTCAGATGCTCGCGAACCTCTCGCAGAGCCTGTTCGAGCACGGCCGCATCACCACCACCGTGACCAAGGCCAAGCGCCTGCGCCCCTACGCCGAGCGTCTGGTCACCTTCGCCAAGCGCGGCGACCTCGCCTCGCGCCGCAAGGTGCTCGGGATCCTCTCGGACAAGGGCGTCGTCCACAAGCTCTTCACGGAGATCGGCCCCGGCTTCGCCGAGCGTGACGGCGGCTACACCCGCATCACCAAGGTCGGCTTCCGCAAGGGCGACAACGCGCCCCTCGCGGTGATCGAGCTGGTCGAGTTCGGCGCCCCCGCGAAGAAGGCCGTCGCCAAGGAGGCCGAGAAGGCCACCAAGAAGGCCGCGCCCAAGAAGGCCGAGAAGGTCGAGGAGGCCCCCGCGGCCGAGGAGACCGTCGAGGCTGTCGAGACCGAGGCCCCCGCGGCCGAGGCCGACGAGGCCAAGTAACCTCCGTCTTCGCCTGAAGACCACCCGAGGCGGGTCCGCACATGCTCCCTGAGACTGTGCGGGCCCGCCTCGATCTTTCCTATGACGGGACCGACTTCTCCGGCTGGGCGACGCAGCCGGGCCTGCGGACCGTCCAGGGCGTCCTCGAGGACGCCCTCGCGCGGGTGGTCCGCCAGGAGGCGCACCCTCGCGTGACCGTCGCGGGGCGCACGGATGCGGGCGTGCACGCCCGCGGCCAGGTCGCGCATGTCGACATCGACGCGGGGGCCTGGGCCCGGATGCCGGGCCGTGCCGAGCGCACCCCGGCCGAGGGCCTGCTGACCCGCCTCAACGGCGTGCTGCCGGACGATGCGGTGGTCCGGTCGGTCGCGGTGGCGTCGGCGGGATTCGACGCCCGGTTCTCGGCCACCGAGCGGCGCTACGCCTACCGCGTCACCGACGCGGTGCCCGACGTGCTGCTGCGCCGCCACGTCCTCGCGGTGGGACGCCCTCTCGACGTCGACGCCCTCAACGCCGCATCGTCCATCCTGAGGGGTCTGCGCGACTTCGCGCCCTTCTGCAAGGCCCGCGAGGGGGCGACCACCATCCGGGAGCTCAAGGAGCTGTCGTGGGTGCGCGAGACGGACGGGCCGGACACCGGGCTGGTGGTCGCGACCGTGCGCGCGGACGCGTTCTGCCACTCCATGGTGCGCTCCCTCGTGGGCGCGCTGCTGGCCGTGGGGGAGGGTCGCCGGGACCTCGACTGGTTCGCCGCGATCGCCTCGGGGTCCGAGCGCTCGCAGGCCGTCGCGGTCGCGCCGCCGCACGGGCTCACGCTCGAGGAGGTGGGCTACCCGGAGGACGCGGAGCTCGCGGCGCGCGCCGAGGCTACCCGAGGGCGGCGCACCCTGCCGTGATCGACGCGCCCGAGCGCGGGGGTCGGATTGAAATCATGGCGAGACCCGCGTATGATGGTGCGTCGTTGTGCGTTCCCTCGTGGACGGTGCCTCCCACTCGCCTCCGCAGGACCCGCCGACCGAATTGCTTCGCGATGCCCGTCCGGCATCGTCCACCAGAACGAGTAGAAGTAAGGCTTCACAGTGCGTACGTATTCTCCCAAGCCGGGTGACGTCACCAAGAACTGGTACGTCATCGACGCTACTGACGTGGTCCTCGGTCGTCTGGCCTCCCAGGCCGCTTCGCTGCTTCGCGGCAAGCACAAGGCGACGTTCGCGCCCCACGTCGACGGCGGTGACTTCGTCATCGTCATCAACGCCGAGAAGGTGGCCCTCTCGGGCGCCAAGCTCACCGACAAGATGGTGTACCGCCACTCGGGCTTCCCGGGCGGTCTCTCGGCCGTCCCGATCGGCGAGCTCCTCGAGAAGAACCCCCGCAAGGTGATCGAGAACGCCGTCAAGGGCATGCTCCCCAAGACCAAGCTGGGCGCCGCGCAGCTCAAGCACCTCAAGGTGTACGCGGGTGCCGAGCACCCGCACGCCGCGCAGCAGCCCGAGGTCTTCGAGATCTCCCAGGTCGCGCAGTAAGCGCCGCAGAGTTTAAGGATCGATGAAAGTGGCAGATGTGACGACCGAGGTCGACAACGAGACCCCCACCGAGTACACCTCCGAGTCCGCGCCCGAGCGCGGCAAGGGTGTCACCAACCTCGCCCCCGGCGCCGGCCTCGGCCGTCGCAAGGAGGCGGTGGCCCGCGTCCGCCTGGTGCCCGGCACCGGCAACTGGACCATCAACGGCCGCACCCTCGAGGACTACTTCCCGAACAAGGTGCACCAGCAGCTGGTGAACTCGCCGTTCGCGCTCCTCGACATCGAGGGCAAGTTCGACGTTCACGCCCGCATCCACGGCGGCGGCCCCTCGGGCCAGGCCGGTGCGCTGCGCCTCGGCGTGGCCCGCGCCCTCAACGAGATCGACGAGGAGAACAACCGCGGCGAGCTCAAGAAGGCGGGCTTCCTGACCCGTGACGCCCGCGTGGTGGAGCGCAAGAAGGCCGGTCTCAAGAAGGCCCGCCGCGCGCCTCAGTACTCGAAGCGCTAACCTCTCGCGCATGGCGCGACTTTTCGGCACGGACGGTGTCCGGGGCCTCGCGAACCGCGACCTCACAGCGGAGCTCGCCGTCGACCTCTCGGTCGCGGCGGCTCACATCCTGGGGGAGCGGGGCGAGTTCTCCGGGCACCGTCCTGTTGCTGTCCTGGGGCGGGACACCCGTCTGTCGGGCGAGTTCCTCGGGGCCGCCGTGGCGGCCGGGCTCGCCTCCGCCGGTGTCGACGTCCTCGACGCCGGCGTGCTGCCGACTCCCGCGGTCGCGTACCTGACCGCGGCGACCGGCGCGGACCTGGGCGTGGTGATCTCCGCCTCGCACAACCCGATGCCGGACAACGGCATCAAGTTCTTCGCGCGCGGCGGCCACAAGCTCGACGACTCCGTCGAGGAGGCCATCGAGCGCCGCCTGGGTGAGCCCTGGGAGCGGCCCACGGGTGATGCCGTGGGGCGCATCGTCGCCTCGCCGCAGCTGGCCGCGCAGTACGTCGAGCACGTGGACGCCGCCGTCCGCGCGTTCGCCGGGACCGACGCTCCGCTCGCCGGCGTGCATCTCGTGGTCGACGCGGCGCACGGCGCCGCGAGCGCGGTGGGACCGCTCGCGCTCGCCAACGCGGGCGCGCGGGTGACCACCATCAACGCCTCGCCAGACGGCCTCAACATCAACGACGGCGTGGGGTCGACCCACCTGGAGCAGCTGCAGGCCGCCGTGGTCGAGGCCGGCGCCGACCTGGGCGTCGCGTTCGACGGCGACGCCGACCGGTGCCTCGCCGTGGATCACACGGGTGCGGTGGTGAACGGCGACCAGATCATGGGTCTGCTCGCGATCGCGATGAAGGAGGCCGGCGCGCTGTACCGGTCGACGCTGGTCGCCACTGTGATGAGCAACCTGGGCCTGCATCAGGCGATGCGCCGGGCGGGCGTCGACATCGTCGAGACCGCCGTGGGCGACCGCTACGTGCTGGAGGCGATGCGCGAGGGCGGCTACTCGCTGGGCGGCGAGCAGTCCGGGCACGTGATCGTGGCCGAGCACGCCACCACGGGCGACGGCATCCTGACCGCGCTGCTGCTGGGCGCGCGCGTGGCGGCCGCCGGGCCCCTGCGCGACCAGTGCGCCGGGATCGAGACGCTGCCTCAGGTCCTCATCAACGTGCCCAACGCCGACCGCTCGCGGGTCCATACCGACGTCGAGCTGCAGGCCGCCGTCGCCGCGTCGCGCAAGGCGCTGGGCGACGCCGGGCGCGTGCTGCTGCGGCCGTCGGGGACGGAGCCGCTGGTGCGGGTGATGGTGGAGGCCGCGACGGCGGAGGACGCGCAGCGTCATGCCTCGTCCCTGGCCACGGTGGTCGCCGCCCGTCTGGGCCTCTGAACCCTCCCCCCGACGGAGCCCCCTCGGGGGATCACCCCATCGCGTCGGCGCGTCAGCCCTGACAGACTGAGCGGGTGAACGAGCTCTGGCACGTCCTGTTCGACTGGATCGACGCGATGGAGGAGTGGATCCTCACGCTCACCGAGTCGCTGTGGATCTACCCGAGCGTCTTCCTGCTGTCGCTGATCGACGGCATCTTCCCGCTGGTGCCCAGCGAGTCGGTGGTCATCGCCACGGCGACGGCGTGGTCGCAGAACGGCACCCCGCTGATCTACCTGACGTGGCTGTTCGCGGCGGCCGGCGCCTGGTGCGGCGACCAGATCGCGTACTGGGTCGGGTCGCGCTTCGACGTCCGCAAGCATCCGTTCTTCGCCCGCGCACGCGCTCGGAAGACCCTCGACTGGGCCGAGACCACGCTCGAGAAGCGCGGCACCACGTTCATCATCGCGGCCCGGTTCATCCCCATGGGTCGCGTCGCGGTCAACCTCACGGCCGGTGCGCTCGGGTATCCCCGCAAGTGGTTCATGACGGTCGACGCGATCGCCGCCGCCATCTGGGCGACCTACGGCTCCATCCTGGGCATCTTCGCCGGGTCGATCTCCGACAACATCGTGGTGTCGATCGTGATCGGCGTCGTCGGCGGGGTGGTGCTGGGCTTCCTCATCGACAAGATCCTCGCGCGCCTGGGCTTCGCCGAGCCCGAGATGCCCGACCTCGCCGGGGAGATCGAGCAGCGCGTCGAGACCGGCCAGCTCCAGGTCCGCCCGCCGCGCCGGGAGCGCCGCGGCGCCGGCCCGCGCGACGGGGAGGACGAGTCGTGACCGAGCCCGCGCCGGTCGACGGTGTCGCGATCGGATGGGACGATGCGCGGGCCGCCAACCGCGCGAACTGGGACGAGCGCGTCGCCCTCCACGTCGAGGCCTACGGCCTCGACCGCTACCGTGAGGACCCGGCGCACCTGTCGACGGTGGTGCGCAAGGACCTCGCGACCCTGAGCCGGTTCCTGCCAGGCGGCAGCATCGGCGGGCACGACGTGTGCCATCTCCAGTGCCACATCGGCACCGACACGATCTCCCTGGCGAGGGCCGGCGCCGCGGTGGTGGGCGTCGACTTCTCCGCCCCGGCGCTCGCGGCGGCGGCGGGCCTCGCGACGTCCCTCGGGATCGAGGCGTCCTGGGTCGAGGGGGACGTCCTGGACGCGCGGGCGCTGGTCTCCGGCGCCCTCGGCGCGGACCGTGACTTCGACGTGGTCTACACCAGCATCGGCACCATCGGCTGGCTGCGGGACCTGGACGCGTGGGCGCGGCAGGTCGCGGCGCTGCTGCGCCCCGGCGGCGTGTTCTACATCCGCGACGGGCACCCCGTGCTGTTCACCCTCGACGAGGCGCGGGACGAGCTGGTCGCCCGCTACCGCTACTTCCACGACGGCCTCGCGCTGCAGTGGGACGAGGCCGCGACCTACGTCGGGGACGGCACCGTGTCCTCGACGCGCACCTACGAGTGGGTCCACCCGATCTCCGAGGTGGTCACCGCGCTGATCGGAGCCGGCCTGACCATCGAGGCGATGGAGGAGGGTCGCGACCTGCCGTGGCGCTTCGCCGAGCGGATGGTCGAGCTCCCCGACGGCGACTTCGCGTGGCCGGGTTCCGAGCGCGACCTGCTGCCGTCCACCTTCACGCTGGTGGCGCGACGCCCCGGAGGCTGAGCCCGATCAGAGCTTCCGCAGCCTGACCTCCTGGACCGTGTGGTC
The DNA here is from genome assembly GCF_030418375.1 of Demequina lignilytica. Classification (NCBI taxonomy): domain Bacteria; kingdom Bacillati; phylum Actinomycetota; class Actinomycetes; order Micrococcales; family Demequinaceae; genus Demequina; species Demequina lignilytica. Next base: position 141,783 of record NZ_JAUHPZ010000002.1, read on the forward strand.
CGGCCCCTTGCGCAGGATGATGGTCGCGCGCGAGCGCGTCGGGATGATGTTGCGCGCCAGGTTCGGCGCGTTCACCGCGTCCCAGATCTGACCCGCGACCGCGCGCGCCTGCTCGTCGTTCAGGGTCGAGTACGAGTGGAAGTAGGAGTCCGGCTCGGCGAACGCGGACTCGCGGAAGGCCAGGAAGCGGTCCACGTACCAGCGGCGGATGTCCTCGGAGTCCGCGTCGACGTAGATCGACACGTCGAAGAAGTCGCTGACGTGCAGCTGAGGCTGTCCCGGCTCGCGGGTGGCCGTGGTCTGGAGCACGTTGAGGCCCTCGACGATCAGCACGTCCGGCTGGCGCACCACGACCCGCTCGCCGGGGACGATGTTGTAGATCTGGTGGGAGTACACCGGGGCGGCGACCTCGGGGGCGCCCGACTTCACCTGGAGGATGAAGTCGCGCAGGGCGCGGCGGTCGTAGGACTCGGGGAAGCCCTTGCGCGCGAGCAGGCCGCGCTCCTCGAGCACCTCGTTCGGGTAGAGGAAGCCGTCGGTGGTGACCAGCTCGACGTGCGGCGATCGGGGCCAACGCGCCATCAGCTCGCGCAGCAGACGGGCGGTCGTGGACTTGCCGACCGCGACCGACCCCGCGACGCCGATGACGAACGGGGTGCGCCCCGAGCGCTCGCCCAGGAACTGGCTGGTCGCACGATGCAGGGCGCCGGTGGCGCCCGAGTAGAGGTCGAGCAGCCGCGACAGCGGGCGGTAGATCTGGTCCACCTCGGTGAGGTCGACGGGATCGCGCAGACCCCGGACCTTGGCGATGTCGTCCTCGGTCAGCGGCAACGGCGTCGAGTCCGCGAGGGCGGCCCACTCCTCGCGGCCCAGCGTCACGTACGGCGTGCTGACGTCGGGGATCCGCGGTGCTGTCACCCGCCCATTGTGGCGCATCGTCCCCACTGCGTCGGCGACGCCGGGGCGGCATCTAGACTCGGACCATGTGCGGAATCGTCGGATATGTGGGAGCCGGTGCGCCTGACGCGAGGCCCCAGGGCGTGGTCATGGGCGGGCTCGCGCGGCTCGAGTACCGGGGGTACGACTCCGCGGGGCTCGCGGTCGTGACCTCCGACCGCGATCGCGTCGGGATGCGCAAGAAGGCCGGCAAGCTGGTCAACCTCGAGAAGGAGCTCGCCGGGCGTCCCCTCGAGCCCGCGACGGCCGCGATCGGCCACACGCGCTGGGCGACCCACGGCGCGCCCACGGACGCCAACGCGCACCCGCACCTCGCGGCGCACGGGCGTCTCGCGATCATCCACAACGGCATCATCGAGAACTTCTCCGCGCTGCGCGCCGAGCTGCAGTCCGAGGGTGTCGAGTTCCTCTCGGAGACCGACACGGAGGTCGCCGGCCACCTGCTCGCACGCGAGGTGGACCGGGGCGAGAGCCTCGCGGACGCGATGCGCATCATCACCCGCCGCCTCGAGGGCGCGTTCACGCTGCTGGCCGTCGACGCCAGCGAGCCGCGCACGGTCGTGGGCGCGCGCCGCAACAGCCCGCTGGTGATCGGCCTGGGCGAGGGCGAGAACTTCCTCGGCTCCGACGTCGTGGCGTTCATCGAGCACACGCGCACCGCGCTCGAGCTGCACCAGGACGAGGTCGTGGAGATCACGCCGGAGGGCGTGACCATCACGGACATCGCCGGACACACCGTCGAGCGCGAGCCGTACCACGTCGACTGGGACGCCACCGCGGCGCAGAAGGGCGGCTTCCCGACCTTCATGGAGAAGGAGATCCACGACCAGCCGACGGCGGTCGCGGACACGCTTCGCGGGCGCATCGACGAGCACGGCCGGCTCCAGCTCGACGGCGGCATGATCCACGAGAACGTGCTCAACTCGATCGACAAGATCATCGTGGTCGCCTGCGGCACCGCCGCGTACGCCGGCCTCGTGGGACGCAACGCGATCGAGCACTGGTGCCGCATCCCGGTCGAGGTGGAGCTCGCCCACGAGTTCCGCTACCGGGACCCGGTGGTGGGCGTGAAGACGCTGGTGGTCGCGATCTCGCAGTCGGGCGAGACCATGGACACGATCATGGCGGTCCGCCACGCGCAGCAGCAGGGCGCCCCCGTCATCGCGATCGTGAACTCTCAGGGCTCGACCATCGCGCGCGAGGCCGACGCGGTGCTCTACACGCGCGCCGGGCCCGAGATCGCCGTGGCGTCGACCAAGGCGTTCCTCGCGCAGATCACCGCCATGTTCCTGCTGGGCATCTACCTCGCGGAGCTGCGCGGCAACAAGTTCCCCGACGAGATCGAGTCGCTCCTCGACCAGCTCGAGGAGATCCCCGCCAAGATCCAGCGGGTGCTCGACGCCTCGGAGCCGGTGCGCGCCCTGGCCCGGACCATGGCGGACGAGCGCACCGTGCTGTTCCTGGGCCGGCACGTGGGCTATCCCGTCGCGATGGAGGGTGCGCTCAAGCTCAAGGAGCTCGCGTACATCCACGCCGAGGGCTTCCCCGCGGGCGAGCTCAAGCACGGCCCGATCGCGCTGATCGAGGAGGGCCAGCCGGTCTTCATCGTGCTGCCGAGCCCCCGCGGCCGCGAGTCCCTGCACTCCAAGGTGATCTCGAACGTCCAGGAGGTCCGCGCGCGCGGCGCCCGCACGTTCGTGATCGCGGAGGAGGGGGACACCGAGGCGGCCAACCACGCGGAGCAGGTGTTCTACGTCCCCGCCGCGCCGGTGCTCATGACGCCGCTGCTGTCGGTGGTGCCGCTGCAGCTGTTCGCCCTCGAGCTCGCGACGGCCAAGGGCTACGACGTGGACCAGCCGCGGAACCTCGCCAAGTCCGTCACGGTCGAGTAGCGCCCGTGGCGATCCTGGGCCTGGGCATCGACGTCGTCGAGATCTCGCGATTCGAGGACGCCCTCGAGCGCTCCCCGGGATTCCTCGAGCGCGTCTTCACGCCCGCCGAGCGGGAGCTCGGTCACGCGAGCCTGGCGGCCCGGTGGGCGGCCAAGGAGGCCGTGGCGAAGGCGCTCGGCGCGCCGGGCGGCATGAGCTGGCAGGACTGCGAGATCGCCCGCATCGAGGGCGGCGCCCCCGTCCTGACGGTGCGGGGGTCGGTCGCGGCCCGAGCCGCGGAGCTGGGGATCACCAGCTTCCATGTATCGCTGTCGCACGATGCGGGGATCGCCTCCGCCGTGGTGATCGGGGAGGGTTGATGAGCAGGCTGCAGGTGACCGTGGACCACGGCGCGATCACGCGCAACGTCGAGCGGCTGCGCGCCGCAACGACCGCGCAGGTGATGGCGGTGGTGAAGGCGGACGCGTACGGGCACGGCCTGGTCCCCTCGGGTCGCGCCGCGCGCGCGGGGGGAGCCACCTGGCTCGGCGTCGCGCAGCCGGACGAGGCGCTCGCGCTCCGGGCCGCGGGGGACACCGGTCGGGTCCTCACGTGGCTCTACGGTCCCGAGGTGCCGGCGCGTGCGCTGATCGAGGCGGACGTCGACCTGTCCGTGTCGTCGCTCCCGGTGCTCGCGAGCATCGTCGCCGGTGCGCGCGAGGCGGGCGGCACGGCCCGCCTGCACCTGTGCCTCGACACGGGGCTCAGCCGGGAGGGCGTGCGCCCGGCGGAGCTGGCGGCGCTGCTGGACGCCGTGCTGGAGGCGCAGGCCGACGGCCTGGTCACCGTGGTCGGCGCGTGGTCGCACCTGGCCTGGGCGGACCAGCCGGGCCATCCCACCATCGACGCGCAGGCCGGGGTGTTCCGCGGCGCGCTCGAGGAGATCGAGGCCCGCGGGATCGCGCTCGAGGTGCGCCACCTGGCGAACTCCGCCGCGACGCTCACCCGGCCCGACCTCCACTTCGACCTGGTGCGCCCCGGCATCGCCGTGTACGGGCTGCCGCCCGTGGAGGACCCGTCGGGGGAGGGCTTCGGGCTCGAGCCCGCGATGCGCGTCTCGGCGACCCTCGCGCTTGTGAAGGACGTCGAGGCCGGCCGCGGCGTGAGCTACGGCCACGACTACGTCACCCCGGCGCGGACCCGGCTCGGGCTCGTGACGGCGGGCTACGCCGACGGCGTGTTCCGCTCGGCTGGCAACCGCGCGGAGGTCGCGGTGGCGGGGCGGCGCTTCCGCATCGCCGGCCGCGTCTGCATGGACCAGGTGGTGCTCGACCTGGGCGCGCGCTCCGAGGCCCAGGCCGGCGACGAGGTGGTGCTGATCGGCCCGGACGGCCCGAGCGCCACCGAGTGGGCCGACGCGATCGGCACCATCGACTACGAGATCGTCTGCCGCTTCGGCTGCCTGAGGGAGAAGACCTCCGTATGACCGCATCGTCCCTCACCACGCTGATCGCCGCGGACGGCGACGCCATGCGCAGGATCGCCGGCGAGGTGCTCGCGCCGCACCTGCGGGCGGGCGACGTGGTGATCCTCACCGGAGACCTGGGCGCCGGCAAGACCACCTTCACGCAGGGCCTCGGTGCCGCGATCGGCGTGCGCGGGCCCGTGGCCAGCCCGACGTTCATCATCGCCCGCACCCATCCGTCCCTCGTGGGCGGACCGGCGCTCATCCACGTCGACGCGTACCGTCTGAACTCCCTGGCGGAGCTCGACGACCTCGACCTCGACACCACGGTCGAGGACTCGATCACGGTGGTCGAATGGGGCGAGGACAAGGCGGAGCAGCTCGCCGCGGACCGCGTCCACGTCACCATCGCCCGCGAGGTGGGGGGCGAGGTCGACATGGAGCGCCCCGACGAGGGGCTGCGCACCGTCACCATCCGGCTGGTCGGCGAGCGCTGGGCCGGCGTCTCGCTCGTAGGCTAGAGCCGTGATCCTCGCGCTCGACACCTCCTCCGCCATCGCCGTCGCGGTGGTCTCCGACGCCGGCGACGTGCTCGCCTCCCGGTCCGTCTTCGACCCGCGCGGCCACGCCGAGCACCTCTCGGCCCTCGTCGCCGAGGCCCTCGAGGAGGCGGGCGCCACCGGCGCGGTCTCCCGGATCGTGGTGGGCACGGGGCCCGCACCGTTCACCGGGCTGCGCGTGGGCCTGATGACCGCGCGCACCCTCGCGACGGTGTGGGGCGTCCCCGTCGAGGGCGTGTGCTCGCTCGACGCGGTAGGCGCGGCCGCGCCCGGCGAGGTGACGGTCGTCGCCGACGCGCGTCGCAAGGAGGTCTACTGGGCGACCTACCGGGACGGCGTGCGCGTGTCGGGGCCCGCCGTGTCCGCGCCCGGGGACGTGCCCGTCCTGGGGTCGGTCCTGGGCCGAGGCGCGCTCCTGTACCCGGAGGCCTTCCCCGGTGCCGTCGGAGCCGACCCCGATCCCGCCCGGCTCGTCGAGGTCGCCGCGTGGCTGCGTGCCGCGGGCGAGCCGATGCCCACCGAACCGCTGTACCTGCGCCGGCCCGACGTGCACGGCGTGCCCGGGGCGTGACCGCGATCCGCGATCTGACCGAGGCCGACCTCCCGTGGATGGCCGAGGTCGAGCGGGAGCTGTTCGGCGCCTCCGCGTGGTCGCGCGACCTCATCACGGAGGACTTCCGCTACGGCCTCACGCGCTACCGCGGCCTCGAGGTCGACGGCGCACTGGCCGGGTACGCCGTCTATGGCTTCGACGGCGACGCGTTCCACCTGATGAACCTCGCGGTGGTGCCGGCGATGCGCGGGCGCGGCCTCGGGCGCGCGCTGATGGAGGACTTCATGGCCGAGGCGCGCCGGCTCGGCGCGCCCGACGCGTGGCTCGAGGTGGCGGTGACCAACCAGGTCGCGCTCGCCCTGTACCGGTCCTACGGCTTCGAGGACGTGCGGGTCCGCAGGAAGTACTACCAGCCGGAGGGTGTCGACGCGCTGGTGATGAGGGCGCAGCTGACCGGCTACCGACCGGCTCAGGCCTGAGCGCCGCCCTTACACCCCTCCAACCCCTGTCGGGACAGTGGTTCCTCTTCTCGGGGCGTCGGCGGCGATGCCGGGACACTGAGTCCTCATCGGCGACCCTCACGCGTGGCGAGGGTTGGTAACGCAGGAGGACTCAGTGTCCCGGAGAGCGCGGAGCAGGCTCAGAATGAGGACTGAGTGTCCCGGCCGGGGGTAGGGGGGATGGGGGTGGAGCGGTCGAGGTGGCGGCCCGGGTGCGGGGGGTCAGAGGACCCGCACCGCCGTGTCCGCCGGGATGCGGCCCTTACGGTCGCCCGCGCCGTGATCCTCCGCGGGGTAGCCGATGCCGAGCAGCACCTCGGCACGCCAGTGCTCGGGCATCAGCGTCCGGTCGAGCGCGGCGCGGTCGAAGCCCCCGTAGGGGCGGACCGCGAGGCCCTCGCCGCGCAGGCCGACGATCACGTAGCCGAGCTGGAGCATCGAGCCCGATCGGGCGATCCAGCTCCGTCCGGCCGGGTCGGCCTCGAAGCGGTCGAACACGGCCGGGTTGCCGCCGGCCCACACGTCGTGGTGATCGTGGAAGCGGTCGTCGTGGGCGGCGACGGCGATGAGCGGGGCCTGCTCGAGCTTGGGCCGGTTGCCGGGTGCCGCGGCGGCCAGCACGGCCTCGCGAGCCTCGCCTGAGGAGGCGATCACCAGGCGCAGCGGCTGCGTGTTGTTGCTGGTGGGCCCCCACTTCGCGAGGTCCCAGACCCGACGCACGACCGTCGGGTCCACGGCGGCGTCCGCGAACGCCACATTGGAGCGCGCCTCGAGGAACAGCGCACGGCGGGCCGCGTCGGACAGCAGGAACGGCGCGGCCGCGGACTCGGGAAGGTTCGTGTTCTCCATACCTTCATGATGACCCATGCGGCGGCCCGCCCCGCACCGCCGCCGACTACAGTTGTCGCGTGGCATTGGTACTGGGACTCGAGTCCACCTGTGATGAGACGGGCATCGCGCTCGTGCGCGGCAACGAGCTGCTCGCGGACGTGGTGGCGTCGTCGATGGACGAGCACGCGCGCTTCGGCGGGATCGTGCCCGAGGTCGCCTCGCGTGCGCATCTCGAGGCCGTGATCCCGACCATGGAGGAGGCGCTGTCGCGGGCCGGCCACACGCTCGGGGACGTCGACGCGATCGCCGTGGCCTCGGGACCGGGCCTGGTGGGGTCGCTCACGGTCGGCGTCTCCGCCGCGAAGGCGCTCGCGCTCGGCCTGGGCAAGCCGCTGTACGGGGTGAACCACGTCATCGGTCACGCGGCGGTCGACCAGCTCGTCCACGGCGAGTTCCCGGACCGCACCATGGCGCTGGTGGTGTCCGGCGGCCACACGTCGTTGCTGCTGGTCGACGACATCGCGACGCAGGTCACGGAGCTCGGGCACACGCTCGACGACGCCGCCGGCGAGGCCTTCGACAAGGTGGGCCGCCTGCTCGGTCTGCCGTACCCCGGCGGTCCCCACGTGGACCGGCTCGCCCGCGAGGGCGACCCGGAGGCGATCCCGTTCCCGCGCGGGCTGTCCAAGCCCAAGGACATGGCGAAGCACGCCTACGACTTCTCCTTCTCCGGGCTCAAGACCGCGGTCGCGCGCTGGGTCGAGGCGCGCCGAGCGTCGGGCCAGGAGATCCCCGTCGAGGACGTCTGCGCGTCCTTCGCCGCCGCGGTGTCGGACGTCCTGGTCACGAAGACGCTCAACGCCTGCCGCGAGCACGGCGTCGAGACGCTCGTGATCGGCGGCGGCTTCTCCGCGAACAGCCAGCTCCGCGAGCTCGCGCAGGCGCGCGGCGAGGCGGCGGGCATCGACGTCCGCATCCCGCCGCTGCGCTACTGCACCGACAACGGCGCGATGATCGCGGCGCTCGGGTCGGCGGTGGTCGACCGCGGCGTCGCCCCGAGCTCGCTCGGGATCGGGGTCGACTCCTCCATGCCACTGTCGACCATCACGGTCTGATGGCCTCCCGGGCGCTGCCGGCGGTGCTGGTGGCGGCGGTCGGGGCGCTCGCCGCCTGCACCTCCGCCGCGGACCCGGCGGCGCCCTCGCCCTCCGCCTCCAGCCCCGCGGCGCCGGTGGCTGCGGTGGCCGCCGCGGTCGCCTCGCCGCCTCCCGAGCCGACCCTGGCGTGGGGCCCGACCGAGGCGATGATGCACGATGCGCTGGCGCGGGCCGCCGCGCTGCCGCTGGAGGACGCCGCGGGCCAGGTGGTGGTCGCCGCGGTGGGCTCGCCCGATCCCGCCGCCGCCGCGGACCTGGTGGCCCGTCACGGGCTGGGCGGCGTCATCCTCATGGGCGAAGCGATCACCGATGCCGACGGCGTGAAGGCGCTGACGGCCGCGGTGAGCGCCGCCGACGACCGCGAGCGGCCGGTCTGGATCAGCGTCGACGAGGAGGGCGGGCTGGTGTCGCGCCTGCGCGAGGTGATCACGCCGATGCCTTCGTTCATGGCCGCGGGGGCGGCCACCGACAAGGCCGTGGTCGAGCGCGTCTACGCCTCGCAGGCCGCGCAGATCCGCGACCTCGGCATCGGCATCGACTTCGCCCCGGTCGCGGACATGACGGTCGGCCCGTCCGATCCGATCATCCGCACCCGGAGCGCCGGTGACCGGGCGGAGGACGTCGCGGCAACCGTGGCGGCGGCAGTCGCCGGCTTCGCGGACGCCGCGGTCGTGCCGGTCCTCAAGCACTTCCCCGGCCACGGCTCGGTGACCGCGGACTCGCATCGGGAGCTGCCCGTCCAGGAGGCGTCCGTGGCCGAGCTCGCGGCCCGGGACCTCATCCCGTTCGCGCGCGCGATCGACGCCGGCGCCCCCGCCGTCATGGTCGCCCACATCGCCGTTCCGGAATGGGGTGACGAGCCTGCGACCCTCCAGCCCGAGGCCTACGCCTACCTGCGAGAGGAGCTCGGGTTCACCGGCGTCGCGGTGACGGACGCGCTCAACATGGGGGCGATCGTGAACCACCACGGGCCGGGCGAGGCCGCGGCGCTGGCGCTCGCGGCCGGCGCCGACGTGCTGCTCATGCCCGCCTCGGTGGACGATGCGGTCGCCGGGATCGTCGCCGCGGTCCAGGAGGGCGGCCTGTCGCGGGAACGCCTCGATCAGGCCGTCGCCCGCATGACCCTCATGCTCGAGTGGAGCGCGGGGGTCGAGCCCGAGGCCGTCCCGCTCGCGGACCCCGCGTACGCGCTCGGCGTCGCGGGCACGACCCTCGCGACCGCGGACTGCGACGCCCCGCTGGTGACGGAGGCCGCCACGGTGGTCGCCGCCGCGCCCCGGCCCCGCGCCGCGCTCGAGGACGCGCTGCGCAAGCGCGGCATCGACGTCGGGGACGACGGTCCGCGGATCGTCCTGATGGGATCGGGCCGCGACGCCGTCACGGCGGACGTGGTCGTCTCGACGGGCGCCCCGTTCGGGCTGGAGAGGTCGGACGCGGACGCCTACATCGCCACGTACGGCTCGACCGACGCGTCGATGCGGGCGCTCGCGGACGTGCTCACCGGCGCGGCCGCTCCGGGCGGCACGTGGCCCGTCGCCATGCCCGGCATGCCGTTCCCGGCGTGCGCATGACGTTCCTGGCGGGCCTCGGGCTCGGGCTCTCGCTGATCGTCGCGATCGGGGCGCAGAACGTGTTCGTGCTGCGCCAGGGCCTGCGGCGGGAGCATGTGGGCGCGGTGGTGCTGATCTGCGCGGTCTCGGACGCTCTGCTGATCGCGCTCGGCGTGTCCGGGATGGGCGCCGCCATCGCCTCGCGCCCGTGGCTCGAGACGGGCGCGCGGTGGGCGGGCGCCGCCTTCCTGCTCGGCTACGCGCTGCTCGCGGCGAGGCGCGCGTGGAAGGGCGGCGAGACCCTGCATCCGGACGATGCGGGTGGCGCCGCCGCCGGCCACGCCGGCACCGGCGGTCGCACGGTCGCGACGGGTGCGGGCCTGCGGGCGGTCGCGGCGACCGCGCTCGCGCTCACGTGGCTCAACCCCCACGTCTACCTCGACACCGTGCTGCTGCTGGGGTCCGTGGCGGGCTCCTACGGCGAGGCGCGGTGGATCTTCGCCGCGGGCGCGGTGACCGGCAGCGTGGTGTGGTTCACCGGCCTGGGCTACGGCGCGCGGCTGCTGAGCGGCGTGCTCGACCGGCCGGGGGCGTGGAGGATCCTCGACGGCGTCATCGCGACGGTGATGCTGGTGCTCGCGGTCTCGCTCGCGTGGGGCGCCTGAACGGGTCAGACGGGCTCGACGATCAGCGCGGTGTGCCTCCCGGCGACGCGGGTGAGGACCAGGGTCTCGCGACGGGTCCCCTTCAGCTTGAGGCGCGGCCGGAGCTGCTCGGGGGTGAGGTCGACCCCGCGCTTCTTGATGTCGACCGCGCCCACGTCGCGGGCCCGGAGCGCCGCCGCGAGCCGCTTCACGTCCAGCGGCAGCGTCTCGATCACCCGGTAGGCGCGGGCGAAGGGCGTCGCCTCGACGTGCGCCGCGGTCAGATAGGCGATGGTCGGGTCGACCAGGTGCGCGCCGATCCGTGCGGCGAGCTCTCCGACCAGGCCCGCGCGGATCACGGCGCCGTCGGGCTCGAGCAGGTAGGCGTCCAGCGGTCCCGCCTCGCCGCGGTCGGTCGGACCCGCGAGCTCGTGCGCGTCCCCGTCGGAGATCACGAGCGCGGAGTGACCCGCGCCGCGCGACGCGTCGCCCGCCCACAGGCCGGCCTCGACGACGTCCCCGTCCACGCTGACCCACTGCGCCTCCATGTCGGCCGGGATCGCCGCGTGGGGGATCCCGGGTCCGACCTTGACGCCGAGCGCGCGCACGGAGCCCCGCAGCTCGATCACCGCGTCGAGGCGCGGCGAGTAGTCGGCGGGGTCGTGGTGGCGTCCCCGTGCGCTGCGCCTGGCCGGGTCGGCGAACACCCCGTCCACCGCATCGTCCGCCAGGGCCGCGAGGCCCTCGAGGGAGTCGCCGTGGAGCACCCGCGACTCCGGCCATGGCGCAAGGTTGCGGCGCGCGAGCACGGCGGTGGCCTCGTCGGCCTCGAACGCCGTCACGGCGATGCCTCGCGCGGCGATGGCGCGCGCGTCGAGCCCCAGGCCGCAGGTGAGGTCGGCGACGCGGGCGCAGCCCGCCTCCGCGAAGCGCTCCGCGTGGAGCCCGGCCACCACGGCGCGCGTCGCCTGCTCGAGCCCCGCGCGATGCAGCACCAGCGCGTCGGCCTGCTCCCCGAGACGTGCGCGCGCCTCGCGGCGGAGCCCGGCGAGGGTCATCGCCGCCGCGACCAGCGCGCCGTCGTGGCCCTCGCGACGCAGGCGCTCGCCCACGCGGAGCTCGTCGGCGGGGGCGACCTCGCGCAGCTGCTCCGCGAGCGACAGGCAGGCGGGGCTCACCGTGAGGCGGGCGGTCGCGGCGTCCATGCGCCGATCTTTTCACGCGGGGCGAACAGCCGCGCCCGCGTTAGCACTCGCGCTCCCAGAGTGCTAAATTGGCGTTGCTCACCACGAGCGCGGAGCCACGTCTGACCCCCGCGACGGCAGACAGGGTCCGCACCACACACACTTCGACAAGGGAAGGTGAGGTCCGCAGTGTCGGTCTCCATCAAGCCTCTGGAGGACAAGGTCGTCGTCAAGGCGGCTGCCGCCGAGACGACCACCGCGTCCGGACTCGTGATCCCTGACACGGCCAAGGAGAAGCCCCAGGAGGGCGAGGTCGTGGCCGTGGGTCCGGGTCGCATCGACGACAACGGCAACCGCGTTCCGCTCGACGTCAACGTCGGCGACCGCGTGATCTACAGCAAGTACGGCGGCACCGAGGTCAAGTACGCCGGCGAGGAGTTCCTGATCCTCTCCGCGCGCGACCTGCTCGCCATCGTCGGCTGACCAGCCGCGCACGTCAGAAGGCTCCCGGGCATCCGCCCGGGAGCCTTCTGCGTCGTCGGGTCAGCTGGCCGCGCGCAGCCTGTTGCTCAGCATCGCGTGGCGCTCGTCCTCGCTGAGGCCGCCCCACACGCCGAACGGCTCGCGCGCCATGAGCGAGCGCTCGCGGCAGAGGTCCAGCACGGGGCAGCGGGCGCAGAACTCCTTGGCGTTCTCGGCCCGCCGGCGCCTCGCCGCGCCGCGTTCGCCCTCGGGGTGGAAGAACAGATCGGGATCGGCGCCCCGGCAGGCGCCCTCGTATTGCCATTCCCATTGGTCCTGCGTCGGTGCCGGCAGCTTCGCCACGGCTTCCATGAGGTGCCCCCTATGGATGTCTCGGGCGGATCGCTCGGCCCCATTGCCGCCCGATCCGGTAGGTGTCTTCCTTGGTATCCAAGCGGTCACCGACATCTCACCGTCGGGCACCACCCGCCCTCACTGCCATTCATAACACCTGTTCCCGGGGCTTGTGAACCCCCGATTTCGGACGGTGCCGCACGGCGTCCTCCGCGGCCTAGAATGGCCCAATGACGCCGCCCGAGAACGACCCGTTCGGGTTCACCGGACTGACCTACGACGACGTCCTCCTCCTGCCGGGGGAGTCCGACGTCATCCCGTCCGAGGTGGACACCTCGACCCGCCTGACCCGCGAGATCACCGTCGCCGTCCCGCTGCTCTCCGCCGCGATGGACACCGTCACCGAGGCACGCCTCGCCATCGCCCTGGCCCGCCTGGGCGGCATGGGCGTGCTGCACCGCAACCTGTCGATCGAGGACCAGGCCCACCAGGTCGAGATCGTCAAGCGCTCCGAGTCCGGGATGATCACCGACCCGGTCACCGTGGGCCCGGACGCGACGCTCGCGGAGCTCGACGCCCTGTGCGCGAAGTACCGCGTCTCGGGGCTTCCCGTCGTCGACGCGGACCGCCGCCTGCTGGGCATCATCACCAACCGCGACCTGCGGTTCGTGAACACGGCCGACTTCGCGCGCCTGCGGGTCGCGGACCAGATGACCGCGATGCCGCTGGTGACCGCCCGTGAGGGCGTGTCGAACCAGGAGGCGTCGGAGCTGCTCGCCAAGCACCGGGTGGAGAAGCTCCCGCTGGTCGACGCCGACGGGCGCCTCACGGGGCTCATCACCGTCAAGGACTTCGTCAAGACCGAGAAGTACCCCCTGGCGTCGAAGGACGCGGAGGGCCGCCTGCGGGTGGCCGCCGCCGTGGGCTTCTACGGCGACGCCTGGGAGCGCGCGACCGCCCTGGTCGAGGCCGAGGTCGATGCGCTGGTGGTCGACACCGCGCACGGCCACGCGCGCAAGATGATCGAGATGATCCAGCGCCTCAAGTCCGACCCCGCCACGCGGCACGTCCAGGTGATCGGCGGCAACGTCGCGACCCGCGACGGCGCCCGGGCCCTGGTCGAGGCCGGCGTGGACGCGGTCAAGGTGGGCGTCGGTCCGGGCTCGATCTGCACCACCCGCGTCGTGGCCGGCGTCGGAGTGCCGCAGGTCACCGCCGTCTACGAGGCCGCGCAGGCCGCGAAGGACGCGGGCGTGCCCGTGATCGCGGACGGCGGGCTCCAGTACTCGGGAGACATCGCCAAGGCGCTGGTCGCCGGCGCCTCGTCCGTGATGCTCGGCTCGCTGTTCGCGGGCTGCGCGGAGACGCCCGGCGACCTGGTCCTGGTCAACGGCAAGCAGTTCAAGAGCTACCGCGGCATGGGCTCGATGGGCGCCATGGCGTCCCGCGGGCGCACGTCCTACTCGAAGGACCGCTACTTCCAGGCGGACGCCCCGAGCGACGACGACCTGATCCCCGAGGGCATCGAGGGCCGCGTGCCCTACAAGGGCCCCCTGAGCTCGGTGGTCCGCCAGCTGGTCGGCGGCCTGGGCCAGTCGATGTTCTACGTCGGCGCCCGCACCATCCCCGAGCTGCAGGCGAAGGGCAAGTTCGTGCGGATCACGCCGGCGGGGCTCAAGGAGTCGCACCCGCACGACGTGCAGATCACCGTCGAGGCGCCGAACTACGCCGGCCGCAACTAGGTGGACATCACCTGGCAGGTGCTGCTGGTCCTCGGGCTGGTCGCGCTCCTCGCCGGGTTCCTCGACACCCTCGCGGGAGGAGGCGGGCTGCTGACGCTGCCCGCGCTCCTGCTCGCCGGCGTGCCGCCGCTGCAGGCGCTCGGCACGAACAAGCTGCAGGGCTCGTTCGGCACGGGCATGGCGACGCTGCAGATGCTGCGGCACCGGCGCGTGCGGTGGGACGATGCGCGCTGGCCGATGCTGTGGGCCTTCCTGGGATCGGCGGCCGGCTCCGTAGCGATTCAGTTCGCTGACTCAGACGCGTTGCGGGTCGTGATCCCGGTCGTGCTGGGGGCGATCGCCGCCTACTTCGCCTTCGTGCCGAAGGCGCATCGCCCTCCCGAGCGCGAGCGGATGTCCGCGGCGCCCTACGAGGCCACCGTGGTGCCGGCGATCGGCGCCTACGACGGCGCCTTCGGGCCGGGGACGGGCTCGCTGTTCGCCCTCGCGGGCGTCACGCTCCGGGCGTACGAGCTGCCGCGGTCGACCGCCGTCGCCAAGACCCTCAACTTCGCCACCAACGTCGCGTCGCTGCTGGTGTTCGCCGTCGCGGGGAAGATGGTGTGGCTCGTGGGCGGCGTGATGATCGTGGGTCAGCTCGTCGGCGCCTACGTCGCGTCGCACGTGCTCTTCAAGGTGTCGCCGGTGGTGCTGCGCGTGCTGATCGTGGTGATGAGCGCGGGCATGCTCGTGCGCGTGCTGCTCGGCTGATCCGGGCTCCGCGCGACGGCCCGAAGGGTCGCGCGGAGCCGCGTCGATCAGGGGTAGAGGCCGCGCAGCCGGTGGGCCTCGGTCACGCGCTGCACCGCGAGCGCGGTGGCGGCCTGACGGTACGTGAGCCGGTGGGCTCCCGCGTAGTCGACCACGTCGTGCCACGCGCGGGTCATCCGCTCCTCGAGCCGGTCGTTCACGTCCCGCTCGCTCCACTGGTAGGCCTGGTTCGCCTGCACCCACTCGAAGTACGAGACGACCACGCCGCCCGCGTTGGCAAGGATGTCCGGCACGACCAGCACGTCCCGCTCGCGCAGGATCCTGTCGGCCGCCTTGGTGGTGGGGCCGTTGGCCCCCTCGACGACGATCGAGGCCTGCACGCGGTCGGCGTTGGCCTCGGTAAGGACGCCCTCGACCGCCGCCGGCACCAGCACGTCGACGTCGAGGGTCAGGAGGTATCCCGGGTCGATCGCCTCCGCTCCGTCGAAGCCCATCACCGATCCCGAGCGGTCGACGTGCTCGCCCAGGCGCGCGATGTCGAGGCCTTCGTGCATGTAGATCGCGCCGTCGATGTCGCTCACGGCCCGGATCTTCACGCCCGCCTCCGCGAGCAGCCGTGCGGCCCCGCGACCCACCTTGCCGAAGCCCTGCACGGCGGCGGTGGCGTGCTCCGGCCGCATGCCGCGCGACGCCATCGCCATCAGCGCGATGTGCGCGACTCCGCGGGACGTGGCCAGCGCGCGGCCCAGCGAGCCGCCGAGGCTGATCGGCTTGCCCGTGACCACGCCGGGCACCGTGTGGCCCTTGGCGACGGAGTACGTGTCCATGATCCACGCCATGGTCGACTCGTCGGTGCCGATGTCCGGAGCGGGGATGTCGACCTCGGGCCCGATGATCGGCAGGATCTCCGTGGTGTACCTGCGCGTGACGCGCTCGAGCTCGGCGTGCGAGTGGTCCCGCGGGTCGATCGCGACGCCGCCCTTGGCGCCGCCGTACGGCACGTCGACGAGCGCGCACTTCCAGGTCATCCACATCGCCAGCGCGCGGACCTCGTCGAGGTCGACCGAGGGCGCGTACCGGAGGCCGCCCTTCGCGGGGCCGCGGGTGAGGGAGTGCTGGACGCGGTAGCCGGTGTAGACGGCGGTCGAGCCGTCATCGCGCCGCAGCGGGATCGAGACCATCATCTCCCGCCGCGAGGTCGCGAGCATGCGTCGCGTCCCCTCGCTGAGGCCGAGGTGTCCGACCGCCTCGGCGAGCTGCGCGTGAGCATCGGCGAGGGGGTTGGCAGGCAGCACGGCCGTGGCCGTGGCACCGGAATGCTCCATTGCATCCTCCAGTTCAGGGGTGACTCGACTGTAACCCCGCCCCGGTGACGCTCAGGAGACCGCCCGCCCCAAGTCGCGACACGACGTCGCGCGGCCGTGCCGCGCCGGTCTGTTCGTCCGGCGACGCCCGGCCGCACCGCGCCGCGCTCAGGCGAACAGCGTGCCCTCGGGCGCCTCGTCGACCGCCTCGAGGCGCGGCACCAGCGGCCACCGCGGGTCCGGCAGGTCCTCGGTCCGGCCTCGCGACCTCAGCCACGCCGCGAACCCCGTCGCCCAGTCCTTGTATGCGGAGATCTGCTGGTCGTGCAGGGCGTCGAGCTCGACCGAGGCGAGAGTCGGGTACGCGGCCGCGAGGGCCCGGACCAGCTCGAGCGTGGCGAGCACGTCGGCGTCCGCCGCATGCAGCGAATCCGCCTCGACCCTGACCGCGTACAGCGTGCAGAGGTCGATGAGCTTGCGTGAGCCCTTGCGGTAGCGGTCGAGGTGGCGGTCGAGCACGTAGGGGTCCACGACGGGGCGGATCTCGCCGCGGTCGAGGCGCGAGACCAGCGACGGCAGGCCGTGCCGCGCGAGCTCGTGCTCGAGGATGGTGAGGTCGAACTGCGCGTTGTAGGCGACCACCGGCTGACCCGCGTTGAGCGCGTGGGCGAGCGCTGCGGCGATCTGCTCGAGCGCCTCTGCGGGCGCCTGACCCTCCGCGCGTGCGCGCTCGGTGCTGATGCCGTGCACCGCGGTGGCGGCCGCCGGGATCTCGACGCCCGGGTCGATGAGCCAGGTGCGCGCGGAGACGTCCTGTCCCGTGCGGGTGATGAGGGCGGCGGTGACGATGCGGTCGCGCGCCGTCGCGACGCCCGTGGTCTCGGTGTCGAAGCCCACCATGGTCTGATCGATCCAGCTCATGGTCCCAGCCTGGCACGGACCACCGACGCCGGGTGACGTTCCGTCCCCAGGCGGTCCCGCATCGTCCCACGTGCCGGGGCGTGCGCGGACGATAGGCTAGTGACCCGTGAGCAACGAGATCGAGATCGGCCGCGGCAAGCGCGGCCGCCGGGCCTACTCCTTCGACGACATCGCGGTGGTGCCCTCGCGGCGCACGCGTGACCCGAAGGTGGTCAGCCTCGGGTGGCAGATCGACGCGTTCCAGTTCCAGATCCCCGTCATCGGCGCACCCATGGACTCGGTGATGAGCCCCGCCACCGCGATCGCGCTCGGCCACGCGGGTGGTCTGGGCGTCCTCGACCTCGAGGGCCTGTGGACGCGGTACGAGGACCCCACGGACCAGCTCGCCGAGATCGCCGCGATGGGTCCCGAGCACGCCACCGCGCGCATGCAGGAGCTCTACTGCGAGCCCATCAAGGACCACCTCATCACGCAGCGCCTGCAGGAGATCCGCGCCGCCGGCGTGGTCGTCGCGGGCGCGCTGAGCCCGCAGCGGACGCAGGAGCACTACGAGACGGTGCTCCAGGCGGGCGTCGACCTGTTCGTGATCCGCGGCACCACCGTGAGCGCGGAGCACGTGTCGGGCGAGGCCGAGCCGCTCAACCTCAAGAAGTTCATCTACGACCTCGACGTCCCCGTGATCGTCGGCGGCGCCTCCACGTACCAGGCGGCGCTCCACCTCATGCGGACGGGCGCGGCCGGCGTCCTGGTCGGCTTCGGCGGCGGCGCGGCGCAGACCACGCGCACCACGCTCGGCATCCACGCGCCGATGGCGACCGCGGTGTCCGACGTCGCCGCGGCGCGCCGCGACTACCTCGACGAGTCGGGCGGTCGGTACGTCCACGTGATCGCGGACGGTGGTCTGGGCCGGTCGGGCGACATCGTCAAGGCGATCGCCTGCGGCGCGGACGCCATCATGCTCGGCGCCGCCCTCGCGCGCGCCGAGGAGGCGCCCGGCTCCGGCTTCCACTGGGGCCAGGAGGCGCACCACCACGAGCTTCCCCGCGGCGAGCGCGTCCACGTCGGCACCGTGGCGCCGCTGCAGGAGATCCTTTTCGGGCCGGGGTCGCACGCCGACGGCACCTCCAACCTCATGGGTGCGCTGCGGCGGTCGATGGCGACCACCGGCTACTCCGACCTCAAGGAGTTCCAGCGGGTCGACCTGGTGGTCAGCCCGTACCAGGGCCAGCACGGCTGAGCGTCCCTCGCGTGGGGGCTCGGACCCCGCGATGTTGATGACCGCGCGCATCGGGGCGCGCCCCGACGCCTCGGCATGAGCACGCCAGACGGGCATATGTGAATCGGGACTCACATTCCGCGCGAAGTTGTGCCATGCTCGGGAGTGCACGCGGCGAGCAACGGCGCCCGCTCCGCGTGGACCCCGCGACAGGGTGCCGGTCAGGAGTCCCCACATGAAGGCTGTGCGATTCGACGCGTGGAAGACGCGGCCCACCCTGGTCGACGTGGAGCGACCTGTCCCCGGCCCGGGTGAGGTGCTGCTCAAGGTCGCCGGCTCGGGCGCCTGCCACTCGGATGTCGCGCTCTACGCGATCTTCGAGGAGGCGATCGCGATGCCGCAGCTCCGGCCCGCCTATGTCCTCGGTCACGAGGTCACGGGGTGGGTCGAGGAGGCCGGGCCGGGCGTCGTCGGCATGGAGAAGGGCGACGCCTACATGGTCTACGCGGCGCGCGGCTGCGGGCACTGCTCGTCGTGCTCCCGCGGCGAGGACACGCTGTGCGTGAACGTGGCCTCGATGACCCACCTCGGCAGCGGCCTCGGGCTGGACGGCGGGATGGCCGAGTACATGACCGTGCCGGTGCGGAACCTGGTCCCGCTCGAGGGTGCGGACCCGATCGCGGCGGCACCGCTCGTCGATGCCGGCCTCACCGCCTATCACGCGGTCAAGCTCGCGCTCCCGAAGCTCGCGGCGGGCGGGCGCACCGCGCTCGTGATCGGCCTCGGCGGGGTGGGCCAGCTGGCGGTGCAGCTCCTGCGCGAGATGTCCGCCGCCACCGTGCTGGCCACGGACCTCAAGCCCGAGGCGCGCGACCTGGCCTCGCGCCGCGGCGCCGTGATCGTCGACGGCGGCGAGGACCAGGCGGCCCGCATCCGCGAGCTGACGGGCGGTCGCGGCGTCGACGCGGTGTTCGACCTGGTGGGGACCGCCGAGACCATGCAGCTCGCCCAGGCGGTGGTCGCGGTCCGCGGGCGCATCACCGTGGTGGGGCTCGCGGGCGGCCGGACCGACTGGGGCTTCTACACGACGCCCTTCGAGGCCGAGATCATGGGCACGTACATGGGCACCCTCGAGGAGCTCCACGAGCTCTCCGCGCTGTACCGCGCCGGACGGCTCGAGGTCGACGTCACGCCGTACCCGCTGGAGGATGCGCTGGAGGCGTACGGCCGCCTCGAAGCAGGGACGATGCTGGGGAGGGCGGTGGTGGTCCCTCACCCGGACGCCGCCGGGGTCGCGGTGGAGGGGGCCTCGCAGGCCGAGCCCGCGACCGTCTGAGGGTGCGCGGCGCCGCGCCGCCCCTCAGCGCGGGGCGGCGCCGCGCGTCAGCCGTCGGGAATACCCCGCGGGGCTTCTGTGTCATGATCTGTATGACACGTGTACAGCAACGGCGCCCGCACAGTGTCCTCCCGTCCCTTGGGCGCCACGAAGGAGCTCCCTGATGAAGGCGCTGCGTTTCACCGCGTGGAAGACCAAGCCGTCGCTGCAGGAGGTCGAGCGTCCCTCGCCCGCCCCGGGCGAGGTGCTGCTCAAGGTCGCGGGAGCGGGTGCGTGCCACTCCGACGTCGCGGTCTACGACCAGTTCGACGAGTCGACGGTGGGCCCGCAGCTCGCTCCGGCCTACACCCTCGGACACGAGACCGCGGGCTGGATCGAGGAGGTCGGCGAGGGTGTGCTCGGCCTCACCAAGGGCGACGCCTACCTGGTCTACGGGCCCATCGGCTGCGGCCACTGCGCCGCCTGCTCTCGCGGCCAGGACACGTACTGCGAGAACGCCGCGCAGACCCCGTTCCTCGCATCCGGGCTGGGCAAGGACGGCGGCATGGCCGAGTACATGACGGTCCCCGCCCGCAACCTGATCCCGCTGGGCGACGCCGACCCGGTCGCCGCGGCGCCCCTCGCGGACGCCGGTCTGACGCCGTATCACGCGATCAAGCTCGCGCTCGACAAGCTCCAGGGCGGCGGCAAGACGGCCCTGGTCATCGGCCTGGGCGGTCTGGGTCAGATCGCGGTCCAGGTGCTCAAGGCCACCACCGCGGCCACGGTCATCGCCACGGACATGAAGCCCGAGGCGATGGAGCTCGCGGGCCGCCGCGGCGCCGTGACGGTGTCGGGCGGCGATGCCCAGGCCGAACGCATCCGGGAGCTCACAGGCGGGCGCGGCGTCGACGCCGTCTTCGACTTCGTGGGCCTCACCCCGACCATCCAGCTCGCGCAGAAGGTGGTCGCGAAGCAGGGCCGGATCACCGTGGTCGGCATCGCGGGCGGACCCGTGCAGTGGGACTTCTACTCCAACCCCTACGAGGCGGAGCTGACGAACACCTACTGGGGCACCATCGAGGAGCTGCACGAGCTCGCGGCGCTCTACCGCGACGGTCACATCGAGGTCGACGTCACCCGGTTCTCCCTCGACCATGCGCTCGAGGCCTACGAGCATCTCGAGAAGGGGACGCTGCTCGGCCGTGCGGTCGTCGTACCCCATCCCGACGCGCCGGCCGCGGCGACCGACGCCGTGAGGGAGCAAGTCGCCATGGGCGTCTGATCCCGCCCGTCTCCGTGGCGGGGACGATGCGCCTCCTGGACGAGCGCGTCGTCCCCGTCAGCGTGGGGGCAGCACCGTGAGGGCCTCGACGACGGCGCCCCGCCCGCGAAGATCCGCCATCGTGGCGCGCACGTCGGTCAGGGGCCCGGCGAGCATCGTGATCGGGGCGCCTCCCTCGGCGTGCGAGTGCACCGTCACCCCGGGCCCCGCCTCGACATCTC
Organism: Demequina lignilytica; assembly: GCF_030418375.1. Classification (NCBI taxonomy): domain Bacteria; kingdom Bacillati; phylum Actinomycetota; class Actinomycetes; order Micrococcales; family Demequinaceae; genus Demequina; species Demequina lignilytica. Next base: position 162,625 of record NZ_JAUHPZ010000002.1, read on the forward strand.
CGACGACGCCCGTGAGCACGGCCACCGCCCCGACCCCCGCATCGTCCGCCCGGATCAGCACGACCGCGCGCACCACGGCGAGCCGCTCGAGAGTCCTCACCAGGACGTGGGCGAGCCGCTCGGACGCGGTGAACTCGACGCAGACCGTGCCGCGGCCGTCGTGGACGTCGAGCGTCGAGATCGAGGCGAAGCTCACGCCCCGCTCGGAGAAGACGCCGGTGAGGGCGCTCGACGCGCCCGCCCGGTCGTCGACCTCGACGAACGCGAACCAGCGCGTGCTGACGGCGGTCACGGGGCGCCCCCGCCCCAGGCGACGAGCGACTCGTTGATCGCCTGCCCGACCTCCCACAGCATGCGGCGCTCGTCGGCGGCGAGGTCGTCGAGCATGACCCGTGTCCACCCGTCAGGTCCGACCGCGACGGGCACGCCGAGCACGCCCCGCCATGGCATGCCGCCGAGCTCGATCTCGCCGTCGAGGAGCACCTGACCCGCGACCACGATGTCGCGGCCGTCCAGGATGGTACGGATGAGGTCGACGGTCGCATTGGCGGTGCCGTGCGCCGTCTTCGCGCCGCTCTGGTGCGTCAGGTACGGCCGCACCACGGCCTGAACGTCCGGCGGCAGCGTGTCGACGGCGGCGAAGGCCTCCGCGATGTCCGCCATGCCCGTGATCCGCTGCTTCGCGGCGGCGATCTCGGACGCGAAGGAGGTCAGCGTGCGGTCCCCGCGCAGGCGCGTCACGATCTCGGCTCGCTCGTCCGCGTCGAGGCCTCGCAGCCGCACGGCGGACCACAGGGGCACCATGCGGTCACCGTGCTGACCGGCCACGAAGCCCCCGACGCGATGGCGCCGGATGCCCAGCGTGGCGGCGATCTCGCGCCGGAACCGGAGCGTGTCGAGCCAGGCGCCCATGCCGATGACGCGGTGGCGGCCGAGCGCATGGGAGAAGACCTCGACCGCGAGCTCGACCGGGTTCGCGACCACGATCACGATCTCGTGACCGCTGCCGTGCTCCGCCAGCGCGTCGGCGTACTCCTCGAAGGTGCGGCGGTTGTCGCGCGCGAGGGCGTCCCGGTCGATCGTGACTCCGGTGCCGGTGGGAAGCGTGCGGCCCGCGGCCATCACCACCACGTCGGCGACCACGTCCTCGGGCCGGTCGGCGACGTCGATGTGGGGAGCGTGCTCGTCGTGCGCGTCGATCAGGTCGACGCGCAGCCCGTGGACCGCCTGGCCGCTCGCGCCCCCGGGCCTGCCCACCAGCTGCAGCCGCGACGTCGGCCCGAGCTCTCCGCGTTCGATGAGCTGGCCGCAGATGGCCCGGCCCACGTCACCCGTGGCGCCGACGATCGACACGTCCATGCCCGCGACAGTACGCGCGGCGTGTGTCGCCGGTGTTGCGCGTCAGCCGAGGCGCTCGGACAGGTCGAGCCAGCGGTCCTCCAGCTCGGCCGTCTCCTCCTCGTACTCCTTGAGCGTCCTCATGAACGTCGCCAGCGCCGCGAAGTCCGACTGGTCGTGCATGACCATCTCGTGGTGCGTGCCCTCCGTGAGCTCGCCGAGCTTCGCCATGCGGCGCTCGACCGCCTTCAGCTCCTTCTCGACCTCGCGACGCTCCGCGCCGCTCACGGCGACCGGCGCATCGTCCCTCGCCGCCGCATCGTCCGGTCCGAACGTGCCGATGCCGGACCGGGCCGCGCGGCGCCGCCGCGACAGCTCGACGTACTCGTCGACGCCGCCGGGCAGGTGACGGAGGCCGCCGTCGACCACCGCGAACTGCGTGTCGGTGATCCGCTCCATGAGGTAGCGATCGTGGCTGACGACGATCAGCGTGCCCGGCCACGCGTCGAGCAGGTCCTCGAGCGCGGCGAGCATGTCCGTGTCGAGGTCGTTGGTCGGTTCGTCGAGGACCAGCACGTTGGGCTCGGACAGGAGCACCACCAGCAGCTGGAGGCGGCGTCGCTGGCCGCCGGACAGCCGTCCGACGGGGGTCTTGAGCTGGGCCGACGTGAAGCCCATGCGCTCGAGCAGCTGGCCCGGGGTCATCTCCTGGCCGTCGGACAGGGTGATCGAGGAGAACTGCTTGACCACGGCGGAGACGCGCTCGTCGGCGTGCTCCTCGAGCTCGGCGAGCTGCTGGCTGAGCTGGGCGACGCGGACGGTGACGCCGGTCTTGACCCGGCCGGTCGTGGGCTCCTGCTCGCCCGTGACCAGGCGCAGCAGGGTGGACTTGCCGGCGCCGTTCTCCCCGAGGAGGCCGATCCGGTCGCCGGGGCCGATGTTCCAGTCGAGGTCGTGGAGCACCTCGTGGTCGCCGTACGCGACCCCGACCCGGATGAGCTCGACCACGTCCTTGCCCAGGCGCGCGGCGGCCATGCGGTGGAGCCTGACCGAGTCGCGGATCGGCGGGACGTCCTCGATGAGGGCGTTGGCGGCGTCGATCCGGAACTTGGGCTTGGAGGTGCGCGCGGGGGCGCCGCGACGCAGCCACGCGAGCTCCTTGCGCATGAGGTTCTGGCGGCGCTGCTCGGTGACGGCGGCGATGCGGTCGCGCTCGACCCGCTGGAGCACGTAGGCCGCGTAGCCGCCCTCGTACATGTCGACCTCGCCGTCGTGGACCTCCCAGGTGCGGGTGGTGACCTCGTCGAGGAACCAGCGGTCGTGGGTGACCACCAGCAGGGCGCCCTTGTTCGCCGCCCACCGGCGCTTGAGGTGCTCCGCGAGCCACGTGACGCCCTCGACGTCGAGGTGGTTGGTGGGCTCGTCGAGGAAGACGGCGTCGTGATCGCCGACCAGCACGTGCGCGAGGGCCACCCTCCTCTGCTGGCCTCCGGAGAGGTCGCCGACCACGGCGTCGGCGGGCAGGTCGGGGACCAGGCCGGACATGATGTCGCGCACCCGCGGGTCGGCGGCCCACTCGTGCTCGTCCATGTCGCCGACGATCGCCTGGGCGACGGTCAGCGCGGTGTCCACGTGGTCCGACTGGTCGAGGACGCCGATGCGGGTGCCGCGCGCGACCGTGACGCGGCCGTCGTGAGGGGCGAGGCGGCCCGCGAGGATCTTCATGAGGCTGGACTTGCCCGCGCCGTTGGCGCCGACGATGCCGATGCGGTCGCCGTCGTCGAGGCCCACGGAGATGGAGCCGAGGACCGTGCCGGTGCCGAAGTCGAGGTGGAGCGCCTCCGCGCCCAGGAGATGAGCCACCCGACGATTTTAGTCGGGACGGTGAGTCCTCCGATCTCGGCGGATCTGCGCCCGTCGGGACGCTGAGTCCTCATCCGTGGTGGCGGCGGTGGTGACTAGGCTCGCCGCATGAACATCAGGCAGGCGGCGTGCGGCGCCGCGGCACTGGACGCCGGCGCGATCGCGGTGTTCGCCGCCATCGGGCGTGCGAGCCATGACGAGGGGATCCTCGGCGACGACGGCCTCGGACTGCTCACCACGTACTGGCCGTTCGCGGCGGGAGCGGCCGCCGGCTGGCTGCTGTCGCGCGGCTGGAACGCGCCATGCGACTGGAGGAGGACCGGAGCGATCGTGTGGGCGGCGACCCTGGTCGGCGGCATGGCGCTGCGTGCGGCCACCGGCCAGGGCGTGCAGGTGTCCTTCGTGATCGTCGCCGGCACGTTCATCGCGGCGGGGCTGATCGGCTGGCGCGTGGTGTCGGGCGCCATCGCGAAGCGTCGCGGTCTCACGCCGTGACGCTGCGCTGCGACGTCATCCGCTTCGTCGCCTTCGAGGACCTGGGCGTATGGGAGCCCGAGCTCCGAGCCCACGGCTATGAGGTCCGCTACCTCGACGCCGGCGTCGACGACGTGACCGAGGCGTCAGGCGCCGAGCTCGCGATCGTGCTCGGCGCGCCCATCGATGCTCCGGACTCAGCCGGGTATCCGGTGCTCGACCAGGTGCGCGCGGTGCTCGCGGCGCGCCGCGACCGGCCCACCGTCGGGGTGTGCCTCGGGGCTCAGCTCATGGCGCTGGTGGCGGGCGCGTCGGTCCTGCCGGGCGCGCGCGAGGTCGGCTTCGCGCCCGTCGAGGTCACCGAGGCCGGACGGCGGGGCCCGCTCCGCGCGCTCGACTGCGCCCCGGTGCTCCACTGGCACACGGACACCTTCACGCTGCCGGACGGCGCCGTGCTGCTCGCCTCGACCGCGGCCAACCGGAACCAGGCGTTCGCGCTCGGTCCCTGGCTCGCGGTCCAGTTCCATCCGGAGGCCGACCCCGAGGCGATCGAGCGCTGGCTCATCGGGCACACGGGGGACCTGCGCGCCTGGGGGATCGACCCGAGGGAGCTGCGGCAGGCCGCGCGGGATCATGGGGATGCGGCCGCGATGGGTGGCGTGCAGGTGATCCGCGAGTACGTGCGAGCCCTCTGAGCGTCAGCTCTCCGGATCGTCGCCGAAGACGCGTACCTCCTGCGCGCACCGGCACGCCGCCGCGAACCGCGCCGCCCAGGCGAGAGCCGCGTCCCGGTCCGCACAGTCGAGGACGCTGTAGCCACCCTCGATCCGCGCGGTCTGCGGATAGGTGCCCGGGGTGACCGTGCCGTCGCCCGCGACCCTCACGGGCGGGACGGATTCGTCGATGCCGCCGCCGAACACCCAGACGCCAGCGGCCTTGGCCGCGGCGACCACCGCGTGCGCGTCCTCCGCGACCGTCCGCAGGTCGGTGCCGGTCCGGTCCATCGCCCCGCTCGGGAACGAGATCAGGTACCTCGACACGGGCTCTCGCTCAATGCTCGTCGGCGTGGTCGCTGCGCGCGACGGCCGAGCGACCGCGGTCGGGACCGTGGTCGTGGGTCTCGCGAACCTCGTGCTCCGTCATGGTGGCTCCCCCCCCGGGTGGCACGGGACGTCGTGCCGGTGCCACCACGCTACGTCGACCCGCCGCCTCCCGCGCGTCGGGCGCGTGCGACGCCGACGCCGATCAGGAGCAGCGCGAGAGGAAGCACCAGGATCCGCGCGATGCCCGCCGCCTGGTCGACGGCCGGGGCCGAGGTGAGCAGCGACCACAGCTGCAGCGCGCCGATGATGCCGAAGGCGACGACGAACGCCACGTCGAGCGGGCCGCGTCGTCGGCGCGGCCCGGGCGCGACGGTCACGGCGTGACCACCACCTTGCCCACGTGGTCGCCCGCGACGACCCTCCGCACCGCATCGTCCGCCCGGGAGAGCGGGTGCACGGAGTCGACGGTCGGCCGCAGCCCGGTGCGGACCAGGAACGCCATCAGCGCCGCGAGATCCTCGCGGGTGCCCATGGTGACGCCCTGGATGCGGAGCTCGTGGAAGAAGACGCGCGTGAGGAGGGCGGGATCGGGGTCGCCCGTGGTGTGGCCGGCGATCGCGATGGTCCCGCCGTTCTTGACCGAGGCGATCGTGTGCCTCCAGGTCTCCTTGCCCACCGTCTCGATCACGGCGTCCACGCGCATCGGCAGCCGCGCGCCGGGCTCGACCGCGGCGACGGCCCCCATCCGGAGGGCCGCGGTGCGCTTGGCCTCGGTGCGTGACGTGGCGAACACGTCGAGGCCCGCGGCCGAGCCGAGCGCGATCGCCGCGGACGCGACGCCGCCGCCGGCGCCCTGGACCAGCACCGACTGCCCGGGCGTGAGGCCGGCGCCGTGGAACAGCATGCGGTACGCCGTGAGCCACGCGGTGGGGAGGCAGGCGGCGTCCTCCCAGGTGAGCTCCGGCGGCTTGGGGATCAGGTTCGCCGTCGGCACCGCGACCCTCTCCGCCAGCGTGCCCGGGTAGCGCTCGGACAGGATGCTGCGCGGCTCGCGGGGACCGACCCCGTGCCCGTCGGCGCCGATCACCCCGTGGACGACCACCTCGGTGCCGTCGTCGGTCACGCCGGCCGCGTCGCAGCCGAGGATCATCGGGAGCTGGGCCTCGGAGAGGCCGACGCCCTTGAGGGACCACACGTCGTGGTGGTTGACGCTCGCGGCGCGCACCGTCACGGTCGACCAGTGCTCGCGCGCCTCGGGCTCGGGACGCTCGCCCACCTCGAGGGCGCTGGCGGGATCGTCGGGGCTGAACCGGGCGGCGTAGGCGGCGAGCATGGGACCAACCTATGCCTCGGCGACGGGACAGCACCGGGGTCGGACGTCACGGATCCCTTGATAGGACCGGATCAGGGCCCGGGACCGACACGATCCGCGTCATGGGGCGTTGGCGTGGCCGGGAGCGCGCACCGGGGGCTTCCGCGAGCGCGCGACGGGGGACGATGCGCGGGGCCGGCCCGCGCATCGCCCCCCTGAGGATCCGGGAGAGGAGTCCCTACTCGTTGTCGCCGTCGGTCGCGAGCGCGCCCGAGAGCTTGGCCTGCACCTCGGTGCCCGCCCCGGACCAGACCCACTCGGCGACCTCGGGGAGGTCAGCGCCGGTCTCGTACGCGTAGCGCTGCGCCTCGAACCGCTTGTCCTGCAGCTTCTGACGCAGGACTGCGGCGCGGGTGCCCAGCGACGGGACGCGGTCGATGACGTCCATGACCAGGTGGTAGCGGTCGATGTCGTTGACCATCGCCATGTCGAACGGCGAGGTGGTGGTGCCCTCCTCCTTGAAGCCGCGGACGTGGAGGTTCGCGTGGCCGTTGCGGCGGTACGTGAGGCGGTGGATGAGCCACGGGTAGCCGTGGTAGTTCATGATCACCGGCTTGTCCGCCGTGAAGAGCTGGTCGAACTCGCGGTCCGACATGCCGTGCGGGTGCTCCTTCTCCGGCTGCAGCCTCATCAGGTCCACCACGTTGACCATGCGGACCTTGAGCTCCGGGAGCTCCTCGCGGATGATGTCGATCGCCGCGAGCACCTCCATGGTGGGCACGTCGCCGATGCCCGCCATCACCACGTCGGGCTCCTCGCCGAGCGGCACGTTGGAGGCGAAGTCCCAGATGCCCGCGCCACGCGCGAAGTGGTTCTCCGCCTCCTCGATGGTGAGCCACTGGGCCTGCGGCTGCTTGCCGGCCACCACCACGTTGACGTGGTCGCGGCTGCGCAGGCAGTGGTCGTAGGTCGCCAGCAGGGTGTTCGCGTCGGCGGGCAGGTACACGCGCACCACCTCGGCCTTCTTGTTCACCACGTGGTCGATGAAGCCCGGGTCCTGGTGCGAGAAGCCGTTGTGGTCCTGGCGCCACACGTGGCTCGAGAGCAGGTAGTTGAGCGACGGGATGGGCCGGCGCCACGGCAGCTCGTGAGCGACCTTGAGCCACTTCGCGTGCTGGTTGAACATCGAGTCGACGATGTGGATGAACGCCTCGTACGAGGTGAACAGGCCGTGGCGGCCCGTGAGGTTGTAGGCCTCGAGCCAGCCCTGGCACTGGTGCTCGGACAGCATCTCGACCACGCGGCCCTCGTGGGACATCGGGCCGTCGTCGGGGTCGATCTCGGCGTTCCACACCTTGTCGGTGACCTCGAGCACCGCCTGGATGCGGTTCGAGGCGAGCTCGTCGGGGGCGAACACGCGGAAGTTGTCGGGGTTGCTCCGCATGACCTCGCGGAGGAACTCGCCGAGCGTCCGGGTGGCCTCGCCGATCTCGGCGCCGGGCGCGGGCACGTCCACCGCGAAGTCGCGGTAGTCGGGCATGACCAGGTCCTTCATCAGCAGGCCGCCGTTGGCCTCGGGCCGGGCGGACATGCGCAGGTCGCCCTCGGGGACGGTCGCGAGCACCTCGGGACGGACCACGCCGTCCTCGTCGAACAGGTCGTCCGGTCCGTACGACTGCAGCCAGGACTCCAGGGTGTGGAGGTGGTCGTCAGTGTCGCGGGCGTTGGACAGCGGCACCTGGTGCGCGCGCCACGATCCCTCGGTGCGCTTGCCGTCGATCTCCGGCGGGCACGTCCAGCCCTTGGGGGTGCGCAGCACGATCATGGGCCACATCGGACGGTCCATGCCGGGGTTCACGGCGGCCTCGGCCTTGATCGCCGCGATCTCGTCCATGACGTCGTCGAGCACGGCGGCGAAGCGGGCGTGGAAGGAGGCGGGCGACTCGTCGTCGAAGCCCGCGGTGAAGACGTGCGGCTTGTGGCCGTAGCCCTTCATCAGGTCGACCAGCTCCTCCTCGGAGATGCGGCTGAGCACGGTCGGGTTCGCGATCTTGTAGCCGTTCAGGTGCAGGATCGGGAGGACCACGCCGTCGGTGGCGGGGTTGATGAACTTGTTCGAGTGCCACGACGTCGCGAGCGGGCCGGTCTCGGCCTCGCCGTCGCCGACCACGGCCGCGACCAGCAGGTGCGGGTTGTCGAACGCGGCGCCGTAGGCGTGGCTGAGCGCGTAGCCGAGCTCGCCACCCTCGTGGATCGAGCCCGGGGTCTCGGGCGCGACGTGCGACGGGATGCCGCCGGGGAACGAGAACTGCTTGAACAGGCGCTGGAGGCCGCGCTCGTCCTCGGAGATCTCGGGGTACGTCTCGTTGTAGGTGCCCTCGAGGTAGGACGCCGCGACCAGGCCGGGGCCGCCGTGGCCGGGTCCGATGATGTACATCGTCGGCTGCTGCCGCGCCTTGATCATGCGGTTGAGGTGTGTGTAGATGAAGTTCAGGCCGGGGGTGGTGCCCCAGTGGCCCACCAGGCGCTTCTTCACGTGATCGCGGTCCAGCGGCTCGCGCAGGAGCGGGTTGTCGAGCAGGTAGATCTGCCCCACGGACATGTAGTTGGCGGTGCGCCACCACAGGTCGATGGCCTCGACCTCGGCGTCGGTGGCGGACTCGGTGGTGCGTGCGGACCACGGCTGCGGTGTCATGGTGACCTCCCTGTCGGCGGATACCTCAGCCTCGCATGGTTAACGTTCACACGTCGCGGCGAAGGTCCCGCTTCCGAGGTGGATCTCGGGTGACATCGACGCCTCCCGGACCCCCGCATCGTCCCGCCGCGCACTGTCCGGGGGGGGCGGACGGCAGGGGAGAGGACGCAGGAACGCCGAGGGGCCGCCACCCTCCGGTGACGGCCCCTCGGGACGGACGATGCTGTGGTCAGGACACCGCGGCGATCGACTGCACGGCGATGGCGCGCTCCTCGTTGGTCGGGATGACCCAGATCTGGACCTTCGACTCGTCGGTCGAGATCAGCGTGGCCTGCTTCTTGCGACCCGCGTTGCGCTCCTCGGAGATCTCGATGCCGAGCTCCGCGAGCCCGCGCAGCGACTCGAGGCGGACGATGTCGTCGTTCTCGCCCACGCCCGCGGTGAACACGATGGCATCGAGGCCGCCGAGCTGCGCCATGTACTGCCCGACGTAGCCCTTGATGCGGCGGCAGTAGATGTCGAGCGCGACCTGCGCCTCGTGGCTGCCGCCCTCGATCGCCTTGTGGACGTCGCGCATGTCGGAGTAGCCGGTGAGGCCGAGCATGCCGGAGCGCTTGTTGAACAGCTCGTCGATCTCGTCGATGTCCATGCCCGCCGCGCGGTGGAGGTGGAACACCACCGCGGGGTCGATCGCGCCGGTGCGCGAGCCCATCACGAGCCCGTCGAGCGGGGTCAGCCCCATCGACGTGTCGATCGCGACGCCGCCCTTGACGGCGTCCGCCGAGGCGCCGTTGCCCAGGTGCAGCGTGATGATGCGCAGCTCTTTGGGGTCGCGGCCCATGAGCTCGGCGCACTCGCGGGACACGTAGCCGTGCGAGGTGCCGTGGAAGCCGTAGCGACGGATCCCGTGCTCGTGGGCGAGGCGCTGGTCGATCGCGTACGAGTAGGCGGCCTCGGACAGCGTCTGGTGGAAGGCGGTGTCGAAGACCGCGACGTGCGGGATGTCGGGGAACGCGGCGCGGGCGGCCGCCATGCCGGCGACGTGCCCGGGGTTGTGGAGCGGCGCGAGCACGGCGAGCTTCGCGATGGCGTCCTGGACCTCGTCGTCGATGATGGTCGGCGCCGAGAACTCCGATCCGCCCTGCACCACGCGGTGGCCCACCGCGGTCAGCTGCGACAGGTCGACGCCCGAGCCGGGCTCGGACAGCGACTCGATGACCGAGCGGACGCCCTCGTTGTGGTCGGTGACGCGCTCGACCAGGCCGGACGCGAGGGGCTCCTCCCGGGTGGTGTCGACCACCTGGTACTTGATCGAGCTGGAGCCGCAGTTGAGGACGAGGGCGATGCCCTGGGTGTTGACGCTCACGCGTTGCCTTCCGGGTTGTCGAGGTTCTGAGCCTGGATCGCCGTGATGGCGACCGTGTTGACGATGTCCTGCACCAGCGCGCCGCGCGAGAGGTCGTTGACCGGCTTGCGCAGGCCCTGCAGGACCGGGCCGACCGCGACCGCGTTGGCGGAGCGCTGGACGGCCTTGTAGGTGTTGTTGCCGGTGTTGAGGTCGGGGAACACGAGCACGGTCGCCTGGCCCGCGACGGGGGAGCCGGGGGCCTTCGACCGCGCGACCGACGGCTCGACCGCGGCGTCGTACTGCATGGGTCCGTCGACCAGCAGGTCGGGGCGGCGCTCCTTGACGATCCGCGTCGCCTCGCGCACCTTGTCGACGTCCGAGCCGGTGCCCGACTCGCCGGTCGAGTAGGAGAGCATCGCGATCCTCGGCTCCACGCCGAACTGGGCGGCGGTGTCCGCGGACGAGATCGCGATGTCCGCGAGCTGCTCCGCCGTCGGGTCGGGGTTGACCGCGCAGTCGCCGTAGACCAGGACGCGGTCCGCGAGGCACATGAAGAAGACCGAGGACACGACCGAGACGCCCGGCACCGTCTTGATGATCTGGAAGGACGGCAGGATGGTGTGGGCCGTGGTGTGCACCGCGCCCGAGACCATGCCGTCGGCGAGGCCGAGCTGCACCATCATCGTGCCGAAGTAGCTCGAGTCCTGCACCCGGTCTCGCGCCGCGTCCAGCGTCGCGCCCTTGTGCTTGCGCATCTCGTAGTACTCGGCCGCGAAGCGCTCCACGTACTCGGGGTCCGTGGGGTCGATCACGCGGGCCGCGTCGAGCTCGAGCCCGAGCTCGCCCGCGCGCGACCGGATGGCGGCCTCCTCGCCCAGGATCGTGAGATCCACCACGTTGCGGGTGAGGAGCGACGAGGCCGCGCGAAGGATGCGGTCGTCGTTGCCCTCGGGCAGGACGATGTGCTGCTTGCGGGCCCGGGCACGGTCCAGCAGGCCGTACTCGAACATGAGCGGCGTGATCACGTCGGTGCCGGCGACGTCGAGGATGCTCGTGAGGTGCTCGGCGTCGACGCGCTGCTCGAACATCGCGAGCGCGGTGTCGACCTTGAGCTGGGACTCGCGCGAGAGCCGGCCGTTGGTCAGCGAGCAACGGTTGGCCGTCTCGAAGGTGTCCATGTCCGTGCGGACCACCGGCAGCGAGGAGCCGAGCCCCTCGACCAGGCGGCGCACGGCCGAGCGGGGCTCGAAGCCGCCCGAGAGGATGATGCCGGTGAGGGCGGGGAAGCCCTCGGCGCCGTGAGCCGCGAGGAGCGCCAGCAGGGTGTCCGCGCGGTCGCCCGGGGTGATGATGACGGCGCCGTCCTCGAGCCGGTCGAGAAGGTTCGACGTGGTCATCGCGCCGACGATGATGTCGCGCGTCTCGCGGGTCAGCAGGGTGGCATCGCCCGACACCAGCTGGCCGCCGACCGCGTCCATCAGCTGCTTGAGCGACGGCGCGACCAGGATCGGGTCCTCGGGGAGGACGCCGGCGATCAGCTCCTGAGGCATGAGCGCCTCGACCTGCTCGACGTCCGAGGGCTTGGCGCGGTTGACGAACAGCGCCGCGACCGCGGCGTGGCTGCCCTCCAGCTCGGTGCGCGCCTGGTCGACCACCTGCGCGATCTCGAGCGGCGTGCGGTCGTGGCCACGCACGACCAGCGCGACCGGCGCGCCCAGGTTCGCGGCGATCCGGCCGTTGAACTCCAGCTCCGCGGTCGCCGAGACGTCCGTGTAGTCGGTGCCGACGATCACGACGGCGTCGCAGCGCCGCTCCACCTCGTGGAAGCGCTGCACGATCGTGGTGAGCGCCTTCTCCTGGTCGGCGTGCACGTCGTCATAGGTGACGCCGATCGCCTCGTCGTAGGTCAGGTCGATGCTGTCGTGGCCGAGCAGCAGCTCGAGCACGTAGTCCCCACGGCCGTCCGTGGTGCGCGCGACGGGGCGGAAGATCCCGACGCGGCCCACCTGCTTGGCCAGAAGGTTGGTGATGCCGAGCGCGATGGTGGACTTGCCCGTGTCGCCCTCGGCCGATGCGATGTAGATGCTCCGAGACACGGCCCCATGTTTTCACGACTGGAGGGGTGCTCGTCGGCCCAAGGTCCCGTGGGGGGTATCCGCCGCCGGGCGATGACGCGGGTGTGATGCTCCCCACTCGGCCTTGTGCCTCGCATGATGCGCCTGCCTAGACTCCTGGGAGGAGGGGTGAGGGCGACGCAGCTGAGGGCGCCGCGCGAACCCCCTGAGCTCGGGGAGCGACATGGGGCTGAGGGCCTCCGTCGGGCGCGCCTGGGTCGTGTCGACGACCGTGGGCGTCGTCGGCCTGCCCCGGGACGCCGCCCGAGCCGTGCTCGGCGCCAACCACTTCTTCGTGCTCGCCTCCGTGGTCGCGGTGCCGTGGACCGTCACCTTCGCGCTGCACAGCTCGAGCAGCCAGCCCTATCCCGCCGTGACCCACTCCCTGCTGATCCTCACCTGGATGCTGTGCCTGTGGATGAACGCGCGAGGGCTCCACGTGCTCGCTCCCGCGCTCGGGCTCGCGGCGGCGCTCGTGCAGTACGGCTACCTCACGCACCTGTACGGACGGGACTCGGCCTTCCAGCTCGCGATGCTGTCGGTGCCCACCCTGTCGTTCGTGATGTTCGAGCAGCATCGTCGCGCCATGCGCCTCACGTCGACGGCGATCGTGGGAGCCGCGGTCGCCTTCGTGTACCTCGACCCGCGCTTCGCCGAGCCGATGGTCGAGGTGTCCCGCACGTGGACCCAGGCGGTCGCGGTGGGCAACGTGTTCTCCGCGCTCGCGATCTTCGCGACCGTCGCGCTCTACAACGACCTGTACCTGCGTCAGGAGCGCAGCCGCGCCGACCGCCTGCTCGACGAGGCGCAGCGGGCCGCCGACACGGACTCCCTCACCGGGCTCCTGAACCGCCGGGGCGTCGCACCGCTGCTCGCCGCCGCTCCGGAGGAGGGCGCCTACGCGCTGCTGCTCATCGACGTCGACCGCTTCAAGAGCGTGAACGACCGGCTGGGCCACGCGGAGGGGGACCGGGTGCTCGCCAAGGTCGCCGCGGTGCTCGCGGCGTGCGGCAGGCCCGACGCGTCTCTCGCACGCTGGGGTGGCGAGGAGTTCCTGATGGTGGTCCCGGACGCCTGGCCTGGTCGGGTCCGCCGTCTCGCGGAGAGCCTGCGTCGGGACGTCGAGGACGAGCTGGCGATGGACGGTGCGCCCGGGGTGACCGTCTCCGTCGGGGCCGCCTTCGCCATCCGCGGGGTGCCCTTCGAGGACACGCTGCGCATCGCGGACGCCTGCCTGTACGAGGCCAAGGAGTCCGGCCGGAACGTGTCGATCGCCCGCGAGGTGGTCGCATGACGATGCCGCCGTACGGCACGACCACGTAGGCTGGCCGGGGCGACGGCGCTGAGGGGCATCCGTCGCGCTGGCGCGGCGCGCCGACATGCTGAGGAAGGGCCTGATGAAGCTGGGTGCGATCACCACCGTGGGCAGGCGGCTGCCCGATGCGGTGATGCGTGCCTTCGAGCGGCGCGACGGCCGGCTGCAGGGGGATGCGGGACGGGCCGCCGGCGCGATGCGCGTCTTCCTCGCGATCGCCCTCGCGTCGACCGTCGGCTACCTGGTGATGCTCGTCGCGACCGGCATCCCCGGCGGTCCCATCCCGATCCTCAACGTGGTGGTCACGGTGCTGTTCGTCGCCATGTGGGTGGCGCTCAGCCGCGGCCATCAGCTGGGCGTGGCGATCGTGTTCCTGTCGCTCTCGATCGGCGCCGTGGTCTACATGACCGCGCTCACGGGCTGGCGGGCCGGCCACCAGCTCTACCTCATCACCGCGGCGCAGATCGTCTTCATCGTCTTCACCGACCGCCAGCGCGCGTGGCGGTGGACGTTCGTGGTCATCGGCGCGGTCACCTTCCTCGCGTGCCAGCTGCTCGCGCCTCCGCTCGGCCCGTTCGCCCCGCCGACCGACGGCGATCTGGGCACCATCTTCACGGTCAACGCGGTGATCACGGCCACGCTGATGTTCGTGCTGTCGGGAGTGGCGCACCATCGCGCGATCCTGGCGCAGGACCAGGCCGGCCAGCACGCGGCCCGCGCCGAGTACCTGGCCAACACCGATCCGCTCACGGGGCTCGCGAACCGGCGACCGATCGCGGCGCGCCTCGACGAGCTGGCCGGGGGCGACGCGACGTACGCGGTCGCGGTCGCGGACCTCGACCGCTTCAAGCAGCTCAACGACCAGCACGGACACATCTGCGGCGACCGCGTGCTCTCGACCATCGGCGAGCGCCTGCGCGACCAGCTCCGGGTCACGGACGCGCTCGGGCGATGGGGCGGGGAGGAGTTCATCTTCGTCCTCGCCGACACGGGCCTCGACGACGCACGCACCATGATGGAGCGCATGAGGCACCTTGTCGGCGACGAGCCGATCCCCTGCGGCGACCACGTCCATCCCGTCACCATGTCGATCGGCGTGTCCGACAGCGCCGGCGACGACGTCGCGCACCGGGTGGTCAAGCGCGCCGACGATGCGCTCTACGACGCCAAGCAGGCCGGCCGCGACCGCGTGATGACCCGCACCGCGCGCGCGACGGACCAGGACGTCGCGCTGGATGAGCCGCGGTCGCGACGGGGCGGGGAGTGACCGCTCCGGACGCCGCGCGGATCCTGTGGGGACGCGTGCTCGTCGCCGCGCTGGTCGGCGTCGTGGCGGTGGTGGGCTGCGGCGCGCTGGGCTGGTGGCAGTGGTCGCGCGCGGAGACCACGGGACGCACGGTGCAGCCGGAGCCGGCCGTGCCGCTGGCCGACGTCATCGCGCCCGCGCAGAGCCCGGGCGAGGCGCTCGGACGGCAGGTGACGGTGAGCGGCACGTGGCTCGACGCCGATGCCGCCGTGGTGACCGGCCGCGAGGTGGACGGGGTCGCGGCGGAGCTGCTCGTCCGCGCGCTGGAGGTGCCGGGCGACGCCACCGGCACCGGCGAGCCCGCCACCCTCGCGGTGGTGGTCGGCTGGCGCCCCGACGGGGAGGATCCCGCCACGTCGCTCGCCTCCGGCGAGGCCGAGCTCACCGGGTACCTCCGGGCGGCGGAGGCCTCGACCGGCGCCGCCTCCCTGCCGACGGAGGCGCCGGCGCCCGGCACGCTCTGGGCCTCCGGTCTCGCGACATCGGAGCTCGCGCAGCTGTGGCCCGCGCCCCTGTACAGCGCTGTGCTCGTCTCCTACGAGGGCGCCGACGGCTGGACCCCGCTCGAGCCGCTCCCCCCGACCACCGAGTTCAACTTCCGCTCCGCGGCGTACGCGGTCGAGTGGTGGCTCTTCGGCGGCTTCGCCCTGTTCATCGTCGCCCGCTGGATACGCGACAATGGTCGCGCCGCGCCGTCCGCCCCCGAGGACGCGGAGACCACGGAGGACCGTTCGTGACCGAAGCACCCCGACCCACGCCCGGTGCGCTCACGCGCTACCGGGTCATGGCCATCATCACCGGAACGCTGCTGATCGTGGTGTTCCTCGGGATGCTGCGCTACATCGACGCGCTCGGGGTGCCCGAGTCGTGGGACCCGTTCTTCCTGACGCTCGCCCAGGTCCACGGCGTGGTCTACATCGTGTACCTCGCGACCGTGATGCAGCTGTGGCTGCAGGCCCGCTGGGGCTACGGCCGCCTGGCGACCATGTTCTTCGGCGGCATCGTGCCGCTGCTGTCGTTCTTCGTGGAGCGACGCATCACCCATGAGCTGCGACCCGCATCGGAGGAGCGCGCATGACCCAGCCCACCCAGCATCGTCCCGTCCTGGTGGTCGACTGCGGCGCCCAGTACGCCCAGCTGATCGCCCGCCGCGTGCGCGAGGCGCACGTCTACTCCGAGATCGTGCCTCACAGCATGTCCGCCGCCGACATGCTCGCGAAGGACCCCGCCGCCGTCATCCTCTCCGGCGGTCCGTCCTCGGTGTACGAGCCCGGCGCCCCGCAGATCGACCCCGCGCTGTTCGAGGCCGGCGTCCCCGTCATGGGCATCTGCTACGGCTTCCAGGCGATGGCGCAGGCCATGGGCGGCACCGTCGCGAAGACGGGACTGCGCGAGTACGGCCGCACGCAGGCGTCGGTCGGCGCCGCGGGGACCACGCTGGCCGGCAGCCCGGCCGTCCAGGAGGTCTGGATGAGCCACGGCGACTCCGTGCAGGCGCCGCCGCCCGGCTTCGAGGTCCTCGCCACCACGGAGGGGGCGCCCGTCGCGGCGTTCGAGAACCTCTCCCTGCGGATGTGCGGAGTGCAGTGGCATCCCGAGGTCAAGCACTCGCCGCTCGGCCAGCACGCGATCGAGAGCTTCCTCTACAACGTCGCGGGCCTGCGCCCCGACTGGACCTCCGAGAACGTGATCGAGGAGCAGGTCGCGCGGATCCGCGAGCAGGTCGGTGACAAGCTGGTCATCTGCGCCCTGTCGGGCGGGGTGGACTCCGCCGTCGCCGCCGCGATCGTCCAGAAGGCCGTGGGGGACCAGCTCACCTGCATCCACGTCGACCACGGACTGATGCGCGCGGGCGAGGTCGAGCAGATCGAGAAGGACTTCGTCGCCTCGACCGGCGTGCGGCTGATCATCCGCGACGAGAAGGAGCGGTTCCTGACCGCCCTCGCCGGCGTCTCCGACCCGGAGACCAAGCGCAAGATCATCGGCCGCGAGTTCATCCGCGTGTTCGAGGACGCCGCGCGTCAGGTGGTCGAGGAGGCCGGCGCCCACGGCGAGCAGGTGGAGTTCCTGGTCCAGGGCACGCTGTACCCCGACGTGGTCGAGTCCGGCGGCGGCGAGGGCGCGGCCAACATCAAGAGCCACCACAACGTGGGCGGCCTGCCCGACGACCTGCAGTTCTCGCTGGTCGAGCCGCTGCGCACCCTGTTCAAGGACGAGGTCCGCGCGGTGGGCCGCGAGCTCGGCATCCCCGAGGAGATCGTCGGTCGGCAGCCCTTCCCTGGCCCCGGCTTGGGCATCCGCATCATCGGCGAGGTGACCTGGGAGCGCCTGGAGATCCTGCGCCGTGCCGACGCGATCGCCCGCGAGGAGCTGACCAGGGCCGGCCTGGACAACGACATCTGGCAGTGCCCGGTGGTGCTGCTCGCGGATGTCCGGTCCGTGGGCGTCCAGGGCGACGGCCGCACCTACGGCCACCCCGTGGTGCTGCGCCCGGTGTCCTCCGAGGACGCCATGACCGCCGACTGGTCGCGCGTGCCCTACGAGGTGCTCGCGCACATCTCCAACCGGATCACCAACGAGGTGGCCGAGGTCAACCGCGTGGTGCTCGACGTGACGAGCAAGCCGCCGGGCACCATCGAGTGGGAGTAGACGCCGCGAGGGCCGTCACGCACGCTGCGTGACGGCCCTCGTCGTGTGTCGGCTCAGTCCTCCGAGCGCGGCTCCGGGGACGGTGCGGGATCGGTGATCTCCCAGGTGTCGCCGCGGCGCGGGCGGTTGCGCATGGACACCGCGATCGCGGAGAAGAGCAGCCAGCCGCCGAGGGCGACGAGCGCGACGATCGCGATGAGCTCGAGGTCGACGTCGTAGCCCGACAGCGCGGCGATGAGGAATCCGCCGCCGGCCGTGACGATCGCGGCCCAGATCACGCCGGTCATGCGCTCGCTCCAGGGCTTGCGCGGGTCCGGACGGGGGGACGATGCGGTGGTGTCGGCGGTGCTCATGATGCGGCCTCCTCGATGACGATGCTGGCGTAGCCCTCCGGGTTCGCGACCTTCAGCGTGAGGGTGGGCTGGTCGGTGGCGGCGAGGCTCACGGGGGAGCCGTCCCAGACCTCGCAGGTGACCCCCCGCTCGACCCAGTGGACGGTCGAGTAGCTCGAGTCGTCGGTCGCGATGGCGAGTCCGGTGCCGCGCGGGATCCGTACCGTGGTGTACCCGGCCGTGACGTCGACGGTCTGGTCGGCGTCCATCAGGGACTCGTCGACCAGCCCGACCGACATCCCGGAGGCGTCGAGGGCCTCGCGGCTCGCGTAGCAGTCGCCGGGGAGCATGATCCGCTGGTAGTCGGTGTCGAACTTGTCGAGCACGGACGCCTCGGTGAGCTCCGGCTCCGCCGTCTCGACGGCCTCCGGGTCTCCGAGCGTGACGTCGCCGTCCTCGCCCACGGTGAGGGTGCCGTCGCCGACCTCGACGCGAACCACCTCGCCGCCGTCGCCGCGGATCACCTCGACGCGCGGGAGCCACCGGTCGCTCCACCCCTCGACCACCTTGTCCGCCTGGACGATCATGACGGCCGTGGGCACGAGCAGCACCGCGGACAGGAACGCGAGGGAACCGAGGCGGCGGCCGCTGAGCGCGACCAGCGCGAGGATCACGCCCAGGCCCGTGACGAACAGCGCGAACCAGGCGAGCACGGGGTGCACCGCGAGGCGGTCGTTCCACCCTGCCCAGGCCGTGCCGGCGGCGGACAGCACCAGCCACGCGAGCGTGAGCAGGTGGAAGCCGGCTCCGGGTCCGGGGACGCGCGGCGGGCGCGGGGGGCGGGGCGGTGCCGCGGGCGCGACCGGCGGGGGCGTGGAGGCGGTCCACGCGGTCGCCGCGGTGGCGGCCGCGGCGGCGTGCTGGGCGGCGGCGCGCGCCGTGTCCGCGGCCTCCTGGCCCGCCGCGCGGGCGGCGTCCGCTGCCGCGTACGCCTCGGCGTGCGCGGCAGCGCGGCGCTGCTGACGCTCCGCCGCCCAGGCGGGCGGCGCGGCGTAGACCGGCGGGGTGCCGTCGTCGGGTCGGGGGGTGCGGTCGCGCCGCACCAGCCAGACGATGAGGCCGACGATCCCGCCGACGATCAGGAGCGGGACGGCGACGGCCGCCACGGTCGCGATCGCCGACACGACGCTGTGGCCCGGGCCGTCCCAGGCGCCGTTCACCGGCCACCCGCCGGCCCAGCCGAACGGGCCGTCGCCCGCGTTCGCGAGGCCGAGCAGCCCGGCGAGCGCGATGATCCCGATCATGATGAGCGCGCCCACGTTGGGCACGCCGCGCCCGAAGTCCTGCGCGATGATGCGGCCCTCGCGGTCGGGCAGCAGCGCCCAGGCGGCGGCGTAGCCCAGCGCTCCGAGCCCGCTGACGAGCAGGACCACGGCGAGCACGCCCACGCGGGTCCAGCCGACGCGCCATCCGAGGCGAGCGGCGATGCCGCTCGCGACGCCGCCGAGGACGCGCTCGTCGCCGCGGGCGAGCCCCCATCCGCGGACGGTGGTGAAGAACCCGGCCTCCTGGGGCGGGGTCTGCTGGTCGGTCATGTCTCCTCCTTCTGCCTCGATCCTCCCGCCACGGCCCGCCTCGCCGCTATGAGGGGACCCCCTGATCCGCACCCTGATCTTCGACCACGGCCCGGCATCGTCCCTCCGACCGACGCCCCTGGTCGGGGGCCTGTGCGACCCTGGATCCGTGACCGCATCGTCCGCCCGCCTCGCGCACCCGCTGGAGCGTCGCCGCACGGCGCCGCAGTGGTGGCGCGCGCTCGTCGGCGGCGTGCTGCTCGCGATCGCGATCGCGCTGCTCGCGCACCGGTTCCACTGGGCGCAGCTGTCGTGGTGGCTGCTGCCGCTGCTGGTCTTCATCATCGGTGTGGTGCTCGTGTGGAGCCCGCTCGAGAACGCGGTGCAGCTCGACGCGCGCCGCCCCGACGTGGTCGCACTGTTCTCGCGCGAGGTGTGGCTGCGGATGCTGGCCGGCCTCGCGCTCGCGATCGGAGCGCTGTGGTGGTTCGCGCAGGCCGACCCCGACTGGAACCCCGTGGTGCGGGCGCTCGCGATCCCGCTGGTGATCGTGGTCGGGCTCGGCCTGCTGCTCGCGCCATGGTGGCTGCGGCTGATCCGCCAGGTGAGGATCGAGCGCGAGCGCCGCGTGCGGGAGTTCGAGCGCGCGGAGATCGCCGCGCACCTCCACGACTCGGTGCTGCAGACCCTGACCCTCATCCGCGCGAAGGCGGACGACCCGGCCGCCGTGGCGCGGCTCGCGCGTGCCCAGGAACGTGACCTGCGGACCTACCTCTACCAGGAGCGTCAGAGCGCCGCCGCGTCCGTGGCCGTCGCGCTCGCGGAGGCCATCGCGGAGGTCGAGGACCGCCAGGGCGTCGAGATCGAGCTGGTGACGGTCGGCGACACGCAGACGACCGGCGCGCTGCATGCCGCCGTGCGCGCGGTCGCGGAGGCGGCGACCAACGCGGCCCGCCACGCCGTCCCGCCCTACTCCGTCTACGCGGAGGTGACCGAGCGCGCCTTCGAGGCGTTCGTGCGCGACGGCGGCCCGGGCTTCGACCCCGAGGCGATCCCCGAGGGCCGTCTCGGGATCCGCGAGTCGATCGTGGGGCGCGTCGCCCGGTTCGGCGGCACCGCCACGGTCGCGTCGGTGCCGGGCGGCCGCACCGAGGTGGCGATCGTGATCCATCCCGAGGCGAGAGAGGACCGCTCATGAGCGTGACCGTGGTGATCGTGGACGACCACGACGTGATCCGGGTGGGGGTGCGCGAGAGCCTCGCCCCCGACATCGAGGTGATCGGCGAGGCGCGCGACGTCGAGTCGGCCGTCGCCGAGATCCGCGAGCGGCAGCCGCAGGTGGTCATCCTCGACGTGCACCTCCCGGGCGGGACCGGGGGAGGTGCGCTCGACGTGCTGGCGGAGGTCCTGCACCGTCCGGGCGCGCCTCGCGTGCTCGCGCTGTCGGTGTCCGACGCCGCCGAGGACGTGGTGGCCACGGTGCGCGCCGGCGCCCGCGGCTACGTCACCAAGTCGATCTCCGGTCCCGATCTCTCGGACGCCGTGCGTCGCGTCGCGGGCGGGGACGCGGTGTTCTCGCCGCGTCTCGCGGGGTTCGTGCTCGACGCGTTCGGCGCGGCCGGGGGTGAGGTCGCCGCGGCCGACGAGGATCTCGACAAGCTCACCGAGCGCGAGCAGGAGGTGATGCGGCTGATCGCCCGCGGGTACACCTACCGCGAGGTGGGGGAGAAGCTCTTCATCTCGATCAAGACCGTCGAGACGCACGTGGGCAAGGTGCTGCACAAGCTGCAGCTGTCGAACCGCCACGAGCTCGCGCACTGGGCCGCGCAGCGTCGGATCGTCTGACATCCCCCGCGCGGGACTTGTGGAAATGTCCGATTTGACTAGTCTTTTCTTCATGCCCCGCATCGATGCGAACCCCCAGGTCCCTCAGCGGCCCGAGCTCGACGCGACCGACCTGCCGCACGCCTGGTCCGGGCACCCGGACACGAGCCCGCTCCGGGCGCTCGACTTCTGGGTCGGGCTCCATCAGTACCGGGCGCAGGCTGTCGCCGCCGAGCACGTCGCGGAGGCCGCGGTGCCCACCGAGGAGCTGCCGGTCATGGACCGGCGGCAACGGGAGCAGGCGCGCGCGGCGCGCATCGCCGAGCTGGCCCGGCTGGTCCCGTTGCTCAAGGAGCTCGCGGCGGACCCGCGCGCTCCCATGCGCGTGACGAGCGCGACGTGCTTCTCGATCCTCGCGCGCGGGGGTCAGGCGCAGGCCGACCGCGAGGTGTGGCGGATCCTGCTGGGTCTCAGCAAGTACGACGACGACGCCGAGGTCCGAACCGCCGCCGACGCCGCGCTCGCGGACCTCGAGCGCTTCGGGACGGTCGCGCACGCCTCCTGACGGCGCCGGACCGGACGGCTCAGGCCGCGGGGTCCGTGTAGAAGAGCTCCGCCTGGTCGAGGCCCTCCTCGAGCTCCTCGCCGCCGATCCACAGGGTGAGCTCGTGGGTGGCGGTCAGCGTCGGGTCGAGGATGTCCGCGGCGGGGTCCTCCTCGACCATGCTCCCCAACCACTCGAGCGTCAGGCCGCTGGTCAGCAGCACCGTGGTGTCGCCGACCGTCCAGCGCGCCTGGCAGCCCAGGGACCGCTGGGTCTCGGTCCACGCGGCGCAGCTCGGGCCGAACGTGGGCTCGCTGCCGACGGCCTCGCTGAAGGACGTCGTGATCGCCGCGAACGCGCCGGGGAGCCCGTCCGACTCCTCGAACGTCCAGCACCGCTCGGGCCGGGTGGTCGCGTCCTCGGACCAGTCCGTCTGGAGGTCGGCGCACTCGAGCTCGGCGACCCCGGCGGCGGCGCCGTCCCACGCGAGGGCGGCGTCGACCGCCCCCTGGTCGTCGGCGGAGCACCCCGCCAGCAGGGTCGCGGCGGCGAGGGCGCCGAGGATCGGGACGATGCGTCGCATGGCTCGAGCGTACGTGCTCCGGGGCCATGCACGGCATCGCGTGAGCAGCCCCCGGACGTCGGAGCCAGCGCCTACACTTCTCAGGTCATGGATGCGCTCTTCGATCTCGACGGCACGGTTCCGACCGAGCCCACGCCCGACCCGTCCGCCGAGCCCGCGCGCATCTCGCCCGCGGACGCCTGGGAGCCGCCGCAGGAGCCGGACCCCGAGCCCTGGCCCGAGGACGACCACGGGCACGAGCCGGAGCCCGCGGACGCCTGGGTGCCGCCCGCGGCCGTGCCCGCCGCATCGTCCCGTCCGGCCGCCAACCGCCCGGCGCGCGGCGCATCGTCCCTGGTCGAGGGGCTCAATCCGCCGCAGGCGGAGGCCGTCCTCCACGAGGGGGAGGCGCTGCTCATCATCGCCGGCGCCGGCTCCGGCAAGACGCGGGTGCTGACGCACCGCATCGCGCACCTGCTCGAGGCCGGCCGCGCGCGGCCGCACCAGATCCTCGCCATCACGTTCACCAACAAGGCCGCGGGGGAGATGCGCGAGCGCGTCGCCGCGCTGGTCGGTCCCGAGGCCCGCGGGATGTGGGTCGCGACCTTCCACAGCGCGTGCGTGCGGATCCTGCGCGCGGACCACCAGCTCGCGGGGCTCAGCTCGAGCTTCTCCATCTACGACACGGCCGACTCGGTCAACCTGATGAAGCTCGTGATGAAGGAGCTGAACCTCGACCCCAAGAAGTTCACGCCGAAGGCGATCCTGGGACGCATCGGCAAGTTCAAGGACGAGCTGATCGACCCCGAGGTCGCGCTCGCCGGCGCCGCGATGGCGAGCAAGTTCTCGATCGAGCACGCCGCCGCCACCGCGTATCCGCTCTACCAGCGCCGTCTCGAGGCCGCCAACGCCGTCGACTTCGACGACATCATCGTGAAGACCGTGCGCCTGGTGCAGAACCATCCGCAGGTCGCGCGCGCCTACCGCGAGCGCTTCCGCCACATCCTGGTCGACGAGTACCAGGACACCAACCACGCGCAGTACGTGCTGGTGCGCGAGCTGGTGGGGCAGGAGGGCGACCCGAGCCTGCCGCCGAGCGAGCTGACGGTCGTGGGCGACGCCGACCAGTCGATCTACGCCTTCCGCGGCGCGACCATCCGCAACATCCTCGAGTTCGAGAAGGACTACCCGAACGCGCACATCGTGCGCCTCGAGCAGAACTACCGGTCGACGCAGAATATCCTCAGCGCCGCCAACGCGGTCATCGAGAACAACTCCGACCGCCGGCCCAAGAACCTGTGGACCGACTCCGGCGCGGGGGAGAAGATCGCGGGCTACGCCGCCGACACCGAGCAGGAGGAGGCGCAGTACATCGCGAAGGAGATCCGACGCCTCATCGACGACGAGGGCGTCGCTCCGTCGGACGTCGCGATCATGTACCGCGCGAACGCGCAGTCCCGCGCCGTCGAGGAGCGCTTCATCCGCGCCGAGATCCCCTACAAGGTGATCGGCGGGACGCGCTTCTACGAGCGCAAGGAGATCAAGGACATGCTCGCGTACCTCGCCGCCGTGGTGAACGAGGACGACGACGTGGCCACCCGGCGCATCATCAACGAGCCCAAGCGGGGCATCGGCGACACCGCGGTCGAGGCCGTCGAGGGCGTGCGCCGCACGCTGGTCGCGGCGGGCGAGCAGGCGAGCTTCGGGACCGCGCTGCGGCGCCTGGACGATGCGGGGCTCCAGGCGCGCTCGGAGCGCGCGATCGGCGAGTTCGTGCGCCTGATGGACGACCTGCGAGCGCTGGCGCGGGACAACGGGCCCGCGGGCGTGCTCGACGCGATCGCCGACCGGTCCGGGCTGCTCGCCTCGCTGAGGTCGAGCGAGGACCCGCAGGACGCGAGCCGCATCGAGAACATCATGGAGCTCGTGGCGGTCGGGCGGGAGTTCTCCGAGGAGAACCCCGAGGGGACCCTCGCGGACTTCCTCGAGAAGGTCGCCCTGGTGGCGGACGCCGACCAGCTGCCGGACTCCGCCGGAGCCGGCGGCGTGGTGACGATGATGACCCTCCACACCGCCAAGGGCCTCGAGTTCCCCGTGGTGTTCCTCACCGGCATGGAGGACGGCACGTTCCCCCACATGCGGTCGATCGAGTCAGGTGACCCCAAGGACATGGAGGAGGAGCGCCGGCTCGCCTACGTGGGCCTCACGCGGGCGCGCGAGCGGCTGTACCTGACGCGCGCGGAGGCGCGGTCGAGCTGGGGCGCGCCGCAGTACTTCGGGGCGTCGCGGTTCGTCGACGAGATCCCGGCCGAGCTCATGGAGTGGACCCGCTCCACGCCCTCGATGGCGTCGCTGAGGGCGCGGTCCGACTCGGGTACGTCGCGCTCCGGCGCCTGGTCCGGGATGGGCTACGGCGGCAACCAGGACCGCGAGGACGGCAACTCCTACGCGCGCGCCGGGGCCGTGCGGACGCGCCGCGTGCCGCCGAGCCCGCCCGGCGCGGGCGGCGGCGACATCGGCTTCGAGGTCGGCG
This sequence comes from Demequina lignilytica, assembly GCF_030418375.1. Classification (NCBI taxonomy): domain Bacteria; kingdom Bacillati; phylum Actinomycetota; class Actinomycetes; order Micrococcales; family Demequinaceae; genus Demequina; species Demequina lignilytica. Next base: position 187,451 of record NZ_JAUHPZ010000002.1, read on the forward strand.
AGCGCGTGCTGCACGACAAGTTCGGCATGGGCAAGGTGGTGGGCACCGAGGGGGTCGGGCGCAACGCCGTGGTGAAGGTCGACTTCGGCGGCGACGTCAAGCGTCTGGTGCTGCGCTTCAACTCGCTCGAGAAGCTCTGACGCGCCGCCGGCGGTGCGACCGCCACCGGCCGTGACGCCGCATCGTCCAGCCATTCCCGCCGTCCCTGGCACCCCACTAGGCTCGTCGCAGGACTCATCCCGGGGAGGATCATTCATGGATGCCAGGACGTCGAAGGTCTCGATCGTGGGAGCGGGCGCCGTGGGCGCGACCCTCGCCTACGCAGGGCTGATGCGCGGTTTCGCCCGCACCGTCGCCCTCTACGACATCAACAAGGCGAAGGTCGAGGCGGAGGCGCTCGACCTCGCCCAGGGCATCCAGTTCATGCCCGAGGCGACGGTGCTCGGCTCGAACGACGTGGGCGTGGTGGAGAACTCCGACGTGGTGGTCATCACCGCCGGCGCCAAGCAGCAGCCCGGCCAGTCGCGCATGGACCTGGCGGGCGCGACCATCTCGCTGATGGACAAGGTCCTGCCCCCGCTGCTCGAGGTCGCGCCGGACGCGATCTACATCCTCGTCACCAACCCGGTCGACGTGGTCACCCTCGCCGCCGTCAAGAAGTCCGGCATGGACCCGGCGCGCATGTTCGGCTCCGGCACCGCGCTCGACACCTCCCGGCTGCGCCACCAGATCGCCGCCGAATGCGACATCGCGGTGGGCAACGTGCACGCGTACATCGCGGGCGAGCACGGGGACTCCGAGGTCGCGCTCTGGTCGTCGGCGACCATCGGCGGTCAGCCGCTCATGGAGTGGCGTGACCGAGCGGGGAACGTCGTCATGACGGAGGAGGTGCGGGAGCGCATCCACCACGACGTCATGCGGTCGGCGTACACGATCATCGAGGGCAAGGGCGCGACCAACTACGCGATCGGCGCCGCTGGCGCGCGGATCGTCGAGGCGGTGCTCGGCGACCAGCGCCGGATCATGCCCGTCTCGACGCTCATCGACTACCCCGGCGTCGGCGAGGTCTGCATGTCGCTGCCCGCGGTGATCGGCCGCAACGGGATCGAGCACCACGCGACCGTGCCCATGGACGCCTCGGAGGAGGCGGCGCTGGAGGCGTCGGCGCGCTCGATCCGCGAGACCTTCGAGCGCTTCGCCGTCTGACGGGCCGCGCATCGCAGCCCCGGACCGGATGACCGGTCCGGGGCTGCCTGGTCCTCAGCGCGCGACGGGCACGAGCGCGGGCTCGCGCTCCGGCCGGACCGGGGCGGGCTCGGCCTCGATGCGCATCTCGGGCAGCCACCCGAGGCCGCGCGGCAGGTACCAGTTCCAGCGGCCGAGCAGCGTCATCAGGGACGGCACCAGGATGGTGCGGACCACGGTCGCGTCGATGATGACCGCCGCGGCGAGCCCGAACCCCATCTGCGCGAACTCGGCCAGGTCGCCCAGGGCGAAGCCCGCGAACACCGCGACCATGATGAGGGCCGCGCCGGTGATGAGCGACCCCGTCCGGCTGACCCCGTGCACGACCGCCGCCTTGGTGGTGTCGCCCGCGTCGTGACGCTCCTTGATGCGTGTCAGCAGGAACACGTGGTAGTCCATCGACAGCCCGAACAGGACGGCGAACAGGAACAGCGGGATCCACGGCGCGATCGCCTCGGTGTGCGGCATGCCGAGCAGCTCGGCGCCCAGGCCCCACTGGAACACGATCACCATGAGGCCGTACGCGGCCGCTGCGCTGAGCAGGTTCAGGAGGATCGCCGTCGCGGGGATGACGATCGAGCGGAACGCGATCAGCAGCAGGACGAACGACGCGCCGAGCACCGCGAGGAGCACCCACGGCGTCGCCTCCGTGATCAGCCCCGTGAAGTCCAGGCCGCCCGCCTGGTCGCCGCCGACGTAGGCGTCGAGGCCGGTCCCGGCGATGTGGTCGCGCAGGTCGACGATCGCCTGCTCCGCCCGCGGGTCGGCCCCGCCGTAGACGTCCTTGGTGTCGATGAACGCCGCGTCACCTCGCACGTCGACCGTGGTCTCGGCGAAGCCCGGGGAGTCCTCGATCCACGCCGCCAGCTCCTCGACGGCGGCCGGGTCGGAGGAGGCGCCCTCGATGGCGACGACCGTCGACTCCCCGCCGAAGCCGAAGTCCTCCACGAGGACCTCGGACGCGACGCGGAACTCGTTGTCCGCGGGCAGCGCCTCGAGGCCGGGGAACGCGAGCCGGATGCCCGCGATCGGCGCCGCCAGCGCGACGAGCGCCACGAGCCCGGTCACGAGGCTCGCCACCGGGCGGCCCGTCACCACGCGGGCTATCCCGCGCCACGCGCGCGGCTCGCGCCCCGCGCGGCTGAGCGGGATGCGGCCCTTGTTCACGCGGGACCCCAGCAGGCGGAGGACCGCCGGCAGGAGCGTGAGCGCCGTGACGACCGACATGATCGCCGCGAGCATCGCGCCCGCCCCGAGGCTGCGCATCAGCGTGTTGGGCACCAGCAGCATGCCGGCGAGCGAGACCAGGACGGTGAGGCCCGAGAACAGGACCGCGCGGTTGGCGGTCGAGCCCGCGACGGTCACCGCGTCGAGCGGGCTGCGGCCGTGACCGAGCTCCTCGCGGAAGCGCTGCACGGTCACCAGCGTGTAGTCGACGCCGAGGGCGAGGCCCATCATCGTGATCATGTTCACGATGAAGAAGGAGAGGTCGAACGCGGCCCCCACCACGGCGGTGGCGCCGACCGCGGTCGTGATCGCCACCAGGCTCACCAGCAGCGGGATGCCGGCCGCGACGAGCGCGCCGAAGACGACGAGCAGGATGAGCACGGCGACGCCGATGCCGATCAGCTCGCCGCGCACCAGCGTGTCCTCCGCGAGCCCGTCGAACATCGCCTCTCCCGTGAGGGGGCCGTAGCTGGAGAACGTCGCGCCGTCGACGGCCAGGCCGTCGACCGCCGCGAGCAGGTCGGTGCCCGTGGCCTCGGGGTGATCGCGGTCGACCGTGATCTGGACCAGAGCGGAGCGGCCCGACTGCGAGGGCGCGGGCAGCACGGTCGCCGAGTCGACACCCGCGACGGTGGCCGTCGCGTCGGCCGCGGCGTCCGCGCCGGCCGCGAGCGCCGCCGGGTCGTCGGCCTGCACCACGACGGTCTCGGTGATCGGGCCGGTGCCGTCGCCGCGCTCGCGTGAGTCGATGGCCGCCGCCGTGTCCGACTCGGTGGTGACGAGGTTGCGGTCGGCCTGGGTGAGCGCGTCGCCCAGCCCTCCCGCGAGGACCACGGAGGCCGCGATGAGCACGACCCATCCGAGGATGGTGAGCCAGGGCCGTGAGGCCGAGGCCCGGGCGATCCGCCCGGTGAGTGCGATGGTCATGATGGAGTCCCCCTTCGGCCCCGCGGCGCCGGTCGGAGTCATGGTGCGCCGCTGTCTCCACGGTTCCGCGCCGACGGGGTCGGGCACAGCCCGCTCGAGAGCGAGATCGCTGCCCCGCGAGGGGGGTTCGTCCCCGGTGCGCGCGGGGGAGCACCCCTCGGGGATCCCCCGGACGGGGGAGTCGGGATCCGCCGTGCGGGCGTGGTGATGAAGGTCTGCACCAGGCACGATGAGGACATGAGCTTCCTGAGGTACCTCGCAGCGCCCTACTCGTCCCGCACCGCCGGCGAGCTCGGGTTCCTGCTGCTCGGACTGCCGATGGGGGTGGTCTGGTTCGTCTACGCGATCACCATGTACGCGGTGTCGCTGAGCCTGCTGATCGTCTGGGTCGGCTTCGCGGTGTTCGTCGCCACCCAGGTGTCGATGCGGTGGGTCGGGGCGGTCGAGCGCGCCCAGGTGAACGGGCTGCTCGGCGTGCGCATCCCTCCCCCTGACGCCCGCCCGCGCTCCGACGCTCGGGTCTCGGCGGGCGCCAGGGCCGCGAGGTACACGCTCGAGCTCGCTCATGACGCCGCCGCGTGGCGCGTCCTCGCGTGGGTGTCCGTCCGGATCGTCACCGGCCCGGTCGGGTTCGCGATCGCCCTGGTCGCCGTGGTGCTGCCGGTGTCGCTCGTCGTGGCCTTCGGGCTGGTGCTCGGCTACGAGGTCGGCTGGATCGACGTCTCGACCGAGGCGACCGCCGAGGCCGCGCTCGACGCGGGCGGGTGGCGCTGGGGCTACGCAGCCCTGCCGCTCGCGCTCCTGATCGCGCCCGCGCTGACGCTCGCGGCGCGCGCCTTCGCCTCCCTCCACCGTGCTCTCGCGCGCTGGGCGCTCGGCCCGCGCGTGAGCGCGGCCGCACGTGAGGCCACCGCTCGCGCGGAGCGGGCGGAGGCCCAGGTCCGCATCGACCAGGAGCTGCACGACAGCATCGGCCACATGATCACCATGAACGTGGTGCAGGCCGGGGCCGGGGCCCACGTGTTCGACTCCGACCCCGAGTTCGCCAGGCGCGCGCTGCAGAACATCGAGGAGCGCGGGCGTGCCGCCATGGGCGAGCTGGACCGGATCATCGCGACCATCCGTGGCGACGATGCGCCGCTCGCCCCGCTGCCCTCCGTCGAGCAGATCGAGGAGCTGGCGGGCGCGTCGAGGCGCGCCGGGGCCACGGTGACGTGCCGCGTCGATGCGGACGGGATCGCCGGCGCCCTGGGCCGGACCGCGTACGCCGTGGTCCGGGAGGCGCTCACCAACGCCGCGCGGCACGCGCCGGGCGCGCCGGTCGACGTGCTGGTCGCGCGGGATGGGGACGCTCTCGGGATCGCTGTGGTCAACGGCCCCGCCGCCGGAGTGCCCGCGCCGCGCGACCGGGCGGCGGGCGGGCGTGGCCTCGCCGGCATCCGCGACCGGGTGGGCCTGATGGGCGGCGTCGCCGCGCTGGGCCCCGAGGCCGGCGGCTTCGCCGTCCGCGCGCTGCTGCCGCTCGGCACGGAGATCGGGGCCGGCGAGCCCGGGTCGCCGTGGGCGGGGCTGCGTGCCAAGGTGGCGCCATGAGGATCGCGATCGTGGACGACGACCCGCTGGTGCGGATGGGGCTGCGCGCGATCATGGGGTCCGAGCCGGGGTGGGAGGTCGTGGGTGAGGCGGGCGACGGTGCCGCCGCGGTGGCCCTGGCGGCCCAGGCGCGGCCCGACGTCATGCTCATGGACATCCGGATGCCCGGCATGGACGGGCTCGAGGCGACGCGCCGGATCCTCGCCTCGGCCCCCGGCGTCGCGGTCCTGGTGCTGACCACCTTCGAGGTCGACGAGTACGTCTTCGAGGCGCTGCGGTCGGGAGCGTCGGGGTTCGTGCTCAAGCGGGTGCCGCCCGCCGAGCTCATCGAGGCCGCGCGCGTCGTCGCCGCGGGGGAGTCGCTGCTGTTCCCCGCATCGACCCGCTCCGTGATCGAGCGCTTCGCCACGCGGGAGCCCGGCGGGACGCTGCCGGAGCTGACCGATCGCGAGCAGGATGTGCTGCGCGCGCTGGCGCGCGGACTGTCCAACGGCGAGATCGCCTCCGAGATGTTCGTGTCCGTCGAGACGGTGAAGTCCCATGTCGCCTCGATCCTCACCAAGCTCGGCGTGCGCGACCGCACGCAGGCGGTCATCGCGGCGTACGAGACCGGCTTCGTCGCGCCCGGGGAGACGGCGGGCTGATCTGTCCACCGCATCGTCGCCCACCTTTGGCGACAATTTTGTCGACATTTTTCGGGACCATGGTCCCGAAGCGTCGCCGGTCATGGGTAGGCTGACCTACGCACCATCGGACGCGCGCCGACGCGGGCGCGCACTCTCGCGTGAGGACAGTGCATGGACCTGTACGAGTACCAGGCGCGCGACATGTTCGAGAAGCACGGGGTCCCCGTGCTCCCCGGCATCGTCGCCACCACCCCCGCCGAGGCACGCGCCGCGGCCGAGCAGCTGGGAGGCGGCGTCTGCGTCGTCAAGGCCCAGGTCAAGACCGGAGGGCGAGGCAAGGCCGGCGGCGTCAAGCTCGCCCGCTCGCCCGAGGAGGCCGAGGCGCATGCCGCCGCGATCCTCGGCATGGACATCAAGGGTCACACCGTCCACCGGGTGATGATCGCCGCGGGCGCCGCGATCGCCGAGGAGTTCTACTTCTCCGTCCTGCTGGACCGCGCCGAGCGCCGCTACCTCGCGATGTGCTCGGTCGAGGGCGGCATGGAGATCGAGCAGCTCGCGGTCGAGCGGCCCGACGCGCTGGCGAAGGTCGCCGTGGACCCGCTGGTCGGCATCGACGCCGCGAAGGCCGCCGAGATCGTCGACGTCGCGGGCTTCCCGGAGGACCTGAAGGCGCCGGTCGCCGACGTGATCTCCCGGCTGTGGGACGTGTACAAGAACGAGGACGCGACCCTGGTCGAGGTCAACCCCCTGGTGCGCACCGAGGACGGGTCGATCATCGCCCTCGACGGCAAGGTCACCCTCGACGAGAACGCCGAGTTCCGCCACGAGGACCACGCCGCGCTCGAGGACAAGGCCGCGGCGAACCCGCTCGAGGCCAAGGCCAAGCACATGAACCTCAACTACGTGAAGCTCGACGGCTCCGTGGGGATCATCGGCAACGGCGCGGGCCTCGTGATGTCCACCCTGGACGTGGTCGCGTACGCGGGCGAGCAGTTCGGCGGCCAGAAGCCCGCGAACTTCCTCGACATCGGCGGCGGCGCCTCGGCCGAGGTGATGGCCAACGGCCTCGACGTGATCCTCCACGACGCGCAGGTGAAGTCGGTGTTCGTGAACGTGTTCGGCGGCATCACGTCGTGCGTCGCGGTCGCCGACGGCATCGTCGGGGCGCTGAAAGCGCTCGGCGACGAGGCCTCGAAGCCGCTGGTGGTCCGTCTCGACGGCAACGCCGTCGAGGAGGGGCGCGCGATCCTCGCCGCCGCGAACCACCCGCTCGTGACCATCGTCGACACCATGGACGGCGCCGCGGCCAAGGCCGCCGAGCTCGCCGCCGCGGCATCCTAAGGAGCAACGCAATGGCCATCTTCCTCACCGCAGAGTCCAAGGTGATCGTCCAGGGCATGACCGGCTCCGAGGGCATGAAGCACACGCAGCGCATGCTCGCGTCGGGCACGACCATCGTCGGCGGGGTCAACCCCCGCAAGGCGGGCACCGAGGTCGAGTTCCCCGCCGACGTGACCGTGCCGGTGTTCGGCACCGTCGCCGAGGCGATGGCGGCCACGGGCGCGGACGTCTCCGTGCTGTTCGTGCCGCCGCCGTTCACCAAGGCCGCCGTCATGGAGGCCGTCGACGCCGGCATGCCGCTCGTGGTGATCATCACCGAGGGCGTCCCGGTCGCGGACACGGCGGAGTTCTTCGCCTACGCCCAGTCGAAGGGCACGCGCCTGATCGGCCCGAACTGCCCGGGCCTCATCACGCCCGGCCAGTCCAACGTGGGCATCACGCCGGCCACCATCACGGGCCCCGGCAAGATCGGCCTGGTGTCGAAGTCCGGGACCCTGACCTATCAGATGCTCTTCGAGCTGCGCGACATCGGCTTCACCACCGCCGTGGGCATCGGCGGCGACCCGATCGTGGGCACCACCCACATCGACTGCCTCGAGGCCTTCGAGAACGACCCCGACACCGCCGCGATCGTCATGATCGGCGAGATCGGCGGCGACGCCGAGGAGCGGGCGGCGGCCTTCATCAAGGCCAACGTGACCAAGCCCGTCGTCGGCTACGTCGCGGGCTTCGAGGCGCCCGAGGGCAAGACGATGGGCCACGCCGGCGCCATCGTGTCGGGCTCCGCCGGCACGGCGCAGGCGAAGAAGGAGGCCCTCGAGGCCGCCGGCGTCAAGGTCGGCAAGACGCCGTCCGAGACCGCTCGCCTGATGCGGGAGATCCTCACCGCCTGATCACGGGTGGACGATGCGGGGGCCGGGCGCGCACGCGTCCGGCCCCCGTTCGCGTCCGCGGCGGGGGGCGCTCCGCGGCCGGCCGCGCCCCGCGCCACGGGGCTCCGCGCCCCGCCCCTGCGCTGCAATGGCGGATCGGTGCACAGAACCGCAGCGTTCTGTGCACCGATCCTCCATTTCGCGGGATCGCCGCCGCGCGGCGGTCCGCCGCATCGTCCTCGACGCGCGCGACCATGGGTGCCATGCCCGCCGACGCACCCGCCCCCTCGCGCCTCGAGCGGCTGCGCGACGCGTTGCCCGGCTGGGCCGGCGGCCTCCTCACGGGCGTCCAGGGCGCGGTGCTGTCCTATCTGGTGGTCCTCGCGCCCGCCCTCGCGGCGATCGCCGGCGCCCCGAGCCTCGACGGCTCCGCGACGGTCGACTGGGGTGGCGCCTCGACGGTGGCGACCCACGTGTGGCTGCTCGGCCACGGCGTGCCGGTGGTGGCGGGCGGGGTCACGGTCTCCCTCGTGCCCCTGGGCCTGCCGCTGCTCAGCGGGCTGATCCTCGCGGGTGTCGCGCGGCGCTTCGCGACCAAGTCCTGGATCAGCTGGGCGCTGGCCTGCGCGGCCTTCGCATCGTCCGCGGGGCTCATCGCCGGGCTCGCGACGGCCGCGACCGACACCACGGGCGACTCCGTGGCGCGCGCGACGACGGTGGCCGCGGTGATCGCCGCGCCCGCGGTCGCGATCGGCATCTGGCGCGCCTACGGCGCACGCCTCCACCTGCTCGACCGCCTTCCGGGGGAGGTGCGCGGGGGACTGCGGCTCGGCCTCGCCACGCTCGGGCTGCTGTGGCTGGCCGCGGGGGCGCTGTCCGCCGCGTTCGCGGTGCTCGGACGGGACGGCATCGCGGAGATGGCGACCGGGCTGGGCCTCGACCCCCTCGGTGCGGGCGCGCTCGCGATCGCCGAGCTCGCCTACGTGCCGACCATGGTCGCCTGGGGGCTGACGTGGCTGATCGGGCCCGGGTTCGTCGTGGGCGCCGGGTCGCTCTACGCGCCCGACACGCTCACCGCGGGCGCGGTGCCGGACGTGCCGCTGCTCGGCGCGCTCCCCACGGTCGCCGGCGGCTGGTGGGCGTGGGCGCCGGTCGGCGTGGTGGTGATCGCAGCGATCGTGAGGATCGCGCTGCGGTGGCGGCTGGGGATCGACTGGGCCTCGGCGCGTGCGGGCGGGGTGGCGCTGGCCTCGGTCGCCGTCGGCCTGACCGCGGTGACCGTGCTGTCGCGCGGGTCGCTCGGCGCCCCTCCGCTCGACGTCGCGGGAGCGGAGCCCGTGCCCGTCGTGATCCTGGGAACATCGCTCACCGCGCTCGGCTACGCCGCGGTCTGGGGGACGATGCTGCTGTGGCGGTGGGTCCGCGCACGCACCGGAGCCTCGGCTCCGGTGGTGCACGAGCCGGCGAGGGCCGGCACTACGGCGTCGTGAGGCCGAACCGCTCCATCAGCGAGACGATCGCGTCCTCGTAGTCCTGCTCGCACTGGCGCTGCGCCTGATGCGTGATCGCTCGCGCCTGGCACTCCGTGTACGCGTCGACGGGTCCGTGGAACACGAGCAGCACCACCCCGTACAGCAGCGCGATCGCGGACACCCCGATCCCGATCGCGAGCATCACCTTGAGCCCCACCAGCCGGGTGCTGCGGAGCATCACCAGGGCGACCACCATGGCCGCCGCGGTGGCGGGGGCGAGCAGCAGCGTCGCCAGCGCCCAGGTGGGTCCGAGGAGCAGGACGAGCATAGTCACCGCGAGCAGCCCGAGGCTCCAACGGACCGCCCGACGGGCGCCCTTTCCCACCTCGGGTGGGGCGGCGGGGCTGCGGTCCGGCATCGGTCTCCTCGGGTCGTGGTGGGAACCAGCATGCCGATAGGCTCGGCCTGTGACAAACCCGACCCGGCCCCGACGAGTCGTGGTGCTCGCCTCCGGTGCCGGATCCACCCTGCGCGCCGTGCTCGAGGCGGCCGCGGACGAGGCCTACGGCGCGCGTGTGGTCGCCGTCATCACGGATCAGGACGATGCCGGTGCGCTGGAGATCGCGCACGCCGCGGGGCTTGCGACCGCCGTGGTGAAGATGGCGGACTTCCCCGATCGTGCGACGTGGGACCAGGCTCTCGCCCGCGCGATCGGCTCGTTCGACCCGGACCTGGTGCTGCTCGCCGGCTTCATGCGGATCGTCGGCGCCCCGAGCCTCGAGCGGTTCGGCGGCCGGATGGTGAACACGCATCCCGCGCTCCTGCCGGCATACCCGGGCGCCCACGCGGTCCGCGACGCGCTCGCCGGCGGCGCGAAGGTCACGGGCTGCACCGTGATCATCGTCGACGCCGGGGTCGACACCGGGCCGATCGTCGCGCAGGCACCCGTCGAGGTCGCCGCCGACGACGACGAGGCCACGCTGCACGAGCGCATCAAGACCGTCGAGCGCAGACTGGTGGCTGACACCGTCGGGCGCATGGCCCGCGAGGGCTGGACTGTGAGCGGACGCACCGTCCGCATCGGAACCCCCACGTCCCAGGAGGACTCATGACCGAGCGTCAGCCCGTGCGGCGCGCCCTCATCTCCGTGTACGACAAGACCGGCATCGATGAGCTCGCGACCGCGCTCGCCCACGAGGGCGTCCAGATCGTCTCCACCGGCTCGACCGCGCAGCGCATCGCGGCGGCGGGCGTGGATGTCACCCCGGTCGAGGAGCTCACCGGCTTCCCCGAGTGCCTCGACGGCCGCGTCAAGACGCTCCACCCGAACGTCCACGCCGGCATCCTCGCCGACCGTCGGCTCGACTCCCACGTCGCCCAGCTCGCCGAGCTCGGCATCGAGGCCTTCGACCTGGTGGTGGTGAACCTCTACCCCTTCGCCGCGACCGTCGCCTCCGGGGCCGAGCCCGACGCGATCGTCGAGCAGATCGACATCGGCGGGCCGTCCATGGTGCGCGGCGCCGCCAAGAACCACGCGAGCGTCGCCGTGGTGGTCGATCCCGAGGACTACGAGCACGTCGCGAACTCGGTCGGCCACGGCGGGTTCACCCTCGCCGAGCGCACCGAGCTCGCGGTCAAGGCCTTCCGCCACACCGCCGAGTACGACGTCCAGGTCGCGTCCTGGCTGGGCAGCACCCAGGCGCCGGACGATGCGGGGACGGGCCTGCCCGGCTGGATCGGCGCATCGTTCACCCGCCAGGCCGCCCTGCGCTACGGCGAGAACCCGCACCAGAGCGCGGCGCTCTACGCCGACGGCTCCGGCGCGGGCATCGCGGGCGCGCGCCAGCTCCACGGCAAGGAGATGTCGTTCAACAACTACGTGGACGCCGATGCGGCCGTGCGTGCCGCCTACGACCACGACGGCGCCGCGGTCGCCGTGATCAAGCACGCGAACCCGTGCGGCATCGCGGTGGGGGAGTCGATCGCCGAGGCGCACGCGAAGGCGCACGCGACCGACCCGGTCAGCGCGTTCGGGGGAGTGATCGCCGCGAACCGCACCCTGACGGCCGATGCCGCGCGCCAGATCGCCGAGATCTTCACGGAGGTCGTGGTCGCGCCGTCGTACGAGGACGAGGCCGTCGAGATCCTCGCCAAGAAGAAGAACCTGCGGATCCTCGAGATCGATCCCGTCCCGCTCGTGGCCGAGTGGCGGCGCGTGAGCGGCGGCCTGCTGGTGCAGGCGGCCGACGCGATCGACGCGCCGGGCGACCCGGCCTCGACGTGGCAGCACGTCGCGGGCCCCGCCGCCGACGAGGCCACGCTCGCGGACCTCGAGTTCGCGTGGCGGGCCTGCCGCGCGGTCAAGTCGAACGCGATCCTGCTGGCGAAGGACGGCGCGGCCGTCGGCATCGGCATGGGGCAGGTCAACCGCGTCGACTCGTGCCGGCTCGCGGTGAGCCGCGCGGGCGAGGAGCGCGCGACGGGCGCGGTGGCCGCCTCCGACGCGTTCTTCCCCTTCGCCGACGGCCTGCAGGTGCTCATCGACGGCGGTGTCCGCGCGGTCGCCTCGCCGGGCGGATCGGTCCGGGATACCGAGGTCATCGCCGCCGCCGAGGCTGCGGGGATCACGCTGTACCACACCGGTACCAGGCACTTCTTCCACTAGGAGCCGCGATGTCCGAGCCGCTCGCCCCCGTGCGCGTCGCCGTGACGGCGGCGGTCGCGTGCGTGCTCATCGCGCTGTCGGGGCTGGTGATCGGCGTCGACCTCGCGGTGCTGGCGCTCGCGGCCTTCGCCGCCGCCGGTGCCGTCGCGCGGGTCGTGACCCCGATGGGGCGCGCGTTCGCGGTGCGGCGGCGCGCGATCGACGTCGCCGTGCTGGCGTTCCTCGCGATCGGGCTCGCCTTCCTCGGGTTCACCACGCCGCTCGCCTGAACCGGCACGGCGGCCCGGCCCGGGCATCGTCCCGCGCCGCGCGCGCCGGGCTCCGAGATGGAGAACGGGTGCCCGAAACCTCTCGGTTTCGGGCACCCGTTCTCCATTTCGGCGAACCAGGGTCGCCCTGGGGTGGCCGCCGCGTCAGCGCTCCTCGATGATCTCCACGACCTCGATCTCCTCGACCACCATCGCCTGCTGGTGGCTCAGCAGGTCCTCCTCGGGGCCGAAGGCGCGGAACAGCAGGCCCACGATCGCGGCCCCCACCAGCGGCCCGAGCCACCAGGCCCACAGCTGGGTCAGCGCCCAGGTGTCGGAGAACAGCGCGATCCCGCTCGCGCGCGCGGGGTTGAGCGCGGCGTTCGTGAACGGGATGGTCCACATGATCATGAGGAACAGCGCGATGCCGATGCTGACCGGCGCCAGGTTCTTGGTCGAGCGCGCGGAGGTCGCGGCGAGGATCACACCCACGAACACCGCGGTGCCGAGCACCTCGGCGATGAGCCCGGCCCCGAGGCCGAACTGGGTCGGGGAGTGCTCGCCGTAGCCGATCGCGACGGTGTCCATCAGCGCGCGCCCGTCGGAGACGTTCGGGTTCGCGGAGATGAGGGCCCACAGGGTCGCGCCGCCCGCGGAGGCGCCCACCACCTGGGCCAGGATGTACGGGGCGACGTCGCGGCCGGGGAAGCGGCCGGCGATCCAGGCGGCCAGGGTCACCGCCGGGTTCACGTGGCCGCCCGTGGTGCGCCCGATCGCGACGATGATCACCCACAGCGAGAAGCCGAACGCCGCGCCCACCGTGATGCGGGTCTCGGAGAACGCCGAGGTGAACAGCGCCACCCCCAGCGACAGCGTGACGAGCAGGAACGTGCCGAGAGCCTCGAGCACCATGCGGGTGACGAGGCTCGGGCCGGCGGGCTCCACCTCGGGAGCGGCCAGGTCGAGGTCCTCGTGGAAGATCGTGTCGTCGTCGTCGATGGGCGCGTTGCTCATGGGTCCTCCCAGGGCTCCGGCGCATCCGGACGATGCGCACCAGTCGCATCGTGGCACGACGTCGCGCGGGTCGCTCGGCGACCCGCGGGATCGGGGACCTTGGTCCTCCCGCGGTGGACTAGCCTAAGGAGCACCGCATCTAGGTTGTGAGGACAGCGCATGGCGAAGATCAAGGTCGAAGGCAAGGTCGTCGAGCTCGATGGCGACGAGATGACGCGGATCATCTGGCAGTTCATCAAGGACCGCCTGATCCACCCCTACCTCGACGTGGACCTCGAGTACTACGACCTCGGCATCGAGTCGCGCGACGCGACCGACGACCAGATCACCATCGACGCGGCCAACGCCATCAAGAACCACGGCGTCGGCGTGAAGTGCGCGACCATCACGCCGGACGAGGCGCGGGTCGAGGAGTTCGGCCTCAAGCGCATGTACGTCAGCCCCAACGGCACCATCCGCAACATCCTCGGCGGCGTGGTGTTCCGCGAGCCGATCATCATCTCGAACATCCCCCGCCTGGTGCCCGGCTGGACCAAGCCGATCGTCATCGGCCGTCACGCGCACGGCGACCAGTACAAGGCCACGAACTTCAAGGTGCCCGGCGCCGGCAAGCTCACCGTGACCTTCACCCCCGAGGACGGCTCGGAGCCGATCGAGCACGTGGTCGCCAACTACGGTGCGGACGGCGGCGTCGCGATGGGCATGTACAACTTCAACAAGTCCATCGAGGACTTCGCGCGCGCCTCCTTCGCGTACGGCCTGCAGCGCGGCTACCCGGTGTACCTGTCGACCAAGAACACGATCCTCAAGGCCTACGACGGCCAGTTCAAGGACATCTTCGCGGACGTGTTCGAGAAGGAGTACAAGGCGCAGTTCGACGCGGCCGGGATCACCTACGAGCACCGCCTGATCGACGACATGGTCGCGGCGGCGATGAAGTGGGAGGGCGGCTACGTCTGGGCCTGCAAGAACTACGACGGCGACGTCCAGTCCGACACCGTCGCGCAGGGCTTCGGCTCGCTGGGCCTGATGACCTCGGTGCTGATGACGCCGGACGGGAAGACCGTCGAGGCCGAGGCCGCGCACGGCACCGTGACCCGCCACTTCCGCCAGCACCAGCAGGGCAAGCCCACCTCCACCAACCCGATCGCCTCGATCTTCGCGTGGACCGGCGGCCTCAAGCACCGCGGCAAGCTGGACGGCACCCCCGAGGTGATCGGCTTCGCCGAGACCCTCGAGGACGTGATCGTGAAGTCCGTCGAGGGCGGCGCGATGACCAAGGACCTCGCCCTGCTGGTCGGCCCCGATCAGGAGTGGCAGACCACCGAGGAGTTCCTCGCGACGCTCGACGCGAACCTCTCGGCGCGCCTGGCCTAGCAGGCGGGACGATGCGCCCGCCGCCGGCGCATCGTCCACCACCGAGGCGGCGCATCGTCCCACCTCATCCCCGACGCAAGGAGTCACGACGACGTGAGCACCACCCCTGTCAATGTCACCGTCACCGGAGCGGCAGGCCAGATCGGCTACGCCCTCCTGTTCCGCATCGCCTCGGGTGCGATGCTCGGGCCGGACACCCCGGTCCGCCTGCGCCTCCTGGAGATCCCGCAGGCCGTGAAGGCCGCCGAGGGCACCGCGATGGAGCTCGACGACTGCGCCTTCCCGCTGCTCGACGGCGTGGACATCTTCGACGATGCGACGGCCGCGTTCGACGGCGTCAACGTGGCGCTGCTCGTGGGCGCGCGCCCGCGCGGCCCGGGCATGGAGCGCGGTGACCTGCTGGCGGCCAACGGCGGGATCTTCGGCCCGCAGGGGGCGGCCATCAACGCGGGCGCGGCGGACGACGTGCGCGTGCTCGTCGTGGGCAACCCGGCGAACACGAACGCGCTGATCGCCGCGTCGAGCGCCCCCGACGTGCCGACCGAGCGCTTCACCGCGATGATGCGGCTCGACCACAACCGCGCGCTCGCGCAGCTGGCGCAGAAGACCGGCACGGGCGTGGCCGACGTCACGAACGTCACCATCTGGGGCAACCACTCCGCGAAGCAGTATCCGGACGTGGCGCACGCGACCATCGGCGGCCGCCCGGCCCCCGAGGTGATCGGCGACGACGCGTGGGTCACGGACACCTTCATCCCGACCGTCGCCAAGCGCGGCGCGGCGATCATCGACGCCCGCGGCGCCTCGTCAGCCGCCTCCGCCGCCAACGCGGCCATCGACCACGTGCGCGACTGGGTGCTCGGGACGCCCGCGGGCGAGTGGACGTCGGTCGGCATGGTGTCCGACGGCTCGTACGGCGTGCCCGAGGGCCTCATCTCCGGCTTCCCCGCGGTGTCGACGGGAGGCGCGTGGGAGATCGTGCAGGGCCTGTCCGTCTCCGAGACCGCTCAGGCGGGGATCGATGTGTCCGTGGGCGAGCTGACCGAGGAGCGCGACGCCGTCAAGGAGCTCGGGCTGATCTAGCGGAGCGTGCGGGTCGCGGGCGTCAGCGCGCCCGCGACCGCGGCGCGAAGAAACCCGAGCGGGCCGCGCCAGGCGCAGCGTCGGGCCGCTCGTAGCCGAACATCCGATAGTCCTCGGCGAAGTAGTCGGCCACGAGCTTGCGCGCGGAGTCGTTGACCTCGATGTCGGAGCTGCGGACGCCTCCGACGTCGGAGCCCGCGTGCGCCTGGGGGATCTCGGTCGGCAGCTCGAGACCGGTCAGGCCCGCGAGATCGGCGAGACCCGCCTCGACGCCGTCCTCAAGCCGGTAGACGCGCGACGCCCGGACGATGAACTCGTGCTGGGGACGCATGTGGTTGTCGAAGATGTACGGGTTGGCGTGGGCGCCCTCGATGGCGGAGCGGAGCCAGCCCTCGAAGGCCTTGGCGCCGGGGTCGATCTCGTCGGCGCTCCGGTTGCGCCAGATGTACTCGGAGACCATGCGGGACAGCGGGTCGCGCACGAAGGTGAAGACGGCGTCGAAGCGATCGAGTCGGAAGGTCGCCTCGATCACCGCGGCCTCGATGTGCTG
This sequence comes from Demequina lignilytica, assembly GCF_030418375.1. NCBI lineage: Bacteria > Bacillati > Actinomycetota > Actinomycetes > Micrococcales > Demequinaceae > Demequina > Demequina lignilytica. The sequence continues at coordinate 203,694 of NZ_JAUHPZ010000002.1, forward strand.
GGGCGTGGTGCGGCGGTAGTAGTTCACCGAGCCGCGGCGCATGTTGCCGTCGAGCATCCCCACGCTCCAGCCGGAGCTGCGGAACGCGTCCTCGACGGAACCGCCGCCGTTCTTCGGGATGTGGACGAAGAAGATCCCAGCTCCATCCTTGCGCAGCAGTGGCATGTCCTGACCTCTCTCGGCGGGAACCGCCGCCGGCGATGGGGATAGGTCGCACGGCTCAGGTCGGCGCCGGCGGACGCGTCCACTCTAGCCGTCTCCGACGCGCGTCACCGGCGTCGGGGAGTCCCCGTGAGCCGACCGCCGGGGTATCCGGATTCCGTAGACTTGCCCGCATGTCCTTCGGCCTGCAGCGGATCAGATCCACTCCCAGCCTCCTCCGGCGCCTTCTCCACCGGCTGCCCGCGAGCACGCGCACCCAGCTGTCCGAGGCCAAGCGCCGGGCCCGCCGGGACTGGTTGATCGAGCGGCCGAGACGCGCCACGCGCAGGGCGCGTCGCCGGGCTCAGGTCCGGGCGAAGCTCCGGTCGCTGCCGCTGCGCGACCAGGTGATCTACGAGAGCAACTACGGGGCCGGCGTGCTCTGCAACCCGGAGGCGATCTTCCGGACGCTGCACGCGGACCCGGCGTACGGCCGACTGTCGCACGTGTGGGTGCTGAAGAACGGGCGGACCGCACGTGGCGTCCAGCAGGAGTTCGCGTCCGACCCGCGGGTGCGGTTCGTCCGTTACGGCTCCTGGGAGTACATCCGTGAGATGTACCGCTCGCGCTACCTGGTCAACAACTCGACGTGGCCGACGCACTTCTCCAAGCGGCCCGGTCAGGTCTATGTGAACACCTGGCACGGCACGCCGCTCAAGCACATGGGCTACGACATGCCGGACGGTGCGCTCCAGTCCGCCAACACCTTGCGGAACTTCCTCATGGCGGACTACCTGGTCTCGCCGAACGAGCACACGACCCGCCGCATGTACCTCGACGCCTATCGCCTCGACGGCGTGTTCACCGGAACGATCATCGAGACCGGCTACCCGCGGGTCGACCGGTCGCTGCGCATGGCCGACGACAGGCGGTCGGCGCGGGAGTGGCTGGAGCAGTTCGGAGTCGCGTGTCCCGATGGTCCGACGACCGTGCTCTTCGCGCCGACGTGGCGAGGCGCGTCGTTCAGCTCGCCGCAGGACGACGCGGAGGAGGTCGCGGACACGGTGCTCGAGCTGCAGGAGCTCCTCGGTGACGACTTCTTCGTCATGCTCAAGGTGCACCCGCAGGTCGCGGACGGCGTCGCGGCGCTCCCCGACCTGGTCGGACGTCTGGTGGGCAACGATGCGCCGACAGCCGGCGCCCTCGCCGCCGCCGACGTCCTCGTGACGGACTACTCGTCCATCTTCTTCGACTACCTTCCGCTTCGCCGCCCGCTCGTCTTCTTCGTGCCCGACTCGGACGACTACCAGCGTGGGCGTGGCACCTACCTCCCGGTCGAGTCGCTTCCCGGAAGCACGGTGTCGACGCTCGAGGATCTTGCCGGCGCGGTGCGTGACGCAGTCGCCGAGCCCGCGCTGGCCCCCGGCCTCGAGGACTTCGCGGAGCGGTTCGCTCCCTACGAGGACGGCGACGCCTCGTCCCGTGTGGTCGATGTGGTGTTCGGGGGAGCGAAGCGGCTCGACGTGGGCGCGTTGGTCACCGCCGGACGAACGAAGCCGCGCATGATGATCCACCTCGGGGGGATGCTGCCCAACGGGATCACCGCGTCGGCTCTCAACCTGGTCCGCAACCTCGACTACGACACCTTCGACATCACGGTCAACGTGCCGTGGCCCAAGGGCGAGAGCCAGGAGGAGCTGATCCGCGGGATCGATCCTCGAGCCAGGATCGTGTTCACCTTCGACGGGGTGGCGGAGGAGCCGTACCGCGTGCCGCTGCGCCGCCTCCGCCGTCGCGTGGTCCCGTTCGGCTCGCCGCCGAGGCGCGCGCGCGTCACACGCGCATTCTCGGCCGAGTGGCGGCGCATCTTCGGAGACGCCCAGTTCGACGCCGTGGTCGACTTCTCGGGGTACTCGCCGCGCCACGCCGGACTGATGCTCGGCGCGCCGGGCGGCCGCACCAGCATCTGGTTGCACAACGACATCGCAGCGGATCAGCTCAGGACCGTGCTGGGAAAGCAGCCTCACTACGTGAGCCTCGCGCAGACGATCAGCCTCTATCCGCACTACGACAGCCTGGTCTCCGTCTCCGACGCTCTCGCGGAGGTGAACAGGGAGTCGCTCGGGACGCCGGCGACCCGGCGACGGTTCCTCGCAGCCCACAACGTGATCGATGCGCAGCGCATCCTCGCCGGAGCGGGTCCGGACGCCGTGAGGGCGGAGGTCGAGGCGTCGAGCGCCGCGGGCCTTCCCCGTCGGGTCCTTGCGGCCCGGGAGCGAGCGCTCGCGCCAGTCGACCGGCGCAAGGTGTTCGTGTCGGTCGGGAGGCTGAGCACGGAGAAGAACCACGCCCGTCTGCTCGAGGCCTTCTCGATCGTCGTCGCCCGGCATCCTGACAGCCGCCTGGTGATCGTCGGCGACGGCCCGCTCCGCAACACGATTCGCGGACTCGTGCGCGGGCTCGGCCTCGTCGGGCACGTCGACATGGTCGGGCATACGTCCAACCCGTTCGCCTACATCGCCAACGCGGGCTGCCTCACGATGAGCTCCGACCACGAGGGGCAGCCGATGGTGATCCTCGAGGCGCGAGTCCTCGGGCTGCCGGTGGTGACGACGCGATTCTCGTCCGCCGACTCCGCCGTCGATTCGAGCTTTGGCCTGATCGTCGACCAGGACGCGAGCGCGCTCGCCGAGGGGATGCTGGCCTACCTCGAGGGGAAGGTCCCGTCGGCGCCGTTCGACTACGACAGCTACAACCGGCAGTGCCTGCGAGAGTTCTACTCCGCGACCGGCATGTGGGAGTTCGTCGCCGACCGTTTCGAGCCGACCTCCGCGTAGGGCACCGAGCGGCTCGGCTGTCGCCCCCAGGATCGTGCGCGCGCCAGGGGCGTCCGGTCGACGCTTGAGGTCGCGGGCCTCGCTCCTGGCGGTGCGGACGCCGGATCGCGTCGACCTGGGCCCTAGGTCACGGAGCGGTAACGATCCCGAAAGTTGCCGTTCAGGTCTTGTCTTTTGATTGTTAGTACTCTTTACTAACAAACATGGCTCCTGAGGTCACCCCCGCGACGCAGCCGTCGCCCGCCCGCCAGCGACGGTTCGCCTCCGTCGCTCGCCAGGACGCGCGGCTGACGCCGGAGCGCGCCCGCAGCCACAACCGGGCCCTCGTGCTCCAGGAGCTGTACCGCCCGGGCAACCTCAGCCGCGCGGACCTCGCCCGCGCCGTGGGTCTCACCCGCGTCACCATCTCCGACCTGGTCGCGGACCTCATCGAGGAGGGCCTGGTCGTCGAGCTCGGCCAGCGCGCCGACTCCCGTCCCGGCAAGCCCGCGACCCTGCTCGACATCAACCGCTCCGGCTTCTCGATCGTCGCGCTCGACCTGTCGTACGACAGCCTGTTCCGCGGCGTGGTCACCGACCTCGACGGCGTGGTGCTGGTGCGCGACCAGCTGAGCGTTCCCGGCGTCACCGGCGACGCGGCGGTCGACGCGGTCGCCCAGCTCCTCGCCCGCCTGGCCGACCGCGCCCCCGCCGCGATCCTCGGCGTCGGCGTCGGGAGCCCCGGCATCGTCGACCAGGGCGGCACCGTCCTCTCCGCCCCCAACCTCGGCTGGTCCGACCTCCCCCTGCAGACGATCCTCGCCGAGCGCAGCGGCCTGCCCGTCACGGTCGCGAACGACGCGAACGCCGCCGCGCTCGCCGAGCGCACGTTCGGCGGCGTGCAGGACGACTCGATCCTGGTCCGCGTCGGCCGCGGAGTCGGCTCCGGCCTGATCGTCGGCGGCACCCTGGTGCAGGGCGCGCACTCGGCGGCGGGCGAGCTCGGCCACGTGGTGGTCGGCACCGACGGCGGCGAGCTGTGCGCATGCGGCAAGGTGGGCTGCCTCGAGACCTGGCTCGCGATCCCGCGCCTCCAGTCGCGTCTCGAGGGCGTGGCGGACGATGCGGCCCGCGCCGTCGCGCTCGCCGCGGCGGGGGAGCGGCTCGGCATCGCCCTCGCGCCCGTGGTGGGCGCGCTCAACCTTGCCGAGGTGGTCCTGTCGGGACCCCTTGACACGCTCGACGGGACGCTGCTCGCGGCGACCGCCGACACCATCCGTGCCCGCACCATGGCCGACTCCCACGGGGGTCCCACGGTGCGGATGACCACGCTGGGACGCGACATCGTCGTGCTCGGCGCCGCGGTCATGGTCCTCACCGGACAGCTCGGGGTCTCGTAGGCCCCGGAACCCGCTGCGGCCCCGGCCCAGCACCCCACACAGAAAAGGAACTGGCAATGAAGAAGACGATGCTCGGGATGGTCGCGTTCGCGACTGCCGGCGCACTCGCCCTCGCGGGCTGTTCGTCGTCCGGCGACGAGACCGCCTCCTCGGCGGAGCCCACCACCGGCGGCTCCGCCACGGGTGCGGGCGCCGAGGACATCACCCTGTGGCTGATGGGCACGGACACCCCCGACGACCTGATCGACTACCTGAAGACCACCTACGCGGACCAGAACGGCGGCACCCTCACCGTCGAGCAGATCGGCTGGGGCGATGCGATCGCGTCGCTCACCACCGCGCTGCCCGACTCGGCGAACACGCCCGACGTCACGGAGATCGGCAACACCCAGGCCGCGACCTTCACCACGGTGGGCGCGTTCATGGACATCTCCGACATGTACGACGAGCTGGGCGGCGACTCGCTGCTCCAGGGCTTCGTCGAGGCGGGCTCGGTCGGCGACACCGCCTACGCCCTCCCGTACTACTTCGGCTCGCGCCTCGCGTTCTACCGCAAGGACATCTACGCTGCGGGCGGCCAGGAGGTCCCGACCACCCTCGCCGAGTTCACCGAGGTCAACAAGGCGCTCAAGGACGCCGGCGTCGGCGGCTCCTACACCCCGGGTCAGGACTGGCGCTCGGGCATCGCGTGGATCTTCGCGAACGGCGGCGACATCGCGACGTTCGACGGCTCCGCGTGGACCGCGTCGCTGTCCTCGCCCGAGTCGGTCGCCGGCATGGAGATGTGGCAGGAGCTGTTCGTCGAGTCGTCGGTGGCCACCGCGACCGACACCGACGCGAACTCGTACCTCGCGATCAACGACGAGTTCCTCCCCGGCATCCCCGCCGCGACCACGCTCGCGCCGAGCTGGGCCGCCTGCTGCCTCGGCGACATCGCCGACGACGACACGGTGACCTGGAACGACGAGAAGTTCGGCGCGTTCGTGCTGCCCGGCGTCGACGGCGGCGCGGCCCCGGTCTTCGCCGGTGGCTCGAACATCGCCATCTCGGCGACCACCACGCACCCCGAGGGCGCCAAGGAGCTCATGCGCATCCTGTTCTCCGCGGACTACCAGGGCATGCTGGCCGAGGCGGGCATGGGTCCCGGCAACCTCGACTACGCCGACGCGTACACCTCCCAGAGCCCGATGAACGCGCTGGCCTTCGAGGCGGCGTCGAGCTCGAAGCTGACCCCGGCGGCGCCGGGCTGGGCGGCCGTCGAGAACGCCACGCTGATGGAGCAGTACTTCCAGGCCGTGGCGGAGGGTGGCGACGTCGCGACGCTCGCCGCCGAGTACGACGAGAAGATCAACGCCCTCATCAACGGCTGATCCTCCCGTCACCACATCACCCGGGGTCCTGACCCCGCACGCAGGCCCGGGCGCTCATCCCCCCGAGCGCCCGGGCCTGCCCATGGGGGAGACTCCCACCCGAGAGACGTAAGAGGTTCCGCATGTCCACCATCGCGCCCGCGCCCGCCGCCGCGGCCCAGCGCGCGCCCGAGCCGCCCGGCCGCCGCCGCCGGCGCTCGCCGCTCCCGTACTGGCTCTCCATCCCCGCGGTCCTGGTGCTGATCGCCGGCATGGGATACCCGCTGGTGTGGCAGGTCTGGAACTCGTTCCGCGAGTACGGCCTGGCCCAGCAGTTCGGCCAGGACCCCACGTTCGTGGGCCTCGACAACTACATCCAACTGCTCACCGACACCGGCTTCTGGGCCGTCCTCGCCAAGTCGATCGTCTTCATGGCGGTCACCGCGCTCGCAACCATGGCGCTGGGCATCGGCGTCGCGCTGCTCATGAAGGCGATCCACGGCTGGGCGCGCGTCGTCCTCCAGATCGCGCTGCTGCTCGCCTGGGCGATGCCGATCGTCGCGCAGATGACGGTGTGGAACTGGCTCATCAACGCCCGCAACGGCGTCATCAACCACCTGCTGTCGCTGCTGCCGGGCGTCGACATGATCGGCCACAACTGGCTGGTCGAGCCGTTGAGCTTCTTCGCCGTCGCCTCGGTCATCATCACCTGGGCCTCGGTGCCGTTCGTCGCGCTGTCCGTCTACGCCGGCCTCACGCAGGTCTCGGACGAGGTGCTCGAGGCCTCCTCCCTCGACGGCGCCACGGGCTTCCAGCAGCTGCGGCTCATCATCATGCCCATCCTGCGCCCGGTGCTCGTGATCCTCCTGCTCCTGCAGATGATCTGGGACCTGCGGGTCTACGCGCAGATCGAGCTGCTGCAGGGCTTCGGCGCCCGCGGCTCGAAGTACGACCTGCTGGGCACGTACATCTACTCCCTCGGCGTGGGCCAGGGGAAGTTCGGCGTCGCCGCCGCGGCCGCGATGCTCGTCATGCTCTTCACCATCGCGCTGTCGTGGTTCTACGTGCGTGAGCTCCTGAAGGAGGACAAGTCGTGACCCGCACGCGCCCCCTGCGCACCGTCGGATCGGTGGTGGCGCTCGTCCTCGCGGTGGCCTGGGCCTTCCCGGTCTACTGGATGATCAACAGCTCGTTCCGGTCCGCCGCGACCATCTCGAAGCTCGAGCCGACCTTCAGCCCCTTCGGAGGCTCGACCGCCAACTACGCCGCGGTGCTCGGAGACTCCGGCTTCGTCGGCGCCCTCAGGATGTCGCTCGTGGTGACGGCGATCGCGCTGGTCGTGTGCATCGTCGTGGCCTTCCTGGGCGCCCTCGCGATCTCGCGCTTCCGCTTCCGCGGGCGCAAGTCGCTCGTCGTCGCCGTGATCCTGGTGCAGATGCTGCCGGCCGAGGCGATGTTCATCGCGCAGTACAAGATGATCTCCGGACTCGGCCTGCTCAACACCATCGCCGGTGTGTCGATCATCTACGTCGCGATGGTGGTGCCGTTCACCATGTGGATGCTGCGCGGCTTCGTCGCGGGCGTCCCGGCGGACCTCGAGGAGGCCGCCATGATCGACGGCTGCAGCCGGTTCGGCGCCTTCATGCGGATCACCTTCCCGCTGCTCGCGCCTGGGCTGGTCGCCTCCGGGGTGTTCGCCTTCCTGCAGGTGTGGAACGAGTTCGCGCTCGCCTCGATCCTGCTGACCTCCGACGCCACCGAGACGCTGCCCCTGTGGCTGCGCAACTTCTCGCAGTCGTCGGCGTTCGGCCAGATCGAGTGGGGTCAGGTCATGGCCGCGTCGACCCTGGTCGCGGTGCCGGTCATCATCTTCTTCCTGGTGGTCCAGTCCCGCATGACCAAGGGCATGGTGGGCGGGGCGGTGAAGGGATGAATCCGCTCGCCGTGCTCATGCCAGGGTTCGTCGGCACGACCCTCCCCGGCTGGCTCGAGACCCGCCTGCGCGACGGTCTCGGCTCGGTGTGCCTGTTCGGCCACAACGTCGAGTCCCCGTCGCAGCTGCGGGCCCTGTGCGACGCGATCCACGCCGCCAACCCCCGCGCGATCATCGCGATCGACGAGGAGGGCGGCGACGTCAGCCGGCTCTACCAGCACGAGGGATCGCCGTTCCCCGGCAACGCCGTGCTCGGACGGCTGGACGATGCGGCGGCCACCGAGGTCGTCGCCGCACGGGTCGGCGCCGAGCTGCGGGCGGTGGGCGTCGACCTCACCCTCGCGCCCGACGCCGACGTCAACTCGAATCCGCTCAACCCGGTGATCGGCGTGCGCAGCTTCGGCGCCGACCCCGCGCTCGTGTCGCGCCACACCGCCGCCTGGGTGCGGGGCGTGCAGAGCGCCGGCGTCTCCGCCTGCGCCAAGCACTTCCCCGGCCACGGCGACACCGCGCAGGACTCGCACCTGGCGCTGCCTCGGGTCGACGCGGACGAGGCCACGCTCGGCGTCCGCGAGCTCCCGCCGTTCGTCGCGGCCATCCGCGCGCGAGCCGCGACGCTCATGACGTCCCACATCCTGGTCCCCGAGCTCGACCCCGAGCTCCCCGCGACCTTCTCGCCGACCATCCTGCGCGGCCTGCTGCGCGAGGGGCTGGGCTTCCAGGGCGTCGTCGTCACCGACGCGCTCGACATGAAGGGAGCGTCCGAGGGACGCGGGATCCCCGCGGCCGCCGTGATGGCGCTCGCGGGCGGTTCCGACCTGCTGTGCCTGGGGTCGAACAACCCCGACGATGAGCTCGGCGCGATCGTCGCCGCCATCGACGCCGCCGTCGCGGACGGCACGCTTCCGGCCGCGCGGCTGCGCGACGCTGGGACCCGCGTGGCCGCGCTCGGCGCGCATCACGAGCGGGTGCGGCGGTCGCGGGTCGTGGACGCGCCTCCGATCATGGACGCGTTCACCGTGGCGACCACCTTCGCCGTCTCGGACCGCGCACGGGCGCTGCTCGCCGGCGACCGGCCGCGGGCCTGGCTGCGCCTCGAGCCCACCGCCAACATCGCGGTCGGCGCCTCCCCGTGGGGCCCGTTCGCCGCGGGCGTGGACGCCGTCGCGACCCTGGGCCCCGAGGGCGACCCCGCATCGTTCGCCGCGGCCGTCCCCGACGGTGCGCTGGCGGTCGTGGTCGGCAAGGACACGCATCGTCACCCGTGGGCGCTGGCGGCGCTGGACGCCGTCCGCGCGCGGGCCGACGTGGTCGCCGTCGACATGGGCTGGCCCGGCGAGGCCGGGGCGGACGTCGCCACCTACGGAGCGTCGCGCCTGGTGGGCGGCGCGCTCCTCGAGCTGATCGGACGCTGACATGCATCTCGGGATCGACATCGGCGGGACCAAGACCGACGCGGTCGTGGTCGACGCCGACGGCGCGGTGCGCGCGCGACGGACGCTGCCCTCGGGGCGGGGCGCCGCCGCGGTGATCGCGGCGGCGCTCGAGGCCGCGCGCGACGCCTGCGCCCAGGTGGGCGTGGAGCCGGCCTCCCTGACCATCGGCATCGGCACGCCTGGCACCGTGGTCGACGGGGTGGTGAGCCACGCGCTCAACCTCCAGGTCGACCGCCTGGACCTGGCCGGCGCCATCGAGGCCGCGCTCGGGGCGCGGCCCACCGTCGACAACGACGTGAACGCGGCCGCGCTGGGTGCGTACCTGCTCGCCGGCGGGGGCGAGCGCTCCATGGCGTACCTCAACCTCGGCACCGGGCTCGCGGCGGGGCTGGTCCTCGACGGGCGGCTCTGGCGAGGCTCCCGCGGGGCGGCGGGCGAGATCGGGCACGTCTCGGTCGACCCGGCGGGACCGATCGGCTCCGATGGCCTTCCCGGCGGCCTCGAGACCTATGCGTCCGGCGCGGGACTGACCCTGCAGTGGGGCGTCGACGGCGCCTCGGGGGCGGACGTGGTCGCCGCCGCCGCCGCGGGCGACGCCCGTGCGCGGGCGATCTGCGACGGCGCGATGTTCGGTCTCGCCTCGGCGGTCCGCGTCCTGGTGCTGACGCTCGACGTCGATGAGGTCGTCGTCGCCGGCGGCATGACCGCCTGGGGCGACGAGCTCATCGGCGGGGCCCGACGCCTGCTCGACGCGTGGGCGGCGACCAGCCCGTTCCTCGCGTCGCTCGACCTGGCCGCCCGGATGCGGCCGCTGGAGCTGGAGGTGCCGGTCGCCGCGATCGGCGCCGCGATGCGAGGAGGTGGACATGGCTGAGGTCATCGTCCTGGAGTCGCCGGCCGCTGCCGGCGCGTTCGTGGCGGCGCATATCGCCGCCGAGGTCCGTGCCCGGCCCGAGTTCACGCTGGGCGTCGCGACGGGCTCGACCCCGCTGCCCGTGTACGAGGGCCTGCGCGCCCAGGCCGCCGCGGGCACCGACTTCGCGCGGATCACGGCCTTCGCGCTGGACGAGTACGTCGGGCTGCCCGCGGGCCACCCGGAGAGCTACCGCGCCGTGGTCGACCGCGAGGTCACGGTCCCGCTCGGGCTCGATCCGGCCCGGGTGAACGTGCCCGACGGCGCGCTCGACGGGATCGAGACCGCCGGTGACCGGTACGAGGCCGCGTTGGCGGCTCACGGCGGCGTCGACCTCCAGCTGCTGGGGATCGGCACCACCGGCCACATCGGGTTCAACGAGCCGGGCTCGTCGTTCGGGTCGTTGACGCGCGTCAAGACGCTCACGGAGCGCACGCGCGAGGACAACGCCCGGTTCTTCGACTCGATCGACCAGGTGCCGATCCACTGCGTGACCCAGGGGCTGGGCACCATCCTGCGGGCCCGCCACCTGGTGCTGCTCGCCTTCGGCGAGGGGAAGGCCGAGGCCCTCGCAGCCGCCGTCGAGGGACCCGTCTCCGCCTCGATGCCGGGCTCGGCCATCCAGCTGCATCCCCGCGTCACCGTGGTGGTCGACCCCGCCGCCGCGTCGCGCCTGCGGTTCCGCGAGTACTACCGCTGGGCCCAGGACAACAAGCCGGAGTGGCAGGGGATCTAGGGTCGTGACCATGGACGGGCTCGTCGACATCCACTGCCACGGCGGCGGTGGGCACGACTTCGGCGACACCGTCGACGGCACGCTCGCCGCGGTGGACGCGCACCGTGCCCACGGGACCGCGCGCATCGTCGCCTCCCTGGTGTCGATGCCGATCGAGGGCGTCGCGCGAGCGGCGGCTGTGATCCGCGAGGCCATGCGCCTCGACGATGCGCTGGTCGGGATCCATCTCGAGGGCCCGTTCCTGGCGCCCGCGAGGAAGGGCGCGCACGACCCGTCGGCGCTGGCGGCGCCGGCGCCGGCCGCCGTCGCCGCACTGCTGGACGCGTGCGACGGCACGCTGCGGCAGATCACCGTCGCGCCGGAGCTCCCGGGCGCGGTCGAGGCGATCCGGACGCTGGTCGACGCCGGCGTGGTCGTCGCCGTCGGGCACACCGAGTGCACCGCGGACCAGGCGCGCGCCGCGTTCGACGCGGGCGCGTCGCTGATCACGCACGGCTTCAACGCGATGAGGCCCATCGCGGGGCGCGAGCCGGGGCCGCTGGGCGCCGCGATCGAGGACCCGCGCGTGTCGATCGAGGTGATCGCGGATGGCATCCACGTGGCGCCGACGAACATCGCGACGCTGTTCCGAGCGGCCCCAGGACGAGTGGTGCTGGTGACCGACGCGATGAGCGCCGCCGCGGCCGCGCCGGGCCGCTACCTGCTGGGCGGGCTCGACGTGGACGTCACGTCGGACGGACGGGCGGTGCTCGCGGGCACCGACACGCTGGCCGGCTCGACCCTCACGCTCGACCGTGCGGTCGAGGTGTGCGTCGCCGCCGGGGTCGCGCGGGAGGACGCGGTCGCCGCCGCATCATCCGTCCCGGCGCGGGTCATCGGCCTCTGACCCGGACCGCCGGCACCGACCGGCTCCACAGCCCCGGACCACCAGCACCTACCGCTCCAGATCCGGGCAGCTCTTCCGCTCGCTGTGCGGAACGGCATGGCTGGTAGATCGCATCCGGCGGTCGGCGCAGGCGGGGCGGTAGGTGCTGAGCGTCCGGGATGCCTGGTGATGCGGAGTGGTGTGGGTGGGCCCGCCTACTTGAAGACGATGGTGCGGTGGCCGTCCAGCAGGACCCGGTGCTCCGCGTGCCAGCGGACCGCGCGTGCCAGCGCGCGCCGCTCGACGTCCGCGCCGATCGCCGTGAGCGACTCCGGCGTGTAGGTGTGGTCGACGCGCTCGACGTCCTGCTCGATGATCGGCCCCTCGTCGAGGTCGGACGTCACGTAGTGCGCGGTGGCGCCGATCAGCTTCACGCCGCGGTCGTGCGCCTGGAAGTACGGGCGCGCGCCCTTGAAGCTCGGCAGGAACGAGTGGTGGATGTTGATCGCGCGTCCGCGCAGCGCCTCCGACAGGTCGGGCGACAGGATCTGCATGTAGCGCGCGAGCACGACCAGCTCCGCGTCCAGCTCCTCGACCAGCGACAGCAGCGCCGCCTCGGCGTCGGGCTTGCTGTCCGCGGTGACGGGGATGTGATGGAACGGCTTGCCGTAGAACGCGGCCAGGTCCTGCAGCGTCGGGTGGTTGCCGACCACCGCGACGATGTCGACCGGGAGGGTCTTGGCGCGCTCGCGGAACAGCAGGTCGTTCACGCAGTGCGCCGACTTCGAGACCATCACGATGGTGCGCATCCGCCGGCCCGCGACGTCGAGGCGCCAGGTCATGCCGAAGCGGTCGCCGACGCGCCCGATGGCGGTCTCGAGCTCGCCCTGGGGTGCGGCCGAGGCGAACTCGACGCGCATGAAGAACAGCCCGGTGTCCGGGTCGCCGAACTGCTGGGACTCCGTGATGTTGCCGTCGTGCTCCGCGAGCGCGCCGGACACCGCGTGCACGATTCCGGGCTGGTCGGGGCAGGACAGGCTGAGGACCCAGGACGACGTCATGCGGACAAGGGTACCGAGGCGCATGGCAGGGACGATGCGCGGGTCACGTTTCCGCGTCGGACGCCCGGGTCCGGCGCGCGGCATGCCACGATAGGGGCATGAGCGAGGGCGACCAGATCCGGATCGACGTGATCACCGCGGCGGACGCGGGCGAGCTGCTGACCGTGCGCCGGGCGGCGTTCGTCTCCGAGGCGCAGATCTTCAACGACCCCAACATCCCCGCGCTCACGCAGACCCTCGAGGAGCTGGTCGTCGACCTGCAGTCCGAGGACGTGGTGACGCTCGGCGCGTGGCAGGGCCACCGGCTGGTCGGCTCCATCCGGGTCGGCATCGAGGACGACAAGGCGACCATCGGCCGCCTCGCCGTCACCCCCGACCTGCAGGGCAAGGGCATCGGCACGCAGCTGCTGTTCGCCGTGCTCCGCTTCCTGCCCGAGGGTGTCAAGGAGGTCTGGGCGTTCACGGGCCAGAACTCGAAGCACAACATCGCCCTGTACAACGACAACGGCTACGAGCACCAGTTCGACCAGGTCGCCGGCGACCTGACGTACGCCTACCTGCGCAAGGTGCTCGAATCCGGCGCGATCGTCGACGACGAGGGCGAGGACGAGGTCGGCCGCGGCGAGAACTGAGGCCGCCACGCGGGGAGGCGTGGGTCATGTCCTGGTACCAGGACCTGGTGGTCGACACCGGCCGTGCGCCCGCGCTCTGGCTGCTGATCGGCTTCCTGGCCACCTTCGCCGCGACACGCTGGGTGACTCGGCGCATCCGCACCCGTGAGGCCTCCGGCGGGGGCGGGGTGGTCTCGAACATCCACATCGGCGGCGTCCACGTCCACCACCAGGTGTGGGGCATCCTGCTGGTGCTGGTGACCGGCCTGCTCGCCTTCCGCTTCGCTCCCGGCTCGCCATGGCAGGAGATCCTCGCGGCGCTGTTCGGCGCGGGCGCGGCGCTCGCCCTCGACGAGTTCGCGCTCTGGCTGCACCTCGAGGACGTCTACTGGTCCGCGGAGGGCCGGAAGTCCATCGACGCGATCCTCGTGGCAGCAGTGGTCGGTGCCGCGTTCCTGGTGCAGGTCAGCCCGATCGGGATCGCTCCCGACGACGCGGGCAGCGTCGCGGTCTACCTTGTCGCGGTCGCGCTGCATCTGACGTGGGTGGTGGTCGCGTTCCTCAAGGGCAAGCGGCACCTCGGCCTGATCGGCATCGTCGTCCCGCTGGTCTCGCTCGTGTGCGGTCTCCGGTTGGCGAAGCCCACCTCGTTCTGGGCCCGGCGCTTCTACGGCGAGGCGAAGATGACGCGTGCCCTGCACCGCTTCTCCGATGAGTATCAGGCGCGGTGGGATCGGCTGCGCGACCGCATCGGGGGTGCGCACGGGCATCGTGTGCCCGCTGCGATGGATCGGCTGGTGCATGACGAGATCGTCCATGCCACGGTGGACGCGCCCGGCGACGTGCCTCGTGCGCCTCGCGGCCCCGACGCCCGCTGACGCGTCCCGGACCGGTGGCGCGAGAGGCGGCGGTTGGTACACTCTCCCTCGTCGCAACTGGCGCAGTGGGTCACCCACAGGGAGCGGCGAGCAGCACCTCGACTCTTGGTCGCACGCCTGGGCCACTGGTCACCGGAACGTAGGGATGCCGGCGACCCGCCGGCGTGATGAGAGAGGCCACCATGAGCACCGACTCCAGCGCCACCGCAGCGGTGATGAACGCCACGCTGCAGGACTTCGACCCCGAGATCGCCCAGGTCCTCGACCGCGAGCTCGACCGTCAGCGGCACTACCTTGAGATGATCGCGTCCGAGAACTTCGTGCCCCGCTCGGTCCTGCAGGCGCAGGGCTCCGTCCTGACGAACAAGTACGCCGAGGGCTACCCGGGCCGCCGCTACTACGGCGGCTGCGAGGAGGTCGACGTCGCGGAGAGCATCGCCATCGAGCGCGCGAAGGCGCTGTTCGGCGCGGAGTACGCGAACGTCCAGCCGCACTCGGGTGCGACCGCCAACGCGGCCGTGCTGCACGCCCTCATCAACGCGGGCGACAAGATCATGGGCCTGTCGCTGGCCCACGGCGGCCACCTCACGCACGGCATGAAGCTCAACTTCTCCGGCAAGCTCTACGACGTCGCCGCCTACGGTCTCGACGAGCAGACCCACCGGATCGAGATGGAGCAGGTGCGCGAGCAGGCCCTCGCCGAGCGCCCCGACGTGATCATCGCCGGCTGGTCGGCGTACCCCCGCCACATCGACTTCGCCGCCTTCCGCGCGATCGCGGACGAGGTGGGTGCCAAGCTGTGGACCGACATGGCGCACTTCGCCGGGCTGGTCGCCGCGGGGCTCCACCCGAGCCCGGTGCCGCACTCGGACGTGGTGTCGACCACCATCCACAAGACCATCGGCGGCCCCCGCTCGGGCATGATCGTCGCGCGTGACACCGTGCTGGCGAAGAAGCTCAACTCGGCGGTGTTCCCCGGGCAGCAGGGCGGCCCGCTCATGCACGTCATCGCGGCGAAGGCGGTCGCCCTGAAGGCCGCGGCGGGCGACGAGTTCAAGGAGCGCCAGGCGCGCGTCCTCGAGGGCGCGCGCATCATCGCCGAGCGCCTCACGTCCCCGGACGCGATCGAGGCGGGCGTGAACGTGGTCACCGGCGGCACCGACGTGCACCTGGTGCTCGCGGACCTCCGCAACTCGCCGCTCGACGGCCAGCAGGCGGAGGACCTCCTCCACGAGGTCGGCATCACCGTCAACCGCAACGCCGTCCCGTTCGACCCCCGCCCGCCGATGGTGACCTCCGGCGTCCGCATCGGCACCGCCGCGCTCGCGAGCCGCGGCTTCGGCGCCGAGGAGTTCACCGAGGTCGCCGACGTGATCGCCACGGCGCTCAAGGGCGGCGCCGACGTGGACGCGCTGCGCGCCCGCGTCGCGAAGCTGGCCGACGAGTTCCCGCTGTACGAGGGCCTCGCCCAGTAATGGCGCAGATCCTCGACGGCAAGGCCACCGCGGCCGCCATCAAGGCCGAGCTCACGGACCGGGTCACGACGCTGCGCGAGCGCGGCGTCGTGCCCGGCCTGGGCACGTTGCTCGTGGGCGAGGACCCCGGCTCGACCTGGTACGTCAACGGCAAGCACGCCGACTGCGCCGAGGTGGGCATCGCGTCGATCCGCGAGGACCTTCCCGCCAGCGCCACCCAGGAGGACATCGAGGCCGCCGTCGCGCGTCTCAACGCCGACCCCGCGTGCACCGGCTTCATCGTGCAGCTCCCCCTGCCCGCGGGCATCGACACCAACCGGGTGCTCGAGCTGATCGATCCCGACAAGGACGCGGACGGCCTCCACCCGACCAACCTCGGTCGCCTGGTGCTGCGCATCTCCGAAGAAGTCGAGTCCAGCCTGCCGTGCACGCCGAAGGGCATCATCGAGCTCATCACGCGCCACGGCGTGGACCTGCGCGGCAAGGAGGTCGTGGTCATCGGGCGCGGCACCACCGTGGGGCGCAGCATCGGCCTGCTCCTCACCCGCAAGGACGTCAACGCGACGGTGACGCTGTGCCACACCGGCACCGCCGACCTCGCCGCTCACACCCGGGGGGCGGACGTGATCGTCGCCGCCGCCGGCGTGCCCGGCATCGTCACCCCCGACATGGTGAAGGACGGGGCCGTGCTCATCGACGTGGGCGTGTCCCGCGTCACCGACCCGGTCACGGGCAGGTCCAAGGTGGCCGGCGACATCGCCGCGGAGGCCCGTGAGAAGGCGTCCTGGTACTCGCCGAACCCCGGTGGCGTGGGCCCGATGACCCGCGCCATGCTGCTCGCGAACGTGGTCGAGAGCGCGGAGCGGGCGCTCGCCTGAACCGCCGCATCGTCCCGCGCGGGCGGGACGATGCGCGGGCGTCCGCCGTCGGTGGGACCGGGTAGGTTCTAGGCCATGAGAATCGCCTCCGTCAACGTCAACGGCGTCCGCGCCGCCGCCAAGAAGGGCATGGGGGAGTGGCTCGCGTCAGCGGGCTGCGACGTCGTGTGCCTCCAGGAGGTGCGGGCGCCGCTCGAGATCACCGCGGGCCTGCTCGGCGAGGGCTGGCACGTGGTCGAGCAGGCCTGCGAGATCAAGGGCCGCGCGGGCGTCGCCATCGCGTCGCGCACGCCGCTCGACGGTGTGCTCGCGGGGGTCGACGCCCTCGGTGGCGAGATGGGGGAGCCCGTCCACACCGGGCGCTGGATCGAGGCCACCGTCGAGTCCCCGGCGGGCCCCGTGAGGGTGGTGTCGGTCTACCACCACTCGGGCGAGGCCGGCACGCCCAAGATGGATCAGAAGTACGCGCTGCTCGACGCCGCGACGGCGCGCATGGAGGCGCTCCGCGAGGAGTTCGACCGCGTGGTCGTGATGGGCGACGTCAACATCGCGCACGACGAGCGCGACATCAAGAACTGGAAGGGCAACCTCAAGTCGGCGGGCTTCCTGCCGGAGGAGCGCGCGTACCTGACCCGCTGGGCCGAGGCCGGGTGGGTCGACATCCACCGGACCCTCGAGGGCGACCGTCAGGGCCCGTACACCTGGTGGTCCATGCGCGGTCAGGCCTTCGACAACGACGCGGGATGGCGGATCGACTACCAGTTCGCCTCGCCCGTCCTCGCCGAGGCCGCCACGGCGGTGCGGGTCGACCGGCAGGAGTCCTGGGACTCGCGCTGGACGGACCACGCGCCGCTCGTCGTCGACTACGCCCTGTAGACCGTCACACCAGGACGAACGTGGGTTGCGCAAAGCCCTGGCGCACGAACTCCGCGTCGACCAGGTCGGCCACCCGGTCGGCGTCGGTCGCCCGGACCAGCGCGAGCGCCCCGCCGCCGAAGCCGACGCCGATGGTGCGGGCGCCGAGCGCGCCCGCGGCGAACGCCATGTCGACGGCCGCGTCGAGCTGCCGGGTCGACGCCTCGTAGTCGGTGCGCAGGGACCGATGCGACGCGAGCATGAGCGTCCCGATCTCGGTGAACCGGTCGTGCGCGGGGCCCAGGCCGCCGAGCGCCGCCGCGGCCTCCTGGGCCCGGCGGTCCTCGGTGATGACGTGCCGCGCGCGGCGGCGCACCACCGGGTCCTCGATGCCGGCCACGCGCTCGACGCCGTCCGGGGCGTCGGCGAGCTCCCTCAGCGACCGCACGCCGAGCGCCTCCGCCGCGAGCGCCGCGTCCCGGCTGCGACGCTTGAACGCGTCCATCCAGTCGTCCCGGCGCTCGCCCGTGTCGATGACGAGGAGGCGCAGGCCGTAGTCGTGGAAGTACAGCGGGTAATGGGTGAGCGTCGGCGGCGCCGTCGCGAAGTCGAGCACCACCGCCTCATCCGCCGAGCAGCGGAGGACGGTGTGCGTGTCGAGCCTGCCGCAGGGGAAGCCCACGTACGCGCTCTCGGCCTCCCAGCAGAGCTCGGCGAGCTCGATCGCGCCCGCCTCGCTGTCGAGCGCCAGGCCCCAGGCCTCGTCGCACGCGCGTGCGACGGCCGTCGTGAGCGACGCCGAGGAGCCGAGGCCCGCCTCGAGCGGGACGCAGCCCACGATCGCGATGTCGAGACCGCTGACCGGGTACCCGCGCTCCACCATGGCCCAGATCACGCCGGAGACGTAGTCGGGCCAGTCGATGCCGGACCCCGGGTGGAGAGCCTCGACCGCACCCTCCCACCGGCGCGGTTCGGTCGGCGGCGGGTTGCCTGACACCATTCTCAGCGCCTGGTCGTGCCGGCGGCGGACGGCGACGAACGTACGGTGCGCGATCGGGACGCACAAGGACAGGCCCTCGGTGTAGTCGGTGTGGTCGCCGATCACGGTGACCCGGCCGGGCGAGGACGCGACCGCGTCGGGATCGCCCTCGAACGCATCGGCGAAGAGCGCGCGCACGCGGTCGGAGCCCTCGTCGAGCGACCAGGGCTCGAGCCAGACGGGCTCGTCGGCGGAGGTGGCGGCGTCCCTCACGCGGCCAATTGTGCCAGCAGGGACGCTGGGGTGGCGCGGGCGCCGTGACATGATGAAGGCGTTCGCGCGAGGAGGTCCCGATGCCACGCAAGCCCGCCCAGCCGGTCGATCCGGAGGACGCCGCCCCGCTCGAGGCGGCCGCCGATCCTGCCCCGGACCTGCCGCCCACGGTGCCTCCGGCGCCGCCCGCGCCCACCGAGGCGATCCCGGCCGCCGCCGCGCCCTCCGTGCTGGAGCGGATGCGCCGCAACCGCATGGGGTCGCTGGTCGCCGCCCTGGTCGTCGGGATCGCGGTGGGGCTGCTGCTCGCGGTGCTCGTGCCGTCGGAGCCGAACCTCTACGCGATGGTGGTGCTCGGCGTGCTGATCACCGCCGCGGTGGGGTTCACGGTGCGCTACCTCTCGCGCTCGCGCGGGATCGGGGCGCAGGCGGTCGCGTTCGTGGGCACGGTGGTCGGGATCCACGTGATGGCCGTGACCGGCGCGGTCGACGGCATCGGCGCGGGCCGCCTGCTGGACATGATCGGCTTGAGCGGACCCGGCTTCGACGATGCGCTGCTCGCCGCGCTCGCGACGCCCGCCGTGTCGACGGGCGGGGTGCTCGCGGGACTGGTGGCCGCGATCATCGCGGGCTGGGGCCCGCGCGACGACGACTCCTAGCGGCTCACGGGCGTGACGCCCAGCGAGCGTCCCGCGAGGCCGCGACGGCGCGACGTGAGGGTGCGCGCGACGCCGCGGAGGGCCTGGGCGGCCGTCGAGTCGGGGTCGGACACCACCACGGGGGTGCCGGCGTCGCCGGCCTCGCGGGCCGCGATGTCGAGCGGGACCTGCCCGAGCAGCGGCACCTGCGTGCCGAGCACGCTCGACAGGCGCGAGGCGACCGTCGAGCCGCCGCCCTCGCCGAACAGGTGGAGGCGCGAGCCGTCGGGCTGCTCGAGCCAGGCCATGTTCTCGATCACGCCGACCACGTTCTGGGACGTCTGGGTCGCGATCGCGCCCGCTCGCTCGGCGACGCCGGCCGCGGCCGACTGGGGCGTGGTCACCACGACGATCTCCGCGTGCGGCAGCAGCTGCGCCGTCGAGATCGCGATGTCGCCGGTGCCCGGCGGCAGGTCGAGCAGGAGGACGTCGAGGTCGCCCCAGTACACGTCGGCGAGGAACTGCTCGATCGCGCGATGCAGCATCGGGCCGCGCCACACGACGGGCTGGCCCTCGGGCACGAACATGCCGATCGAGACGGCCTTCACCTCGTGGGCGATGGGCGGCAGGAGCATGTCGTCGAGCCGGGTCGGCTGGCCGGTCACCCCGAGCATGCCGGGGATCGAGAAGCCGAAGATGTCGGCGTCGAGCACGCCCACCTTCAGGCCGTCCTGCGCCATGGCGGCGGCGAGGTTGGTGGTCACGGTCGACTTGCCGACGCCGCCCTTGCCGGAGGCGATCGCGTAGACCCGCGTCATGTTGCCCGGCTGGGTGAACTGGATGACGGGCTCGGGCTTGCCGCCGCGGAGCTGCGCGCGCAGCCCCTGGCGCTGCTCGTCGCTCATGACGCCGAGCTCGATGCGGACGTCGTCGACCTCGGGAACCGTGCGCGCCGCGGCGTCGACGTCGCCCGTGATCCGGTCGCGCATCGGACAGCCCTGGGTGGTGAGGTCGATACCGATGACCGCGGTGGAGCCGTCGACCTCGACGGAGCGGACCATGCCGATCTCCGTGATGGGCCGGCGGATCTCCGGGTCGATGACCGTCGCGAGGGCGTCGCGGATGAGATCGGCGGTAGGCATGGCGTCCATCGTAGGCCGTGCGCGCCCGGCTCCGGTGCGGACCGGGCGGCGGTCGACGACGCGCCGATGCGGCGTTCGTCACAGGATGCTCGCGCACGACGTCGCGGGACGATACGGTGCGAGAAGTGCCTGAGGGGGCACGTCGTACGCATCGTGGCGTCACCATGCTGGGGGGAACCACATGTCGGAGCATCACTCCGTCGCGCCTGCGAGCGCGCGCGCAGCCGAGCCTGTGCGCGAACGCCCGCCGCGCCTGTTCATGCCCGAGGAGCTGCCGGACGAGCAGCCGGGCATCCGGTCGATGCCGCCCGCGTGGGACGCGGTGCAGCTGCAGATCGACTCGTCTCCGCGGCTCCCGGAGGCGGTGGTGGCGGAGCCTGCGCAGCCCCGGCGCGCGCCCGGGGCCGGCCTGCTCGCCGGTGCGGGTCTGGGGCTCGTCGCCGCCGCGGTGGTGGGCCTCGTCCTGGTGGTCGACACGACGATCGGCGGAGCGGTCTCGCCGCTGATCGGGGCGGCCGTCGGGTTCGGCGTCACCGGGGTGGTCGGCGCGATGCCGGCTCGGCTCGGTCTCGCGGCCGGCGCGATCGCGGCCCTCGAGTACGGCGTCGCGGTGCTGTGGGCCTCGACGCTCGCCGCGAGCGCGGCCGCGGGGCGCGTCGCGGACGGGGCCGTCCAGGTCACCGGGATGGAGGTGCACGCGTTGGTGGTGGACTGGTTCTCGCAGCCCGTCGCCTACGTGTTCCTCGTGATCGCGGTGCTGCCGGTGGTGGTCGCCCAGCTCGTGAGCGAGCGTCGGCGGGGCTGAGCGCGGTTCAGGAGGGGCGCGTCGGCGTGGCCTTGGTACGCCGCGCCGGCTTGCGCGCGGGCTCGGGGCGCTCCCCGGCGTCCTCCTCCGCCTCGTCCTCGGCGCGGAGCTCCTCGAGCAGCGCGCGCAGCTCGGAGCGCACGAAGTCGCGGGTCGCGGTCTCGTTGATCGCCTGACGGAGCGCCGCGACCTCGCGGGCGAGGTACTCGGTGTCCGCGAGGGAGCGCTCGGCCCGCTGACGGTCCTGCTCCGCCGCGACGCGGTCGCGGTCGTCCTGCCGGTTCTGGGCGAGCAGGATGAGCGGGGCGGCGTAGGACGCCTGCAGCGACAGCATCAGGGTGAGCAGGGTGTAGCCGAACTCCGCCGAGTCGAAGCGGAGGCCCTCGGGCGCCCACGTGTTCCACGCGAGCCACGCGGCGCAGAAGACCGTGAGGTACACGAGGAAGCGGGGGGTGCCGAGGAAGCGCGCGATGCCCTCCGACACCACGCCCACGCGGTCGGAGTTGCTGGAGCGGCGCCGGAACAGGCCGCGCTCGGCGCCCTTGGGGCGGTCGAGACGTGCGTCAGCCACGGGCACCTCCCGCCGCGGGCTCGTCCTCGTCCATGTGCTCGCGCCAGTCGCTGGGCAGCAGGTGGTCGAGCACATCGTCGATCGACACGGCGCCGACGAGGCGGTGGTCGTCGCTCACCACGGGCAGCGCGAGGATGTCGTACGCGGCCATGCGGCGGGCGACGTTGGACAGACGGTCGTCCGGGTGCAGCGGTGCGATCGCCGGGTCGACGAAGTTGCCGATCGGGTCATGCGGCGGCTCGCGGAGCAGGCGCTGGATATGCACCATCCCGATGTACCGACCCGTGGGGGTCTCCAGGGGCGGCCGCACCACGAACACCATGGAGGCGAGCGCGGGCGCCAGCTCCTGCTTGCGCACCAGCGCGAGGCATGTGGCGACGGAGGTCTCGGGACCCACGAGGACGGGCTCGGTCGTCATGAGGCCGCCGGCCGTGTCGTCCTCGTAGCCCAGGAGCTGCTCGACGTTGCGGGCCTCCTCGGGCTCCATCAGCTCGAGCAGCGCCGCCGCCTTGGCCGCCGGCAGGTCGCCGAGGAGGTCCGCCGCGTCGTCGGGGTCCATGGCCTCGAGCACGTCCGCGGCACGCTCGGACTTGAGCGTCGAGAGGAGCGTGATCTGGTCCTCCTCGGGCAGCTCCTCGAGCACGTCGGCGAGCCGCTCGTCGTCGAGCGCGGCGGCGATCTCCGCGGAGCGGGACGGCGCCATCTCCATGAGCGCGGCCGCGAGGTCGGCGGGCTTGTGGTCCTGGAACGCCTCGATGACCAGCGCGGCGCCCTGGTTCTTGTCGCGCACGGACAGACCCGTCACCTGGTCGGCATCGACCACCAGGGACTCGCCACGGCGCGAGAAGCCGAGGACGCCCCTGCGCCGCTCCGCCCGGCGCACGTAGAGCTTGGTGACGCGCCAGGTCTTCAGCTTGTCCTGCTCGATCGCGATGTCCTCGATGTACGCCGTCGAGCGGTCCTCCTTGAGCTTCACGGAGCGCTCGAACAGCTCCGCGATCGCGAGGGACTCGCCCTGGCGGGCCTTGAAGCGGCGCAGGTTCACCACCCCGGTGCAGATGACCTGGCCCGGGGAGATGGAGGTGACGCGGGTGAGCGGCATGAAGACGCGCCGGCGACCCGGCACCTCGACCACCAGGCCGACCGCCGTCGGCGGCTGGCCACCGGTGCGCCGGACGACGACGACGACGTCGCGGACGCGGCCCACCGCGTCGCCGATGGGATCGAAGACCGGGGTGCCCGCGAGACGCGCGACGTAGACGCGGTCGACTGCGGTGCTCATGCGCCCAGCGTAGTCCCGCGATCCGGCACGACCGGGGACCCCGGCGCGGGGCCGGACGCGCGCGTCAGCCGCGCACCCGGGTCCACGCGTCGAGGATCGCGGAGGCGCTCACGTGGACATCGTCGCGCGTGGTCGCCTGGTCCGACACGGACAGCCGCATCGCGTGGCGACCCTTCCAGACCGTGCCTCCGGCCCACAGGGCGCCCTCCTGCTGCACGAGGCCGATGACCGCGTCCGTCACCGCATCGTCACCGGTGCCGCCCGTCGCGGCGCCGAAGGCGACCAGCACCTGATTCAGCGCGACCGGCGCCAGGATCTCCGCGCCGCCAGCCTCGAGAAGCGCCGCCAGGTCACGCGCATGGGCGCAGGTGCGCCCGATCAGGTCGGCGACGCCGTCGCGCCCGTTCGCGGCGAGCATCGCCCACGTCTCGATCCCGCGGGCGCGCTGCGACATCTGCATCCCCAGATGCATGGCCTCCCGGTCGCCCGTCTCCGGGAGGTAGGCCGCACGCATCGACATCGCGCGCTCGAGGTCGGCGCGCTCGCGGACGATCGCGATGCCCGAGTCGTACGGCACGTTCAGCCACTTGTGGGCGTCGGTGCCCCAGGAGTCGGCGAGCTCCATGCCGGCGACGGCGTCTCGCAGCCCCGGAGCGACGGCTGCCCACATGCCGAAGGCGCCGTCGACGTGGACCCAGCCGCCGCGCTCCCGAACCCGGGGGATGATCCGCGCGAACGGATCCGAGGCGCCTGTGTTGACGTTGCCGGCCTGCAGCACCACCAGCGTGAGGTGGTCGGTGTCCCCGGGGAAGGCATCGGCGATCACCGCCCCGGTCGCGTCCGTGGGGACCCGCTCCACGCGGTCCACCCCGAGCCCGGCGAGGCGCAGCGCCTTGAGCGCCGAGACGTGGCACTCCTCGCCGGTGATCACGCGGATCGGGGGCGCGCCGAACAGTCCTTGCGCGGACGCGTCCCAGCCGGCGCGGGCGAGGAGCGCGTCGCGGCCGGCGAGGATCCCCGTGAGGTTGGCGAGGGTCGCGCCCGGGGTGAACGTCGCGGTCGCCCCGGCCGGGAGTCCGAGCAGGTCGACCACCCATGCGGCGGCGACCTCGTCGAGCACCGCGGCGACCGGTGACATCACCGGGAGCGCGGCGTTCTGGTCCCACTGTCCGGCGAGGACGGATGCGGCGCCCGCGGCGGCGTCGACACCGCCGTTGACGAACCCGAAGTACCGTCCGCGCGCCTGCGCCATCGTGGCAGGGGAGCCGAGCGCGTCGAGCTCCGCGAGCACGTCGCGGGCGTCGCGCGGCGCCGTCTGGAGAGGTCGGCGGAAGGCCGCCAGCGCCGCGACCGCATCGGCGGGCGGGGCGACGGGACGATGCTCGAGGCCGGTCAGGTACACGCCCGCGCGGCGGGCGGCATCGGCGACGAGCGAGGCGCGCGTGGCGAGACTCGCGGGCACGGCGGCGACGGTGGGTTCCGGGGCGTCCATCTCCCGATCGTATGCCTGCGGTGGCACCGCTGCTCCAGGGCCAGAACCAAAGGTCCTGGCCCTTGTTCTCGGGGGCCACTTCGCGCTGTGATGGACCCATGCGCACCACCGCCGACCAGCTCTCGGGAGTCCTCGACCACTGGCGCTCGGGCACGGGCCCGCTCTACCAGCAGCTCGCGGACGCCATCGTGGCGCTCGCGGAGGCCGGCTCGCTCGAGCACGGCGCGCGGATGCCGTCCGAGCGCGCGCTAGCGACCCGCCTCCACCTCTCCCGCAACACGGTCACTGCCGCGTACCAGCGCTTGCGTGACCAGGGATGGCTCGACGCGTCCCCCGGCTCCGCGCCTCGCCTGGGCACGCGGTCGCGCGGCGTCTCCGCGCTCACCGCGCAGGACCGCTTCTCGCGCATCCTCGTGGGCCAGCAGGAGCCGCTCGTGGCCCTCAACACCGCCTCGCCGCCGCCCGCCCCGGTGGTCGCCGAGGCGCTGGCCCGCCCCGAGGCCTTCCTCGGAGGGCTGGCCGCGATCGGCAACGGCTATGCGGCGCTGGGGGACCGCGACCTCACCCTGGCGATCACCGACCACCTGCGCGCGTCGGGCGTCCCCGCGCGGCCCGACGAGGTGGTGGTGACCGCGGGCGCGCAGCAGGCGCTGTGGCTGGCGCTCACGGCGCTCGCCGGGCCGAACACGCCGGTCGCGCTCGAGGGGGTGACCTACCCCGGGGTCTTCGACGCCATCGCCGCGGCCGGCTCGCGCCCGTTCGCGCTGCCGATGACGGAGCGGGGGCTCGACGTCGACGGCGCGGTCAAGATGCTCCGTGCGGCGCTGCCCGACGTCGCGTACGTCACCACGTTCAACAACCCGACCGGGACGGCTCTCGCCGAGGAGCAGGCCGTCCGCCTGCTCGAGGCCGCCGCGGCGAGCGAGACCACCGTGATCGACGACCGCACCATCGGGGAGCTCGCCCTCGACGGACGTCGGCGGCGCCCGTTCGCCTCGCTGGGCACGCGTGCGTCGGTGGTGACCATCGGCGGGATGTCGAAGGTGTTCTGGGGAGGGCTGCGGATCGGCTGGTTGCACACGAACGCGACCCTGGCGGCGCAGCTGCGTCATCGGCGCGCGGCGATGGATCTCGGCAGCCCGGCAATGTTCCAGCGCATGGGCGCGGTGCTGCTGCGCGAGCACTTCGACGCGGCGCTCGCGTGGCGCCTCGACAGCCTGCGGGAGTCGCTCGCGGCGACCGAGGCCGCGATAGGCGAGGCCGGACTCGACTGGGAGCACGTGCGGCCCGCGGGGGGTCCGAGCCTGTGGGTGCGGATGCCCGGCGTCTCCGCCGAGCGCTTCGCCGAGCGCGCCGAGCGCGCGGGCGTCCCCGTGGTCGCCGGCGCTGCCTTCTGCGTGGTGCCTGGTCAGGGATCGGACCGCTTCCGGCTGCCGTTCTACCTGCCGCCCGAGCAGATGCGGCTCGGCATCAAGACCCTCGCGGAGCGCGCGGCCTGACGTCCGGCCTCACGCGGCGGCGAGCTCCACGGACCGCAGCCGCGCCGCCGGGTCGAGCGACGGGTGCACGGTGATGAGCTCGTCGGCGCGGGCCTCCTCCGCGAACGACTCGAGGCTCGCGCGAACCTCGGCGGGGGTCCCGACCGCCGCCTTCGACATCATCGTGGCGATGGATGCGCCCTGCGGTGTGGCGAGGAACGCGTCGATCTCCTGGTCGCTGTGGTCCCTCGCGACGGGGCCGCGGGCGATCATCGAGCGCACCCGCTGGCGCCGGGCGGCTGCGAGCTGCTCCCGCGCATCGTCCCCGTCCTCGGCGGCGACCACGTTGACCCCGGCGATCACATACGGCGCCGGATGCGCGGGCGACGGCTGGTAGGTGCCGCGGTACAGGGCGACGGCCTCGGTGAGGGCCTGCGGCGCGAAGTGCGAGGCGAACGCGTACGGCAGCCCCAACCGGGCGGCGAGCTGCGCGCCGAACAGCGAGGATCCGAGCACGTACAGCGGGATGCGGGTGTCGGCGCCTGGGGTGGCTCGGACGCCGTCCGAACGGTCGTCGCCCGCGAGCAGCCCCTGCAGCTCGACCACGTCCGCGGGGAAGCGGTCCGAGGCCTCCGGAGACCGTCGCAGCGCCGTGTACACGGCGCGATCGCCGCCCGGCGCGCGCCCCAGCCCGAGGTCGATGCGCCCGGGGTGGAGCTCGGCGAGCGTGCCGAACTGCTCGGCGATCACGAGCGGCGAGTGGTGAGGCAGCATCACGCCTCCGGCCCCCAGGCGGATGGTCGAGGTGTGCGCCGCGACGTGCGCGATGACCACCGCCGGAGCGGACGAGGCGATGGTCGCCATCCCGTGGTGCTCGGCGTACCAGACGCGCGTGTAGCCGGCGCGCTCGGCGACCCGGGCGAGGTCCACCGAGTGGGCGAGGCTGGCGGCGGCGGAGCCGCCGGGCGGGATGAAGGCGAGGTCGAGCATGGAGAGGCGGGGCATGCCCGGCCCAACGCCCGCCCGGCGCGGGCTATGCCCGGGCGGCCGGAGCATCGTCACCGCGCGCCCGATCCCGCCGTGCGGGTAGCGTGCGAGAAGGAGGGCTGACGATGCTGCTGTTCTACGTGGACGAGTCCGGCGGGACGTCGATGAGCTTCACCACCCCGCGGCACGGCCGCACGCGGCCGCAGGGCTCGAGCGACCTGTTCGTGCTCGCGGCGGTGGGCATCCACGACTCGTCCCGCGCGCGGCTCGCGCTCGAGCTGCGGGAGGCGAAGTACCGCTGCTTCGGCGAGGGCGCGATGGACCGGCCGTGGAACGACACCGAGCTCAAGGGCACGTTCCTCGCGCACGTGGTGCGCCACCGCGACGGCGAGCGGATGGGCCGCCTCCCCGCGGGCTACTCGGCGTTGCTGGCGCGCGACAAGGTGGACGAGCTCCTCCACAACCTGGGACAGATCTTCGCGAAGTTCCGTCCGCTGGTGTTCGCGACGGTGGTGGACAAGCTCGCGATGGTCGAGCGGGAGGACACGTCGACGGTGATCGGCGCCGCCTACTCGCGGCTCTACGAGCGTGTCGCCCTCACCCTCGACCAGGTCAACGAGGGCGAGGGCGGGCTCTTCGTGGCCGACCAGCAGGACGAGCACGAGGCGTACTTCAGGTCCGGTGCCATGAAGGGCGACCTCGACGGGCTCGCCGCACGCCGCAGCACCAAGCCCAACTTCCGGCTCCTCATCGACAAGCCCGTGTGGATCGACTCGTCGCTGTCGACGTGGGACCGCGAGCTGATCCAGCTCCCCGACCTGGTGGCCTACGCGACCTACGAGTGGTACAAGGTCGGGGGTCCGCCGCAGGGGGCGAACTTCCTGTGGGACAAGATCGAGCCATGCTTCGCCGAGCACTGGAACACCACCAAGGTGCAGCGTGGCGGGATCATCGTGCATCCGGACCCGGGGCGCTACCCGCCGGTCGCGTGACCGTCAGCCGCGGAGGCTCCGCATCCACGCCTCGACGGCATCGGGGTCGCGCGGCAGCGCCGCGGACAGGTTCTCGACACCGTCCTCGGTCATGAGCACGTCGTCCTCGATGCGGATGCCGATCCCGCGCAGCTCCTCGGGGGCGGCCAGGTCGCCCTCCTGGAAGTACAGGCCCGGCTCGATGGTGAACACCATGCCCGGCTCGAGCACGCCCTCCATGTAGAGCTCGCGCTTCGCCTCGGCGCAGTCGTGGACGTCGATCCCTAGGTGGTGCGAGGTGCCGTGCACCATCCAGCGCCGGAACAGCTTCGACTCCGGGTCCTCGGATGAGGGGGCGATGCCCCACTCCGTGAGGCGCTTCTCGATCACCTCGACCGCGGCGAAGTGCACGTCGAGGAACCGGGCGCCGGGGCGCGCCGCGGCGAACGCCGCGTCGGCCGCCTCGAGGACGATCTGGTAGACGCGGCGCTGGAGCGGCGTGAACTCGCCCCCGATCGGGAACGTGCGCGTGACGTCGGCGGTGTAGAGGCTCTCGACCTCGACACCCGCGTCGAGCAGCAGCAGGTCGCCCTCGCGCACCTGGCCGGTGTTCGCGATCCAATGCAGGGTGGTCGCGTGCGGTCCGGCCGCGGCGATGGTCTCGTAGCCGACCGCGTTGCCCTCCTCGCGAGCATGGCCGTCGAAGGTCGCCTCGATGACCCGCTCGCCGCGCTTGTGGGCGATGGCGCGGGGCAGCTGGCCGATCGCGCGCTCGAAGCCGGCGACCGTGGCGTCCACGGCGTCGCGCAGCTGCTGGACCTCGTACTCGTCCTTCACGAACCGCATCTCCGCGAGCGCGACGCGGACCTTCTTGTGCGGCTGGCTCGCGGTGCGGATCTTGGGCAGCTCGGACAGGCGCGCCGTCGCGATCCCGGTCATGGCCGCGAACTCCTCGAGGCCCGGGCGGCGCCCGATCCAGAACTCGCCCGCGGCGGGGTCGGAGTAGAAGCCCTCGTCGCCGGGCTGCGCGGGCGGGACCAGGTACAGCGTCGAGTCGTGCCCGCCGGCCTCACGCGGCTCCATCACCAGGATCGCGCCGGGCTCGTGGTCCACGCCCAGACCGGTGAGGTACGCGAAGTCCGAGGAGGGGCGGAAACGGTAGTCCGTGTCGTTGGAGCGCGTCTTCAGGGTGCCCGCCGGCACGACGATGCGCTCGCCGGGGAAGCGCGCGCTGAGGCGCTCGCGACGGGCGGCGGCGTAGGGCGCCGCGGCGATCCTGGTGACCTCGACGTCCTCGTGCGGCGCCCAGTGCGCTCCCATGAAGTCCTTGAACTCCGTGGTGGTGGGGCGCCCGGTGCGGGCCTTGTTCGTCTGGTCCTTGTCGCTCACCCGGACATGGTCGCACGAGCGGGACCGGCCCCAGGTCCGAGCGCCTACGCTGGAGCCGTGCGCATCGACCTCCACACCCACTCGACCGTGTCGGACGGGACCGGCACGCCCGAGCAGGTGATGCACGAGGCGTACGAGGCGCGGCTCGACATCGTGGCCCTCACCGACCACGACTCGATCGACGGCTGGGGCGAGGCGTCCGAGGTCGCGTCGGGGCTCGGGCTCGGCTTCGTGCCGGGCATCGAGATCTCCGCCAAGGACCGCTGGGTCTCGATCCACATGCTCGCGCTGTGGCCCCGTCCCTTCGACGAGGACCTGGTGGCGATGCTCGCCCGCACGCGCGCGGCCCGGCTGACCCGGGCGCGGGAGATGGTGGGGCTCATCGCCGCCGACTACCCGATCACCTGGGACGACGTGATGGAGTTCTCGGGCGACGCCGCGACGGTGGGACGGCCGCACATCGCGGACGCGCTGGTCGCGCGGGGGTGCTTCGCGTCCCGCGACGCGGTGTTCGCCGACGTGCTGCACAACGGCTCGGCCTACTACGTGCCGCACTACGCGCCCGACGTCCACGACGCGGTGCGCGTGATCCGCGCCGCGGGCGGGGTGCCGGTGTTCGCCCACCCGGCCGCGCACGCGCGCGGCAAGGTGGTGCCCGACCGGGTGATCCGGTCGCTCGCCGCCGCGGGCCTCGCGGGCCTCGAGATCGATCACCGCGATCACGACGACGCCTCCCGGACCCGGCTGCACGACCTGGCCGCGAAGCACGGACTGGTCCCCACCGGCTCCTCGGACTACCACGGCGACGGCAAGCTCAACCGGCTCGGGGAGAACCTCACGTCACCGGAGGCCTACGAGGCGCTGCGAGCCCAGCGGGGCTAGGGTCCGCGACCCGAGCCCGCCCCGGATCCGCGCCCTCGCGCCTCCGGCCTCGTCCCATGAAGCGGATCGTGTCGATCTCGCGCGCCCGCGGCGCCCCCTGAAGAGATACGTGTCGGCGCAGACGCCGCAGGGGCGGGACCCGTACGGATCCCGCCCCTGCTGGTGCGTGTGCTACTCGCCGGCCGGCTGCGCCTGCGCGGCGTCGCCCGTGCCCGCGCCGCCCGAGCGGCGGCGACGGCGGTTGCGGTTCCGGCGCGGCTTGGCCTCGCCGTCGGCTCCGGCGCCGCCCTCGACGCGGGGCTCGCGCGGTGCGCCGTCGCCCTGGCCGCCCTGGCCGCGACCGCCCTGGCCGCCCCGGCCCGAGCCGCCGCGTCCGCCGCGACCACGGCCGCGCCCGCCGGAACGTCCCGCATCGTCACCCGAACGGCCGCCGCGACCACCGTCGCGACCGCCGTGCGACGGCGCGCCGGTGTGCTTGCCGGTCTCGCCCAGGTCCTCGAGCACCTCGGCCTCGAGGCCGGCACGCGTGCGCGCCTCCTTGGGCAGGCGGCCCTTGGTGCCGGCGGGGATGCCGAGGTCCTCGTACAGGTGCGGTGACGTGGAGTAGGTCTCCTGCGGCTCCGGGTAGCCCAGGTCGAGCGCCTTGTCGATCAGCGACCAGCGCGGGATGTCGTCCCAGTCGACGAACGTGACCGCGGTGCCGGTCTTGCCCGCGCGGCCCGTGCGGCCGATGCGGTGGAGGTAGGTCTTCTCATCCTCGGGGCACTGGTAGTTGACCACGTGCGTCACGTCGTCGACGTCGATGCCGCGCGCCGCGACGTCGGTGGCGACCAGGATGTCGATCTTGCCGGTGCGGAACGCGCGGAGCGCCTGCTCGCGCGCGCCCTGGCCCAGGTCGCCGTGGATCGCGCCGGCGGCGAAACCGCGGTCGCGCAGCTCGTCGGACACCTTCGCGGCGGTGCGCTTGGTCCGTGCGAACACCACGGTGAGGCCGCGGCCGTCGGCCTGCAGCATGCGCGCGAGCACCTCGATCTTGTCGAGCGCGTGCGCACGGTAGACCACCTGCTTGATCGCCTTGACCGTGGCGCCGTCGTCGTCCGGGTCGGCCGCGCGGATGTGGGTGGGCTGGGTCATGTACCGGCGGGCGAGCGCGACCACCGCGCCCGGCATGGTCGCCGAGAACAGCATGGTGTGGCGCGACGCGGGCGTCGCCGCGAGCAGCTTCTCGACGTCGGGGAGGAAGCCCAGGTCGAGCATCTCGTCCGCCTCGTCGAGCACCACGGTCTTGACGTACCGCAGGTCGAGGTGGCCCTGGTTGAGCAGGTCGATCATGCGCCCCGGCGTGCCGACGACCACGTCGACACCCTTCTGCAGGGCCTCGATCTGAGGCTCGTAGGCGCGGCCGCCGTAGATCTGGACGATCCGCACGGTGCGCTTGCGCGACGCGGTCTCGAGGTCGCCGGCGACCTGCACGGCGAGCTCGCGGGTCGGCGCGACGACGAGCACCTGCGGCTTGCCCTGCGCGTCGCCGAGCGCGTCGTACGCGGGCTCGCCCGGCGCGGCGGTCCGCTGGAGCGCGGGGATGCCGAATCCGAGCGTCTTGCCGGTGCCGGTCTTGGCCTGGCCGATGATGTCGTGGCCGGACAGGGCCACGGGCAGGGTCATCGCCTGGATCGGGAAGGGGGTGGTGATGCCCTTGTCGGCGAGGGCCTGGACGATGCGGGGGTCGACATCGAAGTCGGCGAACGTCCGGTCGGGCGTCTGCACGCTGGCGTGCGTCTCGGTCATGGTGCTCCGAATGAGAGGGGGCGCTGGGAAGGCGCCGGTACGGCGGGCAGCCGATCGCGAATCATCCGGGTCGCGGCCAGCGGCCGCGCGCGTCCGCCGTCTTCAGGCGGTTCCGCATTCACACATGACGACCGGTCAGCCCCGGGTCGTGGCCAAGTGTACCGGGTGGCACCCGGGTGCGGATAGGGGCGGTCGCCCTCAGGCGCCGAAACCGACGCGACGCTTGGTCTCCTCGCCGATGTCGACGTAGCCGAGCGCTCCCGAGGGCACGACGATCCGGCGGCCCTTGGTGTCCGTGAGGTCGAGCGTCCCGCCCCCGACCGCGGCGGCGACGGCGTCAGCCACCTGGTCCGCGGTGAGGTCGGTCTCCAGCGAGATCTCGCGGGACACGTTCTGCACGCCGATCCTGATCTCCATCAGGGCCTCCTTCGGTCTTCAGGCGGGGTCTAGGCCCCTATCCTAGAGCGATGGAGCGAGGGTCCAGGGGCCTGTTCGCGGGCAGGCGAATCCGCCGTCCGAGGCTGTGGGTGTCGGTGGTGACGGTGATCGCGGCCTTCGGCCTCGGCATCGGCGCCGGCTACGCGACCGGCCTGGTCCCCGGCCTCTACGCCCGCTGGACCGCGGCGCCGGAGGTGTCAGCGTCGCCGTCGGCGAGCGCGAGCGCGACCCCGACCGTGTCGGTGGGGCCCCTCGCGCCGATCGACCGCGAGCTCGACGAGGCGGACGGGCTCGCGGGCCTCATCTCGCTGGTGGTGCCCGACGAGGGAAACGGCACCTTCTCCGCCGTCCCCGGCACCACCGCGGAGGTCGACG
The DNA here is from genome assembly GCF_030418375.1 of Demequina lignilytica. Taxonomy (NCBI): domain Bacteria; kingdom Bacillati; phylum Actinomycetota; class Actinomycetes; order Micrococcales; family Demequinaceae; genus Demequina; species Demequina lignilytica. The sequence continues at coordinate 236,531 of NZ_JAUHPZ010000002.1, forward strand.
GGGGCGGTCCCGTGCGCTACGTGAGGATCGACGTCGAGGACGGCCTCGACGTCGCCACCACGGCCTTCCGCGACTTCGTCATGGACACCCTGAACGACCCGCGCGGATGGGGATCGGAGGGGCGCCAGCAGTTCGTCCTGACCGACGGCGCCGCCGACATCCGCATCGTCCTCGCGAGCCCGGTCACGGCGGCCGGCCTGTGCGTGCCGACCGACTCCGACGCCGCGGCGGACGCGGACGGCGCGACGAGCCCGTCGTCGACCGCGGACCTGACGTGCGAGGCGCAGGGGATCGTGCCGCTGTCCCTCTACGACTGGGCCGCCGGGCTGTCGCGCTACGAGGACGACCGCACCGGGTCGCGTCGGTACCAGCTCGCCCACTCGGTCGGGTACGTCCTCGGAGACGAGGCAGGGACGTGCACGTCCGGCGAGGCCTCGGTGATGGTGGTCCAGGAGACCATGCCGGCCGAGTGCAGTGTGAATCCCTGGCCGTTCCCGGACGCCCCGGTGCCGGAGCCCTCGGCGTCCGCGTGATGGTCGCGATGTCCGACCCGCGTGCTTCCATGGCCGCATGACCTCGCTGCGGCTCGTGCCCCCGGCCGCGCCGCCACGCGTGCCGGAGCTGGACGCGCACCAGCGCGCGGCGCTCGCGGCGGTGGCCGACGGAGGCCACCACGTGGTGGTCGGCGAGCCGGGCAGCGGCGCCACGACCGTGGCCGCTGCCACCGCGCTGGAGGCGGTGGCAGCGGGCACCCCGGTCGCGCGCGTCCTGGTCCTCGCGGCGACGCGGGCGAGCGCCGCGCGTCTGCGGGACCGGGTCTCCTTGCTGCTGGACCGGCCGGTCGGCGCCCCCGTCGTGCGCACGGCCGCCTCGGCGTCCCATGCGATCCTCACCGCGCTCGCCGTCGCCGGGGGCCAGCCGCCGCCCCGGCTGGTGACCGGAGCCGAGCAGGACCAGATCCTCCGGGAGCTCCTCGACGGGCATGCGCGCGGCGAGGGCGCCGCCCCGGACTGGAACGGACTCGTGCCGCCCGAGGCGACCGCGCTCGCGGGATTCCGTCACGAGCTCCGTGACGTCATCATGCGCGCCAGCGAGGCGGGGCGGATCCCCGACGAGCTGGCCGAGCTCGGGCGCGACGTCGGCAGGCCCGAGTGGGAGGCCGCCGCGGAGGTCATGCGCGAGTACGACCAGGTGCTCGGCTCCTTCGCCTCCACCCCGGATCAGGGTGACCGCTTCGACCCGGCGGTCGTGGTCGCGCAGGCCGCCCACGTGCTGCGGTCCTGGGAGGAGCTGGCCGACGGCGAGGCCCCGGAGTGGGACCTCGTCGTGGTCGACGAGGCGCAGGAGCTGACCGCCGCAGGCGTCGACCTGCTGCGCGCATGCGCGGCGCGGGGCGCGAGTCTTGTCCTGCTCGGCAACGCCGACGTGTCCGTGCAGGGCTACCGCGGCGCGATGCCCCGGGTCCTCGACGATGCGACGGCTCCGGCGCCGCGAGGCTGGGGAGCGCGCCTGCACCGGTTGGGCCCGTCGCACCGCCAGGCGGGAGCCCTCGCGGCGGTGACGGCGGCGGCGACGGCCCGGATCCGCACCGTCGGGGAGGGGTCGCCGCGCGGGCGTGCCGAGACGGTCGACGATGCGCGTGGCGCTGTCAGGATCGTGACCGCCGCGCATCGCCACGCCCAGTCGCGGGCGATCGCGGGCGCGCTGCGTGCGGCCCGCCACGGGCTCGACGGGGCCCCGCCGGTGCCGTGGGGCGAGATGGCGGTGATCGCGCGGTCGACGTCGCGGCTGCGCGAGCTCCGCGCCGACCTCGCCGCGCTCGACATCCCGTGCGAGACGCTGGGCGAGGGCACCGCGCTCCATCTCGAGCCTGCGGTCGCGCCCCTCCTCACGCTGATGCGACGCGCGGCGAGCGCCGCCCGCGGCGACCGTCCCGAGTGGACCGAGGAGCAGTCCGTCGAGCTCCTCACCTCGCGGATCGTCGGACTCGACCCGGTCGCGCTGCGCCGCCTGCGACGCGCCCTCGTCAGGGTCGAGCGCGAGTCCGAGGGCACGCGAGGCTCCGCGGAGCTGCTCGTGGACGCGATGGCACGCGAGGACGGATGGGCGGCCGTGAGGTCCGCGGAGGCACGGATCGCGGAGCGCGCCACGCGCGCGCTCGCCGACGCGACCGAGGCCGCGCGCCTCCCGGGCGCGTCACCGGGAACGGTCGCATGGGCGGCCTGGGCCGCGCTCGGCGTCGCCGACTCCTGGCGCGCCGCCGCGCTCGCGGGCTCCGCGCGGGACGACGCGGACCTCGACGCGGTGATCGCGCTGCTGCGCGCCGCCCAGGGCTTCGCCGAGCGGATGCCGCACGCCTCGGTGGCGTCGTTCGTCGAGCACCTCGAGGGACAGGACTTCGCGGCGGACTCGCTCGGCGCGCGGGCCCGGGTCGAGGATGCCGTCGCGTTCTCGACGGCCGCGTCCGCGTCGGGTCGCGAATGGGACGTGGTCGTGGTCGCGGGGCTCGAGGAGGGCGTGTGGCCGGACCTGCGGCTGCGCGACTCGGTCCTGGGCGCGCAGCACCTCGCCGACGTGCTCGCCGGTCGCGCCGACCGCGCGCCGATCCCCGACGGCGACCGAGCCGTCCGTGCACGGGAGTCCCGCCGCGCCGTGCTCGACGACGAGACGCGGGCCTTCGCGGTGGCGGTGTCCCGGGCACGTCGCATGCTGATCCTCTCGTGCGAGGAGGGCGAGGACGCCCGGCCGTCGCGCTATCTCGCCTGGTGCGGGGAGGCCGCCGGGGTGCGAGCCGAGCGTGCCGACGACATCGTGACCGTGGCGGACCTGCGAGGAGCGGTCGTTCACGCGCGTGTCGCGGCGACGGACCCGGGCCTCGCGCCCACGGAGCGCGACGGGCATGCCGCGCTCGTCGCGCGCCTCGCCGATGCGGACGTCGCCGGCGCCGATCCGCGCGAGTGGCACGGGGTCCCGCCCACGTCCTCCTCGGTCGGCATGTGGGACGACGGCACCCCGGTGCGGGTGTCCCCGTCGAAGCTCGAGTCCCTCGAGACGTGCGCCCTGCGGTGGGCCCTGCAGAGCGTCGGCGGCACGCCGTCGGCGACTGAGAAGCAGACGCTCGGCACGGTGGTCCACGAGATCGCCGCGGAGCTCCCGCACGGGACCGCCGTCGAGCTGCTCGACGCGCTCGACGAGCGATGGGGCGACGTGGCCGGGACGGAGACGTGGCCCGATCGACGCCTCCGCGAGCGCGCAGAGGACATGGTCAGGCGCCTCGCGGGCTATGTCGCGACAGTCCCCGGCGAGGTGCGCGTCGAGCAGCCGTTCGCCGTCGACATCGGCGGGGCGAGGCTCGCGGGCAGCGCCGACCGGGTCGAGGTCGACGACGCCGCCGCGCGCATCGTGGACCTCAAGACCGGGAGCCCCGTGACTCAGAAGGAGGCCGAGGATCACGCCCAGCTCGCGATGTACCAGCTCGCCGCCGCCCACGGTGCGTTCCCCGGTGTCGAGGCCGCCTCGGGAGCGTCGCTGGTCTTCCTCGGCACGACGGCGCAGGCGGCGGGGGAGCGCGCGCAGCCGCCCGTGGATCTCGAGGCGACGCGTGCCCGCCTCGCGGACGCGGTCGAGGTGATGGCGCGGCCCGAGTTCCTCGCCACGCCCAACCCGAGCTGCACATTCTGCCCGGTGAGGCGCAGCTGCCCGGCGTGGCCGGAGGGGCGTCAGGTGAGCGACGGATGACGGCCCAGGACCCGGTGGAGGACGGGACCGTTCGCGGGCGCGCGCGCACCGCCGCCGAGCTGATGGCCCTGGTCGATCCCGACATCTCCGTCACGGCCGAGCAGGCGCGCGTGATCGAGGCGGGCCTCGAGCCGATGCTCGTGGTCGCCGGGGCCGGATCGGGCAAGACGGCGACGCTGTCGATGCGGATCGTCGCGCTCCTCGACCATGCGGAGCGCCTCTTCGGCACCCCCATCGCGCCGGACGAGATCCTGTGCCTGACGTTCACGCGCAAGGCCGCGGCCGAGATCGCCGAACGCGCGGAACGGCGGATCGCCACGGTCTTCGGGGCGGACGCCGGGCGCCCCCCGGTCGCTGTCTCGACGTACAACGCCTACGCCGCCCAGCTGGTCGCCGAGCACGGCCTGCGTCTCGGCATCGACCCGGACGCCGCCACGCTGACGCAGGCAGCGCTGTGGCAGCTGGCCGACGACGTGGTCGGCTCGTGGACCGAGGACCTCGATGTCGACGCCGCGCTGAGCACGCTCACGGCCGCGATCCCCAGGCTCGCGGGCCAGCTCCGCGATCACGAGAGCACCCCCGCCGAGCTGCGGAGCTGGGCGCGGGAGGCGATCGCCTGGATCGAGGCGCTGCCGGGGAAGGGTGATGACACGGTGCCCGGCCCGCTCGTGACCCGCAACGGCACGCCGAACGCCCATGCGAAGTCCCTGACCCGGTTCCGCACCCTTGCGGGCATGGCCGACCTGGTCGCCGAGTTCCAGCGGCGCAAGCGCGCGGCGTCGCAGCTGGACTTCGCGGACCAGGTCGGGTTCGCGGTCGACCTGTCGCGCCTGCCCGCGGTCCGGGCGATCGAGAGGGGCCGCTATCGGGCGATCCTGCTCGACGAGTTCCAGGACACGTCGCCCGGCCAGCTCCGGCTGTTCGCCCGGCTGTTCGGCCGGTCGCACCACGTGATGGCGGTGGGCGATCCCCACCAGGCCATCTACGGATTCCGTGGTGCGTCGGAGAGCGCCCTGCCGATGTTCGTCGAGGAGTTCGGCGGCCCCGGTGAGGTGCAGGTGGCGAGCCTGTCCGTCTCGTGGCGCAACGAGCGCGCGGTCCTGGACGTCGCCAACGCCGCCGCACGACCGCTCCGTGAGTCCTCACGGGTCCACGTCGACCCGCTCCGGTCGCGCGGCGAGGAGCTCGGGCGTCCCGAGCCCACCCGCCGCGCACCCGCCGTCGCGAGCCTCGTCGCCGAGGACCACGTGGTCGAGGCGTCGCGGATGGTCGAGTGGCTCAAGGCGCGCCTCGCGGAGCTGACGGATGACGAGGCCACCGCCACGGCCGCGGTCCTGTGCCGGCGCAAGGCGCAGTTCACGCCCGTGGTCGAGGCCCTGGCCGCCGCCGGGCTCGACTACGAGGTGGTCGGCCTCGGCGGGCTGGTCGACACCCCGGAGGTCGCGGACCTGGTCGCGCTCCTGGAGGTCGCGCACGACCCCTCCCGCGGAGACTCGGCGATGCGCCTGCTCACGTCGGAGCGCATGGCGCTCGGGATCCGAGATCTCGCGGCGCTGCATGACTGGGCGGAGGAGCTCGCCGGCCCGCGCGAGCAGCGCGAGACCGAGGCGGGGATCGTCGACGCGATCGCCTCGCCGCCGCCGCCGGGCTGGCGGTCCCGTCACGGACGCGAGCTCGGCGTCGTCGCACGCGCCAGGCTCGTCGCCCTCCACCACGCGATCGACGCGATCCGCACCCGTACCTACCTGCCCCTCGGCGAGCTCATCCTCACCGCGGAGCGCGCCTGGGGCCTCGACATCGAGGCCGCCGTCGCTCGCCCCGACGGTCGTGCGGCGCGCAACGTCGACGCCTTCATCGATGCCGCGCGCCAGTTCGCCGCCGGCGCGGACCACGTGACGCTCGGGGCCTTCCTCGCCTGGCTCGACGCCGCCCGGGGCGAGGAGTCCGGGCTCGAGCTGCCGGTCAAGGAGCCCGAGCCCGGCGCCGTCCAGGTGCTGACCGTGCACGCCTCGAAGGGTCTGGAGTGGGACGTCGTCGCGGTGCCGGGGCTGGTCGACGGGCACTTCCCGTCCGTCGACGCGCCCACCCCCACCCGCGACTGGTACTCCGACGGCGGCTGGTACTCGGGTCGGGGGCTCGAGCTCCCCTACGAGCTCCGGCTGGACCGGGACGACCTGCCGCTGTGGGAGTGGCGCGAGGCGATCGATCAGCAGACGTTCGCCGCGTCGATCGGCGAGTTCAAGCGCGAGTGCGGGTCCCACCGCGTCGAGGAGGAGCGCCGACTCTTCTACGTCGCGGTGACGCGCGCGCGGTCGCACGTGCTGCTCTCGGCCTCCTGGTTCACCGACGGGGTCAAGCCGCGCCGGCCCTCGAGCTACCTCGAGGAGCTCGTCGAGGCAGGCCTCATCGATACCTCGGCGTGGGCGCCGGCGCCAGCGGACGACGCGCGCAACGAGCGCCACGCGCCGCCCGAGACGTGGCCGCGTCCGCCGACCCCGGCCCAGCTCGCGAGGCGGGAGCTGGCGGGCCGCGTCGAGCGCATCCGGGCGTCCGGCGACCCGTCGCCTGCATGGGCCGCGCTCCCATCCGGCGCGCAGGTGGAGGCCATGCTCACCGAGCGCGCTCAGCGTCGCGCCGGGGCGGGCGACGTGCGCACGCCCGCCCACCTCTCGACGTCCGCGCTCGTGTCCATCCGACGTGATCGCGAGGCGTTCGCCGCCCAGCTGCGCCGCCCGCTCCCGTCGGAGCCGACCGATGCCGCCCGCCGCGGAAGCCTCATCCACGCCTGGATCGAGTCGCGCTACGGCCACACGCCGCTGATCGAGCTGGCGGACCTCGGCCCGGGCGAGGACGACGACGCCATCGAGGAGCTCAAGGCCGCGTTCGAGGCGTCGCCGTGGCGGCTCCGCACGCCGAGCCACATCGAGGTCGACGTGGAGGTCCCCCTCGCCGGCGTGACCGTCCGCTCGCGGATCGACGCGGTGTTCCCGCCCGGCGACGGGCTCGAGCGCGTCACCGTGGTCGACTGGAAGTCGGGGGCACCCCCGCGCGACCCGGCCGAGCGCGCCGCACGCGAGGTGCAGCTCTCCGTCTACCGCCTGGCCTGGGCGACCTACACGGGCGCGGCGCTGGAGGACGTGGACGCGGCCTTCCACTACGTCAGGGACGGGCGCACCGTGTTCCCGGAGCAGCTGCTCTCGCGCGACCAGATCGAGGGCCTGATCCGCGGCAGGAGCTGACCGGCTCAGTCCTCGGTGTCGAACAGCATCGCCTCGAGATCGGCGAGCATGCCCTCGCCGTCGGCGATCACGTCGGCGTTGTCGGTGCGGACGCCGTACATCAGCCAGCGCATCAGGGCCATCTCCGACGCGAGCCGCGCCCTGTCGATCAGGTGAGGATCGCGCATCTCGCGCCGGCTCACGGTGTAGGCCTCGACCACCGAGTCGAGGACGTCCTCGCCTGCGGACGCCACCAGCCACGCCAGGTCGTCCGCCGGGTCGGCGACGCGGGCGTCCATCCAGTCGACGATCCCCACCACCTCGTCGTCGGCGACGTACAGCTGGTGCTCGCCCATGTCGCCGTGCACCACGGTCGGGTCGAAGCGCCACCAGGAGACGTTCTCGAGCTGGTGCTCCCAGCGGTCGGCGAGCCGTGGCGGGACCTTGCCGGTCTGGATCCCGGCGTCGAGCTCCGCGAGCCGGCGCTCGCGGTACTCCTCGGCGGAGTACGACGCGAGGCCCTGGTCCTCGACCACGGCGATCGGGAGCTCGTGGATCTGCGCGAGCGCGCGTCCGAGCGACGCCGCCAGTCCTGGTCCGGGCTGCACGGCCGCCAGCATGAGGTGAGCGCCGCGCACCTCCGTGTAGACCACGGCCCGTCCTTCGTCGCGACCGAGCTCGACCGCCCCGACGGGATGGGGGACGTCGAAGGTCACCAGCCCGGCCTCCTTCGCCCGGGCCAGGGCGGACAGCAGCCCCTTCTCGGCCTCGAGCGCCGCGCCCGCCGCGGCCCGCTTGGGAGCACGCACCAGCCAGCGCTTGCCGGTGGCGTCCTTCACCACGACCACCTCGAAGTCGGCGTCGGTGTGCGGGCTGCGCAGCACGTCGTAGACGTCGAGCCCGGGCACGGCGACCGAGGCCAGGGCGGCGAGCGCGAGAGGTGAGCGGGGCACGCCCTCACGGTAGAGCGTGAACGGGGTGCACGCCACGCTCCACGCCGCACGGGTCCCGCACGGTCCGGGAGGAGGCGACGGGTACGGTGATCGGGTGAGGAATCCCTGGCCACTGGACCTGCCCTCGACCGTCGACCGCGCCGCGGAGCGCCGAGACGCCGTCGACCTCGCCGCATGCGACGCGATCGTGGTCCGCGACGGGCGCGTGCTTGCTGCGGAGGGGCGGCTCATCGAGCTCGCGCCCGCATCGCAGCCCCCCGCGGATCTGCGCGTCTACCTGGGACGGGACGGCACCCGCGACCTGGTCGCGCTCGTGCCCTCCGACCCCGCGTTCGGAACGGACCACGACGGGATCGGCGGGGAGACGATGCGGGGGCTCAGGGACCTCCTCGCGGGCTTCTGGGACCGGGGCGCCGAGGGCGCGCGCGATCACGAGCTCGCGACCACCGCGATCGCGATCTCCCAGTGGCACGCGAGCCACCCGCGGTGCTCGCTCTGCGGCGAACCGACCGCCCCGACCCTGGGCGGCTGGGTACGCCGGTGCGACGCCTGCGGACGCGACCACTACCCGCGGACCGACCCGGCGATGATCGTCGCGGTCACCGACCCGGACGACCGGCTGCTCCTCGCTCATGCCGCGCACTGGTCCCCACGACGGTTCTCGCACCTCGCGGGATTCGTCGAACCAGGTGAGACCTTCGAGCAGGCGGTCCACCGTGAGGTGTGGGAGGAGGCGCGGCTCGAGGTGACCGACGTCGAGTACCTCGGCTCCCAGCCCTGGCCGTTCCCGGCCTCGGTCATGGTCGCGTTCCGCGCCCGCACCGCGACGACAGCGATCGAGGTCGACGGCCTCGAGATCGCGGAGGCGAGATTCGTGGCGCGCGAGGAGATCGGTCCCCAGGTGCGCGACGGGATCATCGTGCTCGCGCCCAAGGGGTCGGTCGCGCGCCGGATGCTGGAGGAGTGGTACGGCGGGCCGCTTCCGGAACCGCGCGCCGGAGGCCCGGTCGACGTCTAGACCGGTACCCTCGCCGCACGGCCCGCGCGCGTGGGGACGGACACGACGGGTGCGACGGGAGGGGCCATGATCGAGCTCGGCGCGTTCGCCAGCGTGATGGCCGTGGTGACGGGGCCCCTGGCCGCAGGCGTCGAGGGACGCGGATACGGCGTCGCGGCAGTCCAGAACGGCGCGTCGGCGCACGAGCTCCGGGTGTTCATCGAGAACGGACTGCTCGGCTTCTGCGTCGCCACGGACTGGGAGATCGTCAGCATCGCGGCGTACCCGGCCGTGGAGCGTGCGGCGTGGAACCGATGGTCGATCACGCCCGACGCCTTCGCGCGGTGGCGCGGCGAGCCCCCGCCCGCCGACCAGGCAGGTGCCGAGACCGTCGCGCGGTTCGTGGCCCGCGTCGGCGAGCTCGAGGCGCTCGCGCGCGACATCGGCCGGTGGCAGGACGTGCGTCGCGGCCGGCTGCCCCGATAGGTCGCCGCGGCCGTCCCCCGCTCGCCGTCCGAGGGCATCGAGTGTCCGACGGTCCTGACACAATGACCGCGATGTCCGCCGATCAGATCCTCGACGCCCTCGACCCCGAGCAGAGGGAGGTCGCCACCGCGCTCCACGGGCCCGTGTGCGTGCTCGCGGGCGCGGGCACGGGCAAGACCCGCGCGATCACCCATCGCATCGCGTACGGGGTCCGCGTCAACGCCTACGCGCCCCAGTCCGTGCTCGCCGTGACGTTCACGGCTCGCGCGGCGGGGGAGATGCGTCAGCGCCTGCGCGCGCTCGGCGTCGCGGGGGTCCAGGCCCGTACCTTCCACGCCGCGGCGCTGCGCCAGCTCAGCTACTTCTGGCCCGAGGTCGTCGGCGGTCAGATGCCGTCGCTGGTCGAGCAGAAGGCGCCGCTGGTGGGACGCGCCGCGAACGCGTCGGGGCTTCGTGTCGACCGGCTCATGGTGCGTGACCTCGCGGCCGAGATCGAGTGGGCCAAGGTCTCGCTCGTCGACCCGGCCGACTACGCGTCGACCATCGCACGGCAGGGCCGACCGTCGCCCGCGGGCCTCGCACCCGCGCAGGTCGTGGACGTGATGCGCGCCTACGAGGAGGCGAAGACCGACGCGGTCGTGCTCGACTTCGAGGACATCCTGCTGCTGCTCGCCGATGTGATCGGGCGCCACCACGAGGTCGGCGATCAGATCCGCCGGCAGTACCGCCACTTCGTGGTGGACGAGTACCAGGACGTCTCTCCGCTGCAGCAGTTCCTGCTCGAGCAGTGGCTGGGCGGCCGGCGGGAGCTGTGCGTGGTGGGCGACCCCGCGCAGACCATCTACTCGTTCGCCGGCGCGAGCCCGCAGCACCTGCTCGGCTTCGGTCGCACCTACACGGACGCCACGCAGGTCCGGCTGGTGCGGGACTACCGCTCGACGCCGCAGGTCGTGAGCCTCGCCAACGGCCTCATGAGGCGCCGCGGGGCGGCGGGCGCGGGCGTCGAGCTCGTGGCCCAGCGGCCCTCGGGGCCGGCGCCGTCGTTCACCGCGTACGACGACGACGAGTCGGAGGCCGCGGGCGTCGCCACCCGCATCGAGGCGCTGATCTCCGCCGGGGTTCCGGCCTCGGAGATCGCCGTCCTCTACCGCGCGAACAGCCAGTCGGAGGCGCTCGAGGAGGCGCTCGCCGAGCGCGGCATCGGCTACCTCGTGCGCGGCGGGCAGCGGTTCTTCGCCCGCGAGGAGGTGCGGCGGGCGATCGTCCTCCTGCGGGGGGCCGCGGTCGCCGCGGACGACCGCCCTCTGGGCGAGCAGGTGCGGGATGCGCTCACCGGGGTCGGCTGGACCGAGGAGCCGCCGACAGCGCGCGGCGCGGTGCGCGAGCGCTGGGACGCCCTGCAGGCGCTGGTGAACCTCGCGGACGACGTGGCGGCCGATGCCGGGGGAGCGGCGACCATGCGGGAGTACGTCGAGCACCTCGCGGAGCGGGCCCAGGCGCAGCACGCCCCCGCGGTGGAGGGGGTCACGCTCTCCTCGATGCACGCCGCCAAGGGCCTCGAGTGGGACGCCGTCTTCATCGTCGGCTGCTCGGAGGGCCTCCTGCCCATCTCCCTCGCCGAGACCGACGAGGCGGTGGAGGAGGAGCGGCGCCTGCTCTACGTGGCGATCACGCGCGCGCGTGAGCACCTCGCCTTGAGCTTCGCCCGCGCCCGCAAGTCGGGCGGCAAGGCCACCCGGTCCCGCACGCGGTTCCTCGAGCAGCAGTGGCCCGACGTGCGGCCGGGTCGCACGCCCCGCAAGGCGGCGAACGCCAGGCTCGCCGACCTGGGCCCGGACGACCTGCGCCTGTTCGAGACGCTGAAGGCGTGGCGGCTCGAGACCGCGACGGCGGACGCCAAGCCCGCCTTCACGGTGCTCGTGGACACATCCCTCGTGGAGATCGCGCGCTCCCGGCCGTCCACCCTGGGCGACCTCGCCCGCGTGCAGGGGATCGGGGCTTCGAAGCTCGACCGGTACGGCAGGGCGATCCTCGAGATCGTCGAGCAGCATCACGCCGAGCGGGCGTAGCCGTCGGGCTCACGTTCCGCCGCGCCGCACCCGCAGGCCGGCTCCGCCGCGAGCGACAGCGGTGAGGGGCGCCCGGCCTCGACCCGCCATCCCGGGGGCAGGCCGCCTCGCGCCAGCGTGAGCGCCGCTGCCGCGGCGAGCCCGCCCGCGACCGCAGCGTCGCGGGGATCGGCACGCGGGGCGAGGGGCTCGCACTGGCGCAGCAGGAGCGGCCACACCGGGTCGAGCCGGGTGCGGACGATGTCGCGGCACCGCACGCACGCGGTGATCCCCGGCGTGACCGGCAGCAGGGTCACCCCGCGCTCGTCCACGAGCACGGCCACGTGGGGGACGTCCGCCACCATCAGGCGGTGCAGGTCGACCGGAGGCAGCGATCCGACCGCGACCGCCACCTCGCTGTCGACCGCGCGGGAGCGGTCGAGATCCACGCGGACCCCGGGGCGCAGCTCCCGGACCAGGCGCGAGGCGCGCTCGGCGCGGGTGCCCCGGCCGAGCGCGGGAAGCACGCCGGGCTCGGCCGTGCCCGCATCGTCCACCGCCGGGTCCACGAGGGTGAGCGAGGCGCCCGCGCGCGCCAGCGCCTCGGCGGCGGCGACCCCGGAAGCCGACAGTCCGCTGACCCGGACCCGGACCGGTGCGAGCGGCTCCGGCGCCACGAGCCCGGCGCGCGACAGCCGCGCCGCCAAGCGGGGCCTGTCCCGCGGCACGGCGCCACCGGATCGCGCGAGCGCGCGCGCATCGTCGCTGTCCAGCGGGAGCGCGCGAGCGAGCCCCACCTGGTGACGATCGCCGCCGCGCCACAGGAGCGCGGCGCCCGGGAGCAGCCGCATGCCCTCACGCTGGCACGGGCCGGGCACATGGGACCGGCTGTCCACAGGGTCATGTGCCCCGGAGACGAGGGAAGGCCCGGCCCCCTGAGGGGCCGGGCCTTCGCCTGAGATCCTGGGGCGCTTACGCCTTGCCGAGGATGCGGTTGAGCTTGGTGCCGCAGACCGGGCAGGTCGCCTTCGCCATGCGACGGCCGTTCTCCGAGATGACCACGTCACCCTCGGTCTCGCGCTTCTCCTTGCACTTCACGCAGTAGAACTCGCCCGAGTACTTGTCAGCCATGTGGCTCTCCTTCTTCTCGTTGGCGCGGCGGAACGCGCCGCACGTCGATGGGCTGAGGGCCCTTGGTCCCTCAGCGTAGACGTGCGACGCACCTTTTTCGCTCGATGCGCGCCGGGTGTCGCCGCACGGTCCGCCGCATACCTTACGCGCACGATCCGACGCCGCAACCCCGGTTCAGGACGTGGGCGGCTCCTCGTCCCCGCCGAGCAGGCGCTCGAGCTCGCGGTCCACCTCGTCCGAGGCGCCCTCGCCGCGCGCCACGTAGGCGTCGACCCAGGCGGCGTACGAGGCCAGGTCGTCCGACGTCGGCAGCAGGTCCGGGTGCGACCAGACGCCGTCCCGTCCCTCGGGGCCGATCCGCGATGCGAGCAGCGCCCACAGGGCGGCCGCGTCGCGCATGCGGCGCGGCCGCAGCTCGAGCGACAGCAGGTTCGCGAACGTGTCCTCGGCGGGTCCGCCGGTGGCCCGTCGGCGGCGCATCATCTCGCGCAGGGCGCCGATCTCGGGCAGGTGGGGAGCCGCGGCGCGCACCGTGACGTCGTCGACCCAGCCCTCGATCAGGGCGAGCAGGGTCTCGATGCGCTCGAGCGTCTCCTTCTGCTCCTCGGTGTGGTGCGACGCGAAGATCCCGCGGTTGAGGGCCTGCTGGAGCTTCGCGGGATCACCCATGCCGGCGTCGCGCACGGCGTCCTCGAGAGCCTCCAGGTCGATCGTGATGCCCTGCGCGTAGCGCTCGACCAGCCCGTGCAGCTGCCCGGGCAGCCAGGGTGAGGCCTGGAACAGCCGGACGTGGGCGGCCTCGCGGAGCGCCAGGTACGACCGCACCTGGTCCTCGTCGATCCCGAGCCCGTCGGCGAACTCGGCGATCGCGGACGGGACCATCACCACGCGGGCCTCGTCGAGCAGCGGGATCCCGAGGTCGGTGACGCCGAACGCCTCGCGCGCCATCCCGCCGGCCGCCTGACCCATGTGCATCCCGCAGACCGTCGGGCTCACGGAGGAGATCAGCCCGGCGGGGTCGATGCCGCCACGCACCTCGTCGCCCAGCGCGTCGTCCCGATCGAGCTCGCCGCGCAGGATCCCGGTGAGGGCTCGCGACACGCTCACGGCGACGGGGCCGGCCAGCGTGCGCCAGACGGGCAGAGTGGCCTCCACCCACTCCGCGCGGCTCCACACGCGTGGCTCGAGCCGCGACGGGTCGAAGTCCGTCGCGGCGTCGAGCCACAGTTCGGCGCGCGACACGGCGGCGCGGTGGGCCGATGCCTGGGCCGCGCTCACGGTCGGGTCGCCGCCCTGGGCGGCGACGCCCCGCGCGACGTCGTGCGCGAGGGCCCAGTTCACGTCCTCGCCGGCGGACTGCGCCACCAGCGCGCGGATCTGCCCCAGGACGTGCTCCATCATCGCGGGGCTCGCGGCCATCCCGGAGGTCGCGGCGAGCGCCTCGGGGTCCATGCCCATGCGCTTGAGCTCCTCGAGGGCCATCTCCGCGTCGTCCCCGAAGAGCTCGCGCAGCAGCCGCATCCACGGCGTCGATTCGTCGCTCACGCTCACTCCGTCCGGGCGCGCGTCTCACGCCCTCTCCACGGTAACGAAGGAGGCGCCGTCGGCGCGTCCACGTTCGCTACCAGCATTGCCCCAGGTGTCGGTCGTGCCGCCGCGATGGGGGAGAATGGCCCGGTGACCACCTCCGAGGCCATGCCCCCCGTCCCCGGGACGGAGGACGCCCCGAGCCGGCGGTCCACCGTCATGTCGGTCACGGGGCTGGCGGCGAGCGCGCTGATCGCGGTGCTCACGGTGCTGCCGGCGGCCTACGCGATCGGCGGCGCCGGACCCACCTTCGACACCCTCGGCGAGGTCGACGGCGAGCCGCTCGTCAGCATCTCCGGTGCCCCGACCTACGACTCGTCGGGAGAGTTGCGCCTCACCACCGTCTCGGTGTCGCGGGCGGGGTCGCAGCCGTTCACGCTGGGTCGCGTGCTCGCGGGATGGGCCTCGCCGCGGCAGTACGTGGTGCCGGAGGAGCAGGTGTTCGGCACGCCAGAGGAGGAGGAGCAGGTCGAGGAGCAGGCCCAGGTGGACTGGGTGACCTCCCAGGAGTCCGCGACCGTCTCCGCCCTCGAGGCGCTCGGCGTCGACGTGCCGGCCACGCTCACCGTCCGCGGGACGTCGAGCGACTCGCTCGCCGACGGGCTGCTCGTCGACGGCGACGTCATCACGGCGGTCGACGGCGCGGAGGTGACCTCGTTCTCCGCGCTCGCCGACGCGGTCGGCGGCCGCGCTCCGGGCGAGGACATCACGGTGACCTACGTGCGCGACGGCGCCGAGCGCAGCGAGACGTTCGCGACCATCGACGACGGCGCGGGCGGCGCGGTGATCGGCGTCTACGTCGATCCGGACTTCGACCTGCCGATCGACGTGACCGTCGCGATCGACTCCGTCGGCGGCCCGAGCGCAGGCCTGATGTTCTCGCTCGGGATCATGGACCGGCTCACCCCCGAGGACGAGCTCGCCGGTGCCCTGGTCGCGGGCACGGGCACCATCAGCGCCGCGGGCGATGTGGGCGCGATCGGCGGCATCCGCATGAAGATGTACGGCGCGCTCGACGACGGCGCCGACTGGTTCCTCGCCCCCGTGGCGAACTGCGCCGACGTGCGCGGCAACATCCCCGACGGCCTGACCGTTGTCGCGGTGGACACCCTCGACGAGGCGTACGACGCGATCGTGCGCATCGGCGAGGGGGACACCGCGGGTCTGCCGTCCTGCTGACTGTGGCACGCTGGTAGCCACGCCGACCGAGTCCCACCAACCATGAAGGACCCGCTGTGACGTTCGACGACGACCGATTCTCCCGACCGATGCGCCCCGCGCCGGTGCCGCAGCGACGCTCGCCGCTCGCGATCACCGCCGTCGTGGTCGGTGCGCTCGTGCTCGCGGCCATCGCCACCGCCAACGTGTGGACCGAGGTGGTGTGGTTCGACCAGCTGGGATTCAGCGAGGTGTGGCGCACCCAGTGGATCGCACGGATCCTGCTGTTCGCGGCGGGTGCCGTGATCGCCGGCGGGGCCGTCTGGCTCAACCTGTGGATCGCCAAGCGGGTGCGGCCCGCGCGCCTCGGCGGACGGACCCAGCTCGACCAGCTCCGCGAGCAGATCGCACCGCTCGAGCGGTTCGTGATGCTGCTGCTGCCGGCGGTCGTCGGGCTCGTCGCCGGGCTCGCGCTGTCCTCGCAGTGGTCCATGGTGCTGGCGTTCCTCAACCGGCAGGAGTTCGGCGAGGCCGACCCGATCTTCGGTCTCGACGCGTCGTTCTACGTCTTCACCCTGCCGGTCCTGGACCTGGTGCTCACCATGATCCTGACGCTCGCGGTCGTGTGCGCGGTGATCGCGGCGTTCGTCCACCTGCTCTACGGCGGCATCGCGGGCTCCGGACGGTCCTTCATCGCGTCCCGCGGCGCGCGCATCCAGCTCGCGATCCTCGGCGCGATCGTGATGCTGGCGATCGCCGCGAACTACTGGCTCGACCGCTACGGCCTGCTGACCAGCTCCGGCGAGAAGTTCTACGGCGCGTCCTACACCGACGTGAACGCGATCCTCCCGTCGCGATCGATCCTCGCGGGCATCGCGATCGTGGTCGCGCTCGTGTTCCTCGTCGTGATCTGGCGCGGCGACTGGCGCATCCCGGCGGTCGGCATCGCGCTCATGATCGTCGCGGCGATCGCCGTCGGAGGCATCTACCCGTCGATCGTGCAGCGCTTCCAGGTGAGCCCGAACGAGCAGGAGCTCGAGACTCCCTACATCCAGAACAACATCGACGCGACGCTGTACGCGTACGGGCTGGACGGCATCGAGACCACCCCGTACCGCGCCACCACGGAGGCCACGGCCGGCGCGCTCCGGGCCGACGCGGAGACGACCGCCCAGATCCGCCTGCTCGACCCCAACGTGGTGTCTCCGGCGTTCCAGCAGCTCCAGCAGAACAAGCAGTACTACAACTTCTCGGACCTGCTCGCGGTGGACCGCTACATGATCGACGGCGAGCTGCAGGACACCGTGATCGCGGTCCGCGAGCTCAACCTCGACGGCCTGTCGAACGAGAACCGCAACTGGGTGAACGACCACACCGTGTTCACGCACGGCTTCGGCGTGGTCGCCGCCTACGGCAACCGCACCACGTCCGACGGCCAGCCCAGCTTCTTCGAGGGCGGGATCCCGTCGAGCGGCCTGCTCGGCGAGTACGAGCCGCGCGTGTACTTCGGCACCACCCTCCCCGACTACTCGATCGTGGGCGCCCCCGACGGCACGGCGCCGTGGGAGCTCGACTACCCCGACGACGACTCCGCGAACGGCCAGGTCAACACCACCTACACCGGCGACGGCGGGCCCGGGATCGGCAACATCTTCGCCAAGCTGATGTACGCGATCCGGCTCGGCGAGGAGCAGCTCCTCTTCTCCGACCGCGTCACCACCGAGTCGCAGATCCTGTACTACCGCGACCCGCTCGAGCGTGTCGCGCGCGTCGCCCCGTACCTCGAGCTCGACAAGACCACCTACCCCGCGGTGGTGGACGGCAAGATCGTCTGGGTGGTCGACGGCTACACCACGACGGACCAGTACCCGTACTCGGCGCCCGTCACGGCGACCACGCTCTTCGCGGACGCCGCCTCCTCGCCGCTCGGCACCACGCTGAACTACATGCGCAACTCCGTGAAGGCGACCGTCGACGCCTACGACGGCTCGGTGACGCTCTACGTGTGGGACGAGGACGACCCGATCATCGAGACCTGGGCGAACGTGTTCCCCGCGTCGTTCGAGCCGATGAGCGAGATCTCAGGGTCGCTCATGAGCCACCTTCGCTACCCCGAGGACATGTTCACCGTGCAGCGGTACCAGCTGACCCGGTACCACGTCACGGACGCCGCGGCCTTCTACTCCGGCCAGGATGTGTGGGAGAACCCCGACGACCCGACCGACAGCACGCGCAAGCAGCCGCCGTACTACCTGACGCTGCAGATGCCGGGGCAGGAGTCCTCGACGTTCTCGCTCACGAGCACGTTCATCCCCGGCGGAAACAGCAACCGCAACATCCTGACGGGCTTCCTCGCGGTCGACTCCGAGACGGGCTCGTCGGACGGTCAGGTCGCTGAAGGGTACGGCACCCTCAGGCTGCTCGAGCTGCCGCGTGACACGACCATCCCCGGCCCCGGCCAGGTCCAGAACACGTTCAACTCGGACTCCGAGGCGCAGACCACGCTGAACCTGCTCCGCCAGGGCGAGACGGACGTGATCAGCGGCAACCTGCTCACGCTCCCCGTGGGCGGCGGCCTGCTCTACGTCCAGCCCGTCTACGTGCAGGCCAGCACCGGCACCCAGGTGCCGCTGCTGCGCAAGGTGTTCGTGGCGTTCGGCGACGAGGTCGGCTTCGCGGACACCCTGCCCGAGGCGCTCGACCAGGTCTTCGGCGACGGCGCGGGCGACGGTGCCGCCGGCAGCGAGACAGACGGCGGCACCACGGACGAGGGCACGACCGACGAGGGCACCACCGACCCGACCACGGAGGCGGCGCTGCGCGACGCGCTCGATCGGGCGAACCAGGCGCTCGTCGACGGTCAGGCCGCGCTGGCGGACAACGACTGGGCCGCGTACGGCGAGGCGCAGCAGCGCCTGCAGTCGGCGCTGGAGGACGCGATCGCGGCCGAGGCGGCGCTCAGCGGCGAGCCCGAGGTGTCGGCGTCCGCCGAGCCGTCGGCCTCGCCGAGTCCGACCCCGGAGGCGACGTCCACCGAGGAGTCGACGCCGACCGACGAGTCGACCACCGACGCCCTCTGACGCGACGGCGCGACGCGGCCCGCATCCCGATCGGGATGCGGGCCGCAGCGGTCTCCGGTGCCGGCCGCGGTGCGGCCCGGCGGTGTCAGGGCTCGAGGTGCGCGGTGGTGGACCGTCGGATCAGCAGGACGAAGAGCACGAGCGCGAGCACCAGCACCGGCGCGGAGGCCCACATGAGCGGGGCGTACGCGTCGACCAGCTCGGGCCGGACCAGCTCGCCCGACGTGGCGTCGATCGCGAAGCTGGGCACGGCTCCCGCGATCCCGCTCAGCGCCTGCGCGACGGTCCACGACGCCATCCAGCCGACCAGGAGGCCGACCGGAGCCTTGTGACCTGACACGCGGCGCAGACCCATGGGCACCAGCACGAGGCCGACGAGCGGCACGAACCAGCCCCACCACTCGACGCCGGCGAGGCCCGGCTTGTCGCCCATCGCGACGCGGTTGCCGCGCATCCGACCGGCCCAGAGCCCGTATGCGATGAAGGACAGGATGAGCACGGGCGTCGACAGCAGCGAGATGAGCAGGCCGACGGGCAGCGACGCGAACTCGCCCGTCTCGAGCGCGTCGAGCAGGACCGCGGCGTCGTTGCCGGCGAGCGACGCGACCACGAGGCCGATGAGCGTGTAGGCCCCGGCCGATCCGATCAGGGCCCACGACAGCGACGTGGGGGCCGTCAGCGGGTTGCCGCGTGCGTCCCGCAACGGGCCTGTGGTCGACTGCTGCCAGGGCGCGGGGGTCGCGTCCGCCGGTGCCGCCGCACCGGGGATGAGGCCCGGGGCGGACGCGCTCGCAGGGGCTGGCGGGGCGGGCGGCTGGGCGCCGGGGATGATGCCGGGAGGGGTCGGTTCGGTGTTGTCCGTCATGTCCTCGACCCTAGCGACGGGAGGGCGATTTGGTCGGAGGCGGCGGCTCGGGTACAGTTATCAGGCCGACGCGGGGTGGAGCAGTTCGGTAGCTCGCCGGGCTCATAACCCGGAGGTCGCAGGTTCAAATCCTGTCCCCGCTACGAATCGACGAAGGCCCGGACCTCAGGTCCGGGCCTTCGTCGTCTCCGCGGGGAGCGTCGCGCCCGGGCCGCGCGGCAGCGCCGGGGATGGGACGATGCGGGGGACGGCGGGCGCGAGGGGGCACCCGGGACCTCCGGTCGCCGCGCAGGCTTGTCGAGCGTTAACATTGCTTGCGTACCGGGGGAGCCCCAGAACACGAAGGAGTGGTGGCACGATGGCTCAGCAGCAGGTGGACGCGGTCGACGCGATCCAGTCGGGACAGACGTCGCTGGGCATCGAGCTCGGCTCGACCCGCATCAAGGCGTGCCTCATCGGGCCGGACCACGCGGTGATCGCGACGGGCAGCCACGGCTGGGAGAACCAGTTCGTCGACCGCATGTGGACCTACTCGGTGGAGGCGATCTGGGAGGGTCTCCAGGCGGCGTTCGCCGACCTGGTCGCGAACGTCGAGGCGGCGCACGGCGTCCGGTTGACGTCGGTCGGCGCCCTCGGAGTCTCGGCGATGATGCACGGCTACCTCGCCTTCGACGCCGCGGACGAGCTCCTGGTGCCCTTCCGGACCTGGCGCAACACCACCACCGAGGCGGCCGCCGCGGAGCTCACCGAGGAGCTCGGCTTCAACTTCCCGCTCCGATGGTCCGCGTCGCACCTCTACCAGGCCGTCATCGACCAGGAGCCGCACGTGGGCGAGGTCGCGTTCTTCACCACGCTCGCGGGATACGTCCACTGGCGCCTCACCGGCCGCAAGGTGCTCGGCGTGGGCGACGCGTCCGGCATGTTCCCCATCGACCCTGCGACGCGCGACTACGACGCGGCGATGCTCGAGCGCTTCGACGCCCTCGTCGCCGGCAGGCAGCCGGGGATGACCGCATCGTCCCTCCTCCCGGAGGTGCTCGTCGCGGGTCAGGATGCCGGCGCGCTCACCGCCGCCGGCGCCGCACTGCTCGACCCGACGGGAGGGCTCCAGCCGGGCGCCGTCGTGTGCCCGCCCGAGGGCGACGCCGGCACCGGCATGATCGCGACCAACGCGGTCGCCCCGCGCACGGGCAACATCTCCGCCGGCACCTCGATCTTCGCGATGGTGGTCCTCGAGAGGCCGCTGACGAGCGTCCACGAGGAGCTCGACATCGTCACCACGCCCGCGGGCGACCTGGTCGCGATGGTGCACTGCAACAACGGCGCGTCGGAGCTGGGCACGTGGGCGGGCGTCTTCACCGAGTTCGCCGCCGCGATGGGCGTCGATGGCGGCCCCGACGCGGTCTTCGAGACCCTGTTCCGCGCCGCGCTCGAGGGCGAGGCAGACGGCGGCGGCCTGCTCGCCTACAACTACCTGTCCGGCGAGCCGATCACCGGCCTGGCCGAGGGCCGGCCGCTCGTGGTGCGCACGCCGGGCAGCCGCCTCACCCTGGCGAACTTCATGCGCACTCAGCTGTACGCCGCCTTCGGCACCCTGAGCCTGGGCATGCGGGTCCTGCACGACGAGGGCGTCGAGCTCGACTCGATGTTCGCGCACGGCGGCATGTTCCGCACCGCCGGCGTGGCGCAGCGGCTCCTCGCGGCGGCGATCGACGCCCCTGTCACCGTGGGCGACACCGCCTCGGAGGGTGGTGCGTGGGGCATCGCGGTGCTCGCCGAGCACCTGCGCGCCGGTGCGGGCGCGGACCTCAGCTCCTACCTGGCGGGGCAGGTCTTCGCGGATGCGGCGCTGGACGTCGCGGCGCCTGTCGCGGCGGACGTCGAGGGCTACGGAGCCTGGCTCGCGCAGTACGAGGCGGGTCTCGCCATCGAGCGCGCTGCCACGCAGGCGATCCACTAGCCTCGCCGGCCTCTCCGTCGGGCCCGCGGGCGGGCCCGGCCGTCAGATCGTGACGCGGAACCGACAGGTTGGTCCGTGGCGGCGTCGCGACGGTCTCGCGCTCGCTAGCGTCCCTCGGGTCGCGCCTCGTCGGCGTGCACGACGAGGACCGGAGGGACGATGCACGGGTCAGAGGGAGTCCGAGGATGGTGGGGGCGCGTCGCCGCCGCGCATCCGCTGATCGCGGAGATGGCGACGTTCGGAGGGCTGTCGTTCCTGATCGCCGCGCTGCAGTACCTGCTGCTGACGTTCCTCCCGGAGCTGCTCTTCCGCACCACCGGGTGGGGAGCCGTCCCGGCCCAGTACCTGCACGTCAGCCTCGGCCCGATCGACACCTACGTCTTCGACCACCCTGTCACCGGGGACGCGCTCGGCGGGCTCAGCTACTTCGTGGCGTTCGTGCTGATGCTGGTGATCTCGCAGGGCGTGAACTTCCCGCTGCAGCGCAACGTCACCTTCCGGTCGCGCGGCAACGTGTGGTTCCAGCTCGGCTGGTACGTGGTGGCGCTCGTGCTCATCACGATCGCGTGCAGCCTGCTGATGAGCCTCTACGTGCCGGTGCTCCAGCAGCACCTCGACCCGACCGTGTACAACCTGGCGGTGACGGTCATCAACGGCGGGGTGCAGCTCGTGATCTACTTCCCGGTGTTCAAGATCATCTTCCCGGCCGAGACCACCGCCCCCACCGCCCCCGCCGCCGCCGAGGAGCGCGAGCCGGTCGCGGCTTGACGGGTGTCCTCCCTGGACCCGTCGGGGTTAGCCTGAGCCGGTGACGGACACCTCGACCCGGCCCCGGATCGCTCTCGCGCTGGGCAGCGGCGGCGCGCGCGGCTACGCCCACATGGGGGTGCTCGACGAGATCGCGGCCCGCGGCTGGGAGGTGGTCGCGGTCGCGGGCACGTCGATGGGTGCGGTCGTCGGCGCGCTGCACGCCGTCGGCGGGGTCGAGGCGTACCGCGCGTGGGTCGAGCCGATGGGCCGCCGCGAGGTGCTCCGGTGGATGGACCCCGCGTTCAAGGGGGCGGGGGCGATCCGCGCGGACCGGCTCATGTCGCGGCTCGACGGGATCCTCGGCTCGAGCAGGATCGAGGATCTGCCGATCCCCTACACCGCGGTCGCCACCGACCTGCTGTCCCAGACCGAGGTGTGGTTCACCTCCGGGCCGGTGATCGAGGCGATCCGCGCCTCGATCGCGATCCCGACGGTGTTCACCCCCGTCCAGCGGGACGGCATGCTGCTCGCCGACGGCGGCATCCTCAACCCGGTCCCCGTGATCCCGCTCGCCTCGGTGCGTGCGGACGCGATCATCGCCGTCAACCTCGCCGGCACCACGCGGGGCGGCAACGCCGCCCAGCCCCCCGTCGACTCCGGAGGGCCGCTCGTCCGCCTGCCGCGGCTGCGGCTGCCGTCCTTCCACGTCGCCGAGCCGCGCCTGGTCGGCATGATCACGGACCGCCTGCGGGCCCGCGGCGAGCAGGGGGACGATGCGCTGGTCGAGGCCTCTCCGGTCGAGGCCGAGCCCGGGGGGCCGACGCTCGCGGTCAGCACGCTCGACGTGATCGACCGCTCGCTCCAGACGCTGCAGAACACGGTGCAGCGGTACCGGCTCGCCGGCTACCCGCCCGACGTCATGGTCACGGTGCCGTCCGACGCGTGCGGGACCCTCGACTTCCACCGCGCGACGGAGATGATCGCGCTCGGACGGGCGCTCGCCCGTGAGGCCTTCGATGCCTGGGAGGGCGCGCCCGGCTGAGCCTGGGAGATGAGTCCCGGGGGGCGCCCCCGGGGAGGTCTAGGGTGTCCTACGGTGCAGACGCGACGCGCTGCCCGACGTCCGACAGATGGAAGGGGTCGCGTGACCCGTCCCACCGCGCAACGCGCCGGCTCCCGCTGGCTGCATGGGCGCACCGCGCTCCTCCTCGCGTTCGCCTTCTCCGTGATGGCGGATCCCGTGTCCTCGGTGGCGTACGCCATCGAGGCGGCCCTGCGTGCGCTCGACGGCAATCTGGCGCTGCTGCTGCCGGCGATGGCCGCCGTGGTCCTCGTGGTCGGCCTGGTGGTGGCGAGCTACCACCAGCTGGTCGCCCGGTTCCCGGAGGGCGGCGGTTCCGCGGCCGCCGCGGGCCGGGCCTTCGGCGAGGGGTTCTCGTTCGTGCCGATGGGCGCGCTGGTGGTCGACTTCGTGCTCACCATCGCGATCTCCGTCTCCGCCGGCTCCGCGGCGATCATCGCCTACCTGCCGTCGCTGGCCCCGCACCGCGTGCTGCTGGCGCTGGCGTTGCTGCTCGTGGTCGCCGGGCTCATGTGGTTCGGGCATCTCGGGCGGGCGGTGTTCGCGCTCCTCACCCTGATCTTCATCGGTGCGGCCGTCGCGGTGCTGCTGCCCATGCTGGGCGTGACCGAGGCGCCGACAGCGCCGGTGACGGGCCTGACCCACTCCGCGCCGATCGCGGTCGCGCTGGCCTTCCCCGTCGCGATGGCGCTCGCGACGGGCATCGAGGCGCCCTCGTCGGCGATCGCCCAGCTGGGCCAGCTCGATGACGACGGCCGTCGCAGCTTCGGGCGCTGGGCGCTCTGGCTCACCCTCGGGATCGTCGGCACCCTCACCCTCGCGATCACCGCCGCCGTCGTGCGGCTCGGCCTCGAGGTGCCCCACGAGGACACCACGCTCGTCGCCGAGCTCGCGCGCGCCATCGGCAGCCCCGCGATCTTCGCCGCGTTCCAGGGCGCGACGGCGCT
This sequence comes from Demequina lignilytica, assembly GCF_030418375.1. Taxonomy (NCBI): domain Bacteria; kingdom Bacillati; phylum Actinomycetota; class Actinomycetes; order Micrococcales; family Demequinaceae; genus Demequina; species Demequina lignilytica. The sequence goes on from NZ_JAUHPZ010000002.1 coordinate 260,530, forward strand.
GCTGCTGCTCTCCGCCGCATCGTCCTCGTTCCAGGCCGGCCCCGGCCTCCTCAAGGCCCTCGCGCGCTCCGAGGACGGGAGCGCCCGTCACGGGGTGCTCCCCGCGGTGCTGGGACGCACCAACGTCCATCACGTCCCCGTGGTGGGCGTGCTGGTCTTCCTGGTGATCTCCGCCTGCGTGGTGGCCATCGGAGGCGCGAGCGAGCAGCGGCTGGTGCTCTTCTACGCCGTCGCCGTGTTCGTGAGCTTCCTCATGGGCCTGATCGCGATGGCCACGTTCGCCTGGAGTGAGCGCCGGCCCGGCTGGGTGGTCCTCAACGGCGTCGCGGCCCTCGCGGTGGCCTTCACGCTGGTCGCCAACATGACCCGGCCGGCTGCGGTCGGCTCGCTGGCCGCCACCCTCGTGGTCGCGGGCGGCCTGTACTGGGCATGGGTGCGCGCGGGCCGGCCCCGCGGCGCGGCCAACGCCGTGGCGGAGTCCGAGGCCGCCGAGACGCACGGGGACGAGCAGATCCACGACCAGGTCGCCCCGCCCGCCGGGGTCGAGACCCGCTGAGGGGAGCGGCCATGTCCACCAGGCGCGTCGGGCTGGTCGGGGCCACCGCCATCGGCGTCGGCTCGATGCTCGGCGCCGGAGTGTTCGTGGTGTGGGGTCCGGCGGCGTCCCTCGCGGGAGCGCTGCTGCCCGCGGCCGTGCTGGTCGCCGGGCTGGTCGCGCTGCTCAACGCGGGGTCGACGGCGCAGCTGGCGGCCGTGCACCCGGTGGCCGGCGGGGCGTACGCCTACGGCCGCGCGGAGCTCGGCGCATGGCCCGGCTTCCTCGCCGGCGCCGGCTTCGTGCTGGGCAAGACGGCGTCCGTGGCGGCGGTGGCGCTCGCGATCGGGCGCTACCTCGCTCCCGATCACGCCGCGCTCGTCGCGACGGCCGCGATCATCGCCTCGTGGCTCCTCAACTCCCGGGGCGTCACCCGGACCGCGGGCGCCGCCGTGGTGCTGGCGTCGGTGGTGGTCGCGGTGCTCGTGGCCGCGGTCTACGCGATCGCGGCCGCGGGGCCGGCCGACGCCGCGTTCCTCGGGATCGTCGGACCCGAGGGGGGCGCGGTGCCGGGCGTCGTCGGCGGGGTGCTGGCGGCCGCCGCGCTCGTCTTCTTCGCCTTCGCGGGCTATGCGCGCATCGCCACGCTGGGCGAGGAGGTCAGCCGCCCGGCGCGCACCATCCCATGGGCGATCGCGGGGGCGCTCGTCGTGGCGCTCACCGCCTACCTGCTGCTGTCCCTCGCGCTGCCCGCACGGCTCGGCGAGGGCCTCGTCACCTCGACCGCGCCGATCGCCGACGCCGTCGACGGCACGTGGCTGCCGGTGCCGCTGGTGACGTTCGCCGCCGTGGCGGCGGCCGCCGGCTCGCTGCTCGCCCTCACGGCGGGCGTAGGACGCACCGCGATGGCGATGGCCAGGGAGGGCGACCTGCCCCGCGCGCTCGCGCGTGCGAACGGGCGCGGCGTGCCCGCGCTCGCCGAGGGGCTCTCCGGGCTGGTGGCGATCGGCCTCGTCTGGGTGGGCAGCCTCACCTTCGTGATCGCGATGTCCTCGTTCGCGGTCCTGCTGTACTACGCCGTCGCGGGTGCCGCGGCCTTCCGGGCGGCGGGCGCCGGTCACCTCGAGGGATGGCGCATGCCGCGGGCGGCCAGCGCCTCGGGCGCGGTCCTGTGCGTGCTCCTCATGATCGCCCTGCCGTGGCCCGCGCTGGTCGCCGCCGTCGCGACCCTCGCGCTCGCGGCGGCCGTGCGCATGGCCGCGACCCGCGCATCGTCCCGCTGACGGGCTACGCCAGCGCGTCGGCGACGGCGAAGCCCGCCGCCGCGGAGACGAGGCCGAGGACCAGCGTGCCCGCGAGGTACGCGGTGGCCGCCGTGCGGCGGCCGTCGCGCCACAGCACGAGCGCGTCGACCGCGAGCGAGGAGAAGGTCGACAGGCCCCCCGCGACGCCGGTGCCGAGCGCGAAGGTCGCGCCGGGGGAGAGCGCGCCGCCATCGCTCAGCGCGAGCACCGCGCCGAGCAGAGCCGAGCCGAGCAGGTTCGCCAGGATGGTGGGCCACGGGAACGTCTTGGGGCGGTCGAGCCACCCGAGCGAGAACCGCACGCACGCGCCCACGCCGACGCCGAGCGTCGCCGCCAGGTACGCCCACACGCTCACTCGTTCTCCTCCTCGAAGATCGCGCGCTCGTCGATCGGGGTCGGCGGCCGGTCGCCGAACCACCATCCGACCGCCGCGCCGAGCACCGCCGCCGCCATGGTCGCGGCCAGGACCCCGGCCGAGGCTGCGGTGCCGAGGCCGGCCGACCACTGCAGGCAGGCGATCGAGGAGAACGTGGTGAAGCCGCCGAAGAACCCCGGACCGATCGCGGGGAAGTACGGCAGCGGCCCCTGCGACCGCGAGTAGGCGACGGCGGCGCCGAGCCCGGCCGAGCCGATCACGTTGATGAGGAGCAGGTCCCAGGGGAGGGTCGCGGCCAGGTGCGGGAACAGCTCGCCCACCGCGATGCGGGCGGCGCCGCCGAGGGTCCCGCCCACCAGGACCAGGGCGAGCTCGCGCGCGCGGCTCACCCGGCGAGCCAGGCGTCGGCCGCGGCCATCTCGGCGGCCATCGCCTTCTCGACCGCGCCCCCGACGGCCTTCTCGATCATCGCGCCGACCAGCGGCACGTTGGAGATCACGTCGCCGGCGGCGAGGATCTCGGTCCCGGACCCGTCCGCGGTGATGCCGATCGCGCCCGCGACGTGGCCCGGTGCGCCCGCGACGTCCACCGCGAACGTCCCGACACGGTCCGTCTCGCCCAGCGGCTCCCAGGCCTCCGTGTAGGTGATCGCGAGGTCCGTGCCGACGAACGACCTGAACTCCGCGGGGATCGAGCTCGCGGGTACGGAGGCCTTCAGACAGACGACCAGGGCGCCGCTCGAGCGGCGGTCGACATCGATGTCGAGCACCGCCGAGCCCATCGCCTCGGCACGCACCCGCGCGAAGTCCTCGTCCTCGAGCATCGCGCTCACACGCGCGAGCTCCGCGTCGAACCGGTGCCGGTGGATCAGCTTCACGTCTACCCCCTGGTGACAGGCTATCGCGGCGCGCGGGTCGGCTTAGGCTGGTCCCCGTGGCAACCTTGCGCGAGACCATCGAGGAGCACGGACCGATCACGGACGCCGAGGCCGACTGGCTGGCGATGCTGGTCGCCGACTGGCAGATCATCGCGGACCTGTCGTTCGCGGATCTGGTGATGTGGCGGCAGGACGGCGACGGCTTCGTCGCGGTCGCCCAGTGTCGACCGTCGACCGGACCGACCGTCCATCTGGACGATGTGGTGGGCTCGGCAGCGCCCGGGGGTCGCGTCGCGCACCTGAGCCGCGCGCTCGAGGAGGGCGGGATCGTCGCGTCGCGGGAGCCGCGCTGGGATGAGACGTACGCGGTCCGCGAGGACGCGCTGCCCGTCGTGATGGACGGGCGACCCATCGCGGTGGTGACCCGCGAGGTGTCGCAGGCCGTGTCCCGCTCCTCCAGCCGCCTCGAGCTGAACTACAAGGGCGCCGCGGACGATCTTCTCCGGATGGTGACGCGCGGCGAGTTCCCGTTGCGGAGCTCGGCTACCGGACCACGACGCGGTGCGCCGCGCGTCGGCGACGGTGTGCTCCGGCTCGACGCGGTGGGCCACGTCACCTACGCGTCTCCCAACGCGCTGTCGTGCTTCCATCGCCTGGGAGTCCACGGCTCGCTCATGAACAAGTCGCTCCCGCGCGTGACGAGCGAGCTGCTCGAGGACCAGGGCGTGGTCGACGAGACGCTCGCGATGGTGGTCGCCGGCCGCGCCGCGTGGCGCACCGACCTCGAGGCGAACGGCGCCTGCCTGTCGCTCCGCGCGATCCCCGTGACGGAGCGCGGCACCCGGGTGGGCGCGGTGCTGCTCTGCCGCGACGTGTCCGACCTGCGCCGCCGCGAGCGTGAGCTGGTCACCAAGGACGCGACCATCCGCGAGATCCACCACCGCGTCAAGAACAACCTGCAGACCGTGGCGGCGCTGCTGAGGCTGCAGTCGCGCCGTGTCGAGGCGCCGGAGGCCAAGGAGGCGCTCGCGGAGGCGATGCGCCGCGTCGCCACCATCGCGCTCGTGCACGAGACGCTGTCGGGAACGCTCGACGAGCTGGTGAACTTCGACGAGCTGGTCTCGCGCTCGATCCGGATGGCGGCCGATGTCGCGTCGCCCGACACCCAGGTGAGGATCATCAACTCGGGGGAGTTCGGGCTCATCCCCGCGCAGTACGCGTCGTCGCTCGCGCTGGTCATCACGGAGCTCGTGACCAACGCCGTCGAGCACGGCTTCGACGGCCGCGAGCGCGGCACCATCACGGTGGACGCGCAGCGCGACGGGCATGCGCTCCACGTCACCATCGCCGACGACGGCGTGGGCCTCGCGGGCGAGCCGACAGGGCTGGGGTCGCAGATCGTCCGGACCCTGGTCCAGAACGAGCTCTCGGGCTCGATCGACTGGACCCGGGCGGAGGTCGGCTCGGTGGTCGACGTCCGGGTCCGGGTAGAGGAGAAGGCCTCCGATCCGCGTCTGTGACGGGATCGAAGGCCTTCTGACGGGGTGCGTGCCTACTTGGCGGCGCGGCGGGCGCGCGCGGCGCGCCGCTTGAGCGAGCGACGCTCGTCCTCGGACAGCCCGCCCCAGACGCCGGAGTCCTGGTTGTGCTCCATCGCCCACTGGAGGCAGGTGTCCCTCACGGTGCAACCGTTGCAGACGGTCTTGGCCTTCTCGATCTGCACCAGCGCGGGGCCGGTGTTGCCGACCGGGAAGAACAGCTCCGGGTCGTCGACTTCAAGGCAGGCTGCGCGGTCGCGCCAATCCATGGGTGCTCCTCAGGGTTCGCAGGGGACGACGACACCTACGGGGGTATGGGGGGTGGTGCCGTCGCGTCATCGCGTTTCGACTTCCTTTAGGTTCGCATAAGTAACGAACATGTTTCAAGAGTCTTTTTCTGTGGGTTCGCTCACAGCATGAAGGGAGAGCCCATGTCGGGCACCGAAACCGGACCCGGGTCCCGGGTCCAGAGCCTCCGGACGGCCGCCGCGGTGGCCCTCTGGATCGAGGCCGCGGGGCTCGCGGCGGCGGGCGTCGCGTACGGCGTGCATGCCTTCTCGCTCCCGCAGCCCATGTTCGCGATCGGGCTCGCGATCTTCGCGGTGTGCATCGCGGTCGGGCTCGCCTTCGCGGGCCGCGGGCTCCGTCGCGGCGCACGGTGGTCCGTCTCGGCGGCGGTGACCTGGCAGGCCCTGCTCACGCTCGCGGGCGTGTCGCTGGTGCAGTCACGACCCGCGGTCGGCCTGCCCGCGGCCGCCGTCGGCGCGGCGATCGGCGTGCTCGTGATCGTCGCGTCACGGGACGTGGTCGCGCCTCGCGGCTGACGCGGGTGCGCTCGTCTCGACGCGGAGCTGAGCCGCCTCCCAGCCTCCCGAGGTGAGCAGCAGCACCCGTCCGGTCACCGGCTGGGGGTCGATCAGCCCGGGTGGCACGCGCACGCCCCAGCCGCGCAGCAGCGCGGGCGAGGGCGCCGGCACGATCGTCGCGTCGACCACGCCGGCTCCTCCGGGCGCCGCCGCGACCCGCGGCTCGATGCCGTGACGGCGGAGGGTCTCGACGGTCAGCGACCGGTGGGGGTGCGGCGGACCCGCCACCTCGACCTCCCCCGCGAGCCGGAGGGGTGCCGCTTCATCGCCTCGCACGCCGAGCGCGTCCGCCGCGAGACCCGGGCCGCACCGTAGAGGCGCGACCAGGGGCGTGGCAGGCCGCCACGGGCCGGCCGCCCGGAGCGCGACCGCCGCCGCCCCGCCGGCGCCGATCGCGACGGAGCACGCGTCGGCCGCCCCGTCGGCCTGCAGCTCGGCGGGCACCCCCCAGAGCGACCGCTCGGTGGCGTCCACCTCGGGCAGCACCACCCGCAGCGCGGCACGCGCGCTCCAGCGCACGGGCCAGCCGGGTGCGCATCCGAGGATCAGCGGCACGCGCCGCGCCAGCTCCTCCAGGGCCTGCTCGCCCGGCGCACGAAGGCAGTCCTCGAGCGCCTGCCGCGCACGTTCGGCATCCTCGACGGCCACCGCCCGCACGGCGCCGGAGGCCGCGAGCTCGAGCGTCCGGACCGCCTCGCGGGGATCCTCCGGCAGGGCGAGCGTGCCCGGGGTCGAGGCGGCGAGCGCCGCGATCGCCGCCGCCCGGCGCGCGCCGCGGGGCCCGAGCACCAGCGCCGGTCCCTCGCCCGGATCCCAGACCAGCGGCGCGCGACGCCGCTCGGCGGGGAGGTCGAGCCAGCCCGCCGAGCCGGGCAGGGGATCCGTGTCGAGCGACGCCGGAGGCAGCCACAGCGCTGTCGCAGGCGCGTGCTGCGCCCACCGTCGCGCGGCCTCCGACGCGAGCGCCGTCCCTGGGGCCGCGGGGCTTCCGACCAGGCGTGCGGGTGGTCGCGGCTCGACCACCGGAACCGCGGCACGGAACACCGTGCGGCGGCGGGCGGTGAGCAGCACGGCCGCGCCCGGCGCGTCGGCGGGCAGCCGGTGCGCGGCGTCGTCGCCGAGCAGGTCGTGGGACTCGGCCGCGCCCGATACGCGCAACGCGATCACCGCGCTCACATTCGCGCGGATCTGCGGCGTGACGACCCCGGCGGGTCGTTGCGTCGCGAGCACCAGGTGCATCCCCAGCGAGCGCCCCTGCGCGGCGAGCGTCGCCGCCTGCGTGAGGAACCCGGGGTCCGCGGCGGCGAGCTCCTGGAACTCGTCGATCACCACCACGAGCCGCGGCGGCGCGCCACCCGCGGCCTCCCAGGCGTGCCAGGAGGGCAGCCCGGCCTGCCGCAGCGCTCCCTTCCGCTGGCGGAGCTCGTGAGCGAGGCCCTGCAGCGCGCGCCGCGCGAGTCGTGGCTCGAGGTCCGTGAGCAGCCCGCCCACGTGGGGCAGGCCCGCGCAGGGGCCCAGGCCGGCGCCGCCCTTGAAGTCGATGAGGGCGAGCGCGAGGTCCTCAGGGGCGTGGTCGTGGGCGAGCGCGGAGACCAGCGTCTCGAGCAGGAGCGACTTGCCGGATCCCGTGGTCCCGGCCACCAGCAGGTGGGGGCCGTCGGCGTCGAGGTCGAGGATCACATCGCCGCTCGCGTCCCTCCCGATCGCCGCCCGCAGCGTCCGTGCCCGTGCCGGACCCGACCGGGTGACCGCGGCGAGCTCACCCCAACGTACGTCGCGCACGGGCTCGGTCCCCGTCCCGCGGGCGGCGCGCGCGAGCGTCTCCGCGGTGCGTGCGCTCATCGACGCCGGCGTCCAGGCGCGCGGCTCGCCGCGCACCGTCAGCAGTCCTCGGTCGAGGTCGAGCACGGTGACGGCCTCGGAGGGCACGAGGTCCGGCGAGGCCACGAGGACCAGGCTCCCCGGCGCGGCGTCCGAGGCCAGCCAGCGCTCCCACCGTTCGCCGGCCTCGCGATCCCACGCGCGATCCGCGACCACGGCGACCGCCCGTGCCGCCGCCGCGGCCCGGTGCCGCGGTCCGACGATGGCGAGGGGCAGCGGGAGCGAGCCGAGCCGCTCCAGCCCGTCGCGATCGCGGGCGGCGTGGCGCGGCCGGCCCCGCGCCCACGCCACCGCCGCCGATGCGGCCGTCGCCGCTGCCAGCAGCGCGCCGAGCCACCAGCGGCCCGACATCACGCCCATCGCGGCCGCGCCGACCGTAGCGCCGGCCAGCGAGCCGAGGGACCGCCCGTGCGGGATCGACGACCGTGGGCCCGGGGCGTCGGCGAGCGGCTCCCTCCAGGCGAGGACGCTCGCCCCGACCGAGATCACGTCGTCGTGGCGCAGGGCGATCCGGCGTCGCCCGACCCGCCGCCGGCGGCCCCGCCGCACCAGGACCGTCCCGTTGCCGGATCCCAGGTCCCGGAGGCGTCCGCGCTCGTCCACCTCCGCGTGGCGGCGGCTGACGGCGGGGTCCGCGATCACCAGCGCGGCGTCCGGGGACCGGCCCACGGCGGCCCGCGCGGCCGGCGCGAGCCCGAGCCCCGCATCGGGGCCGGCGATGACGGCGAGGTGCGGCCGGCCGTCGGGCGGCGGCGACGCCTGAGGTCCGGAGGTGAGCAGGGCGGCGTGGACCAGCGGCGGCCGGCCGGCGCGATGCCGCGGGTCGAGACGTGCGCCGCCGCACCACCGCGCGGCCGGGGCGCCCGCCGCCGCGAGGATCAGGCTGACGGGGGTGCCGGGCTCGACCTCGAGGTCGCCCACGCCGTCGACGGAGATGATCACCCCGCAAGTCGACGCGGTGGCGCGGCGGGCCACCGCGCGGACGCCGTCCGCTGTGGACGGGGCCGGGGCCGATCAGGGGCTGGTGACGACCGCCTGCCCGCCCGGCGCGACCGGCTCGAGGGTCCCGTCGGCCTGCACGATGCCCGCGTACCAGTCGTAGGTGCGGGTGAAGTAGGTCCGTGGGATCTGCTGGAGGTCGTAGCTCGCCTGGTCGATGGTCGAGTGCTGCACCACCACGGGATCCGCGGACCAGGTGAACCACTCCGGGTTCCGCGTCAGGACCACCGGCGCCACGTCCCAGACGGCGGCCATGTCCGCCACCTGGGCGGGAGCGAGCTCGGCGAGTGCGAGCACGGTGGGCTCGTCGCATGTCACCCGGAGCGACCCGAAGTGCGACGACGTCCCGGCGAGGATGATCGGCCGGCCCGGCGCGAGCGCGCACAGGTCGGCCAGCTGGTCGCGCGCGCCGCCCATCTCGCGCACGAACACGGGCACCGCGGCCGCCACGGGCTGCGTGTCGCCTGGCTTGATCGACACCCACGTGGTCAGCGGCAGCACCGCGAACGATGCGGCGGCCACCAGACGCAGGCGCTGCTCCGTGCGAGGACGCGCGTAGCGCGCGACGAGCCACCACGCTGCGATCGCCGCCGCGATGGCGAATCCCGGCAGCGTGGCCGGTTCGAATCGCCGGAACGCCCACAGCTGGTCGGGGACCACCTCCGGGTTCCAGAAGTACAGGAGCGACGTGGGGAGCGCGGCGCCCAGCAGGAGCGCCCACTCGGGACGGCGCCGCAGCGTCCAGGCCGTGGCGAGGCCGAAGCCGAGGATCCCCAGCAGCACCAGGGGCCACGTGAGGTAGTAGGAGAGCCACGCGACGGTGTGCTCGGCATACGTGCGTGTCGGGTCGATCTCGAGGCCCTGCGACGCCTGGAAGGCCTCGACGACCGAGTTGGTGAAGCGGTCGACGCTGGTCTCGGTCCCGCGGTGCGACACCCACCACAGCGGACGCGATGCCAGCACCGCGAGCACCGCCATGACGGCGACGCCGGCGCCGATCGCGCCGCGCCGGCCGAGCCTGTCCCGTACCCGGGTCGCGATCCGGTCCCCGCCGGCCAGCCACGACAGCACCCACGCCGCGAGCACGAGCGTGATGCCGCCGTACGCGAGCATGATGCGCTCCGCCTGGTCGCCCAGCCGCTCCGCGTAGGCCTCGCTCCACCGCCAGAGCGCCGCATAGCTCCCGGCGAGCACGGCGGCCTGGAGCACCAGCAGCACGAGGGCGTCCCGCGCGCGGCGGCCCCGCGGGCCGTCGCCGAGCGCCAGCGCGAGGACCCCGGTCGCGAGCAGTCCGAGCGCGAAGGCCGCGCCGTCGATCCGGATCAGCGCGATCGCTCCGCTGGTCACCGCGCCGAGGGCGACCAGCGCCGCGCGCCGGTCCGCGATGCCGCGCCAGAGCCACAGCGTCGCCGCGAGCAGGGTCACGAGGGTGAGCGGCTCGCTGTAGGCCGACCGCGACAGGCCGATGTGGGAGACGGAGACGGCGACGGCCGCCATCGGCGCCAGGGAGGCCAGCGGACCGAGCATGCGACGGGAGAGCGCGTACACCGCGAGCAGGCCCACCGCGCCGATCACCACGTTCGCCACCAGCACGCCGCGGTCGCCGCCGATCCAGCCGCCCACGGCGATGACCGCGGGGAGCATCTTCGCACCCTGAGGCTGCACCGTGTCGCCCCGCAGGTTCCACGCCTCCGAGGCATCGGCGAGAACCGTGCCGTCGACCGCCGCGGCGTCGACGGCGCCGAGCGACGGGATGTCGGTGCTCGGGTGGTCGACGAGCCACAGCCCGGACAGGGTCAGGAAGCCGGGGTCGCGCACGACCACCAGGTACTCGGCGGAGAGCACGGCGTTGGCGACGGCCCAGACCGCCGCCCCGGACAGCGCCGCGATCGCACCGGTGCGTTCCGCCGGGGCCACGGCCGCCGGGCGCGGCACCAGCCGCCACGTCACCGCCACGCCGATCAGCGCGGTGGGGAGCACGGTCCACGGCTCGTGGGCGCCGACCGACACCCAGAGCCCGGCGGACAGCGCGAGCATCACGAGCGTGAGGACGATGCGCTCGGGGGCGGCCACCAGGCCCGCGGCGGCGCGCTCGCCCGTCAGCAGGGTCCCGAGGTCCGGGCGGCGACGCGTCACGCGACCCAAGCGTAGTGGCGGGGCACCGCGCGCCCGCGCGGTGCGGCGGCGCGGCGCGGCCGGCGTTGATTTCCGGCAAAGGGCGGGTAATGTATCGGCATGACGCGAATTGTTTTGGTCGAGGATGACCCGACCATTTCAGAACCCTTGACCCGTGCTTTGGGTCGCGAGGGGTACGACGTCGAGTGGCACGGCACCGGCGTGGGAGGGGTCGACGCCGCGGACGACGCGGACCTCGTCATCCTCGACCTCGGGCTGCCGGACATCGACGGTGTCGACGTGGCTCGACGCATCCGGGACAAGGGCCTCCAGGTGCCGATCCTGATGCTCACGGCGCGCGCCGACGAGGTGGATCTCGTGGTGGGCCTCGACGCCGGCGCCGACGACTACGTGACCAAGCCCTTCCGGCTCGCGGAGCTGCTGGCGCGCGTGCGCGCGTTGCTGCGCCGTCGCACCGGCGCCGAGCCCGGCGGCGAGCTCGAGGTGGGACGGGTCCGCATCGACGTCGCGGGCCACCGCGCCTACCTCGGGTCCGACGAGCTCCAGCTCAGCGGCAAGGAGTTCGACCTGCTCCACGTCCTCGTGCAGCACGCGGGCTCCGTGGTGTCGCGGGAGCAGCTCATGCGCGAGGTGTGGTCGGCGGATGCCGGGGCGCCGTCGAAGACCCTCGACATGCACGTGTCGTGGCTGCGCCGCAAGCTCGGGGACGATGCCGCGAGCCCCCAGTACATCACCACCGTTCGCGGCATGGGCTTCCGCTTCGAGAACGACGCCTAGGCGGGGCGCGTGCGCCGCCGCGTCCTCGCCGCGACCGTCTCCGCGCTCGCGGTCGCGGTCATCATGCTGGGCATCCCCCTGGCGGTCGCCGTGGTGCAGATCATCCGCGACGACGCCCTCCGTGACCTCGAGTCGCGCGCGTCGACCGCGGCCCGCGCGCTCGACGTCCGCTACCAGTCGGGCGAGTCGATCACCGAGGAGAACGTCAACTCGTTCGTGAGCCGCACGCCCGGCTCGCCGTCCTACATCCAGGTCACCCTGCCTGACGGCACGGTCGTGACCGGCGGCGAGGAGCCGTCTCCCGCGTACTCCGAGAGCTACGCCACCGAGTCGGGGATCCGCGTGCTCGCGTACATCTCGTGGTGGGACGTGTTCTGGCAGGGCGCCAGGATGATCGCGCTCGTGGTCGCCTCCGGCACCGTCGCGATCGTCGCCGGGATCGCGATGGCCGTCTGGCAGGCGAACCGTCTGGCGGCGCCGCTGGTGTATCTCGCGGCGTCGGCGGAGCAGCTCGGATCCGGCCAGGTGCGGCCACGGCTCGAGGCCACGGGGATCGAGGAGATCGACATGGTGGCGGACGAGCTCGCGCGGAGCGCCGACCGCATGGCCGCCCGGCTCGCGACCGAGCGCCAGTTCGCCGCCGACGCCTCGCACCAGCTCCGGACGCCGCTCACCGCGCTCACGATGCGGCTCGAGGAGATCACGTTCATGACGGATCAGGCCGAGGTCCGCGAGGAGGCGGAGCGCTCCCTCGAGCAGGTCGAGCGCCTGGTCGGAGTCGTGGACGAGCTGCTCGGCAGGTCGCGCCGCGCCCTCGGGTCCGGCACCGAGCTGGTGCAGCTCGACGAGGTCTTCGAGCAGCAGCGCGAGGAGTGGTCGGGGCCCTTCCACCAGGCCGGCCGCACCCTGGTGATCGAGCCGACTCACTCGACCGTGTTCGCGACCCCCGGCGGGCTCGCGCAGGTCCTGGCCACGCTCATCGAGAACTCGCTCAAGCACGGCGGCGGGGTGACCCGGGTGGTCGCGCGGGAGTCCGGACAGAACCACGCCGTGGTGATCGAGGTCGGGGATCAGGGGGACGGCGTCCCCGAGGACCTCGCCGGTCGCATCTTCGAGCGCGAGGTGACATCGGGGAAGGGCACGGGGCTCGGCCTCGCGCTCGCGCGCGACCTCGTCACCGCCGACGGCGGACGGCTCGAGCTCGCGCAGCGCGTCCCCGCCATGTTCGCGGTCTTCCTCCAGGGGGTGCCCCGCATGGTCGACCTCGAGGAGATCGTGCCGCACGGACGCGCGGTGGACCCGCGGCGCCGGCGGCGCTGAGGCGCGCGCGGCGCTCGGCCTCAGGAGGCGTCGGACGCCTGTCCCGTGCGTGCCGCGTCGTCCGCATCCGCGAACACGAACAGCGAGTAGCCCGCGTAGCGGGTGATGGTCCCGAGGCCGATGCCGATCACCGAGGCGACGTTGTCCGCCCAGAGGCTGGTGAGGCCCCACCAGTGATGGCTCACCGCCACCGCACCGGCCTCCACGGCCAGGGCGGCGGCGTTGACCAGGCCGAACAGCACCAGCTCGCGGGCCGGGCGGTGCCGTCGGCGCCCTCGGAAGGTCCAGCCGCGATGCGCGACCCAGGCGAACAGGATCGACACGAGCGTCGCCACCACCTTCGCCGTCACCACCCGGTCGTCGTCGCCCGCGACGGTCGAGTCGGGCGCCAGCGGACCGAGCCGCAGCAGGTTGAAGACGCCGAGGTTGACGACCACGCCGGCGACGCCGACGACGGAGAAGCGGGTCAGCTCGCCCGCGCGCCTGCGCACCCAGCCCGTGATGGTCACGAGGGTCGAGCCTAGCGCCGCCCGGACCCCGGTAGGTTTGACCCCATGACCCCGATCGTCGCCGTCGTCGGCGGCGGGCAGCTCGCCCGCATGATGGCCGCACCCGCCACCGCGCTGGGCCTGACCCTGCGCGTCCTGGTCGAGTCGCCCGAGGCCGCCTCCGCCCTGCCCGCGCACCAGACGGTGGTGGGCCTGCCGACGGATCCCGATGCGATCCAGCGGCTGCTCGCGCATCCCCGCCCCGCCGCGCTGACGTGGGAGCACGAGCACATCCCGGCGGACGTCTTCGACGCCGCCGAGGAGTGCGGCGTGCCCGCGCGTCCCGGGCTCCACGCCCTGCTCTTCGCACAGGACAAGATCGAGATGCGCACGCGGATGGATGCGCTCGGCCTGCCGAACCCGGCGTGGACCCACGTCGACACCGAAGGCGACGTCGAGGACTTCCTCGCCGTGCACGGCGGAGCGGGCGTGCTCAAGACCTCCCGCGGCGGCTACGACGGCAAGGGCGTGCGGGTGATCCACGCCCCGCACGAGGCCGCCGACTGGCTGCGCGCCGCGGCCGACGGCGGCCCGCGCGTGCTGCTCGAGGAGAAGGTGCCGTTCGACCGCGAGCTCGCCGTGCTCGTCGCGCGACGTCCATCGGGCGAGATGCGGGCGTGGCCGACCGTCGAGTCGATCCAGCGGGCCGGGGTGTGCTCCGAGGTGATCGCGCCGGCTCCCGACCTTCCCGGCGACGTGGCGGCCGAGGCCGCGCGCATCGGCGAGGCCGTCGCGGAGGGCCTCGGCGTCACCGGCGTGCTCGCGGTGGAGCTCTTCCTCGCCGGCGACCGCATCCTGGTCAACGAGCTGGCGATGCGTCCCCACAACTCGGGCCACTGGACCATCGACGGCGCGGTCACCAGCCAGTTCGAGCAGCACCTGCGTGCGGTGCTGGACCTGCCGCTCGGCGACACCGCCCCGACGGCCCCCTGGACCGTGATGGCCAACGTGCTCGGCGGTGCCCGCGCCACCCTCACCGATGCGCTGGCGGAGATCGGCGACCCGGGCGCGAAGGTGCAGCTCTACGGCAAGGGCGTACGCGCGGGGAGGAAGGTCGGCCACGTCAACGTCTCGGCCGCCACGCGGGACGAGGCGTACGGCCGCGCCGTCGCCGCCGCCGCTATCGTGAGGGACGGAGGTGCGGCATGAGCGCGATTCGGGTGGGCATCGTCATGGGCTCGGACTCCGACTGGCCGACCATGAAGGCCGCAGGGGAGGCGCTCGCGGAGTTCGGCATCGCCTTCGAGAAGGACGTCGTCTCCGCCCACCGCATGCCCGAGCAGATGATCGCCTACGGTCGCGAGGCCGAGTCGCGGGGCCTGCAGGTGATCATCGCGGGTGCCGGCGGCGCCGCGCACCTGCCGGGCATGCTCGCCTCCGTGACCACGCTGCCCGTGATCGGCGTGCCGGTGCCGCTGAAGCACCTCGACGGCATGGACTCGCTGCTCAGCATCGTCCAGATGCCCGCGGGCGTGCCGGTCGCCACCGTGTCGATCGGAGGAGCGCGCAACGCGGGCCTGCTCGCCGCCCGCATCCTGGGGGCGGGCGAGGGCGCCGAGGCGGCGCGACTGCGCGAGCGCATGCGGGAGTTCCAGGAGGAGCTCCGCGATCTGGCCTACGCCAAGGGCGAGGCCCTGCGCCGCGCCTGACCCGCATCGTCCCCCGACGCGAGAGGGGCCGCCCCGACGCTCGGGGCGGCCCCTCTCACGCGCGGCGGGCTACTGGTCGATCACGCAGGAGTCGAGGATGTCCTGCTCGGTCTCGCGCTCGGGGCTGGGCGTGATGCTGGGCGTCGCCGACGCGCTCGAGGTCGCGGACGGCGAGGCCTCCGGCGATGCCGTCGCGCTCGCGCTCGCGGTCGGGTCGGTGGCGTCGGCCTCGGGGATGATCGACTCGTCGGCCATGATGGCGTCGAACATCGCCTGCGCCTCGGCCTCCTTCCACACGACGTCGCCGGTGCCGTCGCCGGGGTACTCCCACGGGATGGTCGTCATGTAGAGATTCTCGGTGTCGAAGTTGCGCAGGCTCCACGCGAGTCCGAGCAGGTAGTGCGAGTCGCCGAACTCGGGGTCCATGGTGAGCGACTCCGCCACCGCGGTGATGAAGGCGGTGCCCTTGGTCGCGTCGGTCAGCAGGTTCAGTCCGAGGGCCTTGCGCGCGATGTTCGTCAGCAGCTCGTGCTGACGGTCGATGCGCATCAGGTCGGAGCCGTCCCCGAGCCCGGTGCCGGTCCGGGCCCGCGCCCACGCGAGCGCGGTCTCGCCGTCGAGCACCTGCGCCCCGGCCTCCAGATCGAGGTGCGCCTTCTTCGAGTACACGTCGTTGGGGATGCACATCGGCACGCCGCCCAGCGCGTCGACGACCTCCGTGAAGCCCTCCATGTCGACCACCGCATAGTGGTCGATCTCGAGGCCCAGGAGGTCGTACAGGGTGGTCGCCACGCATGCCGCCGCCTCGGCGACGTTGCCGTTCCTGCCGCCGTTCGCGAAGGCGATGTTGAACTTGCCGGTCCAGCCCTTCACGGTGCTGCCGTCGAGCATCCTGCAGTCCGAGATCGCCACCCGCGAGTCGCGCGGGATCGACACCATCTCGATCCTGCTGCGGTCGGCGGAGATGTGCATCACGATCGTCGTGTCGTTGCGCATGCCCTCGACGTCGCCGCCGCCGAGCTCCTGGTTGTCCTCGCCGAGGCGGGTGTCGGAGCCGAGCAGGAGGATGTTCAGGGCCTGGCCCGCGGCCGCGTCCTCGGGGTCGGCCGAGGCTGTGGGGGTCACCTTGGGCAGGAGCGCCGAGATGTCCTGCGTCGTGAAGCTGTCGTTGATCCGGTTGAGGCTGGTCTCGACGAACACGATGCCGAACCCGGCGAACGCGGCGATCACCGACAGCACCGCCGCGAGCGCGCGATGAGCGGGGATGCGCGTGGCATGCCTGAGGCGGCGGCTGCTTCGAGGGTCGGTCACCTCGGCGGTCATTCATGCTCCTGTGGTCGGCGTGCGGGCACGCTGCGGTGGTCCGGCGACACAACGCCCGATGCGTGCCTCGGGTTCCGAGCCGTGCTCAGCGGCACTCCAGCAGGAGGTCGGCTGCCCCGGATCCCGAGCCACCGTCGCCGTCATCGGGGTCGGTCGAGGCGGCCGGCGCGGGGGTCTCGGAGGTCTTCCTGCCGTCGTCCCACGCGGAGCTCGCATCTCCCTCGGCGGTGACGGACAGCGGGCGGTCGTTCCGGATATCGTCCCACATCTGCTCCGCCTCGGGCAGGAGCTCCACGTCGAGGAAGTCCGGGGTGTACTGCCAGGGGACCGTCGCGAAGGTGATCTCGCCGGGATCGATGCCGCGCAGCGCGTAGGCAAGACCGATGATGTACGAGGTATCCGCCAGCTCGGGATCCATGGTGAGAGACTCCGCCGCCGCGCGCACGAACTGTGTGAGATCGCCCACGTCGGTGAGCAGGTTCTTCGCGAGCACCGTCCTCGCCACCTGGCTGAGCAGCTGCTGCTGCCGGGTCACCCGTTGGAGGTCGGAGCCGGAGACGCCGCCGACCTCCGCCTTCCTGAGCCGGGCGTAGCCGAGCGCCTCGTGACCGTCGAGGATCTGCGGCCCTGCCTCGAGGTCGAGGTCGGCCTCGCGGGAGACGATCCTGGTCGGGATGCACATGGGGACCCCGCCGATCGCGTCGACCATGCGGATGAAGCCGTCGAAGTCCGCGACGGCGTAGTGGTCGATGTAGACGCCGGTCAGCTGCTCGACCGTCTTGATGGTGCACGCCGCGGCCTCGGCCGCGTTGCCCTGCGCGCCCCCGTTCGAGAACGCGATGTTGAAGTCGCCGGTGCCGCCCGGGTGGGTGCCGCCGTCGAGGTAGGTGCACTCCGGGATCTCCACCTGGGCGTCGCGCGGGATCGACACGGCGTCGATGCGGGTGCGGTCACCGGAGACGTGGACCAGGATGGTCGTGTCGTTGCGCATGCCCTCGACGTCGCCGCCGCCCACCGCCTGGTTGCCGGCGCCGATGCGCGTGTCGGACCCCATGAGGAGGATGGTCAGCGGTTCGCCCGCCGCACCGTCGGTCGGCGTCGCCGACTTGCTCGGGCGGGCGCCGACGATGTGGTCGACGTCCTGCGCGTTGGCGGTGAGGGTGGTGTCCAGCTGGGTGACCAGGGTGTTCGCGTACACCGCGAGGAACCCGAGGACGGCCACCCCGGCCATGGCGCCCCACCACAGCCATCGGCGCCACCTGTCGCCGCGGGAGTGCCGCGCCGCGACCAGCACCTCGTCGAGCATCGTCCGCCTCCGGCCCCCGTCCTGCCGGTCAGTGTAGGCGTGGGCGAGCGCGATCCCGGCCGCGCCCCACCGCGGCTCGGAGATGCTCGATGCGCGCATCACGGCGCTATGGCGCGGTGCCGGGCGGCGGGGCCGCGCGACACGCCCGGGCGCGCGTGCGGGACCGTCGTGACGGATCGCGCACTTCGACTTGACGGGGCGTGCTTACACGGGTGTAATTCCTCTAGGCGGGAGGTACGTCCCGTCAGCGAGATCGGCAGTTCTCGTGGTGAACGGAGGTGGGGGCCATGTGGAATATCTACGACGGTTCGATGCCCTCCGACGCAGGCAAGCCGGCCTCGACGCTCGCGTCGGTGGTCGACATCTTCGACGGGACGGACGATGACGGTCCGCTCTCGTGGCAGGAGCGCGCGCTGTGCGCCCAGACCGATCCCGAGGCGTTCTTCCCCGAGAAGGGCGGCTCGACCCGCGAGGCCAAGAAGGTGTGCGCGTCGTGCGACGTGCGCTCCGAGTGCCTCGACTACGCGCTCGCGAACGATGAGCGCTTCGGCATCTGGGGCGGCCTCTCCGAGCGTGAGCGCCGCAAGCTCAAGCGGCGCGCTGTCTGAGCGGAGAGTCTGCGTGGGAGCGCGATGAGCTCTGCGCGCCTGCTGGTGCGCGCCGTCGTCGTCTCCGACGGTCGCTCCACCCTGCTTCCCGAGGTGCTCGCGGCCGTGGCCGCCCAGTCGGTGAGACCCGACGTCGTGCACGTCGTGACCCCCGCCGGCGAGGACCACGGGGCGGCGCCTGAGGGCCTCGAGGTCGACCGGAGCGTCGACCTGGCCGCCGACTACGGCGCGTCCGTCGACGCGGTGCTCGCCGCCCACCCCGCGCACTCCCGCGAGCTGCTGTGGCTGCTGCACGACGACACCGCGCCCCTGCCCGACGCGCTGGCGCTGCTGGTCGCCGCGGCGAAGCGGCGCACGGCCGCGGCGGTGATCGCTCCCGCGCAGGTGCGGTGGGACGACACCAGCAGGCTGGTGGGTCTCGGCATCAGCACCACCCGCGTGGGCGCCCGCCGCATCGATCTGGTCGACGAGGACGACATCAACCAGGGCCAGTACGACGAGCGCGAGGACGTGCTCGGGGCCTCGCTCGCGGGCGCGCTCGTGCGTCGGGAGGCCTGGGAGCGGCTCGGCGGTGTCGAGCCCGCGTACCGCGGCTACGGGTCCAGCCTCCATCTGTGCCGCCGCGCCTGGAGCGCCGGCGACGACGTCGTGATCGTGCCGACCGCGCTGATGCGTCACGCGCAGGAGGGCCTCGACGGGCTGCGCCATGGCGGCCGCGGCCGTGCCGCGACCTACGGGCTCCGGCGCACCGGCGAATGGCTCCACGCGCTGTCCTGGAGCCGGCTGCCCTGGGTGCCGGTGCTGCTCGTGTGGATGTTCCTCTCGGCGCTGGCGCGCGCGGTGCTCCGGATCGCGCAGAACGAGTCCCGGATGGTCGGGGCCGACCTGGCCGTGCCGTGGCGCGTGCTGGCGCGCCTGCCCGCCGTCCCCGGCATGCGCGCGCGGATCCGCCGCGGCGCATCGCGCCCGCGCTCGGCCGTGCGCCCGTTCCTGGTGGGCGTCCGTGGCGTCGCGACGCACGTGAGGTCGCGCGAGCTGCGCGCGTACGACCGCTGGAAGGCGGCGTCCGCGCCCACCGACATGGTCGCGCAGGAGATCGCTGCGGCCGGCCTGCGGCGGCGTGCCGCGCTGGGCGCCGTGCTGGTCGCGGCGATCACGGTCTCCGTGCTGCTGCACGGCACCTGGCTGCGCGCGCTCATCGGCGGACGCATGCTGGCCGGCGAGGCGCTCGGGGTGACAGACGTGCCGCTGTCGTACCTGTGGGAGCGCACCTGGTCGGGCTGGACCGTCGAGGGCCTGGGCGCCCCTTCGCTCGACGGCGCGTTCGCCGCCCTGATGCTCCCCGCCGCCGCCCTTCCCGGCGGGACCCGCGTGTGGATCGGCCTGCTGCTGGGTCTCGGGGTCGCCCTCGCGGCGATGTCCGCCTGGTTCGCCTCGGGCGCCGCGACGCGCTCGCTGTGGGCACGCGCCCTGATCGCGCTCGCGTACGGGCTCTGGCCCCTCCACCTCCAGGCGATCTCGGACGGCCGCGTGGGCGCTGTCATCGCGCACGTGATGCTGCCGTGGGCCGCGCTCGCGATCGCCCGGGCGGCCGGCTGGCACCGCGGCGAGGCGGTGGGCGACGGAGAGGAGCATCCGCCGGTGCGTCTCGCCTCCCCGAGCGCCGCCATGGGCGCCGCCTTCTCCACGGCCGTGATCGTGGTCGCGGCGCCGGTGCTCCTGGCCCCGCTGGTCGCGGCCATCGTCGTCGCGGGTGCCTTCGCCCGGGGTGCGCGCTGGCGCGTGTGGAGCGCGGCAGCGGCGCCCCTGATCGTCTCCGGGCCGGCGCTGGTGGCCGCCTGGGAGGCGGGACCGCTGACCTCGCAGACGTGGGCGATCCTCGCGCGCGAACCCGGACCCGCGATCGCATCCGGCGTCACGTCGCCGTGGCGCATCCTGCTGGGCCTGACCGACCATTCGCGCGGGGTGCCCGGCCTGGACCTTCCCGGCACGCTGGTGGTCGGCGCGGTCGGGCTCGCCGTGGTCGCCGCGGCGGCGCTCGCGCTGCTGTCCGGACGGGCGCCGGCGCGCGTCGCCGCGGGGCTCGGCGTCGCCGCCGTGGGTCTCACGGTGGCCGTCGCCGCGCAGCGCACGGTGGTGGTCCCCGTGACCTCGACGGGTGCGGAGGCGAACGGCTTCGCCGGCCCCGGCAGCTCGCTCATGGTGCTCGGTCTGCTCACCGCGGTCGCCGCGGCATCGTTCCGCGCCTGGGACGCCGGCACCGGGCGGGCGCGCGCCGGCCGGCGGCTCGCGCTCTCGCTCGGGATCGTCGCCGCGTGCGGGGTGATCGCCGCAGCGGTGGTGGTCGAGGCCTGGCCGGGCCGGGCCGAGCGGGGCGACGTGCATCCCGTCGACGCCCGGGTGCTGCCGCTGGTCGCGACGCTCGAGCAGGACCTGCCGACCCGCCAACGCGTCCTGGTGGTCGCCGACACCGACGCGGGAGTCCGCTACTCGCTGCTCGAGACCGACGGGACCGTGCTGCTGGCCGGTCGCGCCGACCGCGCGCTCGACGGGTCCCTCCTCGCCGCAGGCTCCGATCCCGGGGAGGTGCTCGAGCCGCTGGTCACCCTGCTGGCCGGCTCGGGGGCGACCGCGCAGCAGCCGCTCGCCGACTGGGGCGTCGGCGTCGTGGTCGCGGCGCCGGAATCGCCGCAGGTCGGCGGCGCGCTGAGCCAGATGGCGGGGCTGCGGCTGATCGGGGCGAGCGAGTACGGCACCAGCTACCGGGTGCCGCGCACGGCGGGCGACGCGCCCGTGTCGCGCGCGTGGATCGAGACGGGCGGCGCCGACGCGGTGGTGCTCGACTCCGACGGCCGGGGAGGCGAGGTGGTCGCCGAGGCCCTCGAGGAGGGCCGCCTGATCGTCGCTGTGCCCGATGCCGACGGGTGGCAGGCGTCCGCCGACGGCGTCGCGCTCGAGCGGGTCGACGATCCGCTGGGGCGGGTGGCGTTCGCGGTCCCGTCGGGTGCCGCGCACGTCGCATACGAGTACGAGGACCGGAACTACCGGGTGTGGTGGTGGGCGGCGGTCGTCGCGATCGGATGGGCCATGATCGGGATGATCCCCCTGCACGACCGGCGGCACAGGGCGGTGAGGCGATGACGATGCGATGGAGCGCGGTCGGCGCCGTGGTCGCCGGCGCGGCGGTGGTCGCGGCGGCGGCCCTCACGGGGGCGATCCCGGCGGGCGAGCCGCTCGCGTCCGCGCCCTTCCAGGGCGAGGTGACGCCGGACCAGCAGCCGCTCGCCTGCCCGGGTCAGGTCGAGATCCCGGTGGGCCAGATCGAGTCCGGCGACGCCGCGCTCGACTCCGGCTCGGACGACGTCGCGTACGACGCCGAGGGGGAGGACCGCCAGGGGGCCGGGGCCGGCTTCACCACCGGCGCGGACACCGGGGCCTCCGTCGAGCGGGTCGGCGGCGGCGACGTGGCGGGCCTGGCGGCGGCCGGCTGCACGGCGCCGTCGCAGGAGCAGTGGCTGGTCGGTGGCTCGACCGCGCTCGGGTCGAGCGCCCGGCTGGTGCTCACCAACCCGACCGAGGCGTCGACCGAGGTCACGGTGACCTACTACGGCCCCCTGGGGCCGGTCGACGACCGCACCGTCGTGTCCGTCGCCGCGGGCGGGCAGCAGGACCTGCTGATCGAGGGGGTCGCGGCCGAGACGGCGGCGCTCGTCACCCGCGTGACGGCGACGGGAGCCGGCGTGGTCGCGGCGATCCAGGACTCGCGGCTCGACGGCTTCCAGCCCGCCGGCACCGACTGGGTGGTGCCCTCGGCCTCTCCCGCCCGCTCGCTCGTGATCGCGGGCGTGGGCAGCGCCGCCGACGGCGCCGAGACGCTCCTCCGCCTGATGGCCCCCGAGGGTGCGACCCTGGATCTGGCGCTGCTCACCGGAGAGGGAGCCGTGACGTGGGGAGGCGTGAGCGCCCTCGAGCTCGAGCCCGGTGTGGTGACGGAGGTCGTGGTGCCCCAGGTCGACGCGGGCGCGATCACCATCGAGGCCGACGCGCCGGTCACGGCCGCCGCGATGGTCCGCGTGCCGCGCGCGGTGATCGACGGCCCGCGCGACGCGCAGGCCTGGGACCTCGCCTGGTCGCCCGCGCAGGCGATCGCGGACGGCATGCCGAGGTCCGTCCGTGTCGGCGAGCACACCACGGCCGTGGTGGTCTACGCGCCCACGGTCGGCACCTTCACCCTCACCGATGCGTCGGGTGCCGAGGTGGTGAGCCGCACCCTCAGCGCCGGCACCGTCGCGTCCCTCCCGATCGACGTGGCCGCCGGCACCGAGCTGACCGGCACCGCGGGGTTCGCGTGGGAGCTCGTGCTGGAGGACTCGCCGGGCTTCGTCTCCCGGCTGACGCCGCGTCGGACCGATGTCGAGCCGATCGGCGTCGACGTCACCCGCGGCGCGTACGTCGAGCCGTCCTGACCGGGATCAGGTGCCGTAGTCGGGGTCGACGTCCTCGGGTGCGATGCCGAGGACGTGGGCGACGTGCTCGGCCAGGACGTCGCGCACCAGGGCGGGGAGGTCGCCCGGCTCCACGCGCTGCTCGATCGGTCGTCGGTACAGGACGATCCGGGTCGGCTGGCCGAGCTCGGCGGGGAACAGGCGTCCGAGGGGCACGCCGTCCTCCCACGGCGTCGGGTCGGAGGGCGGAACGTCCTCGGACCCGAACTCGATGCGCCCCCACTCGCCTCCCCACCGCGCCGCGAGGCGTTCCGCGGCATCGGCCAGCGCGTCGTCGAAGCGCTCGGCGCGGGTGCGATGCCCGGGTGCGCCGAACGGGAGCAACGGGCGGCGCAGGCCCCGCCCGTGGCGGTCGCGGCGTGACATGGTAGCGAGGCTACCGCGACCCCGGCGTGGCAGCGCCCGCGCGCCCCGGCGGCGGGGTAGCGTCTCGAACCGTGATGGCAACCCGGCAGTGCTCGCGGAGCTCGTGCGCCCGACCCGCGGCGGCGACGCTCACCTACGTGTACGCCGACTCGACCGTGGTGGTCGGTCAGCTGTCCGCGACGGCGGAGCCGCACTCCTACGACCTGTGCGCGCATCACGCCGACCGCTTCACCGCGCCGCGCGGCTGGGACGTCGTGCACATCCAGGCCGAGTATGTCGAGCCCGAGCCGTCGACCGACGACCTCGAGGCGCTCGCCCGAGCGGTGCGTGAGGCCGGCCGGCCTCGGCCCGCCGCGACCTTCACCGTGCCGGCGCCGGTGGCGTCCGAGCCGCGCCGCGGGCACCTCCGCGTCATCTCCACCGACGGTTGAGGACCCCCTAGCGGCCGGGTGGGGGCGTCCCGCTAACCTAAGGGCGTGACCGACGCACCTGATCTCAGCGCCCTCATCAAGTCCTACGACGTCCGCGGCATCGTCGGCGACACGTTGACAGCCCCGGTCGCCCGCGCGATCGGCGCGGCCTTCGCCGACGCGATCGTGCTCCCCGAGGGGGGCACCACGGTCGCGATCGGTCACGACATGCGCGACAGCGGGCCGTGGCTCGCCGACGCGGTGGCCGAGGGGCTCACGCGGCGCGGGGTCGACGTGGTCCGCATCGGGCTGTGCTCGACCGACGGCCTCTACCACGCCTCGGGCGCGCTCGACCTGCCCGGCGTGATGATCACCGCGAGCCACAACCCGGCGGAGTACAACGGGATGAAGATGTGCCGCTCCCGGGCCCGGGCGGTCGGCGAGAACTCCGGCCTCGTCGACGTCCGTGAGACCGCCGCACGCTACCTGGTGGAGGAGCCGCCCGCGGCGGAGACGCCCGGCACCGAGTCCACGCGCGACATGATCGGGGAGTACGGGGCCTTCCTGCGCTCGCTGGTGCCTCTCGACGGGATCCGGCCGCTCAAGGTCGTGGTCGACGCGGCGAACGCGATGGCCGGGTACACCGTGCCCGCGGTGCTCGGCACCGAGGCGGGCCTTCCCGGGCTGCCCCTCGAGATCATCCCCCTGTACTTCGAGCTCGACGGCACCTTCCCGAACCACGAGGCGAACCCTCTCGACTCGTCGACGCTCGTGGACCTGCAGGCCGCCGTCAGGGAGCACGGGGCGGACATCGGCCTGGCGTTCGACGGCGACGCGGACCGCTGCTTCGTGATCGACGAGCGCGGCGAGGTCGTGACCCCGTCGACCATCACGTGCCTGGTGGGCCTGCGGGAGACCGCGCGCGAGCTCGCATCCGGTGGGCAGCCCACCGTGATCCACAACCTGATCTCGTCGCGCGCGGTGCGCGAGCAGCTCGCGGCGGCCGGCGCCACGCCGGTGCGGTCGCGCGTCGGCCACAGCTTCATCAAGGCGGAGATGGCGCGGCTCAACGCGATCTTCGGCGGCGAGCACAGCGGCCACTTCTACTTCCGCGACTTCTGGTACGCCGACTCGGGCATGATCGCGGCCATGCACGTGCTCGCCGCGCTGGGCACCCAGGACCGACCGCTGTCCGAGATGCTCACGGCGCACGACCCGTACGTCGCCTCCGGGGAGATCAACTCGAAGGTCGACTCCGTCCCCGCGGCGCTCGCCCGCGTGAAGGAGGCGTTCGTCACCGAGGACGTCTACTCCGACGAGTTCGACGGCCTCACCGTCGAGCACTGGCCCGCCCCGGGGGAGGGCGAGCGCTGGTGGTTCAACGTGCGCCCGTCCAACACCGAGCCGTTGCTGCGGCTCAACTCGGAGGCTGACGGCCAGGAGCTGATGGAGCGCATGCGCGACCGCGTGCTCGCGGTCATCCGGCAGGGCTGACGTGTCGACCGAGGGCGGCACCAAGGCTGTCGTCGCGGCGCTCAGCGCGAACCTGGGCATCGGCGTCACCAAGTTCGCGGCCTGGGCGCTCACGGGCGCGTCGTCGATGCTCGCGGAGGCGATCCACTCGGTCGCGGACTCGGGCAACCAGGTGCTGCTGCTGGTCGGCGGCAAGGCCGCGAAGCGCGAGGCGACGCCTGAGCATCCGTTCGGATTCTCGCGGTACCGCTACTACTACGCGTTCCTGGTCGCCGTGGTGCTCTTCACCGTCGGCGGCCTGTTCGCGCTGTACGAGGGCTGGCACAAGTGGCACGATCCGGAGCCGATCGAGTCGTGGCAGTGGGTGCCCATCGCCGTGCTGGTCATCGCGATCGTGCTCGAGGGGCTCTCCTTCCGCACCGCGATCCGCGAGTCGAACAAGATCCGCGGCAACGTCGGCTGGGGCAGGTTCATCCGCCGGTCGCGCTCGCCCGAGCTGCCGGTGATCCTCCTCGAGGACTTCGGCGCGCTGATCGGCCTGGTGTTCGCACTGTTCGGGGTGTCGATGACCCTCGTCACGCATGACGGCCGCTGGGACGCGGTCGGCTCGGCGGCGATCGGGCTCCTGCTGGTCACGATCGCGATCGTGCTCGGCAGCGAGACCCGCGAGATGCTGCTCGGGGAGTCGGCGACCGACGAGGACCTGGCGAGGATCCGCGCCGCGCTCGCGGAGGGCGGCTACCCCGACGTCATCCACCTGCGCACCTCGCACCTCGGCCCCGAGGACATCCTGCTGGCGGTCAAGGTGGCCGCGGAGCCGGAGGCGTCGCTCGCGGAGATCGGCGAGCGGACCGACAGGGCCGAGGCGCTGGTCCGCGCGGCCGTCCCCGCGGTCCGGCTGATCTTCATCGAGCCCGACGTCCGTCACGCCGAGGAGCCGACGGGTCAGTCCACGTCCGGGATGCCGTAGGGCAGGCGGCGCAGCGCGTCGCCGTCGGCCTCGGCCCGGCTCATCCGCGCGGACTCGAGGACCCACTCACGGTCGCGTCGCTCCGTGAGGACCGCCGCGATGAACGCCTCGGGATGGGTGCCCGCCGGCGGGGGCGGCGAGACATGGGTCGCCATGCGCCCGCTCAGCAGCGATCCCAGGCGTACTCGCGAGGGCGCGTGCATCCGATCGGCTCGCGCGAGGAACATGCGGCCCGTGAGCGCCAGGCCGTCCGGCAGCCGGGTGATGTCCGCGGTCCGCGCCCACTCGCCCAGGCCGGGCGGCATGGACAGGGGCGGCAGGGCCTTGCGGCTGCCGCGCGTGCGCATCGCGTAGGTGCCGGCCAGATGATCGCCGATCCGCTTGCCGCGCGCCCCGAGCACGGAGACGGTGACGGCCAGCGTGCCGACCGTGCCGTAGATCTCGAGCACGCCGAGGAGAGCCCGGGTGAGCGCGTGGCGGACGGACACGGGGCCGCCGTCGTCGCGGACGACCCGCAGGCCCGCCGCCCAGCGGCCGACCGAACGGCCCCGGGACAGGGTCTCGACCGTGGTCGGCACGATCACGAGGCACGTCACGGTCCAGCCGATCACGAGCACGCGCGCCCACGCGTCGCCGACCGCGGGCAGGAGCTGCCCCACCAGCCCGAACCCGGCGGCGTAGAGCACCAGCACCACGAGCATGTCCAGGGCCCCGGACAGGATCCTCAGCGTGACGGGGGCCGCGCCCGAGTCGAGCACCACGCCCTCACCGATGAGAATCTGGTCCTCGTCGTCCACGCTCTCCTCCTCATCGGGCTCCTGTGGCATCGTAGCGGCGTGGACATCGACTCCTTCAGCGCCTCCCGGGAGCGCCGCTGGGCGCGGCTGAAGGAGCTCGCGGGCGCGCGCCGCCTGACCGGCGCGGAGGCCGACGAGCTCGCAAGGCTCTACCAGGCGACCGCGGGCGACCTGTCGACGGTGAGATCCGCCGCGCCGGAGCCGACCCTGGTCTCGCGGCTCTCGGTGCTGCTCGCCTCCGCGCGGGTGTGGCTGACCGGCGCCCACACGGCGTCGACGCGAGAGGTGGCGCGCTACCTTCTCGTGGGCCTGCCGGCGGCGCTCCACCGGGTGCGCTGGTGGGCGGTCGCGGTCACGCTCGCCGTGCTGGTCATGGCGTTCGTCTCGGGCTGGTGGACGGTGACCCACGAGGACGCGCTCGACCTGGTCGGGCCGCCGGAGGTGCGCGCCGCCATCGCGCAGGAGGAGTTCGCCAGCTACTACACCGAGTACGACTCGACCTCGTTCGCCGCCACCGTGTGGACCAACAACGGCTGGCTCGCGGCGCAATGCATCGCGTTCGGGATCACGGGCGTCTACCCCCTGTTCCTGATGTACAGCACCGTCCTGCAGCTCGGGGTGGCGGGCGCGATCATGGCCGAGGCGGGGGCGCTCGACATCTTCTTCCAGCTGATCATGCCGCACGGGCTGCTCGAGCTCTCCGCCGTGTTCGTCGCCGCCGGCACCGGGCTCCGCCTCTGCTGGACCATGCTCGTCCCCGGACCGCGGCCGCGGTCGCGGGCGCTCGCCGAGGAGGGGCGGGCTGCGGTCGGCGTCGCGATCGGGCTGGTGATCGCGCTCCTCCTGTCGGGCCTCATCGAGGGCTACGTGACGGGATCGCTGATGCCCTGGTGGCTCAAGATCGTGATCGGCGTCATCGCGGTCACCGCGTTCTGGATGTACATCTTCGTCGCCGGGCGCGCCGCGACGCGCGCGGGCGCCACCGGTGATGCGGAGGGCGACTTCGCGACGGACCAGGTGGCCCTCGCGGGCTGACGCCGGCCGTCCTGACCCGCCGACCGAATCGGACGCCCCATCAGCCGTCCCCGAGTTGCTGCGCGGGGTCGTGCCCGGGGTGGACGAGGCGACGTCAGAGCCGGCCGGCCGCCTTGAGCGCCAGGTAGCGGTCCGTGACGTCGGGCGCGAGGGAGTCCGGTGCGGCGAGCACCACCTCGGCGCCGAGCCGGCGCAGCTGCGCCGCGACGGCCTCACGCTCGAGCAGCGCCCGGGCCGCGGCGCCGGCCGCGTAGGCGGCCGCCGCATCGTCCCGGCCGGCCGCCATCTCGGCGACCTCGGGGTCCTCCACGGAGGCCACGAGCACCTGATGGTGGCGCTGCAGCGCCGCGACAGCGTCGAGCAGTCCGGAGTCCGTCGCGGACGTGTCGACCGTGGTGAGCAGGACCACCAGCGCGCGCTGGGACACCCGCGACTGGGCGAGCCGCAGCAGCGCGGGCCAGTCGGGCTCGAGCAGCGAGGGCTCGACCGTGGCGAGCGCCTCGGCCAGCAGCGGCATGATCTGCTCGCCGGTGGCGGCGGCCCGGGCGCGCTCGGAGCGGTCGAACGCCGTCGCCTGCACCCGGTCGCCCGCGCGGGAGGCCAGCGCCGCGAGCAGCAGCGCGGCCTCGATCGACGCATCGAGCCGCGGGGCGTCGCCGACCCGGGCCGCGGACTGGCGCGCGCAGTCGATCGCGATCAGCACCCGGCGGTCGCGCTCGGGGCGGAAGGTGCGCACCAGCACCTCGCCCCGGCGGGCGGTGGAGCGCCAGTCGATCGCGCGCACGTCGTCCCCGATCACGTACTCGCGCATCGAGTCGAACTCCGAGCCCGCGCCCTTGAGGCGCACCGCGGTGCTGCCGTCGATCTCGCGCAGCCGCTTGAGCCGCGACGGCAGGTGCTTGCGGGACGCGAACTCCGGGAGCACGCGCAGGCGCGCCGGGACCTCGACCGAGCGCTGGCGCCCCGCGAGCCGCAGCGGACCCGCGGTCCGGATGGTGACGGGACCCGCGTGCCGGTCGCCCCGACGCGTCGGGCGCATCGCGGTGGCGAACGTCGCCGCCTCGCCGGGGCCAAGGTCGAACCGGTGTCGCGTCCGCGCGGCTCCCGCGGACGGCTGCCATGCGTCGCGGAGGACGCCGCGGACCCGTCGTCGGCCGCCGACGTGCCCCGCGACCAGGCGGGTGGACGTCGGCTCGGTCAGCCGCACGGAGGCGGGCGCCTCGCGCCGCACTCCCACCGTCGCGGTGCGGGGCGCGAGCCACGCGTCGAGCAGCGCGAGCAGAGCGACGCCGAGCATCCACGCGAACGCCACGCCGCGCGACTGGGACAGCGCCGCGGGGACCGCCCCGAGCGCCGCGAGCGCGACCGTCCAGCCGGTGAGGTACATCAGCGCGGGACGGGGACCGTCGCCAGCACGGACGTGAGCACGGAGGTCGCGGTGACGCCCTCGAGCTCGGCCTCGGCGCGCACCTGGATGCGGTGGGCGAGGGTCCAGGCGGCGAGGGCCTTGACGTCGTCCGGCGCGACGTAGGTCCGCCCGCGCATCCACGCCCACGCGCGCGACGTCGCCATCAACGCGGTCGCGCCGCGCGGCGAGACGCCCAGCGCCACCGAGGGCGCCTCGCGCGTGGCCCGGCAGATGTCGACGATGTACCGGAGCACGTCGTCCGAGATCTCCACCTGCGCGGACTCGCGGCGGCCCTGCTCGAGGTCCTCGGCGCTCGCGACCGCCGAGACGCCCGCCGCGGCCAGATCGCGCGGGTCGAAGCCGGCGGCGTGACGGCGCAGCACATCGGTCTCGGAGTCCCGGTCCGGCAGCGCGACGGGGAGCTTCAGCATGAAGCGGTCGAGCTGCGCCTCAGGCAGGGGGTAGGTGCCCTCGTACTCGACGGGGTTCTGGGTCGCGAGCACCAGGAACGGCGTCGGCAGGGCGCGCGCCTCGCCGTCGACGGTCACCTGCCGCTCCTCCATCGCCTCGAGCAGCGCGGACTGCGTCTTCGGGGGCGTGCGGTTGATCTCGTCGGCGAGCAGCAGGTTGGTGAAGATGGGTCCCTCGCGGAACGAGAACGCCGCGGTGCGGGCGTCGTAGACGAGCGAGCCCGTGACGTCACCGGGCATGAGGTCCGGCGTGAACTGGACGCGCGACGTGTCGAGGCCGAGCGACGCGCCCAGGGTGCGCACCAGCAGCGTCTTCGCGGTGCCGGGCACGCCCTCGAGCAGCACGTGCCCGCGGCAGAGCAGCGCGATCACCAGGCCGGTGACGATCGGATCCTGTCCCACCACGGCCTTGCCCACCTCGGTCCGGAGGCGACCCAGAGCGTCCCGGGCGGACGATGCCGCGGGAGCCTCGGACGCCGGGCCGGGCGGCGGTGCGCCCTCGGAGGATGGTGCGGTGTCGGGC
The DNA here is from genome assembly GCF_030418375.1 of Demequina lignilytica. NCBI lineage: Bacteria > Bacillati > Actinomycetota > Actinomycetes > Micrococcales > Demequinaceae > Demequina > Demequina lignilytica. Next base: position 290,530 of record NZ_JAUHPZ010000002.1, read on the forward strand.
ATGTCGGTCACGGTCGGTGTACCTCGCTTTCGAGAGCGTCGAGTGCGGTGAGGAGCGTGAGCAGGGCGGCGTCGTCGGCCGGCGGGGCGCCGTAGAGGAGGGCCTCGATCTCGGCGGTCGAGCGGCCGGTCGCGCGGCGGATGGACTCCACGAGGTCGGCCCGGCCGGCGGTGCGCGGGACGCCGATGCGGCGGGCGATCCGGGTGGCGGTCGCGGCGCGCAGCGCCGCCGCGGAGCGGCCGGTCGCGCGCGCCCGGCGGTACAGCCGGGCCCGACCGCGGGTGGCCTCGGATGAGCGCACCACCACCGGCATCGGCTCGCGCACGAGCGCCCCGAAGCGTCGGCCGCGCCAGATCGCGGCGAACACCAGGGCGAGGCCGAGCGCGTACAGCGCGGTGCCGGTGCCCGGGGGCAGGAAGTCCGGGCTGGCCTCGAGCTCGCTGAGGGTCTCGCGCCCGACGCCGCCGTCGCCCGAGCCGCCGCCCGCATCGTCCCCCGCCCAGGTGAGCAGGGTCGGGTCGAAGCCGTCCGCGACGTACCAGACCACGTCGGGGTGCCGGCCGGTGACCCGCAGCGCGAGCGCCGCGTGGCCCAGGTCCGCCAGCCGGCCGTTGGTGACCAGGCCGGTCGAGGCGATCACGGTGAGCGTGCGGGCGCCGTCCTCGACGCGGGCCATCGCCCCCGCGCCGTCGCGCTGGGCGAAGCAGACCGTGACGTCCCCGCCCGCGGTCGCGCGCACGCCGAGGTGGTCGACGCGGACCTCGCCGGCGGCGACGGCGTCGGGATCCTGGCACGCCGCGTCCGCGACCTCCGGGAGGAACCCGAGCGCGGTCTCGACGGGGAGGCCGAGCGCGGCGAACGCGGAGTCGTCCGCTCCGAGCAGCACCAGGTCGCCCGGGTAGTCGGCCAGCGAGCCGAGCTGCCCGGACGTGAGCAGCTCGGGGTTCGCGACCACCACGGTGGTGGCAGCGGGGTCCGCGATGCCCGCGCGGCTCAGGCGGTCGATCTGCGTCACCTCGACGTGATGCTGCCGGAGGATCTGGGCGAGCGCGCGGGTCCCCGTGTCGGTGGAGTTCTCCGTCGACAGCGGCGTGTAGTCGCTGGGGCGGGACGTCACCACCAGCAGCGCCACTATCGCGGCGAGCAGCACCACCGCGACGAGCCAGGGGCGGCCGCCGCGGGCCCGTGCCGCGATCCCCGGCCCGGGGTCAGTGGTCACCAGCGACTCGCGTCCGACGCTCACGTCACCACCGCCTTCGCCGTCGACGCGCGCTCGAGCGTCGCCCGTGCGTGCGCGTACGCCTCCGGTCCCGCGCCTCCGTGTCCGTACCGGATGCGGTCGAACACGTCCGCGTCGACGGCGAGGGGGACCGCGAGCTCCGCGAGGGCGCGGCCGCCCAGCTCCGCGGCCTCGTGGGCGGTGAGGCCGGGGGTCAGGTCGATGAGGGAGCGCTCGGCCAGCCGGCGGATGGTCGCCCGATAGGCGTGCATGGTGGCCGTCGCGAAGTCCCCGGCCCGCGCCGCCCTGTCGGCGTCGTCATCGAGCGCTGCCGCGTCGCGGTCGTCGTCGAAGAGCTCCGCCTCGACCGTGCGTCGGCGGTTCCGGCGGAGCGGACCCACGACGAGCCACACGATCAGCGCGAGCACCGCGGCGACCAGGATCCCGATGCCGATCGCGCCCCACGGGCCCACGGCGCCGCCGACCCCGTCGCCCAGACCGTCGAGGAGCCGGGAGAACCAGTCCAGGACGCGGGCGAGCCAGGACTCCCCGCCGCTCGCGTACTCGTCCTTGGCGAGCTCGTCCACGGCCCAGCGGCGTGCCTCGTCCGCCCCCGGCACCACCGGGGGCTCGATCACGCTCACGGTCGCTCGCTCACGCGCGGCGGCTCGCCTCCGCGGCCTCCGCGAGGGTCAGGTCGAAGCCCTCGTGGCGGATGCGCAGGTCGATGTGCAGCAGCGTCAGGAGCGAGCCCAGGTACGAGTACGTGAGGACGTACGAGACGACCATCCCGACGCTCACGGCCAGCACCGCGCCGATCGCGATGAGCGTGAGGTTGTCCGGCGCCGCGATCCCGACCACCAGCGCGCCGATCGAGCCGATCTGCTGGAACACCCCCGCGACCATCGACACGATGAGCGAGGACACGAACAGGATCAGCACCGTCCACCAGAACCGGCCCTTGATCAGGCGCAGCACGCGGCGCACGGCGTCGATCGGACCGCGCTTCTCGAGCACGATCACGGGGCGCGCGAGCCCGCTGAAGAGGCCGATGAGGAAGGCGACCGGGATCACGGCGACCCACAGCAGCAGGGTGAGCCCGACGCCGAGCCCGAGGGAGTCGTCGGAGGCGCCGGCCATCAGCATCGGCACCAGCGCGATGCCGAGCACCAGCGCGCCCGCGCCCGCGGTCATCAGGTAGAGCAGCAGCAGCGAGCCCAGCCGCTCCCGGACCGCGGCGAAGGCCTGCGACAGCCGGATCCGCTCGCCGAGGACGGCGCGGGCGACGGCCGGGGCCACCACCGCGCTCGACAGCAGGTCCGCGAGGAGCATCGCGATCACGGCGATCCCTCCGACCAGCACCGTGGACGGCTCGATGCCGCCCAGGTCGGACGTCGGGTCGAGGATCGCGAGCGAGGGGTCGGTGAACAGGAGCCACATGAAGGCGGCCGTCGCGAGCGTCGCCACGAGCGTCAGCAGCAGGGGCCCGCCGAGCACCACCCCGCGGTTGAACCGCATCGCCTTGAACGGCACCGACAGGAAGTCGCCGAAGCTCAACGGTCGCAGCGGCATGATGCCCGGCTGCCAGGAGCGGTAGGTGGGCGCGGGCGCCGGCGCCGCATGAGGCGTAGGGACGATGCCGGGGGCCGGGGGAGCGGCGCTCGGCGGGCCCCCGGGGGGCACGTAGGGCGGGGGGTAGGACGCCGCCGCGGGCGGTCCGACCGGGGGCCCCGCCGGGGTCGGCGCGCCACCGGGCGCGGCCCATCCCGAGGTGCCCTGCTGGTCCGTCATCCGCGCGCTCCCCCCGGTCGATGCGCCCCATCCTGCCACGCCTGCATGGTGCGGTCGGGGGGCGTCGGCATAATGGGTGCATGACGGCGAAGATCCTGGTGGTCGACGATGACCCTGCCGTGGCGGAGATGCTTGGCATCGTGCTGCGCGGGGACGGTTTCGAGACCGTGTTCTGCGACCACGGCGACGAGGCGGTGGGCGCGTTCCGCGCCACGAACCCCGACGTCATCCTGCTCGACCTGATGCTGCCCGGGAAGAGCGGCATCGACATCTGCCGGGAGATCCGCGCGGAGTCGGGCGTGCCGATCATCATGCTCACGGCGAAGTCCGAGACGGTCGACGTGGTGCTCGGGCTCGAGTCCGGGGCGGACGACTACGTGCCGAAGCCCTTCAAGCCGCGCGAGCTGATCGCGCGCGTCCGCGCGCGCCTGCGCCGCAACGACAACGCGACGCCGGCGGTGGTCAGGGTCGCGGACCTCGAGATCGACGTCACCGGGCATCGGGTGATGCGGGACGGCGAGCTGATCCCGCTCACACCCCTCGAGTTCGACGTGCTGGTGACCCTCGCGCGCACCCCGGGTCAGGTCTTCACCCGCGAGGTGCTGCTCGAGGACGTGTGGGGCTACCGGCACGCCGCCGACACGCGCCTGGTCAACGTCCACATCCAGCGGCTGCGCGCCAAGATCGAGCGCGACCCCGAGAACCCGGAGATCATCGTCACCGTCCGCGGCGTGGGCTACAAGGCGGGTGGCATCGGGTCGTGAGGCTCACCCCGCGCTCGCTGTGGGCCAACCTGGCGTCACGGCCGCGCCGGGTCTGGCGCAGGTTCCGCGGCTCGCTGCTGCTCCGGGTGGTCGCCACCACGCTGGTGCTGGGCCTCACGGCGGTCGGCATCATCGGCGCCGCCATCTCCTCGCAGATCCGCGACGGGCTGGTCCAGACCCGCGTCGACCGGATCCTCGCGGAGACGGCGCGCGACGCGGACTCCGCGCAGCAGACCGTGGACGCGTCGACGGCGGAGACCCCCGGCGACCTGCAGCAGCTGGTCAACGACCTGTTCGACGGCCTCGGGACGCTGGGCGGCGACACCCGCGGACTGGTCCTGCTGCGGGACCCGACCAACACGTCCGGCGTGCTGCTCTCGACGCCGGTGACGTCCACCGACCTGGTCGGGGTGATCAGCCCCGAGATGCGGGAGGCCGTGGAGTCCGACGTGACCCAGCCGTGGCAGTTCGTGGAGATGCCGGGGACGGGAGACCCGGGCGTGGTCGTCGGGTCGATGATCACGATCCGGGTCGCGGGGGACTACGAGCTCTACTTCGTCTACTCGCTCGCCGACGAGGCCGCGACCCTCAGCCTCATCCAGCGTGTGCTCGGCGCCGGCGCGGTCGCGCTCATGATCCTGCTCGGCCTGCTCACCCTCCAGGTGTCGCGCCAGACCGTGCGCCCCGTCCGGCAGGCGGCGCGGGTCGCCTCGCGGTTGGCGGAGGGCATCCTGTCGGAGCGCATGACCGTGCGGGGTCAGGACGAGATGGCGACCCTTGCGCGCACCTTCAACGAGATGGCCGAGTCGCTGCAGCGCCAGATCACCCGGATGGAGGAGCTGTCGCGGCTGCAGCGACGCTTCGTGTCCGACGTGTCGCACGAGCTGCGCACGCCGCTCACCACCATCCGCATGGCCTCCGACGTCCTCCACGACGCCCGCGAGGGCTTCCCCCCGGCCGTGGCGCGATCGGCCGAGCTGCTCGACGCGCAGATCGACCGTTTCGAGACCCTGCTGTCCGACCTCCTCGAGATCTCGCGCATCGACGCGGGCGCCGCGCAACTGGAGTTCGACGACATGTCCCTCGCCGACGTGGTGCGCGACCAGACGGAGGCGATGGTGCCGGCGGCTCGCCGCGAGGGCGTGGAGCTGCGGCTGTGGGTCGCCGCGGGCGACCACGTCGCGTCGATGGACCGGCCGCGGGTCGCGAGGATCGTCCGCAACCTGCTGTCGAACGCGATCGAGCACGCCCAGCGCCGGCCCGTCGACGTCGTGGTCGCGTCGAGCAAGCGAGCGGTGGCGGTGGTGGTGCGCGACTACGGCATCGGCCTGACGCCGCAGCAGGTCAACCGGGTGTTCGACCGGTTCTGGCGCGCGGACGCGGCGCGCGCCCGCACCATGGGCGGCACCGGGCTCGGGCTCTCGATCGCGCGCGAGGACGCACAGCTCCATGGCGGCAAGCTGGAGGCGTGGGGGCTGCCGGGCAAGGGGGCGAGCTTCAGGCTCGAGCTGCCGCGCACCTCGCGCGGGCTCGGCCAGCATCCGCCGCTGCCGCTGGTGATCGCGGAGCTCGACTACAACACGATCGCGACACGGGTCCCGCTCGAGGCGGACCGCAGGGAGGTGAACCGGTGAGGCTACGGCTGGCGGCATGGGCGGCGGTGATCGCGGTCGTCCTCGCGGCATGCGCGACCATCCCGACGTCGGGTCCCGTCAACGAGGGCGGAGGGCAGGTCGAGAGCGTCGACCCGTTCGTCCCGTTCGCCGAGGGGCCCCGCGTCGACGACCCGGTCACCGCGATCGTGTCGGGCTTCATCCGCGCGACCGCGGCGGGCTTCGCCTCCGACTTCTCCGTGGCGCGCGAGTACCTGACGGCCGAGGCCAGGGCGTCGTGGGACCCGCTCGCCCAGATCACGGTGTTCGACTCGGGCGCCCTCACGCCCGACTACGACGAGGCCGCCGGCACCGTGGTCTACGCGGTCCCGGTCGCGGCGCGGCTGGACGGCGCGGGCCGCATGGTCGAGGCGGCCGACGGCACGCAGACGCAGCTCAAGTTCACCATGGCGCAGGATGACGAGGGCCAGTGGCGGATCGCCGAGCTCGACGACGGCTCGCTGCTCGCCGAGGCGAACTTCACGCGCCTGTTCCAGTCCGTCAGCCTGATCTTCGCGACGCCGGACCAGTCGGCGGCGGTCCCCGAGCTGCGGTGGCTGCCCCTGACGAACGTCGCGACGTGGGCGGCCCGCGAGCTGGTCGCGGGGCCCTCGGCGTGGCTGGCCGCCGGGGTGGCCACCGGCTTCCCGGCCGGCTCCGCGCTCGCCGTCGACTCGGTCGTCGTGACGGACGGGGTCGCCGCCGTCGGGCTCACCGGCGAGTCGGCCGGCAGCGCGGACGAGCGGGCGCTCGCGCTCGCGCAGCTCCGGCTCACCCTGACGGCGCTGCCCGGCATCCGTGATGTCACCACGAGCGTGGGCGGGGTGCCGCTGTCCGCCGAGGAGGCGGACCTGTCGCGCGATCCGATCGCCGACCCGCTCGCCGCGGTCATCGCGGGCGGGCGGCTGGGCCTGTGGGACGGCGACGCGCTGCGGGTCACCGCCGAGGACGCGGGAGCGGTGCCCGACGGCGCCGACGCCCTCGCCCTCGCCTACGACGACGCCCGGGTGGCGTACCGCATCGGAGGCACGCGCATCGTCGTCTCGGACGCGCTCGCCGGCGGCGTCGACTCGCTCCAGGACTACGACGCGGACCTCGCGACGCCGACCGGGAGCATCGGCGCAGAGCCCGTGCTCGAGGGCAACAGCCTGCTCGCACCCAGCTTCGACCGGTTCGGATGGCTGTGGAGCGCGGAGGCCTCCGACCCCACGCGGCTCATCGCGGTCGACGGCGTGGGCGGCGTGCTGCGGCTCGACACGCAGTGGCTCGCCGGCCGCGAGCCTGTCGGGCTGTCAGTGTCCCGCGACGGATCCCGCGTCCTGGTGGTCTCCCGCGCGGGCTCGCAGACGGTGGTCGAGGTGGCCGCCGTGGTGAGGGCAGACGGCGGAGAGCCCGTGAGCGTCGGCGAGCCCCTCGCCGTGGGCGCGAACGTCCGCGAGGTGGCCGACGCGATCTGGGTGGACGACCTCACCGTCGGGCTGCTTGGCACGCGATCGGGCGACGAGACGGTGCCGCTGTGGCTCGCGACCGTCGGCGGCAGGACCACCGAGGACTCGACGGTGCCCGACGCCGTCGCCATCTCCGCCCGGCACGGTGACCGGTCGATCACCCTGGTCTCCGCGGACGGCGCCGTGCGCGAGCGCGCCGGCACCGGGTGGGCGGGCATCGCGACCGGGATCCAGGACCTCGCGTACGCGGGCTGATGTCCACGGCCGGGTCCCGGGCCCGGCCGGTGCGCGCCGCGGGCGCCTGGGGACGCTGCGTCGTGCTCGCGCGCGCCATCCTGGTGGGATGCGGATGGCCGGTGTGTGGCGATCGGCGGTGGGCGCCGCGCGGCTCGCGCTGCCGGTCGACTGCCCGGGCTGCGACGCCCCCGACGAGCGCTGGTGCGAGGAGTGCCGAGCGCCCTGGTGGGAGGAGCCGGTGCGGTGCGAGACGTCCGCGGCTCGCCTCGAGGTGCTCGACCCGCCCCTGCCCGCCTGGTCGATCACGGTGCTCGAGGGATCGGCTCACGGCACCGTCTCCGCCTGGAAGGACGGCGGGCGGCGCGACCTCGACCGCGACCTGACGGCGGCGATGCGCCGCGCCGCGGCGGTGGTGGCCCCCGCGCTGGCCGCCGCCTGCGGGGAGGTCGACGTGGTGCCGTGCCCCGCGCGCGCGGCGCACACGCGTCGGCGTGGCGCGGACCTTCCGGGCCTGCTCGCGCGGGGCGCCGCGGCCGGGCTCCGTGACGCGGGAGTCTCGGCATCTCCCCGGAGCCTGCTGCGTCCCGCGCGGGGACGTTCACGCGGAGCGGGGGATCGCGGGCGCTGGCGCGGCGAGGCCCCGGTCGCGCTCGCGGCGGTCCGCGGGCCGATGCGACCCGTGCTCCTGGTGGACGACGTGGTGACCACCGGGGCCACCCTCGCGCGCGCGGCCCAGGCGCTTCAGGCGGGCCCCGCGGTGCCCGTCGGGGCGCTCCTGCTGGCCGTCGCGCCGGGGGTGCACAGCCGGCAGGGGAGCGCGCTACTGTAGGAGGTCCAGGACGATGATCGTCGAACACCTTCCAGGCGAGGAGGTGATGTATCAGGCGCGAGAAGCGCCGCCCCTCCCTTGCCCCTGGCCGCCGAGCGGTCACAGTGAGAACAGAAGGAGTTTTCGTCATGGACATCGCCATCGTCGGACGCCACACCAAGGTCTCCGAGGACCTCCGCCAGAAGATCTTCGAGAAGATGGAGAAGATCGAGACGCTCGCGCCGCGGGCGACTCGCGCGGACGTCCATGTGGTCCATGAGAGGAACCCGAAGCACGGAAACGAGCGCGAACGCGTCGAGATCACGGTCCGCGGAGGCCGGGTCGTGCGCGCGGAGGCGTCGGCCGAGGACCGCATGATCGCCCTCGACGCCGCCATCCAGAAGCTCGTCGAGCAGCTGCGCAAGCTGCATGAGCGGAAGGTTCACCGTCACCAGGGCAAGACCGGGCTCCACTCGGTCCCGCCGGCGCCCGAGCCGGCGGAGGGCGACGAGCGGGTCGCGAGCGTCGAGGCGTGGGAGGGTGCCCCCGAGGGGTCGCACCGCGAGATCCCCATCGACGGCACCCCGATCGTGATCCGCTCGAAGACGCACGCCGCGCCGCCGATGACGGTGGCCGACGCGCTCGACCACATGGAGCTGGTCGGCCACGACTTCTTCCTGTTCCACGACGCGGACACCGGGCTCGCCTCGGCGGTCTACCGGCGCCGCGGCTGGACCTACGGGGTGATCCACCTCGAGCAGTCCGACGCCGGCGTCCAGGCGGAGGAGGCGGAGCGCGAGAGCGCCTGATCGCATCGTCCCGACGGGGCCGCACCACCGGATAGGTTTCGGGGGTGCGGCCCCGTCATTTCCTCTCCGTGGTGCTGGCGGCGACCCTGTGGGGCTTCGGCGGCATCACCGGCACCCTGCTCGGCGACCACGCTGGGATCGGCGCCCTGTCGATCGCCATGTGGCGGATGCTGGTCGCGGGCGTCGCCCTGCTCGCCTACCTCGCGGTCCGCGGCACGCTGCGGCGCCTGAGCGCGGCCCAGTGGCGCCGCGCGTTGCTCACCGGTGCGCTCACCGCGGCGTTCGAGGCCTGCTACTTCCTCGGGATCTCGTACTCGTCCGTGGGCCTGTCGACGCTCATCGGCATCGGCTCCGCGCCCGTGTTCGTCGCCGCCTACGACTGGGCGACCGACCGCCGGCGGCCGCCCGCGACCACGCTGATCGCGCTAGCCCTCGCGCTCGGCGGGCTCGCGCTGCTGCTGAGCGGGTCGCTCGACACCGGGCGGAACGGGCCGCTCGGCGCGCTGATCGCGCTCGGCGCGGGAGCCACGTTCGCGGCGATCACGGTGGTCAACCGCCACGAGGTGCCCGGCCTCGGGCCCGTCGAGCACACGGCCTTCGCCTTCACCTTCGGCGGCCTGCTGCTGGTCCCCGCCGCGGCCGCGACGGGCATCGGCGCCGCGTCTGACGGCTACGGATGGGCGCTGACCATCGCCATGGGCGTGCTCATCACCGCGCTCGCGTATGTCGCGTACCTCACGGGGCTGCGGTCCGTTCCGCCGTTCGTCGCGACCATCGTGGCGCTGCTCGAGCCGCTCGTCGCCGCCATCGCGGCGGCGCTCATCTTCGCGGAGAGGCTCGGCCCGCTCGGCATCGTGGGAGGCCTCCTGCTGGGCGCGGCGGTGGTCCTGTTGCGCCCACAGCGAGACGAGCCCGAGTCCCTCCACTGACCGCCTACGATGGTCGGGGACTAACGACGGTACGCGAGGAGCGAGACGTGGCACTGCTGGACCGGATCATCCGTGTGGGCGAAGGGCGCGAGCTGCGCCGCCTCGAGAAGGTGGTGACGCTCACCAACGCCCTCGAGGAGGCCTACCAGGAGATGTCCGATGAGGAGCTCCGCGCGCTCACGGACGAGTTCAAGGAGCGCCGGCAGGGCGGCGAGAGTCTCGACTCCCTGATGCCCGAGACCTTCGCGGCCGTGCGCGAGGCCGCGCGACGGACCCTCGGGATGCGCCACTTCGACGTCCAGATCATGGGTGGCGGCGCGCTCCACCACGGCAACATCGCGGAGATGAAGACCGGTGAGGGCAAGACCCTGGTCGCGACGCTGCCCGCCTATCTCAACGCCCTCGACGGCAAGGGCGTCCACATCGTCACGGTCAACGACTACCTTGCCGGCTACCAGTCCGAGCTGATGGGCCGCGTCTTCCGGTTCCTCGGGATGACCACCGGCTGCATCGTCGCGAACCAGACCCCGGAGGTGCGCCGCCAGCAGTACGAGGCGGACATCACCTACGGCACCAACAACGAGTTCGGCTTCGACCACCTGCGCGACAACATGGCCCTCCAGCCGGCCCAGCTGGTCCAGCGGGGCTACCACTACGCGATCGTCGACGAGGTCGACTCGATCCTCATCGACGAGGCGCGCACCCCGCTCATCGTGTCCGGGCCGGCGTCCGCGGACAACAACCGCTGGTACGTGGAGTTCGCGCGGCTGGTCAAGGAGATGACGGCGGGCGAGGACTACGAGGTCGAGGAGAAGAAGCGGGCGGTCGGCATCCTCGAGCCCGGCATCGACAAGGTGGAGAAGGCGCTCGGGATCGAGAACCTGTACGACCCCGCCAACACGCCGCTGATCGGCTTCCTCAACAACGCCATCAAGGCGAAGGAGCTGTTCAAGAAGGACGTCGACTACGTGGTCCAGGGCGGTGAGGTCGACATCGTCGACGAGCACACCGGGCGCCTCCTCAAGGGGCGTCGCTACTCCGAGGGCCTCCACCAGGCGATCGAGGCCAAGGAGCGCGTGCCGATCAAGGCGGAGAACCAGACCTACGCCTCGATCACGCTCCAGAACTACTTTCGCCAGTACGAGAAGCTCGCGGGCATGACCGGAACCGCCCAGACCGAGGCCGCGGAGCTGCACTCCACCTACGGCATGGGCGTGATCCCGATCCCGACCAACCGGCCGATGATCCGCGCCGACCAGTCGGACCTGCTCTACAAGAACGAGGCGGCCAAGCTCACCGCGGTGATCGACGACATCCTCGAGCGCAACGCCAAGGGCCAGCCGGTGCTGGTCGGCACGGTGTCCGTCGAGAAGTCGGAGAACCTGTCCAAGGAGCTCCGCAAGCGCGGGATCAAGCACACCGTCCTGAACGCCAAGCAGCACGCCCAGGAGGCGGCGATCGTCGCCGAGGCGGGACGCAAGGGCGCCGTCACCGTCGCCACCAACATGGCCGGCCGCGGCACCGACATCATGCTCGGCGGCAACCCCGAGTTCCGCGCGGTCGCCCAGATGCACGAGCGCGGGCTCGACCCGAAGGAGAGCCCGGAGGAGTACGAGTCGGTCTGGAAGGACGTCTTCGCGGCGGCGCAGGAGGAGACCGCGGCCGAGCGCGACGAGGTGCTCGAGGCGGGCGGCCTCTACGTCCTGGGCACGGAGCGTCACGAGTCGCGCCGCATCGACAACCAGCTGCGCGGCCGCTCTGGCCGCCAGGGCGATCCCGGCGAGAGCCGGTTCTACCTGTCGCTCGAGGACGACCTGATGCGGATGTTCCAGTCCGGCCTCGCGTCCACCGTGATGAACTCGGGCGCGTTGCCGGACGACATGCCGATCGAGTCCAAGGTGCTGACGCGCGGCGTGCGCAGCGCGCAGGCCCAGATCGAGGGCCGCAACCACGAGATCCGCAAGAACATCCTCAAGTACGACGACGTCATGAGCGACCAGCGCAAGGTGATCTTCGCGGAGCGCCGGCGCGTGCTCGACGGCGAGGACCTGCGCGAGCAGATCCTGACCTTCGTCGAGGACGTGGTCTCCGACGACGTGCGCTCGTCCACCGCGGTCGGATCGCCCGACGACTGGGACCTCGAGGCGCTGTGGAAGGACCTCCACACCGTGTACCCCGTGAGCCTCACGCGCGACGAGCTGATCGAGGAGGCCGGCGATCTCTCCGGGCTGTCGACGGCGTTCCTCGAGCGCGAGCTGGTCGCCGACGCGAAGGTCCAGTACGAGGTGGTCGAGGAGCGCATCGGCGCTGAGATCATGCGTCAGGTCGAGCGGCAGGTGCTGCTGCAGGTCCTCGACTTCAAGTGGCGCGAGCACCTGTACGAGATGGACTACCTCAAGGAGGGCATCGGCCTGCGCGCGATGGGTCAGCGCGACCCGCTGATCGAGTACCAGCGCGAGGGCTTCCAGCTGTTCGAGGCGATGACCGATGCGATCAAGGAGCAGGCCGTGTCCATCCTGTTCCGCGTCGAGAAGCGCGAGAACCAGGCGCCGGTGACGCCCGACTCCGCGGCTCAGGTCGCGCAGGCCAACGCCGCCGCGCAGGCGAACGCGGTGGCGCAGGCCCGCACGCAGGGCGCGGCCAACCCCGCGCAGCGTCTCGCCGGCGGCGGTGCGGCCACGGCCGCCGGACCGGCCGGCCAGCGCCTGGTCGCGACCCCGGCCACGGGCACCGCAGGCGGCCCCGTCCGGTCGACGATGGGCGCGATGACGTTCTCCGGTCCGTCGCAGGACGGGACGGGCGCGGCCACGATCGAGAAGGGCCCGTCGGGCCTCAAGCCGTGGGAGGACGGCCGCGTCTTCGAGGGCGCCGGCAAGAACTCGCCGTGCCCTTGCGGCTCGGGCCGCAAGTACAAGATGTGCCACGGCAGGAACGAGGAGGGCGCGGAGGCCTGACGGCCCCGAGCCTCGCCGGGAGGGCGGCACCCGCACGGGTGCCGCCCTCCCGGCGTCAGTGCGGCGGTCAGCCGAGGTCGAGCACCGTGACCACCCAGCGTCCGGACCAGTCCTCGAGCCGCATGGCGACGGGGTGCGTGCGCTCGCCCACCGCCGCGATCACGCTCACCTCGGCGGCGTCGCGCGACACCCGGCACACCCGGGCCCTGACGATCCGGGCGTCGGGGGCCCCGCGACGTCCGGCGCGCCGGGACAGGGAGTGCTGCCGCGTGAGCGCGTCCCTGAGCTCCGGGGTGATCCATCGCAGGAGCGTGTCGATCCCGTCGCCGCCCCGAGCGACCTGGATCGCGGTGAGCGTGACGGTGCAGGCCAGGGGCGAGGGGTCGCCGAGCACGGCGCGGGCGCGCCCGTAGACGTCCCGGCGGACCGGCGACCGCCCGGTCGCGCCGAGCGGCTCGGCGCTCATCGTCCACCCCCCAGGGTGGGCGGCACCTCGAGCCGCATCCCGACGCTGATCATCCCCGGGTCGTCGCCGATGGCCGCGCGGTTGGCGCGATAGAGGTCGGGCCAGGCCTCCGCGATGCGTGCGTCGCTCGGGCCGTCGCCGAGCAGCGCGGCGGTGATCCGCCACAGCGAGTCGCCGGCGACGACCACGTGCACCTGGGTCGCATCGCCGGTCGAGGTCGAGGTCGAGGTCCGCGTCGGCGGGGGGACGGATGGGCCCGATGGCACGGACGAGGTCGGGGTCGCACCGGGCGACGGCGGCGTCCCCGCGGGTGCCCGCAGCGCCTCCGGAGGTCCGGACCCGAGCGGGGTCGTCCACGCGGACGCCGACGGCGAGGGCGATGGCGCGGTGTGCTCGACCGGCAGCCATCCGACGGGAGGGGTCTCGGTCGACGCGGTGGCGGCGCCCGTCCCGGCCAGAAGCGCGAGCAGGGAGCCCGCCGCGGCGGCTGCGAGGCGGCCGGTCCGCGCGGGGACCGGCCGACCGCGGCGCAGGGCCCGCCACGCGGAGGCGACGTCGGTCACGAACCGCAGGCCGGCCACCGTGGCGAGCACGCCGATCCCGACCGCGGCCGCGTCGGACGGAGTCCACCGTGACCAGTCGGTCGTCGAGCCCAGCCGGTACGTCAGCCACCCGGCCGCGGAGGTGAGCACCGGTGCCGCGACCGCGATCGCGAGGGGTGCGGCGGCCCCGACGCGCGCATCGTTCCTACTCATCATCATGCCCCTTTGATGTTGTTTGATGCTGTTTGATGTCATCTGGTCTACACGACCGCCACGGTGATGTCGACCGGTGGGCGCAGATGGGGGACGGCGGTAGCGTGGCGCCATGCGATGGGAGCGGCTGTTCGACGACCTGGAGGCGCGGCTCGCGGCCGAGCAGCGTGCCGAGCTCGCCGCCGAGGTCGCCGAGCGCGTGGTCGCCGAGCGGTCGGCGGTCGCCATGTCCGCGCGGCTCGCCGCCCACCGGGGCGGCGAGCTCGTGCTGGTCCTCGAGGGCGGGCTGCGGATCCGGGGGACCCTGCGGTCGGTCGCCGCGGACGGGGTGCTGCTCGACATGGATGGCGGCGAGGCACTGATCCCCGAGCACGCGATCGTGCTCGCCGAGAGCCTGGCCCGGCGCGTCGCCGCGCGCGGCGTGGTCGAGTCCCGCCTCCGTCTCACCTCGATGCTGCGGTCGCTCGCGGAGCAGCGCGCGCGGGTGGTGGTCGAGACGGGAGCGGGAACCGCGGCGGGCGCGCTGGTCGGGGTCGGCGCCGACCACGTGGACCTCGAGGGTGACGGACCGGTGCGCACGGTCGCGCTCGCAGCCGTCAGGATCCTCCGCGCGGCGCCCGAGCGTCCGTTCTAGCGGGGCTCGCGCTCCTTCACCTGCTCGCGGGCTGCCGCGTACTGCCGCTCGATGTAGGCCTCGAGCTCGGCACGCTCGACGCGCCAGACCCCGCGTCCCCCGACCTGGATCGCGGGCAGCTCGCCCGATCGCACCAACGCGTACGCCTGCGGCGAGGAGATGTTGAGGATCTCCTGCACATCGCTCAGCTTCAGGAAGCGGGGCTCCATGCCTGCATTGTGGCACGGGCGCGAAGGGCGGCCGTGCTCCCTCCACAGCCCTTTCGTTCAGCTCCGCGACCAGGCATGATGAGGTCATCTGGCGAAGGGGGGCCGCCGATGGACGCTGCGACGCGCCCGGTGCCCGTGCGGCTGCGCCGCCCGGGATGGAGGGACCCGCGCCTCATCGTGGGTGTGCTGCTGATCGCGATCGCCGTCGCCGGGACGGCGCTGCTGCTGCGCTCGGCCGACCGGACGGAGCCCGTGTACGCCGCACGCCACGCGCTCGCGCCGGGCGTGGTGCTGGAGCCGGCCGACCTGGTCGTGGTCGACGTGCGCGTGGGCGACGGCTACGCCGAGCCCGACGCGGTCGAGCCCTGGGGGATGACCGTGACGCGCCCGGTCGGTGCCGGGGAGCTCGTTCCCGTGGCGGCCCTGGCCGAGCCCGCGGACTTCGACGGCCGCCCGGTCGCGGTGAGCGTGTCGCAGCCTCTCGCCGAGGGCGTCGTCCCCGGGGCGCTGGTGGACGTCTGGCTCACGCCGGCGGACGGCACCGCGAGCAGGCGGATCGGCGAGGCGCTGCCCGTCTCGGCGGTCGACGAGGACACGGGCGGGTTCGCCGCCGGCGAGGAGACGGTCTACGTGGTCGTCCCGTCCGCCGACGTCGGAGCCCTGCTGGACGCGCTCGCCGACGAGGGCGCGATCGCGGTGCTCGGGAGCGGCTGATGGGGACTCTGGGGGTGATCGTCGCGGTCACCGGTGCGCGCGAGATCGAGGTGGTCGAGGCGCTCGACGCCGACCCCGGCCTGACGGTGGTGCGCCGATGCGCCGACCTCGCGGAGGCGGTCGCGGTCGCGCGCGCGGGCCTCTGCGACGTCCTGGTGGTCTCGCCGCAGCCGAGGCTCGACCGGGACGCGCTGCGGGCCGTCGCGGACGCAGGCGTGGGCGCGGTGGGGGTGGCCGCCGGGCCCGACGACCTGGCGACGCTGGCCGGGCTCGGGGTGCCGGTGGCCGGCACGGACCTGGTCGAGGCGGTGCGGGTCGCCGCGATCGGCGCCCGGCAGCCGGTGCAGGAGGAGCCGGCGCGGGCGGAGGTCCCGGCCGGCGCCGCGGGCGCGGGGATCGTGATCACGGTCGGCGGCACCGGTGGCGCGCCGGGACGGACCACGGTCGCGGTCAACGTCGCGGCCGAGCTCGCGGCAGGCGGCCACGAGGTCCTGCTCGTCGACCTCGACACGGTCGGCGCCGCCGTCGCGACGGTGCTCGGGGTCCAGGACGAGTCGGCGGGGATCGCCGCGCTGGCGCACGGCTCGGTCCGCGGCTCCGACCCGTCGTCGCTGCTCGAGAGGCATGCGCTCGCGGTCGGCCCGCGGCTGCGGGTCGTCACCGGCCTGGCGCATGCGTCGCGCTGGGCGGAGCTCTCCGACGCCGCCCTGGAGCCGCTGTGGCCGGTGCTGAGGGCCTCCGCTGACGTCGTGGTCCTCGACACGGCGGCCCGCGTCGGAGGCGAGCGGGACACGGCCGCCGCGGGCGCGGTGCTCGCGGCCGACGCGGTCGTGATGGTCGGGTCCGCGGAGCCGCCGCAGCTCGCCAGGCTCGTGGCCGCGGTGCCCGACCTGGCTGCGGGAGCCGCGGTCGTCGTGAACCGGGTGCGGGCGTCGGTGGCCGGGCCGAACCCCGCGGACGCCATCGCCTCGGTGATGGCGCGGCACACCTCGCTCGACGAGCTCTGGCCGCTGCCGTGGGACGGTCCCGCGTGCGACGACGCGCTGCGCGACGCCCGCACGCTCGCGCAGGCCGCTCCCCGATCTCCGTTGCGGCGGTCGATCGAGTCGCTCGCCCACGCGGTCCTCGCCGACGCGCGCGCCGCCTCGCGGCCCGGGGCGGTCCCGGTGCCAGACTGAGGCCATGCGCGTGTACATCCCCGCCCGTCCCGACCAGATCCCCACGATCACGTCCGGGATGTGGGAGCCGCCGCTGGGCTTCGCGGTCACCGGGCCGCTGCTGGACCTGGTCGACAGCGACGACGACGACGAGCTCGCCGAGGTGGTGCTCGACGTCGCCGCGTGGGCCTCGCTCGAGGACCTCGGCGCGCCGCTGCGCCTCGTGATCGTCGCCGAGGTGTCGCGCTCGGAGTCGGAGGCCGCGCCCGACGTGAGCCCGGCGGCGGTCCGCCTCACCGGTCGCATCCCGACGTCCGCCATCGCCTGCGCGTTCATGGACGAGGCCGAGGCGGGCGACGATGCGGCGGGTGCCGCCGCGGGCGACGAGGACGCCGCGGACAGGCTCGCCGAGCGCGACCTGCTCTGGTACGACGCGTCCGAGATCGCCCACCTGGGCTGACACGACGCAGGTCAGGCGAGGCGGCGCATCACCTCGTCGTGCAGCAGGCCGTTGGTGACCAGCGCGTTGCCGCCGTGAGGTCCGGGCGTGCCGTCGACGCCGGTGAACCGGCCTCCGGCCTCCTCGACGATCGCGACGAGCGCCGCCATGTCGTAGAGCGCGAGCTCGGGCTCGGTGGCGATGTCGACCGCGCCCTCCGCGACCATCATGTAGCTCCAGAAGTCCCCGTACGCGCGGGTGCGCCACACGCTGTCCATCAGCCCGAGGAACTGGTCGAGCCGCCCGAACTCCCGCCATTCCGCCAGGTCCGAGTAGGACAGCGAGGCCTGATCGAGCGACGCGACATCCGACACCGTGATCCGTCGCGCCGTCGCCTCCGACGCCCCGAGCCACGCGCCCTGGCCACGGGCCGCGAACCAGCGCCGCCCGAGGGCGGGCGCGGAGACCACGCCGACCGCGGCATCGTCCCCGTCCAGGAGGGCGATGAGCGTCGCCCAGACGGGGACGTCGCGGATGAAGTTCTTGGTGCCGTCGATGGGGTCGACCACCCACCGGCGGGCGCCGGTCCCGGTGGTGCCGTACTCCTCGCCCACGAACGCGTCGTCGGGACGATGCTGGGCGATCAGGTCGCGCGCGGTGCGCTCCGCCGCCCGGTCGACGGCGGTGACCGGGGTGTCGTCGGGCTTGGTCTCGACGGTGAGCTCGCCGGTCGCGAAGTTCGGCAGGGTCACCGCGTCCACCGCGTCGGCGATGGCGAGGGCGAGCAGCAGGTCGTCGGCGTACGGTCCCGGGGTCATGCGCCCAGGCTAGTGCGCCGGGGTCCGACAGCCGCCCCGCACCCTGAGCGCACCCCCACCGGACAGTCCGCACGGAGTCGGTCCCGGGTCGGCGGCGTGTCGCACCCGATCGGGCCATGGGACCCGGCGTGTCGCCACGGATTCCGTGCGCGCTGTCCGGGGAGAGGAGGGGGAACGGAAGGGGGGGCGTCAGTACGTCTCGCCGGCGGCGCGGGAGGCGAGCAGGCGGCGGATCGAGTCGACGCGCGCCCGCCGTGCCGGGTCGTCGCCGGCCCAGGCGTCGAGCTCGCAGCCCAGCTCCGCGCTCTCGTGGGTGCAGCCGCGGGGGCACCGCTCGTCGGTCGCCTCGGAGACGTCCGGGAAGGCGTGGATGAACCGCTCCGGGTCGACATGCGCGAGCCCGAAGGAGCGTACGCCGGGGGTGTCGACGATCCACCCGCCCGTCGGAACCTCGTAGCGGATCGCGGACGTCGATGTGTGGCGCCCGCGGCCCGTGACGTCGTTCACCACGCCCACGGCGCGCCCCGCGTCCGGCACGAGCGCGTTGACCAGCGTCGACTTGCCCACGCCGGAGTAGCCGACCAGGACGGTGGTGAGGCCGTGGAGCTCCTCGCGGAATCGCACGAAGCCAGGATCCGCCTCCGGGCCGCCGTCGCGCTTCACCGAGGTCTCGATCACGGTGACGCCCAACGGCTCGTAGGCCGCACGCAGCTCGTCCGCGCTCGCGAGGTCGGCCTTCGTCAGCACCAGCAGCGCCGTCATGCCGGCGTCGAAGGCGGCGACCAGGCAGCGGTCGATCATGCGCGCGTTGGGCTCGGGGTCGGCCAGCGCCGTGACGATCGCGAGCTGGTCCGCGTTGGCGACGATCACCCGCTCGGTCGGGTCCGTGTCGTCCGCGGTACGGCTGAGCGAGCTGCGCCGCTCGAGCCGCCTGACCACGCGGGCGAGGGTGTCGGGCTCGCCCGTGACGTCGCCGACCACCTTCACCCGGTCGCCGATCACCAGGCCACGCCTCCCGAGCTCGCGCGCCTTGACGGCCATCACCACCTCGCCGTCGTGGACCTGGACCGTGTAGCGCCCACGGTCGACCGCGATCACCGTGCCGTCGACAGCCTCCTCGTGCGCCGGACGGATCTTGGTCCGCGGCCGGGACCCGCGCCTGCTGGGGCGCACGCGCGCGTCGGACTCGTCGTAGCGGCTCCAGTCGCTCACAGGATGTCCGGGGTCCGAGGCATGCCACCAGGGTACCGATGCGGCGCGGGCGGGCGGGCGGCCGGCGACGGTCCTACGCTCGGAGGAGACGGAGGGAGCGTGTCATGGGCGACAGGCTGAGGGTCGGGGTGGTGGGCACGGGCGCCTGGGCGGCGCAGCACGCGCGGATCTTCTCCCGCCGCCGCGACACCGACCTGGTCGGGATCGTGGGCCGCGATCCCGACCGCACCGCGGCGCGGGCGGAGGCCTTCGACACCGTGCCGTTCACCGACGTCGACGCGATGCTCGACGAGGCGCGACCGGACCTGGTCACGGTGTGCCTGCCCAACGAGGCGCACTTCGCGCCCACGCTGCACCTGCTGGGCCGCGGCGTGCCGCTGCTGGTGGAGAAGCCGCTGGTGTTCTCTATGGAGGAGGCGGACGCCCTGCTCGCCGAGGCGGACGCGCGCGGGCTGTTCTTCGCGATCAACCTCAATCACCGGTACGCGGAGCCGGTCGCACGGGCGAAGGCGGCCATCGACGCGGGCGAGCTGGGCGAGGTGGTCTTCGCGACCTGGCGCTTCGGCGGCGAGGCGAACATCGGGACCAGCCCCCACGCCAACCTCATCGAGACGCAGGTGCACGGGATCGACATGCTCGAGCACCTGTGCGGCCCGATCCGCTCGGTCGCGGCGCAGATGACCGACATGACGCTGCCGGGCACGTTCACCACGCTCGCGGTCGCGCTGAGATTCGCGAGCGGCGCCGTGGGCTCGCTGGTCGGCACCTACGACTCCTCGTACGCGTATCCCGCCACGCACCTCGTGGAGGTCAACGGGACGCGCGGCCGGCTCCTGATCGAGGACACCGTCAAGCGGCTGACCGTGTCGCGCGCCGGGGAGGCGACGAGGAGCGTGTGGGAGGCGGGCTACTTCGACGACGAGGCGCGCACGTTCGAATACACGTTCGACCGCCACGTCGCGGCGGTGCTGGCGGCCTTCCGCGCGGGTGAGGCGCCGCCGGTGCACGCGCGCGCAGGTCGCCGCGCGCTCGAGGTGGCGCACGCGATCATCCGTTCCCACGAGACGGGCGCGCGCGTCACCCTGTGAGGGCTGCTCAGCGGTCCGAGCCGAGCATGCCCACCCACATCTGAGGGAAGCCCGGCATCGTCTTCGAGGTGGTGCCGACGTCGAGCACCTTCACCGCGGGGACCGCCAGACCGACGATCGCGGCGAAGGTCGCCATGCGGTGGTCGTGGTAGGTCTCCATGACCGCCCCGGCCAGCCCCTCCGCGGGCATCCCGCCGAACGTGAGCGAGTCGTCGTCCGCGTGGCAGGTCCCGCCCAGGCGCTCGACCTCGGTGGCGATGGCGGCGAGCCTGTCGGTCTCGTGGCCGCGCAGGTGACCGATCCCGGTGAGCCGCGACGGCCCGTCCGCGAGAGCGCACAGCGCCGCGATGGTCGGGGTGATCTCGCCGGCGGGAGACAGGTCGGCGTCGATCCCGGCGATGCGGCCCGTGCCGCTGACCGTCATGACGTCGCCGTCGAGCGTGCACGTCGCGCCCATGCGGGTGAGCAGCTCGGGGTAGTACGCGCCCGGCTGCGTGGTCACGTCGGGCCAGCCCGGGATGCGCACCGTGCCGCCCGCGACCAGGGCCGCCGCCATGAACGGGCCGGCGTTCGACAGGTCGGGCTCGACGCGCACGTCGCCCGGCCGGATCTCGCCGGGGTGCACCACCCACGTGCGCTCGTCCGGCTGGTCCACGCGGATCCCCGCCTCGCGCAGCGTCTCGCACGTCATGTCGATGTGGGGCAGGCTCGGCAGCGTCTCGCCCGTGTGGCGCACCGTCAGCCCGTGGCGCAGGCGCGGGGCCGTCAGCAGCAGCCCCGTGACGAACTGCGAGGAGGACGAGGAGTCGACCTCCACCTCCGCGGGGATAGCGGCGGGCGGGGTGACGGTGAACGGCAGCGTCCCGGTGCCGCCGTCCTCGACGGTGGCACCGAGCGCGCGCAGCG
The DNA here is from genome assembly GCF_030418375.1 of Demequina lignilytica. NCBI lineage: Bacteria > Bacillati > Actinomycetota > Actinomycetes > Micrococcales > Demequinaceae > Demequina > Demequina lignilytica. The sequence goes on from NZ_JAUHPZ010000002.1 coordinate 311,539, forward strand.
CATCGAGCAGGGGGCCCATCGGGCGGACGCGGGCGCCCTCGTCGCCGTCGAAGCTCACGGGCCCGTCGGCGAGGAGCACGAGCGGCGGGACGAAGCGCATGACGGTGCCCGCGAGCCCGCAGTCGACGTGGGCGCCGCCGCGCAGCGGGCCGGGGGTCACGCGCCACTCGTCGCCGGAGTCGTCCACCTCGGTGCCGAGTCCGCGCAGGGCGCCGATCATGAGGTCGGAGTCGCGGGAGCGCAGGCCTCCGCGGACCGTCACGGGCTCCGCGGCGATCGCCGCCAGCACCAGGAAGCGGTTGGTGAGCGACTTCGATCCGGGCACGGAGACGGTCGCGTCGAGAGGGCCCGACGCGACGGGCGCGTCCCAGACCTGCCCCGGGCCGGTGCCCGGGACCAGGCCGGGTGTCACGCGGCGCGCTTCTTGGACTTCGCGGCCTTGGCGGCCGCCTTGGCCTCCACGGCCTTCTCCTTCGCCTTCACCTTCTTGGCCTTCTTGCGCGCGATGTGGCGTGCCGAGTGGCCGGCGGTCGCGGCGACCAGGACGCCGCCGACGAGCGACACGTCCTTGAGGAACAGCTCCATCTCCGCCTCGCGGCGGGCCGGGTCCGTCTCCTTCCAGAACGGGTGCGCGAAGACCGCCTTGGCGCCGGCGAGCCCCGCGAGGCCCAGGGCCGAGGCGCGCGGCGAGCGCGACAGCGCGAGCGAGGCCGCGAGGGCGACGGTCAGCGCGCCGTGCACCTTCACGATGTCGACGGCCTTGACCTCCTCCACGCCGAGCTCCTTGAGCGCCGGCTCCACGGTGGGGGCGATCAGGCCGGCGTTGCGCTCGGGCTCGAGAGCGTTCTGCACGCCCCCGTAGACGAACCACGATGCGAGCAAGGGCCTGGCAAGTACACGGAGCATGCTTCTGACGATAGCAAGCGCGAGCGCCCGAGGCACCGGCTTCCGGGACAACCGGGAATGAATCGCGCACAGGTGCCGTTGCCGGTGCCATGACCACCATCGCGGAGACGCCACGCGCCTCGCGAGAGCATCCGGCGGCCAGCGCCGGGGTACGCTCGCAGGCGATGACTCAGCATGCCGATCCAGCCGCCGACTTCGAGGTCGAGGCCCTGTCCTACATGGACCAGCTCTACGCCGCCGCGCTGCGCATGACGCGCAACGCCGCAGACGCGGAGGACCTGGTCCAGGAGACCTACGCCAAGGCCTTCGCCGCGCGCGACAAGTTCACCATGGGCACCAACCTGAAGGCGTGGCTGTACCGCATCCAGACCAACGCCTTCATCAACAGCTACCGCAAGAAGCAGCGGGAGCCGAAGCGGTCGGACGCGGAGAGCGTGGAGGACTGGCAGCTCGCGGCCGCCGCCGAGCACACGTCCAGCGGCCTCGCGTCGGCGGAGGACCACGCGCTGGACTCGCTCGGCGACGACGAGATCAGGCGGGCGCTGTCGGAGCTCTCCGAGGACTTCCGGATGGCGGTCTACCTCTCCGACGTGGAGGGGTTCGCCTACAAGGAGATCGCCGAGATCATGGACACCCCCGTCGGGACCGTGATGTCGCGGCTGCACCGTGGCCGCAAGCTGCTGCGCGAGAAGCTCCGTGACTACGCCGCCGAGCGCGGCCTCTACGAGAAGACGCCGGTCAAGCCCAAGCAGGAGAAGAAGGACGGAGGTGTCTGCGATGCCTGAGCCCGAATGCGAGGAGGCCCTCGACAGGCTCTTCGAGTACATCGACCACGAGCTCCCCGAGGAGGAGATCCACCGGATCGGGGAGCACCTCAAAACGTGTCCGCCGTGCGAGGCGGAGCACAAGATCAACGAGAAGATCAAGAGGCTCGTCAACCAGACCCGTCACGAGACGGCGCCTGACGCCCTGCGCCAGCGCGTGCTCGACGCGATCCGCGCGACCCGCGAGACGCCCGCCTGATCCGACACGCGCATCGTCCCGCCCGGACATGACAGAAGCCGCATCGGCCATGCCGATGCGGCTTCGTCGTGGTGTCAGCGCTTACGCGTTGGGGCGCTTGCCGTGGTTGGCACCGGACCCGGCGCGGCTCTTGCGCTTGCGGCCTCGCTTGCTCATGGCGTTCCCCTTTCTTGGACGACTCGGACGATGCGGCGGTTCACGATCGACCCCCTATCCTCCCATACGGCGCGGGTTCGTCACACCTGCTTCCATCGGACGGCGGTTCCCCAGTAGCGTCGGCTCAAGCCGAGGCCCTCGGAAGCCGATGGAGGATTCGTGAGCGACCAGCCAGTCTCAGTCATCCCGTTCCTGCACGCCCTCGCGTCGACGGGCGGCTCCGACCTGCACTGCAAGACCGGATCGCCGCCGCGCGTCCGCGTCGACGGCCGCCTGCGCAAGCTGCAGGTGCCGCCGCTGACGCCCGAGGATACGCGCAACATGGTCGCCCAGGTCCTGCCGGAGGACCTGGTCGCCTCCTTCCGCGACACCCACGAGGCCGACTTCGCGTTCTCGCTGTCCGGCGTCGGGCGCTTCCGCGTCAACGCCTACGTCGCCCGGGGCACCGAGTCGCTCGTGTTCCGCCGCGTCGCGGTGGGCGCGCAGAGCTTCGAGGAGCTGGGCCTGCCGCCGGTCATCGCGGACCTCGCGCTCGAGCCTCGCGGCCTGGTGCTGGTGACGGGCCCGACCGGATCCGGAAAGACCACCACGCTCGCCTCGATGGTGGACCTCATCAACAGCTACCGCGAGGTCAACATCATCACCATCGAGGACCCGATCGAGGTCCTCCACTCGGACAAGAAGGCGATCATCTCGCAGCGCGAGGTGCGCTCCGACACGCTCGACTTCACCAACGCGCTGCGCGCCGCGATGCGCCAGGACCCCGACGTGATCATGGTCGGCGAGATGCGTGACATCGAGACCGTCCGCGCGGCGCTGTCCGCCGCCGAGACCGGCCACCTGGTGCTGGCGACGCTGCACACCGTGGACGCGCAGGACACGATCAACCGCATCGTCGACTTCTTCACCCCGCACGAGCAGAACCAGGTCCGCGCGACGCTCGCGCAGACGCTGCGCGGCATCGTCTCCCAGCGCCTGGTGCGCCGCGGCGACGGCACCGGCCGCACGCTCGTCGCGGAGGTCATGGTGAACACCGGCCGCACCGCCGAGGCGATCGTGGACCCGGCGAGCCAGCCTCCCATCCTCGACCTCATCAAGGACGGCGAGTACTACAAGATGCAGACGTTCGACCAGCACCTGTTCCAGCTCGTGGGAGCCGGAACGGTGGCGCTGGACGACGCGCTCGCGATCGCCTCGCGCCCGCACGACCTCATGGTCGAGCTCCGCGGCGCCGGGATCGTCGAGTAGCCGGGGGGATCCGGCCGCGCCACGCACGGCGCCACCGAGGCAGGGCGGTTCGATGAACCGCCCTGCTGACGTGTGCGGCGACGCTCAGGCGGCGGGCGGCTCGATGCCGAGCCACGAGTGCCAGCGGGAGTGCAGCACCAGCCACGCCATGAGCCCGTAGCCGGCCTGCAGCGGCAGCGCGTCACGGCCCGTCGCCATGTCGGCCGTCCACTGGTCGTGACGCGCGAGCGGCCCGTACATGTCGATGTAGCCCACCTCGCGGCGGGATGCGGCGTCCTCGAGCACCGCCGCGAGCTCGGCGATCCGCGGGTTGTCCTCCTCGCGCCCCGGCGGGGGGCCGGCCATCAGCGTGCGGAAGCCCAGCGCGTGGGCCCGGTCGAGCGCGTTCGCGATGTTCAGGCGCGTCATCGTGGGGGAGACGCCGCGCGTGACGTCGCCGCGGCCGACGGCGAAGAGCACGTGGTTCGCCTCCGCCTCGTCGTGGCGGGTGCGGCGCAGCGCCTCCTCGTCCCAGCGGCTGGTCATCTCCCCGGTCGTCTCGCCGGGCACGGCGAGCACGTGGAAGCGGAGGTCGGGGGCGACCGGGAGCGTGCGTGCTGCGACGCGCCCCGCCCATCCCAGCGCCTTCGGATCCCCGTGACCGGCGACGAGCTCGTCGCCCACCAGGAAGACGTTCCTCATCGCGTGAAGGCCCTCTCGACCAGCTCGGCCTGCTCGGCGGCGTGGCGCGAGGCCTGGCCGGCGGCGGGCGATGCCGACGCGGGCCGGGACACGCAGCCCACCGTGGTGCCGATGATCTGCGGCAGGCTCAGCGAGATCTTCGACCACGCGCCCTGGTTGAGGGGCTCCTCCTGGACCCACAGCACCTCGGCGCCGTCGAAGGGCGCGAGGGCCTCCTTGATCGCGTCGTGGTCGAGCGGGTACAGCTGCTCGAACCGCAGGATCGCGGTGGCGGTGTCGCCTGCCTTGTCGCGCTGGGCGACCAGGTCGTAGTAGACCTTGCCGGCGCAGATCAGCACGCGGTCGACCCCGCCCGGGTCCACCGTGGTGTCGGGGATGACCTCCTGGAACGTGCCCGTGGTGAAGTCCTCCACCTCGGACTGCGCGGCGCGCAGGCGGAGCATGGACTTCGGGGTGAACACCACCATCGGTCGGCGCGGACGGTCGTAGGCCTGGCGGCGCAGCAGGTGGAAGTAGCTGGCCGGGGTCGACGGCATGGCCGCGACCATGTTGTCCTCGGCGCACAGCTGCAGGAACCGCTCGACGCGCGCCGACGAGTGGTCGGGGCCCTGACCCTCGTACCCGTGGGGCAGCAGCAGCACCACGGACGACGACTGCGCCCACTTCTGCTCGGCGGCCGAGATGAACTCGTCGATGATGGTCTGCGCGCCGTTGACGAAGTCGCCGAACTGCGCCTCCCACAGGACCAGCGCGTCGGGACGCTCGACGGAGTAGCCGTACTCGAATCCGAGGCAGGCGTACTCCGACAGCGACGAGTCGAAGATGTGGAGCCGCGCCTGGTCCGAGGACAGGTAGAGCAGCGGCGTCCACTCGGCGCCCGTGCGGCGGTCGTGGTAGACCGCGTGGCGCTGCACGAAGGTGCCGCGGCGGCTGTCCTGGCCCGCCATCCGCACCGGGACGCCCTCCTGCAGCAGCGTGCCGAAGGCGAGGATCTCGCCGTAGCCCCAGTCGATGCCGCCCTCGGTGCTCATCTGCTCGCGCTTCTCGAGCAGCTTGCCGAGCTTCGGGTGGACCGTGAAGCCCTCTGGCGGGCGCACGTGGGCGCGGCCGATCCGCTCGACCTGGCTCGCCGAGACGGCGGTCCGCCACCCGACCATGACGCCCGCGTCGGAGGACTGCGAGCTGGGCAGCTCGAGGCCCGAGATCGACTCGGTGTCCGGGCGGGGCTGGTAGCCCTCGCGGGTCTCGATGAACACGCGCTCGAGCTGGGCCAGGTAGTCCTTGGAGACCGTCTCGGCCTCCTCGGTCGTGATGTCCCCGCGACGGATGAGCGACTCGGTGTAGAGGTGGCGCACGGACCGCTTCGCCTCGATGAGGTCGTACATGCGCGGCTGCGTCATCGACGGGTCGTCGCCCTCGTTGTGCCCGCGGCGGCGGTAGCAGACCATGTCGACGATCACGTCGCGCCCGAACCTCTCGCGGTACTCGAACGCGAGCCGGGCGGCGCGCACGCACGCCTCCGGGTCGTCGCCGTTGACGTGGAAGATCGGGACCTGGAAGCCCTTCGCGATGTCCGTGCAGTAGCGCGTGGACCGCGAGTTCTCCGGGCCGGTGGTGAATCCGACCTGGTTGTTGATGATCACGTGCACGGTGCCGCCGGTGCGGTAGCCGCGCAGCTGCGACAGGTTCAGGGTCTCCTGGACGATCCCCTGGCCGGCGAACGCGGCGTCGCCGTGCACCAGGATCGGCAGCACGGGGTAGCCGTCGGTCGCCGGGTCGGCGCCGAGGGCGTCGAGCTTCGCGCGGACGATGCCCTCGAGGACCGGGTTGACCGCCTCCAGGTGCGAGGGGTTCGCGGCGAGGTAGACCCGCGTGGACGCGCCCGACTCCGCCGTGAAGGTGCCCTCGGTGCCGAGGTGGTACTTGACGTCGCCCGAGCCCTGCACGGAGCCCGGCACCGCGGTGCCCTCGAACTCGGAGAAGATCTGGCCGTAGCTCTTGCCTGCCAGGTTCGCGAGCACGTTGAGGCGTCCGCGGTGCGCCATGCCGATGCAGACCTCGTGGACGCCGGACTCGGCCGCGGCGCTCATCACCTCGTCGAGCAGCGGGATCAGCGACTCGCCGCCCTCGAGCGAGAACCGCTTCTGTCCCACGTACTTGGTCTGGAGGAAGGCCTCGAACGCCTCCGCCGCGTTGAGGCGGTGGAGGATCCGCAGGTGCTCCTCGCGGCTGGGCTTCGTGTAGCCGTGCTCGAGGCGCTCCTGGAACCACGACCGCTGCTCGCGGTCGGCGATGTGCATGTACTCGAGGCCGATGGTGCGGCAGTAGGCGTCCCGCAGCCGGCTGAGCACCGTGCGCATCTTCCACCGGTCGTGGCCGGCGAAGCCGCCGGTCGAGTAGTGCCGGTCGAGGTCCCACAGCGTGAGGCCGTGGGTCTGGACGTCGAGGTCCGGGTGCTTGCGCGGTCGGCTCGACAGAGGGTCGACGTCCGCCATGAGGTGCCCGCGCGAGCGGTAGGCGTGGATGAGCTCCGCGATGCGGGCGGGCTTGGCGGCCTCCTCCTCGGGCGAGGTCGCGGCGTCCTGGACCCAGCGCACGGGCTCGTAGGGCACGCGGATCGACACGAACACGCGGTCGTAGAAGCCGTCGATGCCGAGCAGCTTCTTGTGCACGAGGCCCAGGAACTCGCCGGACTGGGCGCCCTGGATGACGCGGTGGTCGTAGGTCGACGTCAGGGTGAGCACCTTCGACACGCCCAGGCGGGCGATGGTCTCCTCGGACGCCCCCTGGAACTCCGCGGGGTAGTCCATCGAGCCGACGCCGATGATGGTGCCCTGGCCGTTCATGAGGCGCGGGACGGAGTGGACCGTGCCGATCGTGCCCGGGTTGGTCAGGGTGATCGTCGTGCCCTGGAAGTCGACCGCCTGCAGCGTGCCCTGGCGGGCGCGCCGGACCAGGTCCTCGTAGGAGGACCAGAAGGCGTGGAAGTCCATGCTGTCCGCGCCCTTGATCGACGGCACCAGCAGCTGGCGGGAGCCGTCGGGCTTCGCGAGGTCGATCGCCAGGCCCAGGTTGATCTCGGCGGGGGTCAGCAGTGCGGGCTTGCCGTCCTCCTCGGTGTACGCGACGTTCATCGACGGGAACTCGGCGAGCGCCTCGACGATCGCGTAGCCGATCAGGTGCGTGAAGCTCACCTTGCCGCCGCGCGTGCGCGCGAGGTGGTTGTTGATGACGACGCGGTTGTCCATCAGCATCTTGGCGGGCACCGCGCGGACCGACGTCGCCGTCGGGACGGTGAGGCTCGCCTCCATGTTCTGGACCACGCGTGCGGCCGGGCCGCGCAGGCGCTCGACGCCCTGCGTGACGTCCTTGGCCTCGACGGGCTCGTAGTCCGGGCGCTGCAGGTACGCCGCGGTCGGGGCCTGCGCCGTCGCGATCGGCTGCGTCATCGCGACCGTCTCCGCGGCGGGCTCGGGGGCCTCGGCGCTCGCGGTCGGCTCGGGTGCCGGAGCCGGGGCCGCGGGCGCCTCGGGCGCGGGTGACGATGCGCGGGGTGCCGGCGGCGGGGGCGGCGGCACGTCGCCGTAGCCCTGCGCGGACGAGGTCACGCGCGGCATCGGCTGGGTCGGGGGCTGGGGGACGTGGGGACGGTGGCCCGGGGCGTCCGCGCGGGCGTCGTCGGTGGCGTCCGCCCCGCGGGAGCCGCCCAGGATGAGGGAGGCCACGGCTGGGGCGTCCACGCCACGGGCGACGGGGACACGGTCGGTATCGGGCGCGGAGGTGTCTGGGGACACGTTGAGGCCGCTCGCTTTCTTGGCGCATCAGCGTCGGTGGTGACTGGTGGACCCATCTTCTCCCCTTCCGACACGCCGCCGGAACCACCCACCGCGCATTTGGACAAAGTTTTACCCATGCCAGGGAAGACCAGGGGTGACGCATCGGACGCCCATGGCCGTCATCGTCCGTCCCGGGCCTCCGGGCTCAGGTGATGTCGCGGCGGAAGGAGGTCCGCCAGCCGATCGCCGCGGCGACCAGGCCGTAGCCGAGCAGCACCAGCAGCCCCGCCCACGGGGCGAGCAGGTCGGACAGGCCCGTCGCGGAGTAGAAGGAGCTCCCCGCGATCGCCTCGCCCGCCGCCCCCGGGAGGAAGCGCGCGACGGGCGCGGCGGCATCCCAGTAGCCGAGCCCGATGCGTGCGAGCGGCTCGACGATCTGGGTCCAGACGAGCACGCCGACGACGACCGCGACCTGGTTCGTCACGAGCGTGCCGAAGCCCACCCCGACGAGCATCCAGGCGGCCATGGCCACCGCCCCGAGCGCGAGGGTGCACCAGGTCGCCGGGTCGTCGAGCATCGTCCCGGTGCCCGCGAGCGCCAGGGCGGGCGCGCCCGCCGCCAGCGCCGCCAGCGAGCTCGCGAGCCCGTACGCGAGGGCGAAGGGGAGCGCGGCCAGCAGCTTGGCGGCCGCGACCCGGGTGCGCCGCGGCTCGGCCAGCACCGACGTCTGGAACGTGCGGTGGCGGAACTCCTGGGTCACGATGATCGCGCCGAACGCCAACGGGAACACGTATCCGAGGGTCACGCCCGCCGAGTAGACGGTGAGCGCGAGCTGGTCCGGAGGGACGGTGAGCTCGTCGCCGGGCTGCTGGCCGCCGAGCCCGATCGCCAGCGCGAGCGCCCCGGCGAGGAAGGCGACCGCGCCGGCCATCGCGGCGAGGAGCGCCCACCACAGGCGGGTGGTGAGGATCTTGCGCAGCTCGGCGCGGACGGCCGCGGTCATGCCGCCTCCTCCGTGAGCCGCAGGAACACCTGCTCGAGCGTCTCGCCGGACTCCGCGAGCCCGTGCACCTCGAGACCCGCGGCGAAGGCGCGGGCCCCCACCTCGGCGGCGTCCGCGTGGGCCACCACGAGCTCGTGCGGGGACGTGAGGCGTGACCTGGGCCAGTCGTCCGCGAGCCGCGCGAGCCGGTCGGCGTCGGGTGACACCAGGGTGGTCGCCGGGTGCGCGAGCCGGCGCAGCTCGGCGAGCGAGGAGGCGTGGCGGATCCGGCCCTGCGCGATCACCACCACGTCGTCGACCGTCTGCTCCACCTCCCCGAGCAGGTGGGAGGAGAGCAGCACCGTCCCGCCGCGCGCGGCGAAGTCGCGGACGAAGCCCCGCATCCACGTGATGCCCGCGGGGTCCAACCCGTTCGCGGGCTCGTCGAGCACCAGGGCGGTCGGCTCCCCGAGGAGCGCCGTGGCGAGGCCCAGCCGCTGCCGCATCCCCATCGAGAAGCCGCCGACGCGGCGGTTCGCCGCGTCGCTCATGCCCACCATGGCCAGCGCATCGTCGCACCGCGCATCGTCGGCGTCGACGAGCGGCGCGACCGTCCGGAGATGGGCGCGCGCGGTGCGGCCGGGGTGGAACGCGCCCTCGAGCAGCGCGCCCACGACGGCGGCGGGCCGCTCGAGCTCGGCGTAGGCGCGGTCGCCGATGCGCGCGGAGCCGGCGGTCGGCGCGACCAGGCCGAGCAGCGCGCGGAGGGTGGTCGACTTCCCGGCACCGTTCGGCCCCAGGAATCCGGTGACCCGGCCCGGCTCGGCGGCGAACGACACGTCCTCGACGGCCGTCACCGTGCCGAACCTCTTCGTGAGGCCGGCGATCGCGATGCGTGGACCCTCCATGCGCACCCTCCTTGGGAGTTGTTATAGAGGAACTATAACACTTTGGCACTGCCGTCGCGCCATGCCCGGCTGTATCCTTGCGACACCATGGACCCTGACAGTTCCCGTCCCCGATGACCGCCTGGATCCTGATCGGCGTGGGCGTGCTCCTCACGCTCGGCACGGCGGTGTTCGTCGCGGCCGAGTTCTCGCTCGTCGCCCTCGACCCGGCCCATGTGGACGACGAGAAGGACCACCGGGTGCGCCGCGCGCTGTCGCGCCTCTCCACGCAGCTCTCGGGTGCGCAGGTCGGGATCACGCTCACCACGATCCTGCTCGGCTTCACCGCGCAGCCGGCGCTGGTCGAGCTGCTCGAGGTGCCGCTGTCGACCTCGACGGTGACGCGCGCGGCCTCCGGGGCGCTCGCGGGTGCGCTCGCGGTGATCCTGGTCAACGCGTTCTCGATGCTGTTCGGCGAGCTGGTGCCCAAGAACATGGCGCTCGCGGCGCCCCTGCGCACGGCGCGGGTGGCGGCGCCGCTGAACATGGGGTTCACTGTCGCGCTGCGCCCCCTGATCGCGGCGCTCAACTCTGCTGCGAACGGGATCCTGCGGCTGCTCGGCATCGAGCCGAAGGAGGAGCTTGCCGGCGGACGGTCCCGGCAGGAGCTCGCCGCGCTGGTGCGCCGCAGCGCCGAGGCGGGCACCCTCGCGCCGTCGACGGCGCTGCTGCTCAAGAACAGCATCGAGCTCGACGACCTCGCGGCGATCGACGTGATGACCGACCGCACCCGCCTCCACGTGCTGCCGCGCGACGCGGTCGCCGCGGACGTGCTCGCCGCCGCGCGCGCGACCGGCCACTCGCGCTTCCCTGTCGTGGGCGACGGCCACGACGACGTGCTCGGGCTGGTCCACCTGCGTGCCGCGATCGCGGTCCCCGCCCACGAGCGCGCCGCGCGACCGGTCCGCGAGCTCATGGTGGAGGCGCCGCGCATCCCGGAGACCATGCAGATGGGGCCCCTCCTTGTCGAGCTGCGCGACCTGGGCCCGCAGTGCGCGATCGTGGTCGACGAGTACGGCGGCACCGCGGGGCTCGTGACCCTCGAGGACGTGGTCGAAGAGCTCGTGGGGGAGGTGGCCGACGAGCACGACCGGCGTCGTGCATCGGTCCACCGGGTGCCCGGCGGCGCGTGGATCGTCCCCGGCGACCTGCGCCCTGACGAGGTCCGCGAGCGCACGGGCCTGGTGGTGCCGGAGTCGCCCGCCTACGAGACGGTGGGCGGCTTCATCATGGCCGCGCTCGGCCGCGTGGCGGCCGTCGGTGACGTCGTCGACCACGACGGCGTCCACCTGCGGGTCGAGCGCATGGATGGCCGCCGGATCGACCGGGTGCGTCTCGCGCCGATCGCGGAGCCGGAGGGCGAGGGATGACCGCCGAGATGGTCGCCGTGGTCGCGGGCCTGCTGCTGGCCAACGCCTTCTTCGTCGGCGCCGAGTTCGCCATCATCTCCGCGCGGCGCAGCTCGATCGAGCCGCGCGCGGAGGAGGGGTCGCGCGCCGCGCGCACCGTCCTGTGGGCGATGGAGCACGTCTCCCTGATGCTGGCGACGGCGCAGCTGGGCATCACGGTCTGCTCGGTCACCCTCGGTGCCGTCGCGGAGCCGGCGCTCGCGCACGCGCTCGAGCCCATGCTCCACTCGTGGGGGCTCCCTGAGGGGACCGCCCACGGGGTGGCCGTCGCGATCGCCCTGCTCGTGATCGTCGGCCTGCACGTCGTGGTCGGCGAGATGGTGCCGAAGAACTCCGCGGTGTCGAGCCCTGACCGCGCCGCGCTGGTGTTCGGCCCCCCGCTCGTGGCCATCGCGCGGGTGGTGAAGCCGGTGATCGGGGCGCTGAACTGGGTCGCGAACCACGTGGTGCGGCTGTTCGGGCTCGAGCCCAAGGACGAGGTCACGAGCGCCTTCACCGCGGACGAGGTCCACAGCATCGTCGAGCGGTCGAGCGCCGAGGGCACGATCTCCGACCCGACCGGCCTGCTCACCGGCGCGCTCGAGTTCTCCGACCGTTCGGTGGCCGAGGTGATGGTCCCGGTCGACCGGGTCCGCGCCCTCGAGCTCGGCGTCACGGTCGACGGGCTCGAGCGGGCCGCGACGGACACGGGCTTCTCGAGGTTCCCGGTCACCGAGGCCGGGCGCTTCATCGGCTACCTGCACATCAAGGACACCCTGTTCGCCCGGCCAGGGGAGCGCGAGGACCCGATCCAGGCGTGGCGTGTGCGCGACCTGCCCGCGATCGACGCGGAGGCCGAGATCGAGCTCGCCCTCGCGCTGATGCGCCGCTCGGGGGCCCACGTCGCGGCGGTCGAGCGCGACGGGGCCGCCCTCGGGATGGTCTTCCTCGAGGACATCCTGGAGGAGCTCGTGGGCGAGGTCCGCGATTCTCTCGCACGCCGTGATCAGGTGATCTAGCAGGCAGCTCGCAACCAAGTCAGGCCGCTGTGAGCAGTGTCATACCCAGGGGGGGTTGGCCTGACCGTTACCAATCGGTAATATTTGCGCAGGCGCTTGCATGGACCTCACCTCGAGCGCTCAGATGACAGCTTCGCCTGAGGAGGCCAGTGTGAGCATGCGCGGACCCGTGCATCGGCACCGTCCTGCGCACCCCTCGCGCCGCCAGCTCCGCATCGAGCGCACCCAGGAGATCCAGGTCCGCACCACCCATCGCCGGCGCAAGCTGCTGACGCGCGGAGGGGTCATCCTCGGCTTCCTCGGCGCGATGGTGGTGTACCCGGTGATGGGCACCATCACGCCGTACGCGAACGCCGCCGAGCAGCTTCCTGGCGTGGTCGAGGGGCAGGCCCCCACCATGTCGACCGCGATCCTCGGCGCCGGCCCGCAGTTCGAGTCCTCGGACCTGCCGCTGCCCACCGTCGACGACCAGTCCACGGTGGTCCTCACGGAGAACGACATCCCCGTCGCGTCCTCGCTGCTGCCGGAGTGCGACCCGGAGTTCGACGACACCACCTCGAACGGTCGCCTCCGGGCCGACCAGCTGTGCAGCCTCTGGGTCGCCGGCGAGCAGCTCCGCCCCGACGCGGCGCTCGCGCTCGCGGCGCTCAACGAGCAGTTCAAGACCGCGTTCGGCACCAGCATCTGCATCGCGGACTCCTACCGCAGCCTCTCCGAGCAGTACGCCACCAAGGCGTCCCGGGGGTACCTGGCGGCCAGCCCGGGCACCTCGATGCATGGCGAGGGCCTGGCGATCGACCTGTGCCGCACGCAGGCCTCGGGCGTCTACTACCGCTGGCTCTCGAACAACGCCGAGACCTTCGGCTTCTGGAACCCCGACTGGGCCAAGTGGTCGAAGTACGAGCCCTGGCACTGGGAGTACCTGCCCGGCACCGGCATCTACTGGTGACCCACGCGGGGCGCGACCCCCGCATCGTCCCGGCCCGCGACGCATCGTCGCGGGCCTTCTGCGTCCCCGACCGAGGGCGCCCCGCACCCACGCCGAAATGGAGGATCGGTGCACGAAAGCGCAGGCTTTCGTGCACCGATCCTCCATCTCGTGCACCTCAGGCGGCCTCCGAGGCGCACCGCCGGTCCCGGATCAGAGCCAGGGGGAGTCGATCGAGAACGTGGTGGCGACCCCGTTGATCTCGTCCTTGGTGAGGCCCTCGGCGCGGCCTCCGGCGACCAGGTCCATGTACTCGTACTTCGCGCCGGTCTCGGCGTACTCGACGCGATCGACGGCACGGTAGACGGAGACGTCGGACCGCGACATGGTGCCGTGCTTCGACCACAGGGTGATCTCGAAGTCGCGCAGGCCCGAGACGTTCGCGTCGCCCATCTCCTCCGAACCGGGGATGAAGAACGGCAGCACCGCGATGCCCTGTGACAGCGAGACGATGCTCTCGGGCTCCCAGCGCAGGATGGCGCGGTTCATGCGCTCGGTGTCGCGGTACGCGGGGATGTGCGAGAGGTAGGTGAGGTGCGGGGGCTGCGCGTGCACCACAGCCTGGAAGTCGACGCCGCGTCGCTCGACCTGGTCCTGGTGGACCGCGAGGTGGGAGTTGAACTCGGACGTGAGGCGGGCGAACTTGCGGGTGTTCGAGGTGTAGAGCGTGCCGGTGCGGCCGCCCTCGTGGATCTTCACCGCGCCGATCGCGGCGAGGGGCTCGGCCTCGATCTGGCGCAGGCGGCGGCCCGATCCGGTCGCGAGCACGGTGCCGCCGGCGAGCGCGGGCGCGGGGACGGGGAGCTCGATCTCCTCGGCGTTGGGGAAGTGGCGGCGGACCTCCACGTCCCATCCCATGTAGACCGAGATGTTGCCGGCGCCGGCCTCGGAGGCGTCGATCTCGCAGATGCGGGCGCCGCATTCGCCGATCTGTTCGATGATCTCGTCGAGCGTGGGCTTCGGGTCGGTGGCCACTGTGCGTCTCCTTGTGATGTGGGGCGCGGCACCTCTGTCGCGCGGTTGCGGATGGCGGTCCTCACCTCGCTCCCGCGAGGTGTTGAAACGATTCAATCATAGTCTCGGACGGGAGCGCGAGTCGAAGGTCCCGGGTGTCCGGCGCGCGGGCGGTGGTGGCCGGACTGTCCGGGATCCCGGGGCGGCTGTGGTCCTGCGCGACGGCCGCGCCGATACTGGGAGCAGAGGCGGCCGACAACCCGGGCCGCACGAGGACGCACACCGCCGTGCCCCACCCCGCACGGCGGTGTGCCCACCGAGGAGGCAGCCGTGCTGGTCGGAGTCCCCACTGAGACCAAGAACCGCGAGACCCGCGTCGCGCTGACCCCGTCGGGCGCGCACGCCCTGGTGGCGGCCGGCCACCAGGTGGTGGTCCAGCGCGCGGCGGGCGAGGGGTCCGCCTACGAGGACGACGAGTACCTGCTGGCCGGCGCCGTCCTCGGCACGGCCGCGGACGCCTGGGCGGCTGACCTGGTGCTGAAGGTCAAGGAGCCGCAGCCCGAGGAGCTCCCCCTGCTGCGCGACAACGTGCTGTTCACCTTCCTGCACCTCGCCGCCAACCCCCGCCTCGCGGACGCGCTGTGCGCCGCCGGCACCACCGCGCTGTCCTACGACACCGTCCAGCTCGACGACGGCTCCCTGCCGCTGCTCACCCCCATGAGCGAGGTCGCCGGCCGGCTCGCCGTGCTCGAGGGGGCGCACCATCTGCTGAGCCCGCAGGGCGGGCGCGGCGTGCTCCTCCCCGGCGTCCCTGGCGTGCCCGGGGCGCGGGTGACGATCCTGGGCGCCGGGGTCGCCGGATCCAACGCGGTGGGTCAGGCCGTCGCGATGGGCGCGGACGTGACCGTGCTCGACCTCTCCCTGCCGAAGCTGCGCGCGCTCGACGAGCGGTTCGGCGGCCGGGTGAGCACGGTCGCCTCGACGTCGCACACGGTCGAGGACGCCGTGCTCGGAGCTGACCTGGTGATCGGCGCCGTGCTGGTGCCGGGGCGCCCCGCGCCGACGGTCGTGAGCCACGCGATGGTGACGGGGATGCGCCGCGGCAGCGTCCTGGTCGACATCGCGATCGATCAGGGCGGGTGCCTGGAGGACTCGCGCCCGACCACCCACGACGCGCCGGTGTTCGAGGTCGAGGGCTCGCTGCTCTACTGCGTCGCGAACATGCCGGCCGCGGTCGGCTCCACCGCGACCCGTGCGCTCGCGAACGTCACGCTGCCGTACGTGCTGCGGCTCGCGTCCGGCGTCGACGCGGCGGTGAGGGACGATGCGGCGCTCGCGCGTGGCGTCAACGTCCGGGGAGGCGAGGTGGTCCACCCCGCGGTCGCCGAGGCGCTCGGCGTCTAGACGCCGCGGGAGGGGGCCGGGTGGGACCCGACCCCCTCCCGCGTGCCGTCAGGCGGCGGCGACCGGGGCCGTCGCCCCCGCCGGACGGGCGACGACGACCGCCGTGAGTCCCGCCGCGACCAGCGCGCCCACGCCGACCACACCGACGGCGGCCGGCAGCGACCCGACGCCGCCGACGATGCCCTGCATCACGAGCGGCGTGAGGAACTGGCCCAGGAAGAAGGCCATGGTCCACAGGCCGGTCACGCGCCCGCGCTCCTCGAAGCGCAGCGGCGCGATGGTCCACGTGACCAGGGTGGGCAGCAGCAGGCCCGAGCCGGCCGAGGCGATCGCCGCGCCGATCCCGACGCCGATGAAGGCGGTGCCCATGAGCGCGATGACGGCCATGCCGATCGCCTGCAGCCCGAACGCGATCGGCAGCAGCACCTTGGGCGTGAGCCGCGCGATGCGGGCGAAGGTGAACGCGCCCGCCGCGGTGGCGAGAGAGGCGACCGCCGCGACCGCGCCGATGGTACGGGTGTCCTCGGGCGCGACGCCGGTGCCGACCACCAGGTAGCTCGCCTCGATGATGAGCACGTAGAACGAGAAGCCGCCGAACAGCGTGACGGCCAGCGGCAGCGCGATCCGGCCCCAGGGGATCCGGACCTTGACGCCCTCGGCGACGTGGGTGTCGGTGGAGTCGTGCCGGCTCGGCTCCCACAGCCCGCCGATCATCAGCACGCCGATCACGGCCGCGATCGTGTACACCCAGAACGGCGTGTGCCAGCCGCCGACGCCGAGGGCGCCGCCGATCGCGATGAACACCGTGGCGCCCAGGGTGGTGACCACCGTCTGGAGCCCCAGGTACTTGTTGCGGCGCCGCTCCTCGTGGAAGTAGTCGACGATCAGCGTGGTGCAGACCGTCATGATGGCGGCCTCGAAGACACCCACGAGCACGCGGCTGATGAGGATGGACTGCAGGGTGGTGAGCAGCGCGGGCGCGGCACCCGCGAGCGCGTAGGCGAACATCGCGATGATCAGCAGCGGCTTGCGCCCGAGGCGGTCGACGATCTGCCCCGCGAACGGCGCGAACACCGCGATCATGAGCGCGGGGATCGCGACGATCATGGGCACCAGCACCTCGGCGCCCGGCTGACCGCCGAACTCCGCGGAGAGCTGGGGAAGGATCGGGGTGATGAGCACGGAGCCCATCACCGGCATGCAGCTGCCGGCGAGCAGCAGGGCTGCCTGCCAGCCGCCGGCGCGTCGGGCCGGCGCGGTGGCGCCGGCGGTGGTCTGACTCGTCATTGAATCTCCCGGGGTGAGAAGGGCGGTGAGATCACCGCGATCGCACGCGCGGACGCGTGCGGGCGGCGGGCAGGGCGACGGGTGCCTGCGGCGTCCCGACGGTCCCTCGGAGCTCGCCGATGCCCTCGACCCGGAGGACCACGGTGTCCCCCGGACGCAGCGGCTCCGGTGCGAGGCCGCCGGTGCGGCCCCAGAGCTCGGCCAGGCAGCCGCCGTTGCCGGCGGTGCCCGAGCCGAGCACGTCGCCCGGGACGATGCGAGAGTCCCGGGACGCGTAGGCGGCCAGCTCCGCGAAGGGCCAGCCCATGTTCGAGAGGAGATCGTGGCCGATGCGCTCGCCGCGCACCCAGGCCTCGACCTCGAGGGCGAGGAAGCCGTCGGCGTCCTCGTACGGAGCGAGCTCGTCCGCGGTCACGATCCACGGGCCGAGCGAGGTCGCGAAGTCCTTGCCCTTGCACGGCCCGAGCCGGACCTTCATCTCGCGCCCCTGGACGTCGCGCGCGGACCAGTCGTTCATGATCGTGTAGCCGACGATGTGCCGCCTCGCGGTCTCCACGTCGAGGTCGCTGCCGTCGGAACCGTCGACGCCGCCGATGACAGCGGCGACCTCGAGCTCGAAGTCGAGCCGCGCGCTGACCGGCGGGCGCACCACCGCGCCGTCCGCGCGGAGGGTATGCGGGTTGGTGAAGTAGAAGGTCGGGAGCTCGTACCACTCGGGTGCCACATGGCTCGCACCGTCGACGGCCGCGGTCACGCCCTCGACGTGCTCCTCGAACGCCACGAAGTCGCGCACGGTGGGGGCGTCGACAGGCACCACCAGCTCGACCTCGGCGAGCGGGCGCGCCGCGGCCGTATCCGCCCAGCCGGCGACCTCGTCGAGCCGGTCGAGGCCCGCCGCGAGGGCGTCCGCGACGGTACGGCCGGCGCCGAAGGGCACCGCCGCATCGTCCCGGATCACGCCTTCCTCGACGGTGCCGTCCGCGCTCCAGCGCGCGAGCCTCACGCCGGCACGCTCACCGTGCGTGCCACGGTCCCGACCAGGCCGGGGATGTCCGCGTCGCGGCGGCCCTCGAGCAGCCACTGACCCAGCTGGACCGAGGACCTGACCACCAGCGTGGCGCGCTCGACGCGGCGGTCGTGGAACTCGTCCCACATCGCCTGGTCGATGGGCCCGCGCAGGATCAGCTCGCCGAGCACCTCGGCGTCCTCGAGCGCCTGGGCGGCGCCCTGCGCGATGGTGGGAGGGCACGAGTGGGCGGCGTCGCCGATCACCACGGTCCGGCCGCGGTTCCAGGCACCCTCGATCACGTGCTCGGTGAACCAGGTGTAGTTGACGTGCGAGGCGGTCGAGAGATTCTCACGGATCGCGTTCCAGGGGCCGTCGTAGGCCATCGACTGGCCGCGCATGATCTCCACGGCCTGCTCGTCGGTCACGTCCGTGTGCTCCTGCGCGTCCTCGACCAGGAACGCGTACATCGAGTCCTCGCCGGTGGGCGTGTAGCCCGCGATGTACATCGGGCCGCCGTAGTAGAGCTCGGTGTGGGCGACCTCCGCGGGTCGCGGCACGAACGCGCGCCAGATGCCCATGCCCGTGCGGCGCGGGTGGAGGTCGATGCCCATCGCGGCGCGCACCGTCGAGTGCAGGCCGTCGGCCCCGACCAGCAGGTCGTACGTGCCGGCGGGTGCGCCGTTGACCTCGACGTCCACATCAGTGTCGCGCGTGGTGCAGCCCGTCACCTCGGAGGAGTGGTGCAGCCGGGCGCCCGCGGCGACCGCGGCGTCCGTGAGGATGCGCGCGAGGTCGGGGCGGTACATGCCCATGCCGGCGGGGAAGTCGGGTCCGCCCATGCCGATCTCCGGCATGTCCGCCACGACGGGTGCGCCGGGTCCGGGGGCGCGCAGCGTGAGGCCGTTGAAGGCGTAGCCCGCCTCCTGGATCCGGTCCCAGACCCCGAGGTGCCCGAACGCCCGCAGCGCGTTGCCCTGGAGCGTGATGCCGGAGCCGAGCGCGCTCACGCAGTCGGCCTTGTCGAACATGTCGACCTCCACCCCGCCGCGGGCGAGCTGGATGGCGAGCGCGGTGGCGGCGACTCCGCCTCCGGCGATGGCGACACGCGTCGTTGCGGTCATGATGGGGTCCCTTCCTTCCGGGGTTAGAGCAGGGCGATGGGGTTGACGGGGGAGCCGACCGCGCCGGTGATGCGCAGCGGCGCGGCGACCATGAGGAACTCGTAGCGCGACGATGCGGCGCACGCCTCGGCGAGCGTGTCCAGGTCCCACATCTCGCCGATCGTGAGGCCCATGTGGGGGATCACCACCTGGTGCAGCGGCTGGAACGCGGGCTCGAACTCGTTGGGCCTGACCTCGAAGCCCCAGGTGTCGGTGGCGATCGCGGCGATGTTGCGCGCGTGCAGCCAGGGCGCGGTGGTGAAGGACAGCCCGGGCGCGGCGCCGCCGGCGTAGTCGCCCCAGCCGTCGCGGCGCGCGCGGGTGAGCTGTCCGGTGCGGACGACGACGATGTCACCGGCGCCGACCGTGGAGGTGGGCCCCTGGGCGGCGATGCAGGAGTCGAGGTCGGCGGCGGAGATCGCGTAGCCGTCCTCGAGCTCGCCGGCGTCGGGGCGCAGGTGGCGGCCCAGGTCGAGCAGCACGCCGCGCCCGGTGATGAGCGAGGCGGCGTTCTCGATGCCGGTGACGCCGTCGCCGAGCGAGGTCACCACGTCGCCGGCGCGACGTCCGTTCCAGGCCGCGCCGTGGTCGAAGATGTGCCCGAGCCCGTCCCACTGCGTCGAGCACTGGAGCGGCATCGCGATCACGTCGTCCGCGCCGCCGATCCCGTGGGGGAAGCCCTGGACACCGGCCTCGGCGTCGGTGCCGGTGTCGAGCATCGTGTGGACGGGGTTGGTCCGGCGCCGCCAGCCCTTCTGCGGGCCGTCCATGTCTAACGGCAGCGACAGCGAGATCGACTCCCCGGTGCGGACCAGCGCCGCGGCGCGCGCACGCGCCCGGTCGTCGATGAGGTTGAGGGTGCCCACCGCATCGTCCTCGCCCCAACGGCCCCAGTTGCTGACCGCGCGGGCGGTCGCGGCGATCGCGGCCTCCGGATCGCGCGGATCGAAGCCTGCGGCCTGGACGAGCATGTCCCTCCCCGTGGACGCATCGTCGCGTCCGTGCCCCAGTCAATCGCGAGTCAGCGCATCAGCACAGACGAATCGACCGATGAGCGGTATCCGTGCCGCCGATACGGTGGCTAGGCTCGGCCCATGGACCTGCGCAACCTCGACATGAATCTCCTGCTGCCGCTCCACGCGCTGCTCGAGGAGCGCAGCGTGTCGCGGGCGGCGCAGCGCCTGAGCCTCAGCCAGCCGGCGCTCTCGGCCTCCCTCGCGAAGCTCCGCAGGCTGTTCGGCGACGACCTCCTGGTGCGCCACGGCAACACCTACGAGCTCAGTCCCCTCGCGGTCTCGCTGCGCGAGCGCACCTGGACGGCCGTGCAGACCATGGACCGCCTGTTCTCCGCGCAGGCCGAGTTCGACCCCGCGACCAGCACCCGTGACTTCCGGATCCTGGGCGCCGACTACGCCTTCCGCATCGCCGGCCGGGAGATCTCGCTCGCCGTCTCCGCGGCGGCCCCCCACGCGCGGCTCACGTTCGAGACCCTGGCCCGCGAGACCCTCGAGGGGGCGCCGGAGTCGCTGCGCGACTGCGACGGCATGATCCTGCCGCACGGCTTCATCGGCTCGGAGCGCTACCTCGACATCCTCGAGGACCGGTGGGTGGTGGTCGCGGCGCGCGCCAACCCGGAGCTGGGTGAGACTCTCACGACCGACGACCTGGCGTCGCGGCCGTGGGTGCTCGCGATGAACCGCACCACGTCGTACACCCCCGCCGTGCGGCAGATGCAGACGCTCGGCATCGAGCCGCGGGTCGCGGTGGTGACCCCGAGCTTCGCCACGCTTCCGGCGCTGGTGGCCGGTACCGACCGGATCGGGCTGCTGCAGGAGCGCCTGGCGCTCGCGGTCCAGGATCTCCACGACCTGCGGATCCTCGACTTCCCCGTGCCCATCGCGCCCATCAAGGACGCGTTCTGGTGGAACGCGGTCTACGACGCGGACCCCGGCCACCAGTGGCTGCGATCCGTGCTCGCGCGGGTCGCGGAGGAGATGCGTCTGCCCGGGGGCGTCGACGCCGCGGGTGCCTGAGCGCCCGCCGCGAGTCCGGCATCGTCCCGCCCGAATCGTCCGATGCTGCAGCCGGAGACGCCGACGGCGGCGCCCCGGGGCCGGAGGAGGTGGCCCGGGACGCCGCCGTCGGCGCGTGTGCGGCTCAGCCGTTGCCCTGCTTGGCGTACGGGTTGAACAGCGCGTCCTTGATCTCGTCGGGCACGCCCTCCTCGGTGGCGGAGGGGCCGTCGGCGGCGGGGAACGACTCGGTCATCGACATGGGCATCTGCGAGTTCTTGTAGAAGTTGTTCGAGCCCAGCGACGGGGTCCAGGTCTGCGGCTCCCAGTCCGGCACGTAGTTGCGGTAGCCGCCCGTGTTGAGCTCGATGCGGAGGCTCGACGGCTCGCGGTAGTAGAGGAAGTTCTGCTCGCCGATGCCGTGGATCGACGGGCCGTACTCGATCGGGACGCCGTTCTCGAGCAGCGAGTCAGCGGCCTGCAGCAGGTCCTCGCGGGTGTCGACCCAGAAGGCGTAGTGGTTCATGCGGCCGGCACGGGTCGAGCCGTCGAGCACCACGCCCAGGTCGTGCGACTTCTCGTTGGTGGTGATGACGGAGAACACGGAGATCGGGGCCTCGTCGAGCACGGTGCGCGCCATGATGCGGAAGCCCAGCACGTCGCGGTACCACTGCGCGAAGGCGTCCACGTCGGACGTCGCGATGGTGATGTGGTCGAGCTGGCGCGGCGCGCCCAGGTGGCGGCTGCGGCGCTGCGGGCGGTCGGGGTAGGCGGACGCCTTGTCGCCGGTGGCCTTGTAGTGCTCCACGTCCCAGTGGAGCGTCATCGAGTGGCCCCACGGGCCGACGAACTCGAACGCCTTGCCGATCCGGTTGCCCTCGATCCAGGTGCCCTCGATGCCGGCCTCCTGGATGCGGCGGGCCGCCTCCTCGAGCGCCTCGGGGCTGGTCGTGCGCCACGCCATGGTGGACAGCGACGGCTCCGGGCCCGGGCGCAGCACCACCGAGTAGCGGTAGTAGTCGCCCCAGCAGCGCAGGTAGACGTCGTCGCCGATCCGGTCCACGACCTCGAGCCCGACGTGCTCCTCGTAGAACCTCACCGACGCCTCGACGTCGGGGCACGTGACGGCCACGTAGGACAGGTGCGACAGCAGAGAGATCATCGTTGACCCTTTCCGTTCCCTCCGGCGGCGTTGCCGGAACGACTCCCACTGTGGACGCGGCCGCCGATATCAGGGAAGCGGAATCTGGCGATGCCACACATCAGTGCCGCTGATTGCTTCCGGGGACCCCCACCCACTCCTCCCCGGACGCTCCGCACGGATCTCCGGGCGACACGCCGTCCGGGAGGGACGATGCGGGGGTTCCGCCCCGCGTGTCGCCTCCGGATCCGTGCGGAGCGTCCGCGAGGGGGGAGGGGTGGAGGGGTGGAGGGGTGGCGGCGGGGTATCGGCGGGGTCGATGGTGGGCATCGTCAGAATCGGCTGTGCGGATGGTTCGCCGCTCCCTAGGGTGGACGCGACGCAACGACGCGAGCGAGGTGGACCCCCATGTTCATGTACTTCCCGACCAACTACGTGTGGAGCATGGCGGCGGTCGCCTCGCTCAACTGCGGCGGGTACATCGACGAGGTCGACCGCGCGTGCAAGCCGGTCCTCGAGGCCTCGCGCAACGGCGACGACGTGGGCACCGACCTCCTCTACGCGTCCTGGGAGGCCGTCGCCGACCGCCTGATCGCGTCGGCGGAGGAGGACGTGCGCCTCGGACGCCGCATCAACGCGGGCGACAAGTACTACCGAGCCAGCCTGTACGTCTCCCAGGCGGAGCGCCTCCAGTCCCCGCAGTGGGAGGGGCGCAAGGCCGCGTATCAGAAGTCGATCGACCTGCTCCTGACGCACGTGGAGCTGTCCGGTGCGCCCTTCACCACCGTGGAGATCCCCTACGAGGGCGCGAGCCTGCCGGGCTACTTCTACGCCGCCGACCCGGCCGCGGTGCCGGCGGGCGCCAAGGCGCCGGTGGTCATCCAGTGGAACGGGCTCGACTCGACCAAGGAGATGATGTACTACTCGCAGTTCCCCCAGATGCTGGCCCGGCGCGGCGTCTCGACGCTGATGGTCGACACCCCCGGATCCGGCGAGGCGCTGCGGATGCGCGGCCTGCAGGCCCGCTACGACACCGAGGCCTGGGCCGCCGCCTGCGTCGACTACCTCGAGACCAGGGACGATGTGGACCTCGCGAAGGTCGGCCTGGTGGGCTGGTCGCTGGGCGGCTACTACGCGCCGCGTGCCGCGGCGTTCGAGAAGCGCATCTCGCTGGTGGTCGCCTGGGGCGCGAACCACGACTGGGCGGCGGTCCAGCGCCGCCGCGTCGAGCGCGAGGGTGAGAACCCCGTGCCGCACTACTGGAAGCACGTGTTCTGGGTGTGGGGCGCCTCCGACCTGGACGACTTCATGGAGCGCACCAAGGACATGCACCTCGACGGGGTGGCCGAGCGGATCACGGTGCCGTTCCTCATCACGCATGGCGCGAACGACCGCCAGATCCCGGTGGCGATGGCGCACCGCAGCTACGAGCAGGCGGTCAACAGCCCCAAGCGCGAGCTGCGGATCTTCGACGAGCCCGAGGGCGGCACGGAGCACATCTCGATCGACCACATGGCCTATGTCGCCGCGTACATCTCCGACTGGGTCAGCGAGACGTTCGCGGAGCTCGGGTCGGAGGGCTGACTCCTCGGCGGATCCGGCCCTCCGACCCGCGGCTCACAGCCGCCAGTGGTCGGGACCGCAGGGCTCCAGGCCGCGCTGCACGTTGATCGCGTCGAGCTCGGCACCCATCGCGGCGACCTGCTCGGGCGAGCACATGGGCAGGCCCGTGCGGAGCGTCGTGTCCGCGCGCCAGCGGCCGTTGTCGATCCAGCCGAAGCCGATGAAGTAGCCCACGCGCCCGAACACGCCCTGCAGGCGACCGGTCACCTCGGGGTCCCAGGCCATGATGGACAGCGGGGTGTCCATGGTGAACGGCGCGGGCGCGGCCGCGGGCGCGCCCAGCGGGACGCTCCACTCGTGCGCGCCCGAGCCCACCCGCTGCTCGGGCATCCCGGGCAGGTCGACCACGGCCTCGGCGTTCGCCGGCACCGCGGCGGTCACGCGCATCGTCCCGTCCTCGAGACGCCAGGACACCTCGAAGCGCCCGTGGACCGACTCGAGCGCCGTCGAGGCGGAGGTGAGCGCGCCGCCGGGGCGCGGCGCGATGCGCGCGACGCGGTAGCCGGGCTCGAGCGGGCTGAGGCCCGCGATGTCGCGGTGCATCCAGTCCGCGACAGCGCCCAGGGCGTAGTGGTTGAAGCTCGTCATCTCGCCCGGGTTGACGCTGCCGTCCGGCATCATCGAGTCCCAGCGCTCCCAGATGGTGGTCGCCCCCATGGTGACCGGGTACAGCCAGGAGGGGCAGCCGGTCTCCGCGAGCAGGCGGTGCGCGACGTCGCGGTGACCGGTGGAGGCGAGCGCGTCGCACAGGAGCGGCGTGCCCACGAATCCGGTGCGGATACGGAACGCGTGCGCCACCGTGAGCTCGGCGAGGCGGTCGCCGGCCTTCGCGAGGCGCTCGTCGCCGTCGAGCAGGCCGAACGTGATCACCAGGGCGTACGCGGTCGGGGCGTCGGACAGCACGCGGCCTTCGGGCGTCACGTACGCGGCGAGGAAGGCCGCGCGGGTGCGGGCGGCCGCGGCGGCCCAGCGCTCGGCGTCGTCCGTCCTGCCCAGCACCGTGGCGGCGCCGGCCATCGCGGTCAGGGTCTTGTGCAGGTAGGCGCTCGCGACGATGTCCTGGTCGGTCTTCGCGGCCGCCGGGTTGTGCGGGGGAGCGGTCGGGTCGAGCCAGTCGCCGAACTGGAAGCCGCCGCGCCACAGGCCCTGCTCGTCCGCCACGGCCAGCACGGCCTCCGCCCACGCGGTCATGGACGCGTACTGCCGCTCGAGCAGCCCGGCGTCGCCGAGGGCGAGGTGGAGGGCCGGCGGGACCAGCGTCGCGGCGTCCGACCAGGCGGCGGCCGGCAGCACCGGGCTGCGGTGGGCGGGGTTCGGCACGATCATCGGCACCACGCCCGCGTTGCGCGCCTGCTCGGCCTCGACGTCCTTGAGCCAGGAGCCGAGCATGCCGCCGCAGTCGTACAGGAAGGACGCGGTGGGCGCGAACACCTGGATGTCGCCGGTCCAGCCCAGGCGCTCGTCGCGCTGCGGGCAGTCGGTGGGCAGGGAGACGAAGTTGCCGCGCATGCCCCACACGACGTTCTGGTGGAGCTGGTTGAGCAGCGGGTCCGAGGACTCCCACCAGCCGGTGCGGCGCATGTCCGTGTGGATCACCACGGCCTCGACGGAGGCGAGCGCCTCGAGCGAGTCGATGCCCTCGATCTCCGCGTAGCGGAAGCCGTGGAAGGTGAAGCGGGGGGCGAAGTCGACCGTGCCCGAGCCGCCCACGACGACGGTGTCGACGTTGGCCGCGTGGCGCAGCGCGCGGATCGCGAGCTCGTCGTTCTCGAGCACCTCGGCGTGATGCAGCGTCACGACGGTGCCCTCGGGCGCCGTCGCGCGCACGTGCATCCAGCCCACGAGGTTCTGGCCGAAGTCGAGGCGGATCCGGCCGTTCTCGCGCATCTCGCTGGCGACGGGCGCCACCGTCTGGATCCGGCGCACGGGCGGCGCCGCCGCGGGCTCGAGCCGCTCGCGAGGAGCGTCGACCACGACCACGGGCGCGGCGTCCGCGAATGCGGGGGCGCCGCCGACGATGCGTGTGAGGCCACCGTCGGGGCGGCGGTCGTCGCGGCGCTCGCCCTGGTAGATCGACGCCGAGGAGGTCGGGCCCGTGTAGGTCGCGAGCCAGGTCGCGTCCGTCCCGTGGGTCTCGACGGTGCCGTCGGCGTACTCGAGGCGCACCTGCATGAGCAGCGCGGTCGGACCCTCGTACGCGACGCGGAAGTCGCCGTCGAAGCCGAAGCGCTCGCGGTGCCAGCCCTCGGCGACCTCGGCGCCGACCAGGTTGTCGCCCTCGACCATCAGCGCGGTGACGTCGGTGGTCTGGAGCAGCAGGCGGTCCTCGTAGGAGGTCCAGCCCGGCGCGAGCACCTCGTCGGTGGCGACGGTGCCGTTGACGACGGGCTCGTAGACACCCAGCGCCGTCGCCGTGAGCACCGCCCGTGAGAGGCCGTCGCGCACCTGCACCACTCCGGCCGCGCGCAGGGTCGGGCGGTCGCCCGCCAGGTCGGCGGGCTCCTCGGGCTGCTTCGCGGCGGTGATGAACGATGCGGTGACGTCGGCGGGTGCCAGCGGCCCGGTCAGGACGGGCACCGGCTCGCTCCACGCCGTCTCGTCGCCGCGGGTGGACCGCGCTCGGACGCGCAGCGCGGCTGCGGTGAACGGCGCGAGCGGGGGGAACGGCCAGGCCACCGCCGCGGAGTCGCGTCCCGTCACGGTCGTGATCGAGGCCGTGCCCGCGATGGTGAGCTCGAGGTCGGCCGACTCCTGGAGCCAGCCGTCGTGAGCGTCGGTCACGGTCCACGACACGGTCGGCCGGGGGGTGGAGCGGAAGGCGGGGGAGCCCCTCCCGTCGAGCCACAGCTCAGCGATGAGCGCCATCGGTACTCCTTGGAGTTGGGTGCTGAATGATTGTTCAGAATTGATGAGGAAAGTCTCCCATGAGGCGTCCGGCGGCCGGTGGGCCGCCGGTCCCGGCCCGAGGTCAGAGCGGGACGGACACCAGCTGCTGGATCGAGGTGCGGAGGTCGCCGACGGTGTCCACCCGATCGGGGTGGTAGAGCCACTGCAGCTGCAGCCCGTCGAGCACCGCCACCAGCGTACGGGCGGCG
Source organism: Demequina lignilytica (assembly GCF_030418375.1). Classification (NCBI taxonomy): domain Bacteria; kingdom Bacillati; phylum Actinomycetota; class Actinomycetes; order Micrococcales; family Demequinaceae; genus Demequina; species Demequina lignilytica. Next base: position 338,338 of record NZ_JAUHPZ010000002.1, read on the forward strand.
TGCCCCGGCTCGACCCCCGGCCGCAGGAGGTCCTGGTCGCGCAGCGCCAGGAGCGACACGTGCGCCTGCTCGATCAGCCAGTCGTATCGTCCCGCGAAGTAGGCGTGCGCCGGATGCCCGGCGGCCGTCGCCTCGGCGGCGAGCACCGAGTACAGCTGGATCATGCCTGGTTCCTCGACGTTGTCCCGCACCAGGTCCACGAATGCGCGGAGGTGGGCGATGCCGGCGGGCTGGCCCTCCGTCCGCCGCGTGAACCGCTCGCGGCTGCGCTGGTCGCGGAGGTCGAGCACCGCCTCCAGCAGGTCGATCTTGGAGCCGAAGTGGAACAGCACGCCGGCCTGGCTGATCCCGACCTTCGCCGCGATCGCGCGCAGCGAGCCGTTCTCATAGCCGTGCTCCGCGAACACGACCGCCGCGGCCTCGAGGATCTCGCTGCGACGACCGGCGGTCTTCGCGTACGAGCCGCGCGCGGCGGTGCCTGAGGTCATGCGCGCACCGTACCATCGGCGAAAACTAACCACCTATTCAGTATCTGTGCTACCGTCGGTGCCGCACCGGTTCCTGGAGGGGCCAGGGGACCCGAGACAGACAGAGGAACAACGATGTTTCGTACCGCCGCCGTGATCGCATGCGCCGCCGCCGGCGTCCTCACCCTCGCCGCCTGCTCCTCCGGCGCCGACGCCGCGGTCGAGGTGCCGGCCATGCCGGCGGCCTCCGGGGGCTCCGACGCTCACGCCGCGCTGCTGCGCCTGGGCATGGTCGACGCGCCGGGCGAGGCCGGGTTCGTCGCCAGCCAGATGGCCTTCGCCACCAAGTCCGTCTACGGGCAGGCCGTCTACGACACGCTCGTGCGCGCGACCGCGGCCAACAAGCTCGAGGCGGGCCTCGCGACGGGGTGGGAGTACGACGAGACGAGCACGGTGCTGACCATGCGCCTGCGCACCGACGTGCGGTTCTCCGATGGGGCCCCGTTCACGGCCGACGCCGCGGTGCAGAACCTCCTGCGGTTCCGTGACGGAGGCTCGCAGAACGCGTACTGGCTCGCGTCGGTCGCCGATGTCGTGGCTCTCGACGAGTCGACCATCCAGCTCACGTTGAGCGCGCCCGACCCGGTGCTGCTGCTGCAGCTGTCGCGGTCCGCGGGCTACATGGAGTCGCCGGCGTCGTTCGAGGACCCGGCGCCTGTCGGCACGGGCCCCTACCTGCTCGACGCGGAGGCCTCGGTCGCCGACGAGACGTACGTCTACGTGGCCAACCCCGAGTACTGGGCACCCGAGTTCCAGCACTACGACCGGATCGAGATGTCGGTCTTCGAGGAGCCCGAGCCGTTGATGGCCGCGTTCCTGGAGAACCGCCTCGACGCCGGGCTCTACAACGGCTACGACGGCTTCGAGCAGATCGAGGGGGCCGGCTACACCGCCAACGACTTCATGCTCGACTGGACCGGCCTGCTGCTGTACGACCGCGCCGGCGAGGTCAACCCGGCGCTGGCCGACGTGAACGTGCGGCGCGCGATCAACTTCGCGTTCGACCGGGAGGGCATGCTTGCGACGCTCAACGGTGGCCGGGGCGAGGTCACCACCCAGATCTTCGGCATCCACACCGACGGCTACAACGGTGCGCTCGACACCGTCTACGACTACAACCCCGAGAAGGCGCGCGACCTGCTGGTCAAGGCCGGCTACCCGGAGGGCTTCGAGCTCGAGATGCCCTCGGTCTCGTGGATCCCCGCCGCCGTCTTCGAGTCGATGGCGGCCCAGCTGGCCGACATCGGCATCACGGTGGTCTACACCGACGAGCCGGACTACATCGCGGCGATCACGCAGCCCCGGTACGCCGCGGTGTCCTTCCAGCTCGAGCAGCCCGCCACGCCGTGGGAGACCTACGTCAACGCGCTGTTCCCGGGCGTGGCCGAGGCTGGCGTCGGTCCCGCGCCGTGGAACCCGTTCGGCTCGACCGACCCGTTCATCGAGCGGATCGTCGCCAAGTTCCAGGCCGGCGACCCCGGCGCCGCCAAGGAGCTGAACAACTACATGGTGGATCAGGCGTGGTTCGCGCCGTTCTACCGCAACCTCTCGGTGTTCTACACGGGCGGCTCGACCGCGGCGACCCTGCAGGTCGGCAACGCGTACCCGGCGCTGTGGAACATCGTCCCGACGGGCGCCTGACCGGCCCGCCCCCGCCCACCCGTACGACGGAAGGACCCTCATGACCGCCCATGCCGCCCTGTTCGACCTCGACGGGGTGATCGTCGACACCGCGGTGCATCACTTCGCCGCCTGGCGGGAGACCGCCGCCGAGCTCGGCTTCACCCTCGCCGACCGGGACGAGGAGCTCCTCAAGGGCGTGGGCCGCATGGATGCCCTCCGGATCGTGCTCGAGATCGGCGGGGTGGAGGTCGACGACGCGACCGCCGCACGGCTCGCGGCGGAGAAGAACGCCCGCTACGTCGAGGCGATCGCGTCGATCACGCCCGCCGACATGCTCCCCGGCGCCCGCGACTGCCTCGAGGCGCTGCGCGCCCAGGGTGTCCGCACGGCGCTGGGCTCGGCGAGCCGCAACGCCCCGATGATCCTCGACGGCCTGGGGATCCGCGACCTGTTCGACGCCGTCATCGACGGCTCCGTCGTCACCGAGGCGAAGCCCCACCCGCGGGTCTTCCTCGCGGGGGCGGAGGCCCTGGGCGTCGCGCCCGCGGACTGCGTGGTCTTCGAGGATGCGATCGCCGGCGTGCGGGCCGCCAAGGCCGGCGGCATGCTGGCGGTAGGCATCGGCGACCCCGCGGTGCTCACCGAGGCGGACGCCGTCATCCCCGGACTCCACGCCGTCGACGCGCTCGCGTCGCACGGCATCACCTTCGCGGGCGCGCCCGCCCCTGCCACCGAGGAGATCTCCGCATGACCACCCCGACCCGGGTCCGGCTCGACGCCGCACCGTTCCACCTGGACGCCGCGGCGCAGGAGTGGGTGACGTCCACCCTCGCGGGCCTCACCACCGAGCAGAAGGTGGGACAGCTGTTCTGCCTGCTCGCCATGCCCGGCACCACCGAGCAGATCGACGCGGAGCTCGCCGTCGCCGAGCCGGGCGGCTACATGCGCCGCCCGTCGCTCAGCACCGAGATCATCGAGCTGAACCGCTACATCCAGGACCGCTTCACCGTGCCCGCCCTGATCGCCGCGAACCTGGAGGCGGGGGCGTCCGGCGCGGCCTTCGACCAGACGTCGATGGGCTCGCCGATGCAGGCGGCCGCCACCGACGACGAGGCGTGGGCCCACCGCATGGGCGAGGTCTGCGCGGTCCAGGGTCGCGCGATGGGCGTCAACTGGGCGTTCTCGCCGATCATCGACATCCAGACCGACCCGCGCAACCCGATCGTGCTCAACCGCGGCTTCGGCGCGGATGCGGAGCGCGTCCGCCGGATGGGCGTCGAGTTCGTCACGGGGCTCCAGGAGAACGGCGTCGCCGCCTCGGTCAAGCACTGGCCCGGCGACGGCGTCGACGACCGCGACCAGCACCTGGTCACCACCGTCAACTCCCTGAGCACCGAGGAGTGGGACGCCACGTTCGGCGAGGTCTACCAGGCCGTCATCGACGCGGGTGCGCTCACCGTGATGGCCGCGCACATCTCGCTGCCCGCCTACTCCCGCGCGCTGCGTCCCGGCATCGCCGACGAGGACATCCTGCCCGCGTCGCTGGCTCCCGAGATCACGACCGACCTGCTGCGCGACCGGCTCGGCTTCAACGGCCTGGTGGTCACCGACGCGACGCTGATGGCGGGCATGCAGATGTCGATGCCGCGCGCCCAGGCCGTGCCCCGGTCGATCGCCGCCGGCTGCGACATGTTCCTGTTCACCGACGGGTACGCCGAGGACTTCGCCCACATGCTGGCCGGCCTCGAGGCGGGCGTCATCACCGCCGCGCGCCTCGACGAGGCCGTGACCCGCGTGCTCGCGCTCAAGGCCGCGCTCGGCCTGCACGCCGCGACCGCCGCGGAGCTCACCCCGGGGCTCGAGGGCGTGAACCGCGGGATGCACGAGGGCTGGGCCGCCCAGCAGGCGGATGCGGCCGTCACCCTGGTGAAGGACAAGGAGGAGGGGCTGCTCCCGCTGTCACCGGAGCGCACCCCCCGGGTGCTGGTGTACTCGCTGCGCGGCGGCGCGATGCCGTCCACCCGCCCCGCCGAGGCCCTCGTGGACGCGCTCGCCCGCCGCGGCTTCGAGGTCACGCTGCACGAGGACCCGCCGCGCGAGGCCACGATGTTCGGCGCGGTCGGCCGCGACGGCGCCGTCGTGGGCGACGCGCTCACGGACCACTTCGACCTGGTGATCTACGTGGCCGACGTGCCGCCCACCTCGAACCACCCGACGGCCCGCCTCGAGTGGACCTTCTGGACCGCGGCCAACCTCCCGCGCTTCACGCACGAGGTCCCCACCATCGTCGTCTCGGTCGCGAACCCGTTCCACCTGCAGGACGTGCCCCGCGTGAAGACGTACATCAACGCGTACGCGGGCAACCCCGCGACGCTCGAGGCCGTCGCCGCGAAGCTCACGGGCGAGAGCGAGTTCCGCGGGATCGACCCGGTCGACCCGTTCATGGGCTACTGGGACGCGCGCCTGTAGCCGCGCATCGTCCCGCCGCTCCGGCTCGTCCTGCCTCCGCAGGACGAGCCGGACCCGTCTCAGGCGAGCGTCACCTCGACCGGCACGCTCTCGAAGCCGCGCAGGGTGTTGTTCGGGTGGTGGACCACCGGCCCGGTGAGGTCGATGCGTGCGACCCGCTCGAGCAGCGCGCCCAGCACCGCGGTCGCCTCCAGGCGCGCCACGTGCTGGCCCACGCATTGGTGGATCCCCATGCCGAAGCCGACGTGGCCCGAGGGGTCGCGGTCCAGGTCGAACGCGTCGGGACGCTCCCAGCGGCGCGGGTCGCGGTTCGCCGCGCCCAGGAACATCAGCACCTTGCGGTCGGCCGGCAGCGTGATGCCGGCGATGGTGGTCGGCACCTTGGTGGTGCGGAAGAAGGTCTGCACCGGGGACGCCAGGCGCACGGCCTCCTCGAAGGCGCGGGGCAGGAGCTCGGGGTGCGCGCGCAGCCGCTCCCACGCGCCCGGCGTGGTCGCCACGGCGTGCACCACGGCGGCGATCCCGGTCACGGTGGTGTCGACCCCCGCCGTGAGCAGGGAGCGGACCATCAGCGGCGCCTGCTCGGGTGTGATGTCGCCGTGGTCGGACGCCTCCCAGATCTGGCACCCGAACCCGCCGTCGGCGAGGTTCTCGCGGCGGCACTGCTCGCCGATCCACTCGATGGTCGGGCCGATGGTGGGCGCGGCCTTCGCGACCAGGCCCTCCTGAGGGCCGAACGCGTTGAACGCGAAGTCGCCGTAGGGCAGGAGGTTCTCGCGCCCGTCGGGTCCCAGCCCGACGGCGTCGGGGAACACGCGCAGGGGGAACACCTCGGCGAGAGCGGTCACGGCGTCGAAGGCGGTGCCGCGGGCGAGCACCTCGTCCACCAGCGTGTGCGCGTCCGCCCGCCAGCGTTGCTCGAGTGCGCGCAGGCTCCGCGGCGAGAGGATCTCCTGCAGCACGTGCCGCGGGGCGTCATGCTTCGGCGGGTCGGCCTCGAGCAGCACGCTCGGCGGCCGCCACGGCTTCTCGTGGTTGAAGTTCGACAGCCCGACGCCTGCCGCGGACTGCAGCGACTGCCAGTCCGTGAGCGCGCGGTGCACGTCCGCGTACCGCCCGATCGCGTGGACGTCGTGGCGCTCGAGGTGGACCACCGGGGCCATCTCGCGCAGCTCGGTGACGAACGGCCAGGGGTCGGCGAGGAACTCGGGGGAGAAGGGGTCGACGTCCGAGGTCGGGATCGTGGTGTCGATGGCGGCGGTCATGGGATTCCTCCGGAGGGACGATGCGGGGGCAGGGGGATCAGACGTCGAGGACCAGGCGGGAGTCGAGGCAGCGGCTCACGCAGGGGAGCAGGCAGGTGCCCTCCGCACGGGTCCGCTCGTCGAGGACCGAGTCACGGTGGTCGGGGCGTCCGTCGACCACGTCGGTCTCGCAGGTGCCGCACACGCCCTGCGCGCAGGAGGTGATGACGTCGACGCCGACCCGGCGGAGCGCGTCCACCACCGTCTCGTGCTCGCCGACCGTGGCGGCGGCGCCGGAGCGGGCCGCGATCACCTCGAAGGCGCGGGAGGGGCGGTCGTCGAGCCGGGCCACGAACCGCTCGACGCGGGGGGCGTGCTCGAGGGCGGGCGCCCAGGCCTCGACCGCGTCCAGGAGCCGCTCCGGGCCGCACGCGTAGACGCGCACCGCGGGGTCGGTGGGGATCCACGCGTCGAGGTCGGCGCGGCCGTCCGTGTCCTTGCAGTGCACGGTGATCCGGCCGGAGTGGCGCGCGAGCTCGCGGAGGTACGCCAGGTGGGCGTGGCTGCGGCCCAGGTAGAGGAGGTGCCAGTCCGTCCCGAGCAGCTCGGCCTGCTCGATCATCGGGATCAGCGGCGTGATGCCGATGCCGCCGGCGACGAAGAGCTGGCGCGCGGACGGAGCCATCCGGAAGTTGTTGCGCGGTCCGGCGAACGTGAGGGTGTCGCCCTCGCTGACGTGCTCGTGGATGTACCGGGATCCGCCGCGTCCCGCGGGGTCGAGCAGCACGGCGATGGTGTACGTGTCCGCGTCCCAGCGGTCGCCGCAGAGCGAGTACTGGCGGCTGCGACCATCGGGCAGCACCAGGTCGATGTGGGCGCCGGGAGCCCAGTCGGGCAGCCGTCCGCCGTCGGGTCGGCGGAGCACCAGCTCCACCACGTCGTCGGCGACCTGGTGGCGGCGCGCCACGGTGACGGTGCGGACGCCGGCCTGGGCCGGGGCCTCGGGAGCGAGGGGTTCTGCGGTGAGCACGTGGCCTCCTTGCCGGTGCGCGATCGTCGTTGATCGACTCCGACGGTAGGCCGCGCATCGTCCCTCCCGGGAGCGATCCTTCCATTCAACGGAAGGTCGGGTACGGTGGGCCGGGAGGCACGCGATGGCGCGAGGTTCGGCGGGGAGGTCCGCGCTCAGCAGGCACCTGCGCGTCCTGGGAGCCTTCGGGCCCCTCACGGGCGATCTCACGCTCAGCGAGATCGCCGCCGCGGCGGCGCTGCCCTTGTCCACCGCGCATCGTCTGGTCGCCGAGCTCGCCGAGGAGGGCCTGCTCGAGCCGGTCGGTGACCGGCGCTACCGGCCCGGTCTGCGGCTGTGGGAGCTGGCGACCCGGACGCCCGGCGCGGCGGGCCTGCGGGAGCTCGCCCGGCCCTGGATGGGCGTGGTGCATGCGCGGCTGCGCCAGCACATCCAGCTGGGCGTGCTCAGCGGGCACGACGTGCTCTTCATCGAGCGCCTCTCCGCGCCCGACGCCGTGGTGAACGCCACGCTGATCGGCGCGCGTATCGCGTTGCCCCTCAGCTCGAGCGGCCTGGTGCTGCTCGCTCACGCGCCGGAGGCGCTGCTCGACGAGGTCGCGGCGGGGCACTGGTCGCGGCCCACGGCGCGCGCGATCGCGGACGCGCGCGAGCTGCGCGCCCGGGTGGCCGACGCGCGGCGCGACGGCTACGCGGTGCTCGACGGCGCGATCCACGAGGCCTCCCGCGGCATCGCGGTGCCCGTGATCGACTCGACCGGGCGGGTGCACGCGGCGCTCGGCGCGGTGGTGCCCATCGATGAGACGCCGGTGCGTCCCGCGATCGAGCTGCTCACCGTGGCCGCGGCGGGGATCGCGCGCTCGCTCGAGGCGACCGCTGGCGGAGCCGCCGCCCGGCCCGGACGCCCGCTGCGCCCGCTGCTCGCGACCTCGCGCGCGACGCTCGCCTACTTCGAGGAGCTCGGCGTCGACACCGTGCTCGAGCTGCGGGCCCACGACGACTGAGCGCCGCTCACTCCTCCAGCGCCGCCTCGGTCGCCGCGCGCCCGGCCTCCACCACGCGGTCGAGGTCCTTGGTCTGCCACCACTGGCGGCCGCGGAGGTTCGGCGCGATCGCCAGCACGTCGGGCCGGGCCTCCAGCGCACGCAGCGCGGCCGCGCTCGAGTAGCCCGGGACGTCCCACTCGGGCGCGACCCTGACCGCGATCACGGGGGACGCGCCCATGTCGAGGGCGGCCTGGAGCGGCACGTTGGCGATCAGCCCGCCGTCGGCGAGCCGGCGGCCGTCGATGCGGACCGGCCGGAACACCCCCGGGACGGAGATGGAGGCGCGCAGGGCGTCGATCAGCGAGCCGCGGTCGAACACCCGCGCCGTGCGCGACGCGAGATCCGTCGCGACCGCGACGAACGGCATCGGCATGTCCTCGATCGCGACGTCCCCGCCGATCAGGCCGGTGACCGACGCGCGCAGCGCCTCCGCGTCGAGCAGCCCTGCGCCCGGGCGGCGCGGCACGCGCGCCACGTCGGTCCAGCGGATGCCGAGCAGCAGCTCCTCGAGCCGGTGCGGGTCGATCCCCATCGCGTAGGCGGCGCCGACGAGCGCGCCCGACGAGGTACCCGCGATGTAGGCAGGGGTGATGCCACGCTCCTGAAGCACCTGCAGGACGCCGATGTGCGCCCCGCCGAGCGTGCCGCCGCCGCCCAGGGCCAGCCCCAGGGCGGGCGCGTCCCTCAGGTCGATCACGAGCCCACTGTAGGCGCGGAAGGCGCGTGACCGCCCCGTACGCTGGTCGCCATGCCGCAGCCCCCTCAGCCCGCCGAGAAGCCCGTCGAGCCGCCGCGCGCGTGGTGGCCCGTCGCGGTGGCCGCGGGCGTCGCCCTGCTGGTGGTGATCGGCGCGGTGGTCGTGTCGAACCTGCGGCAGGGCTACAGCGCGGGTCAGGCCGATGCGGTGAGGGCCTGCGAGGACGCCTACGGGGCGCAGGCGGCCTCGGGCGAGGCCCAGCCGACCATCCAGGCCGGCGACGTCTACTCGGCCGCCGACTGGCGCGACTACTACGGCCTCCTGCGCCAGCAGGGTGCGCTCGACAGCCCGGTCGCCGACCTCCCCGAGGACCGGGTCGCCGCGCTCGACGACGCGGCGGACGCCCTCGCCGCCGAGGGCCGCGACCACGTCACGGTGGTGTGGTGGCTGTCGAGCGAGGAGCACCTCGTGTGCGAGGTCGACGTCGAGGGCGACCGCGCGGTCGCCGACTCGGTGGCACTGCACCCGCTCGAGGCGCCCGAGGTGTCCGAGACCGCGGGCGAGTAGCGGGGTCGGGGCGCGTCCGGCGCCCTAGAGTGTGATCGTGGACGAGCGGGCGAGCGGCCGCCGCACCGGGGCGGCACGGTCGAGCATGGCGGACGTCGCCGCGCGCGCCGGCGTGTCCAAGGGCACGGTGTCGCACGTGCTCAACCACCCGGAGCGGGTGGCCCCCGAGACCCGGGAGCGCGTCGAGCGGGCGATCCGCGAGCTGAGCTTCATCCCGCACGGCATGGCGCGATCGCTCGCGGTCGGCACCTCGCCGGCGGTGGGGCTGGTGCTCTCGGACGTGGCGAACTCCCTGTTCCGGGAGATCGCGCGAGGCGTCGAGACGGTGGTCGACGAGCGCCAGGCCTTCGTGCTGCTGACCAACACCTACACGGACCTTGCGAAGGAGCGCCGCTACCTCGCGATGTTCGAGTCCATGCAGACGCTCGGCACGATCGTCGCGATCAACAACGACCGTCACTTCCGGAGCCTGGTCGCGCATCACCGCGGGGAGCGGCCGCTGGTCTTCGTCGACTTCCACGGGGACGGCGTCGATCGGTGCTCGGTCCACGCGAACAACGTCGAGGGCGGCGCGCTCGCGGCGCGGCACCTGGTGGAGATCGGGCGCCGCCGCCTGGCCGTGGTCGCGGCCCCGCGCGAGCTCCAGCCCGTCGACGAGCGTCTCGAGGGGTTCGAGGACGCGCTCGCGGGCACCGGCGCGTCGATCGTGGCGCGCGCCGAGGTCGACGGCGTGCGCCGGTCCGACGGCTGGCTGGTCGGCCAGGAGTGGCGGTCGCGTATCGAGGCGGGCGAGATCGACGGGATCTTCGCGATGGCGGACCTGGTCGCCGCGGGTCTCGCCCAGGCCCTCACCGCCGGCTCCTCCCTGCGGATCCCCGAGGACGTCGCGCTGATCGGCTACGACGACAACCAGGAGGCGTGGGACAGCCCCACCCCGCTCACGACCGTCCGGCAGCCCGGCGCGGCGATGGGCGAGGAGGCCGCCGCCATGCTCTTCGAGGAGGCGGAGGACCCCGATCACCGTCATCGAGCGGTGGGCATGGCGCCCAGCCTCGTGGTGCGCGCCAGCACCGTCGGCGCCTGATCGGACGCCGGGACGACGAAGGCCCGCCGCCAGCGAATACGCTGGTAGCGGGCCTTATCTGTGGCGCCCCCGACAGGAATCGAACCTGCGACCTACGGTACCGGAAACCGGCGCTCTATCCGCTGAGCTACGGGGGCCCGCCCGGACAGGTCCGGGCCGAACGAGGATACCAGCCGGGCGGGGGGAGGCAGTACCCCGCCCGGCCGGTCTCCCCTAGGAGGAGCGCACCGGCACCAGCCGCTGCAGCTGCGTGACGTGATCGGGGTTGAGCTCCGCCACCGAGGCGACGCCCAGGAGCTTCATGGTCCGCACCACCTCGGTGCTGAGGATCTGGATCGCCCGGTCGACGCCCTCGCGGCCGCCGGCCATGAGCCCGTAGAGGTAGGCGCGGCCCACGAGCGTGAAGTCGGCGCCGCAGGCGAGCGCCGCGACGATGTCGGCGCCCGCCATGATCCCCGTGTCGAGCACGATCTCGGTGCGGTCGCCCAGCTCCGCCGCGACCGAGGGCAGCAGGCGGAAGGGGATCGGGGCGCGGTCGAGCTGGCGCCCGCCGTGGTTGGACAGGACGATGCCGTCGACGCCCCGGTCGACCACGGCCTTGGCGTCGTCGAGCGTCTGGATGCCCTTGACCGCGACCTTGCCGGGCCACTGGTCGCGGATCCACTCGAGGTCGTCGAAGTCGACCGTGGGGTCGAACAGCGAGTCGAGCAGCTCGCCGACCGTGCCGTTCCACTCGCTCAGCGAGGCGAAGGTCAGCGGCTCGGTGGTGAGGAAGTTGATCCACCACTCCGGGCGCGGGATCGCGTTCAGCACCGTGGACGGGGTCAGCTGCGGCGGGATGGTGAACCCGTTGTAGTAGTCCCGCAGGCGCGCACCCGCGGCGGGTACGTCGACCGTCACCAGCAGGGTGTCGAAGCCGGCGTCGGCCGCGCGGGCCATCAACTGCATCGACTTGTCGCGGTCCTTCTGCATGTACAACTGGAACCAGTTGCGACCGTCGGGGTTCGCGTCGCGCACCCCCTCGGGGGCCGTGGTGCCGAGCGTCGACAGGGAGAAGGGGATCCCGGCCGCGCCCGCGGCCGAGGCTCCGGCGCGCTCGCCCTCGGCCTGCATCATGCGGGTGAAGCCGGTGGGCGCGATCCCGAACGGCATCGCGGAGCGGCCACCGAGGATCTCGACGGACGTGTCGACCTGCGACACGTCGCGCAGGATCGCCGGGTGGAACTCGATGTCGCGGAAGGCCTGGCGAGCACGCGCGAGCGACAGCTCCTGCTCGGCCGCGCCGTCCGTGTAGTCGAACGCGCCCTTGGGGGTGCGCCGCTTCGCGATCGCCCGCAGGTCCGCGATCGTGTGCGCCTTCGCGAGGCGCCGCGCGCGGCCGTCGGTCTCGAGCTTCTTGAAGCGCATGAGCGGCGCGAGGTCCGCCGGCCGGGGGATCCGGCGCTCCATCTTCATGTCAGTGACCCTTCGGTTCGAACACTCGTGGCTTGAACGTACGCGCGACCAGGTCGCGGAGCGACTCGAGGGAGCCGGTGATCGCGCCCAGCGCGCGGCCCTGGACCAGCACGTTGCCGATCGCGGTGGCCTCGACGGGGCCCGCCATGACGGGCAGGCCCGAGCGGTCCGCGGTGCGCTGGCACAGGAGCTCGTTGAGCGAGCCGCCACCGGTGATGTGGATCCGGCGCACCTCCTGCGCGGACAGCGCGCCCGCATCGTGCACCGCGTCGGCGAACGCCTGCGCGAGGCTCTCGATGATGCACCGCGCCATCTCCGCCCGCGACGCGGGCACCTGCAGGCCGCGCTCGCCCAGCCAGCCCGCGATGCGCGCCGGCATGTCGCCGGGCGGGATGAACACCGCATCGTTCGCGTCGAAGATGTGCTCGGGCGCCGGCACGGCGGCCGCCTGCGCGAGCAGCTTCTGCAGGTCGACCGGCTCGCCGTCGCGCTCCCACCAGCGGATGGTCTCGCTGAGGATCCACAGGCCCATGACATTGTGCAGGAACCGCGTGCGGCCGTCGACGCCGCCCTCGTTGGTGAAGTTCGCGTGCTCCGCGGTCCGGGTGAGGATCGGTGTCTCCGTCTCGACGCCCACGAGCCCCCAGGTGCCGCAGGAGATGTAGGCACCGCCCGGCTCGGTCATCGGGGTCGCGACCACGGCCGAGGCCGTGTCGTGCGACCCGACCGCGACCACCGGGGTGGCGGCGGCGAGGCCCGTGAGGTCGGCGACGTGCGGCAGCAGGGTCCCGATCCGCTCGCCGGGGTGGACGATGCGCGGGAAGAGCCGGCGCGGCAGGCCCAGGAGGTCCATCAGCTCGCCGTCCCACTCCTGAGTGGTGACGTCGAGGAGGCCCGTGGTGGAGGCGTTGGTCGCCTCGGCGACCTCGGCCCCCGTCAGGTAGTGGGCCATCAGGTCGGGGACCAGCAGCATGCGGTCCGCGACGTCGAGCATGCCCGCCTCGCGCTCGACCGCGAGCTGGTAGACCGTGTTGAACGGCAGGAACTGCAGGCCGTTGCGGGCGTACAGGGTCGAGAACGGGGCCTGGTCGTGGACCAGGTCGACCCCGCGGGCGGTGCGGTCGTCGCGGTAGTGGAACGGCTCCCCGAGCACGCGTCCGCCGCGCAGCAGCGCGTAGTCGACGGCCCACGAGTCGATGCCGATCGAGGCGATCGACTCGTCCCAGCGCGACGCCGAGCGCAGCCCGTCGAGCACGTGGGAGAAGAGCTGCTGGAGGTTCCAGTGCAGGCCGTCCGGCGTGCGGACCGGCCCGTTGGGGAACCGGCCCACCTGGCGGAGCTCGAGGGTCTCGGGACCCACCTGCCCGACCATGACGCGCCCGGAGGTCGCGCCCAGGTCGACCGCGGCGACCGCCGCCGTCATCGGAGGAAGGCCGCCGCCACGCCGGCGTCCACGGGGACGTGCAGGCCGGTCGTGTGCGTCATGTCGGGGCCGGTGATCATCGCGGCCGCGTTGGCGACGTGCTCGGGGAGCACCTCGCGCTTCAGGATGGTGCGCTGCGCGTAGAACTTGCCCAAGTCGTCCTCCTCGATCCCGTAGGTCTTCGCACGGTTGGCGCCCCAGCCGCCGGCGAAGATGCCGGAGCCGCGGACCACGCCGTCGGGGTTGATGCCGTTGACCTTGATGCCGAACTCGCCGAGCTCGACGGCCAGCAGGCGCACCTGGTGCGCCTGGTCCGCCTTGGTGGCGGAGTAGGCGATGTTGTTCGGGCCCGCGAACACGGAGTTCTTGGACGCGATGTAGACGATGTCGCCGCCCATCTCCTGGGCGATCATCGCGCGGGCGGCCGCCTGGGAGACCAGGAACGAGCCCTTCGCCATCACGTCGTGCTGCAGGTCCCAGTCCTTCTCGGTGGTCTCGAGCAGCGGCTTCGACAGCGACAGGCCGGCGTTGTTGATCACCAGGTCGACGCCGCCGAAGGCGAGCACGGCCTCGTCGATCGCGGCCTGCACGGCGGCCGGGTCGGAGACGTTCGCGGCCACGCCCACGGCGACGTCCGGTCCGCCGAGTTCGGCCGCGGCCTCCTGCGCCTTGGCGAGGTCGAGGTCCGCGATCACCACGCACGCGCCCTCGGCGGCCAGGCGGGTGGCGATGGCCTTGCCGATGCCGGACGCGGCTCCGGTGACGAACGCGACGCGGGTCGCGTGCGACTTGGGCTTGGGCATCCGCTGGAGCTTGGCCTCCTCGAGCGCCCAGTACTCGATCGCGAACTTCTCCGCGTCCGAGATCGGCGCGTACGTCGACAGCGACTCGGCGCCGCGCATCACGTTGATCGCGTTGACGTAGAACTCGCCCGCGACGCGGGCGGTCTGCTTGTTGCGGCCGAAGGAGAACATGCCGACGCCGGGCACGAGAACGATCGCCGGGTCCGCGCCGCGGATCGCGGGGGAGTCCTCGGTCGCGTACGCGTCGTAGTAGGCCTGGTAGTCCTCGCGGTAGGAGGCGTGCAGCTCCTTGAGGCGGGCGATGCAGTCCTCGACGGGGGCGTCCGCGGGCAGGTCGAGCACCAGCGGCTTGACCTTGGTGCGCAGGAAGTGGTCGGGGCAGGACGTGCCGAGCGCCGCGAGGCGCGGGTGCTCGGCGGAGCTAAGGAAGTCGAGCACCACGTCGGCATCGGTGAAGTGACCCACCTGCGGCGCGTCCATGGACGCGAGACCGCGGATCACGGGGGCGAGGGCTGCGGCCTTGGCGCGACGCTCGGCCTCCGGCAGGGCGCCGTAGCCGGCGAGCGCGGGGCCGAAGGGCTCGGGTCGGCCGTTGGCCTCGATGTACGCGGCGGCCGTGTCGATGATCTGCAGCGAGCGCGCCTCGCACTCGTCGGAGGTCTCCCCCCACGCGGTGATGCCGTGGCCGCCCAGGATGCAGCCGATCGCCTGCGGGTTCTCCGCCTTGATCGCCGCGATGTCGAGGCCGAGCTGGAAGCCGGGACGGCGCCACGGCACCCACACGACGGCGTCGCCGAAGATGCGCTGCGTGAGCTCGGGGCCGTCCACCGCGGTCGCGATCGCGATGCCGGCGTCGGGGTGCAGGTGGTCGATGTGCGGGGCGTCGACCAGGCCGTGCATGGCGGTGTCGATCGAGGGCGCGGCACCGCCGCGGCCGTGGAGGCAGTAGTCGAAGGCCTCGACCATCTCGTCCTCACGCTCGACGCCGGGGTAGGTGTCGACCAGGCCTCGGAGGCGGTCGAGGCGCAGCACGGCGAGCCCGTTCGTGCCCAGCGTGCCGAGGTCGCCGCCGGAGCCCTTGACCCAGAGGAGCTCGACGTCCTCGCCCGTCACGGGGTCGGCCGCGAGGCCCTTGGCGGACGTGTTGCCGCCCGCGTAGTTGGTGTTCTTCGGGTCGGCGCCCAGGCGGTTCGAGCGGGCGATGAGCTGGTCGGCCGTGGTGTGCGATGCGGCCGCGGACGTGGGGACGGTCACGGTGGTGCCTTTCGGGAGGGGTCTGGTGGTGGGGTCGGGACGATGCGGGAGGGCCGCGGGGCGCACGGGCAGGGAGGTGCCGCGCGCCCCGCGGCGGGGCTCAGGCGCCCCAGCCGGCCTGGACTCCGCCGACGCGGTCGGCGGCGATCTGCGCCAGGTAGCCGGAGTCGGCGAAGGCCTTCATCGGGTCGGCGGGCAGGCCGCGCTCCTCACGCCAGGCGGCGAGGTCGGGGCGCACGTCGGTGTAGAACGCGTCCATGAGGATGCCGTTCGCCTTGAGCACGTCGCCCTCGACCTGCGCGGCCGTGAGGGCCTCGCGGTCGACGAGCAGCGCGCGCGCCGTCATCTCCTGGACGTTCAGCACCGAGCGGATCTGGCCCGGGATCTTGTCCTCGATGTTGTGGCACTGGTCGAGCATGAACGCCGTGTCGCCGTCCGTGCCGTAGCCGCCGCCGCGCAGCACCTCGACCAGGATGCGGAACAGCTGGAACGGGTCCGCGGCGCCGACGATCAGGTCGTCGTCCGCGTAGTTGCGAGAGTTGAAGTCGAAGGACCCGAGCTTCCCCAGGCGCAGCAGCTGCATCACGATGAACTCGATGTTGGTGCTGGGGGCGTGGTGGCCGGTGTCGAGGCACACGGTCGCGCGGTCGCCGAGCGCGGCCACCTGGGCGTAGGAGGTGCCCCAGTCCGGCACGTCCATGTGATAGAACGCCGGCTCGAAGATCTTGTACTCGAGCACCAGGCGCTGGTGCTCGCCGATCCGGTCGTAGATCTCCTGGAGCGCCTCGGCCATGCGGTCCTGACGGCCGCGCATGTCGTCCTGACCCGCGTAGTTGGTGCCGTCCGCGAGCCAGATCTTGAGGTCGCGCGAGCCGGTGGCGTCCATGATGTCGATGCACTCGAGGTGGTGGTCGATCGCCTTGCGGCGGATGCGGTCGTCCCGGTGCGCCAGGGAGCCCAGCTTGTAGTCCTCGTCCTGGAACGTGTTCGAGTTGATGGTGCCGAGCGCCACGCCCTCGTCCTCCGCGTGCTTGCGCAGCACCGCGTAGTCGTCGACCTTGTCCCACGGGATGTGAAGGGCGACGCTCGGGGACAGGCCGGTGAACTTGTGGACCTGGGCGGCGTCCGAGATCTTCTCGAACGGGTCGCGGGGGGTGCCGGGGGTGCCGAACACCCGGAAGCGGGTGCCCGAGTTGCCGAAGGCCCACGAGGGCAGCTCGATGGCCTGCTCCTCGAGTCGGCTGGCGACGTGGCTGCTGAAGGCCATCGTGTCTCTCCTTCGAGTCCGGCCCGGGGCGGGCCGCGCCGTCGGCGGCGCCCTTGCCCGGGTCAGTGCGGTTACGGCGCATCCGCCGTGTTGAAACGATTCAAACCTTAGGCGCGTGCGGGGCTGCGGTCAAGTCGGGTGCGTGTGGGGCCGCTCCGGCGGTGCGGAGGCGTCGCCGGTGGAAGGTTTCAGTATCCTGGCGGGACCCCAGGTGGAGGAGGTGGCGCGGTGGCGGTGAGCGTGCGCGAGGTGGCGGCGCTGGCCGGCGTGTCCGTCGGCACGGTGTCGAACGTGCTCAACCGCCCGGACCACGTCAAGGCCGAGACCGTCGAGCGGGTCCACCGCGCGATCGACGAGCTCGGCTACGTCCCCAACGCCGCGGCGCGACAGCTCCGGGCGGGTCGCAGCCGGGCGCTCGCGCTGGTGGTGCTCGACGTGGCGAACCCGTTCTTCACCGACGTGGCGCGGGGCGCCGAGGCGAGGGCGGCCGAGGACGGCTACACGGTGCTCCTGGCGAACTCCGACGAGTCCCCCGAGCGCGAGGCCAGCCACCTCGAGGTGTTCGAGGAGCAGCGGGTCGGCGGGCTGCTGATCTCTCCCGTCGAGGACGACCTGTCCCGGCTCGAGCTCGCGCGCGACCGGGGCATCCCGGTGGTGCTCGTGGACCGCGAGGCGGGCGCCTCCGGCTTCCCCTCGGTCTCGGTCGACGACGTGGCCGGCGGCGCGCTCGCGGCGCGTCACCTGCTCGACCTGGGTCGCCGACGGCTCGCGTTCGTCGGCGGGCCGCTGCGGATCCGGCAGGTCGCGGACCGCCATCGGGGCGCCTCCGAGGCCGTCGCCGCCGTCGAGGGCGCGAGCCTGCACCTGGTCGGCACCGACGAGATGTCGCTCGACGAGGGTCGGCGCGCGGGCGAGGTGCTGCGCGCGCTCGTGCGCGAGACCGGCATCGACGGGATCGTCGCGGCCAACGACCTGCTGGCGATCGGCGTCGAGCGGGCGCTGCTGTTCGGCCCCGACCCGGTGCAGGTGCCCGACGAGGTGGCGCTGGTCGGCTACGACGACATCTCCTTCGCCGCCTCCGCGGTGGTCCCGATCACCTCGGTGCGGCAGCCGCGCGAGCTGATCGGCTCGACCGCGGTCGAGCTGATCCTCGAGCAGGGGGAGCGGCCGGACCGCGCGACCGCGCGGCACGTGGTGTTCGAGCCGAGCCTCGTGATCCGCGCCTCGACCGTGCCGTGAGCCGCGCGTCGGAAGCGTGCCGGGCCCGGGTCGCGTGCTCGTGACCGTCCCGTTATTGAATCGTTACACGAACACTGGCGGGACCTAGGTCCTCTGTGCTTGAATCGGTTCAACGGCGGGGCAAGGAGGCTCCGCCGCGGATGGAGGACAAGGATGCCTTTCACTCACCGCCGCCGCGCGATCGCGCTGCCGGCCATCATCGCGGTCTCGGCCCTCGGCCTGGCCGCCTGCTCGTCGGGGTCCTCGAGCCCCGACTCGTCCGGCTCGGGCGAGACCACCGACTCCATGGAGCCCGTGGAGCTCTCGTTCCTGGTCGACAACACGGAGACCAGCGTCGGGATCGTCCAGGCGCTGACCGACGCGTACACGGCCGAGCACCCCAACGTGACCTTCGCGATCGAGGAGCGTCCCGGCGGAGGCGACGGCGACAACATCGTCAAGACCCGCCTCCAGACCGGCGAGATGTCGGACCTCTTCTTCTACAACTCGGGCTCGCTGTTCCAGGCGCTCGCCCCGACCAAGACCCTGATGCCGATCGACGACCTGGCGAACGCGGACGCGATCTCCGACACGTTCAAGGCGGGCGTGACGGCCGACGGCATGCTCTACGGCGTCCCCGCCGGCACCGCCATGGGCGGCGGCGTCATGTACAACATCCCGATGTACGAGGAGCTCGGTCTCGAGATCCCGACCAGCTGGGACGAGTTCATGGCCAACAACCAGGCGATCCTCGACGCGGGCAAGGTTCCCGTGATCCAGACCTTCGCCGACACCTGGACCTCGCAGCTGTTCGTCCTGGGAGACTTCGCCAACGTGCTCGCGGTCGACCCCGACTGGGCCGACAAGTACACCGCGAACGAGGTCAAGTACGCCGACGGCTCGCCCGCGATCGACGGCTTCGTCCACCAGCAGGAGGTCTACGAGGCCGGCTACCTCAACGAGGACTTCGCCTCCGCGACCTTCGCCGACGGCGTCCGCATGGTCGCCCAGGGCGAGGGCGCGCACTACCCGATGCTGAGCTTCGCGCTCGCCGAGGTCCTGGCGAACTCGCCGGACAACGTCGACGACGTCGGCTACTTCGCGATGCCGGGTGCGGCCGCCGACAGCCCGCTCACCACCTGGCTCGGCGCGGGCATCTACTCCCCGACCACGACCGAGCACCCCGACGCGGTGAAGGACTTCATGAACTTCGTCGCCACGCCCGAGGCCTGCGACATCCAGACCGAGGCCGTGGGCGCCCAGGGCCCGTACTTCGTGGACGGCTGCACGCTGCCCGACGACGTGCCGCAGATGGTCGCGGACATGCTGCCCTACTTCGACGCCGGCAACACGGGCCCCGCGCTCGAGTTCCTGTCGCCCATCAAGGGTCCTGCGCTCGAGCAGATCACCGTCGAGGTCGGCTCCGGCATCCGCACCGCGGAGGACGGCGCCGCCCTGTACGACCAGGACGTGGAGAAGCAGGCCCAGCAGCTGGGTCTCGAGGGCTGGTAAGCCCTCCGTCCGACACCGATCACGCCTCCGGGTCCCGGCCGCGGCCGGGACCCGGAGGCCCGGCGGAGCCACCTCATGACTGACACCCTTCCCCGCGCCCAGCAGGCGCCCCCCGCGACCGACGCCCCCACCAGGCGAGGCCGGCGCGACCGCAAGCGCAGCCCGTACCCGATGTGGTTCTACCTGCCGGCGGCGATCATCTACGGCGTGCTGTTCGTGGCGCCCACCTTCGCATCGTTCTACTTCTCGCTGACGCGCTGGACCATCTTCGACTCGGAGTTCATCGGCTTCGACAACTTCGTGACGTTCTTCTCGGAGCCCTACCTCTTCCAGAGCCTGATCCACACGCTCCTGTACGCCGTGATCACGTCGGGCCTCAAGGTGGTCCTGGGCCTGCTCTTCGCGGTGTTCCTGTCGAGCCAGATCATCGCCCGCGGGTATCTCCGCTCGGTGGTGTTCTTCCCGGTGCTGGTGTCCGCGGTCGGCGTCGGCGTGACCTTCAGGGTGCTGATGGACCCGTTCGACGGGCTCATCAACAACGTCCTCGCGGGGGTCGGGATCGACGGTCCCGGGTGGCTCACGGACCCGGATCTCGCGCTGTTCTCCGTCGCATTCGTCGACGTCTGGGCCGGCGTGGGCATCGCGACGCTCATCTACATCGCGGGCATCGTCGCCATCCCGCAGGAGTACTTCGAGGCCGCCAAGGTCGACGGAGCGAGCGCGACCAAGTCCTTCTGGCACGTGACCCTGCCGCTCATGCGGCCGGCGACCACCACGGTGATCATCCTGTCGCTGATCGGCGGCCTGCGCTCCTTCGCGCTCATCTGGACCATGACCGGCGGCGGTCCCGGATTCAGCTCCGACGTGCTCGCGTCCATGGTCTACAAGCAGTACCAGGCGGGCTTCTACGGTCTGTCGACCGCGGGCAACGTGGTCCTCTTCGTCCTGGTCGCGGCGATCGTCATCCCGCTCTTCTGGTTCCTCAACCGCAAGGAGGTCGACCGATGACCACCGCCGCCGGTACCCCCAAGCTCAACCGCACCTACAAGTGGGTGGGCGGACTCCTCGGCATCGTCGTGACCACCGTCGTGTTCATCGTGCCGTTCGCCTTCATCTTCCTCACCGCCTCGAAGAGCGGTCAGGAGGCCTCGCTGCTCCAGTTCTCGTGGCCCACAGAGTGGCACTTCGTCGAGAACCTGGTCGAGGTCATCCAGGCGCGCGACTACATCCTGGTGACGGCCTTCATCAACTCGACCATCCTCACGGTGGGCTCCGTCACCCTCATGGTCGTGGTCTCCGCGCTGGTCGGCTACGTGCTCCAGCGTCGCAAGAGCCGCTGGAACCCGTTCATCAACTTCCTGGTGCTCGCCGGGCTGATCGTGCCGCCGGCCGTGGTCCCGACCATCTGGGTGATGCAGTCGCTGGGGATCTACAAGACCCTCCACGGCCTGATCCTGGTCGAGGTCGCCTTCGGCATGGCGTTCTGCGTGCTGATGTTCCGTGCCTTCGTCGCGACCATCCCCCGGGAGCTCGACGAGGCGGCGGTCATGGACGGAGCAGGCCCGCTCAGGCTGTTCTTCCAGGTGATCTTCCCGCTGCTGCGCTCCGTGATCGTCACCGTGATCGTGGTCCAGTCGGTGTTCGTGTTCAACGACTTCCAGAACCCCCTGTACTTCCTGCCGGGAGACAAGGGCGCGACCGTGCAGCTGACCGTCTACAACTTCCTCGGCCAGTTCAACGCGCAATGGAACTTCCTGTTCATGGACATCCTGCTCATCACCATCCCGATGCTCGTGATGTACATCATCTTCAACCGACAGATCGTCGCCGGCATGACCTCCGGCGCAGTGAAGGGGTGACCGTGCCGACCGCCACCAACGTCAGCGTCCTGCTCGAGAGCGGGACGTTCGGCGAGATCGTGATGACCCGCACGCCGCGCCTGTCGTGGGCGACCGCGACGGACGCGGCCGACTGGGAGCAGGACGGCGCCGAGGTCGAGTGGGACTCGACCGGCGGCGCGCTGATCCGCGAGCTCGCGGGCCCCGCCGCCGCCGCGGTCGCCTGGCCGTTCTCGCCTCTCGCGACCGGGCAGCGCGGCACCGTCCGCGTGCGCGTCCACTCGAAGGCCACCGGCTGGAGCCCGTGGAGCGCGCCCGTTCCCGTCCGGTGCGGGGTCGCCGACGGCTGGTCCGCCGCGTGGATCGCGCATCCCGGCGCCCGCGCCGAGCAGTGCCCGGTGCGCCTCCGCCAGGCGGTGAGCGTCCGTCCCAAGCTCCGGTCGGCGCTCCTCTACGCCACCGCGCACGGCGTCTACCAGGCCTCGGTCGACGGAATCCCCGTCGACGACGAGCGCATGAAGCCCGGCTGGACCCACTACGGCGACCGCGACACCTACGCGTGCACGGATGTCACGGCGCTCCTCACGGAGGGCACCCACGCGGTCGCGGTCGACCTCGCGGCGGGCTGGTACGCGGAGAAGTTCGGCTTCAACGGGCTCGAGCGGTACATCTACGGCTCGCAGCCCGCGTTCTCCGCGGTGCTGCGGCTCGAGTACAAGGACGGCACCGTCGAGGAGGTCGTCACCGACGGCACCTGGGACGTCACCGACGAGGGCCCGATCCTGTCCTCCGGCATCTACGCGGGCGAGCAGGTCGACGCCCGGCGGCGGGAGCCCGGCGGCTGGGTGCCGGCGGCGGCATCGCCCGTCACGCGCGTGCCCGTGCCGCGCACCAGCCCGCCGGTCCGCGTCACGGAGGAGCTGTCGCCCGTCGAGGTGATCCGCACCCCGGGAGGCGCCACCGTGCTCGACTTCGGTCAGAACCTGGTGGGCCGGCTGCGGATCTCGGTCGACGGGCCGGCGGGCACCACCGTCACGCTGCGCCACGCGGAGGTGCTTCAGCACGGCGAGCTCGCGCTCCGACCGCTGCGTCGCGCGACGGCGATCGACCGCTACACGCTCGCGGGCGGCGGTCCGGAGACGTGGGAGCCCCAGTTCACGTTCCACGGCTTCCGCTACGCGCAGGTCGACGGCTGGCCGGGCGAGCTCGACCCCTCGGACGTCACGGCGCTGGTGATCCACTCGGACATGCGCCGGACGGGCGCCTTCGAGTCCTCGCACGGGCTGCTCGACCGCCTTCACGAGAACGTGGTGTGGTCGATGCGCGGCAACTTCCTGTCGATCCCGACGGACTGCCCGCAGCGCGACGAGCGGCTCGGCTGGACCGGCGACATCCAGGTGTTCGCCCCCACCGCATCGTTCCTCCACGACTCCGACGCCTTCCTGTCGTCGTGGCTCGAGGACCTCGCGCTCGATCAGACCTCGGATGGCTCCGTGCCGTTCGTCGTGCCCGACGTGCTCGAGTCCGCGGCGATCGGCACGGCCGCGTGGGGCGATGCGTCGACGCTCGTGCCATGGACCCTCTACCAGCGCTTCGGCGACCTCGACACGCTCGCGCGGCAGTTCCCGTCGATGCGGCGCTGGGTCGACTGGATGGCGTCGCGCACGGGGGAGAACCTGCTGTGGGAGGACGACTTCCAGTTCGCCGACTGGCTCGATCCGACGGCTCCTCCGGACCGCCCCGCGGATGCGAAGGCGGACAAGGACCTGGTCGCGACGGCCCACCTGTTCCGGTCCGCCGATGTGGTCGCCCAGGCGGCGGGCGTGCTCGGGGACGATGCGGCGGCGCAGCACTACGGCGACCTCGCCGCCCGTGTCCGGGAGGCGTGGCTCCGTCAGTACGTGACCGCGTCCGGCCGGCTCATGTCCGACGCGCAGACCGCGTACGCCGTCGCGATCGGCTTCGGGATCGTGGACGACGAGCGTCGCGACGCGATGGGGGCGAGGCTCGCGGAACTGGTCGAGCGGGCGGGCTACCGCATCTCGACGGGCTTCGTCGGCACGCCGCTGATCGCGGACGCGCTCACCGACACCGGCCACGCGGACGTCGCGGGCCGGCTGCTGCTCAACGACGAGAACCCGTCGTGGCTCTACCCGGTCACCATGGGCGCGACCACCATCTGGGAGCGCTGGGACTCGATGCTCGAGGACGGCAGCGTCAACCCGGGCGAGATGACCAGCTTCAACCACTACGCGCTCGGGGCGATCGCGGACTTCCTGCACCGCCGCGTCGCCGGGCTGGCGCCCGCGGCGCCCGGCTACCGGGAGGTCGAGGTCAGGCCGCTGGCGCTCGACGGGCTGGACCGCGCGAGGGCCACCTTCGAGTCGGCCTACGGCACCCACGAGGCCGGCTGGGAGCGGGTCGGCGAGGGGGTGCGGCTCCGCGTGGTGGTGCCGCCGAACACCCGTGCGACCGTGCACGTGCCCGGCGCCGACGCGCCGGTGACCGTGGGGTCCGGGACGCACGAATGGGTCGCCCCCGCGACCGTACGGACCGGAGGAACGGCGTCGTTCTCGGTCGACACGCCCCTGGTCGAGATCCGACGCTCCGACGTCGCCTACGGGGCGGTGCGCGAGGCGCTGATCGCGATGCTCGGTCGGGAGGGCGCGAGCGACCTGCTGCGGACCCTCGAGTGGGGCCCGCGCGGGACCTTCCGGATGCAGGCGCTGCTGCTGCCGCCGGGCGTGGTCGACGCGGTCGATCGCGCGCTCGCCGCGGTCTGACGCGGAACGCGAGGGGCCCGGCCGGAACCCGGCCGGGCCCCTCGCGCGTTCACCTGGCATGCGAACCGTCTCGCTGGCCGGCGCCGTCGCCCTCGCCGCGATGCTGTGCGCGTGCTCGGCCTCCGAGACGGACGTGCGCGACACCCGCGAGCCCGACGCCGTCGGGACGGTCGTGAGCGTCGAGGCCGGCGCGGGCTCGTTCGACGTCGAGTTCGCGCCCGACGCCGGCTACGAGTACTTCGACGGCACCACCTTCGCGTTCGCCGACGGCGGCGCGCTCGAGTCGGCGACGGGGGAGGCGCTCACCGCCTCGGACCTGGCGGTCGGGGACCACCTGGAGGTCTGGGTCGAGTCGTGCGCGGAGTCGTTCCCCGTGCAGTGCCCGGATCCGGTGGGCAGACTGGTGCCGTGACCCCGGTCGAGATCTCGCTGGTCGGCGGCCCCACCGCGGTGCTGCGGTATGCGGGGCTGACCTGGCTGACCGACCCCACCTTCGACCAGCCGGGCGTGTACGGCAACCTCGAGAAGACCGCCGGCCCCGCGTTCGGGCCCGAGCACATCGGACACGTGCACGTGGTGCTGCTGAGCCACGACCAGCACGAGGACAACCTGGACCGCTCCGGCCGGGCGGCGCTCGCGGAGGCGGGCCACGTGCTCTCCACGCCGTCCGCGGCGGACCGGATCCCCGGCGTCACCGGTCTGAAGCCCTGACACAGCGTCTCGGTCCTGGGCCATCACGCGCCCGTGACGGTGACCGCCGTCCCCGCGCAGCACGGCCCCGACGCGGTGGCCGAGCAGCTGGGCGACGTCACCGGCTTCGTGCTCGAGGCGCCCGGCTGGCCGACCCTGTACTTCTCCGGGGACAACTCGGAGACCGCGGTGGTCGCGCGCGTCGCGCGCCGCTTCCCCGACGTCGAGATCGCGCTCGTGTGCGCGGGCGCCGCGCGGGTCGCGCGCCTGGACGATGCGCTGCTCACCCTCGACGCCGCGCGCACGCTCGAGGTGGCCGGGCTGTGGCCCGCCGCGACGGTGGTGCCGATCCACGTCGACGACTGGGCGCACTTCTCCCAGCCCCGCCACGACCTGCGCGAGGCGGTGCGCGACGCGCCTGGTCGGGACCGCATCGTCCTGCTGGAGAAGGGCGCCTCGACCCGTCTCCCGCGCGCGAGCGCGGCCCTCCTGCACGCCTAGACTGGACGGGTGACACCCGAAGAGCTCTCCGCCACCATCCGCACGTGCCTGCTCGAAGGCATCGACGACTCGGACTTCCAGCTGTCCCCGTTCGACGTCCCGGAGGTGCGCGTCGAACGCCCCCGCCAGCGCGAGCACGGCGACTGGGCCACCAACGTGGCGATGCAGCTCGCGAAGAAGGCGGGCTCGAACCCGCGCGACTTCGCCGCCACGCTCGTCGAGCGGCTCGCCGCCGTCGAGGGCATCGACTCCGCGGAGGTCGCGGGCCCCGGGTTCATCAACATCCGCCTGGCGGCCGACGCCGCCGGCCTGCTCGCCAAGGGGATCGTCGACTACGGCAAGGACTACGGCCGGGGCGAGTCGCTCACGAGCCACACCGTGAACCTCGAGTTCGTCTCCGCGAACCCGACCGGTCCCGTGCACCTGGGTGGCGCCCGCTGGGCCGCCGTGGGCGACTCCCTCGCCCGGCTCCTCGAGTTCCACGGCGCGACGGTCATCCGCGAGTACTACTTCAACGACCACGGCGTGCAGATCGACAACTTCGCGCGCTCGCTCGTCGCGGCGATCCTCGGTGAGGACACCCCCGAGGACGGCTACGGCGGCGACTACATCCAGGAGATCGCCAACCAGGTGCTCATCCAGGCCATGGAGGTGGGGGAGAGGGACCCGCTCGAGCTGCCCCGCGAGGAGCTGCAGGAGTTCTTCCGCGCCCGCGGCGTGCACCTGATGTTCGACCAGATCAAGGAGCAGCTGCACGACTTCGGCGTCGACTTCGACGTCTACTTCCACGAGGACTCGCTCCACAAGTCGGGCAAGGTCGAGAAGGCCGTCAAGGAGCTCAAGGAGTCGGGTGCGCTGTACGAGGCCGACGGCGCCTGGTGGCTCCGGTCGACCGATCATGGCGACGACAAGGACCGCGTGGTGATCAAGTCGGACGGCCATCCCGCGTACATCGCCGGCGACATCGCGTACATCCGCGACAAGCACGAGCGCGGCGCCGACCGCTTCATCTACCTGCTCGGTGCCGACCACCACGGCTACATCGCCCGCCTCAAGGCGGCCGCCGCGGCGCTCGGCTACGACCCCGACGCCGTCGAGGTGATCATCGGCCAGCTGGTCAACCTGGTGAAGGACGGCCAGCCGGTGCGCATGTCCAAGCGGGCCGGCACCGTGGTCACGCTGCTCGACCTGGTCGAGGTGGTGGGCGTCGACGCCGCCCGCTACGCGCTCGCGCGCTCGAGCGCGGACTCGACGCTCGACATCGACCTGGACCTGCTCGCCTCGGCGACCAAGGAGAACCCGGTCTTCTACGTGCAGTACGCGCACGCCCGGACCGCCGGCGTCGCCCGCAACGCCGCCGAGTACGGCATCCACCGCGAGGACGGCTTCGACCCGTCCGCGCTCACCCACGAGACGGAGTCCGTGCTGCTCGGCGTGCTGGGCGAGTTCCCGCGCGTGGTCGCGCAGGCCGTCGAGTTCCGCGAGCAGCACCGCGTGGCCCGATACCTCGAGGACGTCGCCGCGGCGTTCAACCAGTGGTACGACCGCACCCGCGTCACCCCGCAGGGCGACGAGGAGATCACCGACCTTCACCGCACCCGCCTGTGGCTCAACGACGCCGCGGGCCAGGTGCTCCGCAACGGCCTCCACCTGCTCGGTGTGAGCGCGCCCGAGAGGATGTGACCATGAGCGCCACGGCAGCCCCCCACGCAGTGTTCTCGCACACCGTCGAGCGGGGGGAGGACGGGGCGCTCAGCGTCGGCGGCGTCGACGTCCGCGAGCTCGCCGGCCAGTACGGCACCCCGCTCTACATCATCGACGAGCAGGACATGCGCGACCGCGCCTGCGCGTTCCGCGACCAGTTCGCCACCGCGTTCGGCCGCCACGGCGCCGAGGTGGACGTCTACTACGCGTCGAAGGCGTTCCTGTCCTCGAAGGTGGCGCGCTGGATGCGCGCCGACGACCTCTGCATGGACGTCGCCTCCGGCGGCGAGCTCGAGATCGCGCTGCGAGGCGGCATGCCCGCGGCGCGGCTGGGCCTCCACGGCAACAACAAGTCCGACGCCGAGCTGCGCCGGGCCCTCGAGGTGGGCGTGGGGCGGATCATCGTCGACTCGTTCACCGAGATCGAGACGCTCG
Organism: Demequina lignilytica; assembly: GCF_030418375.1. NCBI lineage: Bacteria > Bacillati > Actinomycetota > Actinomycetes > Micrococcales > Demequinaceae > Demequina > Demequina lignilytica. Next base: position 365,507 of record NZ_JAUHPZ010000002.1, read on the forward strand.
ACGCGATCGCGCGGGAGATGGGCACGGTCGCCCCGGTGCTGGTGCGCGTCACCACCGGCGTGCACGCGGGCGGCCACGAGTACATCGCCACCTCCCACGAGGACCAGAAGTTCGGCCTCTCCCTCGCCTCGGGCGCGGCGTTCGAGGCGCTCCTCGAGTGCCACGACGCCGAAGGGATCGACCTGCGCGGCATCCACACCCACATCGGATCCCAGATCCTGTCGCTCGCGGCGTTCCAGGAGAGCGCGGAGCGCATGCTGGGCCTGCGCGCGTCGTTCCTGATGGAGGCGGGCGTCGAGCTCCCGGAGGTGGACCTCGGCGGCGGCTACGCGATCCAGTACACGCCGCACGGCGAGGCGCTGAGCCCGCACGATGCGGCCTACGGCATGGCGGACGCGGTCGCCGCCGCGCTCGCCAAGGTCGGCGGCTCCTGGCCGCACTTCAGCATCGAGCCCGGACGGGCGATCGCGGGCCCCGCGGGCATGACGCTCTACCGCGTGGGCGTGGTCAAGCACGTCGCCCTCGATGACGGCGGCGAGCGCCAGTACGTCGCTGTCGACGGCGGCATGAGCGACAACATGCGCACCATCACCTACGGCGCGGAGTACACCGCGACCGTCGCGTCGCGGCTCTCGGACGCGGAGCCCGCCCTGTCGCGCGTGGTCGGCAAGCACTGCGAGAGCGGCGACATCGTCGTCCGCGACGTCGAGCTGCCGCACGACATCGCGCGCGGCGACCTGCTCGCGGTGCCCGCCACCGGCGCCTACGGGCGCGTGATGGCGCACAACTACAACGCGATGCTGCGGCCTGCCGTGGTCTCGGTCCGCGACGGCGAGTCGACGGTGCACATCCGCCGCGACACCCTCGAGGACCTCTTCGCCTGGGACGTCGCGCCGGACTGAGTCCGCATCGTCCCGGACGGGACGAGGCCCGCGCCCCCCAGGGGGTCGCGGGCCTCGCGCGCGGTGCGGAACGTCAGACGGCGGCCTTGACCGCGGCCTCGAGCGAGGTCGGCGCACGGCCGATCAGCTGGACCAGGTCCGTCGAGCCGGTCTGCAGGTCGCCCTGGGCGATGGACGCGTCGATCGAGGCCCAGAAGCCCGCGGTGCCCTCGTCGAGGCCCGCCTCCACCATGCCGGCGGCGAGCTGGTCGACGGTGACGTTGGTGTAGGTCACCTCGGTGCCCGACGCGGCGGTGACGGTCGCCGCGAGGTCCGCGAGAGTGAAGTCGACGCCGGCGAGCTCGTAGACCGGCTTGACCGCGTCGGCGGTCACGGCGGCCGCGGCGGCCTCCGCGAAGTCCTGGCGCGTCGCGGCCGAGATCACGGCCCCGTCGGTCGCGCCGACGATCGCGCCACGCTCGACGTAGCCGGGGACCTGGCCCGTGTAGTTCTCGATGTACCAGGAGTTGCGCAGCGCGACCGTCTCGATCGGGGAGGCGGTGAGGCGCTCCTCGGTGGCGAGGTGCTCGGGTGCGAGCGCGTTCGAGGTGGTGTCCGCCTTGAGGATCGACGTGTAGACGATCCGCGACACGCCGGCCGCCTCGGCGGCCTCGATCACCGCGACGTGCTGGGGAAGACGCCGGCCGGGCTCCGAGGCGGACACGAGGACCAGGCGGTCGACTCCCTCGAGCGCGGTGGCCAGGGTCTCCGGCCGGTCGTAGTCGGCCTCGCGGGTGCGCACGCCCAGGGCGGCGAGCTCCTCGACCTTGTCGGTGTCGCGGGCCAGCGCGACCACGTCGAACGGGGAGAGGTGGAGGTCGAGCAGGGCGCGGACGATCTTCTCGCCCAGCTGGCCCGAGGCTCCGGTGACGGCGTACGTGGTCATGGTGATCCTTTCGAGACGCGGGGCGGTCTGCCCCTCCGACGCCCATACTAACTAAACGAAAGCGCTATCCATTCCACAGCGTTCACGTATCCTGAGCGCATGACCGAGGAGACCGGGCCGGACCAGGAGCTGATCGCGAACGTGTTCGCGCGCGGCTGCTCCTCGCGGGCAGCCTTCGAGACGGTCACCGGACGGTGGGCATCGCTGGTGCTGCTCGCGCTCGCCGACGGGCCGCACCGCTTCGGAGAGCTGCGCCGCCGGGTCGAGGGCGTGAGCGAGAAGATGCTCTCCCAGGCGCTCCACGGGCTCGAGCGCGAGGGCCTGCTGGTGCGCACCGACCATGGCACCCTGCCGCCGCGGGTGGACTACGCGCTCACCGAGCTGGGCGCGGACATCGCGGGGCGCCTCCGCGCCCTGGCCGACCTGCTGGAGGGCGCCGTGCCCGAGCTCGACGCCGCCCGCGCGGCGTACGCGCGCGACTGAGCCCCCGCATCGTCCTCTCTCCGGTGGCGGGCCCCGCCCGCGCGCGGTTGACTGGAGGGCGACGCGCAAGGAGGTGCGACCGTGACCGTGCAGCCCGAGCCCGACAAGAAGCCGAGCATCTTCGACCACGTGGAGGAGGAGGTGTGGGACGAGCCCGACGACGACCCGGGCGAGGCCGGATCCCCCGCCGAGGGCCCCATCATCTGACGCCCGGGCGCGCACGGCGCTCCCGGTAGAGTGGGGGCCGTGTCTGACCCCCTCAAGCCCGTCTCCATCGCCATCCTGGGCCCTGGCACCGTCGGCTCCGAGGTGGTGCGCCTCCTGACCGCGCAGGCCGAGGACCTCGCCGCGCGCGTGGGCGCGCCGCTCGAGATCGCGGGCATCTACGTCCGCGACACGTCGAAGGATCGCGGGCCGAACATCCCGCGCGCACTGCTCACCGACGACGCGTCGGCGCTCGTCGCGAAGGCCGACGTCGTGGTCGAGCTCATGGGCGGCATCGAGCCGGCGCGCACGCTGATCCTCGAGGCGATCGCCTCCGGCGCCTCCGTGGTGACCGCCAACAAGGCGCTGCTGGCGCAGCATGGGCCCGAGCTCTACGAGGCCGCTGACGCCGCCAACGTGGACCTGTACTTCGAGGCGGCGGTCGCCGGCGCGATCCCCCTGGTGCGTCCGGTGCGCGAGTCGCTCGCCGGCGACCACATCTCGCGGATCCTCGGGATCGTGAACGGCACCACCAACTACATCCTCGACGAGATGACCATGCGGGGGCTGGACTACGACGTCGCGCTGAAGCAGGCGCAGGAGCTCGGCTACGCCGAGGCCGACCCGACCGCCGACGTCGAGGGGCACGATGCGGCGGCCAAGGCCGCGATCCTCGCCTCCCTCGCCTTCCACCAGCGGGTCGCGATGGACGACGTCTACTGCGAGGGCATCTCCGCGGTCACCTCCGAGGACGTGATCGCCGCGCGCGAGACCGACCAGGTGATCAAGCTGCTCGCGATCGCGGAGCGCACCGCCGACGGCGTCGCCGTGCGCGTCCACCCCGCCCTGGTGCCCATGACGCACCCGCTCGCGGGCGTGCACGGCGCCTTCAACGCGGTGTTCGTCGAGGCGGAGTCCGCCGGCGGGCTGATGTTCTACGGCCAGGGCGCCGGCGGCACGCCCACCGCGTCGGCGGTGCTGGGCGACCTGGTGTCCGTGGCGCGCCACAAGGCGAGCGGCGGCAAGGGCCCGCACGAGTCGAACTACGCGGAGCACGAGGTGCTGCCGATCGAGGCGGCGCTGACGCGCTACTGCGTGCGCATGTCCGTCGAGGACCGCCCGGGTGTGCTGTCCGCGGTCGCCGAGGTGTTCGCGCGCCACGACGTCGGGATCGAGATCGTCCGACAGGTGCCCGGTCAGACCCACGCGGGGCTGATCCTGTCGACGTACTCCGCGCCCGAGCGCGATCTGCGCGCGACCGTGTCCGACCTCGAGGCGTCCGACGCCGTCGCCGAGGTCAAGTCCGTGCTTCGTATCGAGGGGGAGTAAGCCGTGGCGCACGTGTGGCGCGGGATCATCCGCGAGTACCTGGACCGTCTGCCGTTCTCCGCGGAGGACCGGATCGTCACGCTGGGAGAGGGCGGCACGCCGCTGGTGCCGGCGCCGTCGATCTCGGCCGAGGTGGGCGCGGACGTGTTCGTCAAGGTCGAGGGCATGAACCCGACCGGCTCCTTCAAGGACCGCGGCATGACCTCCGCGATCACGCAGGTGGTCAAGGACGGCGACCACACCGTGGTGTGCGCCTCGACCGGCAACACCTCCGCGTCCGCGGCGGCCTACGCGGCGCACGCGGGGCTGCGCTGCGTGGTGATGATCCCGCAGGGCAAGATCGCCGCGGGCAAGATGGCGCAGGCGATCGTGCACGGGGCCGACCTGGTGCAGGTCGACGGCAACTTCGACGAGTGCCTCGACATCGTGCGCGAGCTCTCGGAGTCCTACCCGATCGCCCTGGTGAACTCCGTCAACCCGTACCGCCTGCAGGGGCAGAAGACCGCGGCGTTCGAGATCGTCGACCAGCTGGGCGACGCCCCCGACATCCACATGCTGCCGGTGGGCAACGCGGGCAACATCTCCGCGTACTGGATGGGGTTCAAGGAGGCCGTCGAGGGTGGCAGCGCCACCCGCACGCCCAAGATCTGGGGAGTCCAGGCGGCCGGGGCAGCGCCCTTCGTGGCCGGGCACCCGATCAAGGACCCCGAGACGGTCGCGACCGCGATCCGCATCGGCAAGCCCGCGTCCTGGGACCTCGCCGTCGCCGCGCGCGACGAGTCCGGGGGCTGGATCCGCGCCGTCTCCGACGAGCAGATCCTCAACGCGCAGGCGCGCCTCGCGGCCGACGTCGGCGTCTTCGTCGAGCCCGCCTCCGCGGCGCCGATCGCCGGGCTGCTGGCCGCCGCCGCGCTCGGCGAGGTGCCGCGGGGCGCCACGATCACCTGCACCGTCACCGGCAACGGGCTCAAGGACACCGCGACGGCGCTCGCCGGACGCGAGGTCGAGCCGCTCGTCATCCCCGTCGATGTCGAGGCCGCCGCCGCGGCGCTGGGGCTCTGACATGCGCCTGGCCGCCGACCACGTCCGCGTGACCGTGCCCGCGACCGCGGGGAACCTCGGTCCGGGATTCGACGCGCTCGGGATGGCGCTCGGGGTGGTCGACGACCTGGAGGTGCGGGCCGTCGCCTCCGCCTCCGTGGCCATCGAGATCGAGGGCGAGGGGGCCGACTCGCTCGCACGCGACGAGTCCCACCTGGTGGTGCAGGCGCTGCGCGCCGCGCTCGACCACGTGGGCGCCTCGCAGACCGGCCTGCACATCCGTGCCGTGAACCGGATCCCGCATGGCCGGGGCCTCGGCTCGTCGGCCGCGGCGGTGGTGGCGGGCGTCGTCGCCGCGCGCTCGCTGATCGCCGAGCCCGAGGCGCTGCCGCCGTCCGAGGTGCTCCGCCTCGCGAACGCCTTCGAGGGCCATCCGGACAACGCCGCCCCCGCCATCTACGGCGGTGCGACCGTCGCGTGGAAGGACGCCGACGGCGCGCACGCCCGCGCGCTCACCGTGTCCGACGAGCTCGAGACCGCCGTCCTGATCCCGTCCTCCGTGCTGCCGACCAAGCAGGCGCGCGCCGTGCTGCCGGCGAAGGTGCCGCACGTCGACGCCGCCTTCAACGTGGGCCGCGCGGCGCTGCTGGTCCACGCGCTCGCCGGGTCGCCGGAGGACCTGTTCACGGCGACGTTCGACACGCTCCACCAGGGCTACCGCGCCGACGTGCTGGGACCCGCGACGCTGATGGTCAAGACGCTCCGGGACCGCGGCCTCGCGGCCGTGGTCTCCGGCGCCGGCCCGTCGGTGCTGGTGCTCGGAACCGGACTCGCGGAGGTCGGGCTCGAGTCGGGGACCCCGGACTGGCTGCAGGGCATCGGCGGCGACTCGTGGCGGGTGGTGCACACCACCAAGCGGGTCCCGGGCGCGCAGGGCGTCCGCCTGCAGAGCTGATCTGCCCCCACTAGCCCACCCCTCCCGGCCCACCCGCCCCTCCCGCCCCGCGGCCCTGGCCGGCCCACCCACCCCGCGGCCCGCGGCCCTGGCCGGCCCACCCACCCCGCGGCCCTGCCGGCCCACCCGCCCGGCGGCCCATGAAGCGAATCGTGTCGCTTGAGGACCGGTATCGACTGCTAGGAAGCGAATCGTGCCCGTGCGCGCAGTGCAGCGCGCACGGTCTCGCGGCACCACTCGGGCCGACGCGTGATCTGCGCGTAGGTGAAGTGGAGCGTGGAGATCCCGAGCGTCGCGAGGTCGGCGTCCCTCTCCGCGTCGGCCTCGCGCTGCTCGCCTGCGAGGTGGTACCGCGACCCGTCCAGCTCGACCGACGTCATCGTGGCGGGATCGAACATGTCAAGGTATCTGCGCTTCCCCCGTGCGATCACCGCGTGCTGACGGACGAACCGCCGGAACTCCGCTCCCGTGAACACCTTGGTGAACGCCTCGTGCTCGAGCCACGAGTGCACGCCCGACTCGAATGCGGCGATCACGTTCTCCAGCCCGGCTCGGTCTCGGATCCGCTGCCGAGCTCCGGCGCCCTCGCGGAGCTGGTGCGCGGTCAGCGCGCGACGCTGGAGCGCGGTCAGCACCGCGCCCACCCGCCGGTCCATCGGGCCGCGTGACCAGGCGTCGAGGGAGGCTTCTGTGATCCACGCGATGTCGAGCTCGCCGATCGCGGTGGACCCGGGCGCCGTGCCGGGCTGGAAGGTGCGCAGCCACGAGGTGCCCTCGATGCGCCGGCCACGCGCCGCGGCCACGAGGATCTGGCGTGGCGGCCGGTCGACGACGCCCCGCAGGAACAGTGCGCACTCGCCGGTCAGCACTCCGCGCGTCGCGGTCATCGCTGCGTGCGCGCGCGGCACGGTCGCGAGCTGGTGCGGCGCCGAGACGTACCGACCCGGGAGCACGGCGACCACCTCGCCCGCAGCGATCGCCGTCCGGACGGTGCGGGCGGAGGTCAGCGCGCTCAGCTCGGCGCGGGTCCATGAGCGGTCCCCGCGGTGGACGACCGGTGGGAGGCGGCCTGGGAGCTGACGTGGCATCGCGTCAGGATGCTGGTCAGGTCAGGTGATAGGGGCCTCGGCATCGAGATCTGTGGAGGAGCCGGCACAGAAGTCTTCATGGGGACGATGCGAGGGTTCAGATCGACACGATCCGCGTCATGAGCGGGGGTGGGTTGGAGGGCGGGGGAGGGATGGGGGGCGGGTTGGGGGGCGGGGGAGGAGGGGACTGGGGGCCGGGCTCGGGTCCTTCAGGCTCCCGCCTTGTCCTCCGGGTCCGGCTCGTCCGCCTCGACCGACGCCGCCCATTCCTCCGAGGGCGAGGCGTGGCCCAGCCCTGGCGCGTACTCGTCGATGATGAGCGTCTCGGTGGGCGGGCCGGAGTCCAGCGGCTCCTCGGCCTCCTCCCAGGCCGCGGGCTCCTGCGCCGCCTGCGGCTGCGGATGCGCGAGCGTCACCGCCGCGAGCGAACCGGTCGCGGGGCTCAGGTCGCCGACGCCCTCGGGCAGCGTGCCGTCCTTGCGCGCCCGGCGGAACGCCCGCCGCATCTTCAGCTCGTACGCGTGCTTGCGCGGCTGCGGGACGTTGACGTGGAGCAGGGGCCCGGACAACCGGATCAGCACCGCCACGGCCGTCGAGATCACGAGCGTCACGATCGGCTCCGTGGGCCGCGCGAGCAGCACGTACGTGATGCCCGCGCCCAGGCCCGCGATCGCGTTCGGCGGGCCCATGTACATGATCGACGAGGGTCTGCCCTGGAGCACGTCGCACAGCATCAGCCCTCCCACCGAGGCGATGGTGCCGATCACGACCGCCGGCAGCCACCGCACGCCCGCAAGAAGGGCGGTGTTGACGCCGACCACCGCGAACACGCCGATGATGATCGAGTCGAGCCACCACAGCAGCCGGCCGAGCTTCCGCAGGTAGTACAGGAACAGCATCCCGACGCCGGCGGCCGCCCCGGCCGCGATGAAGTAGGACGGGTCGCGCAGCGACTGCGGGGGGAGCCGTCCGAGCAGGATGTCGCGGATGATCGCACCGCCGAAGCCCATGGCGGCCGAGAGGGTCAGCACGCCCACCAGGTCCGTGTGCTCGTCCTCGCCCGCGCGGATCGCACCGCCGAGCGCGCCGATGAAGACGGCGGCGACGTAGATCCACTGGGGCATGTCGATGAGATCTGCTGCGACGATCACGGCACGAGCCTACGGGCGCGGCCCTAGGCTCGTCGCATGGGATCCCCGCGGACAGCTCTGGTGCCCCCGATGCCGGCGGTGCGGCTCGCCTCCACGGTGGTCGGCGTGCTCGTCGCAGTTGCCGTCGCGGTCGGGCTGGTCGCGGGCGTCGGCGCCGGGGTCGGCGCCGCGCTGGGCGGACTGACCGTGGTGATGGTGTCGCTCATGAGCGGACCGCGCTGGCATGCGGTCGCGCTCGGCGCGGCCGTCGGCGTCATCGCGGCGCTCGCGACGCTCGCGAGGGACGATGCGCTGCTCCTGGGCGTTCTGACCGCCGTCGCCGCGGCGGTGACGCTGCCCGTGGTGCTGCGGTACGGCCCGGTGTGCGGCACTGCGCCGGTGGTGGCCGCGGTCGCGGGGACCGCGGCGGCCGAGATCGGCCCGTGGGCCGCGGCGGTGGGCGTCGTGGTGGCCGCGGTCGCGGTGCCGCTGGCGCTCGCCGCCCTCGGGCTCGCGCGCCTGCCGGCCACCCCGCTTCCGCGTCGCACGACCGCGGCCTACGTCGCGGCGCTCGCCCTCGGGTCGGGGGCGGCGATCGCGATCGGGAGCGCCCTCGAACTCGAGCACGCGCTGTGGCTGGTGGTCGCGCTGAGCGCCGTGCTCGTGCCCGTGAGCGGCGAGACCACCTCGCGTGCGCGCCGCCGCGTGATCGGCACGGTGCTGGGCACGCTCGCCGGCGCCGTCCTCGCGTCGTTCCTGCCCACGTGGCTCGGGATCGCGCTGGCGGTCGCGGCGGCCGTCGGCGGCCTGGCCTGGAGCATCGCCAAGGACGAGATCCGCGGCTCGGCCTTCACCGCCGCGGTGATCGTGCTGCTGGCGGGCGCCGCGTCGACCGCCGGGGCCTGGGATGCGGCGCTGCAGCGGATCGGCCTCACGGTCATCGGGGTGGTCGTGGCGATCGCCCTGGCCCTGCTCATCGCGCGAGTCGAGCGGGAGGAGGAGGCGCCGTGACCATCCGGCCGGCCGCGCCCACGGACCACGACGCGATCGCGCGCGTCTGCCTCCTCACCGGCGCCCAGGGCGGCGATGCGACCGGACGCTTCGGCGACGACTCGTCGTTGAGCGACGTGTACGCGACGCCCTACCTCCACGGCCCCGGTGCCTTCTGCCTGGTCTGGGACGTCGATGGCGAGGCCCGCGGCTACGTGCTCGGCGCGGCGGACACGGGGGCCTTCCAGGACTGGTTCGTCGCCGAGTGGTGGCCGCACGTGGGCCCCCGGCACGTCGCGCGCACCGCCGCGGACGCGTGGCTCCTGCCCTCTGCGGCCGACCCCGGCCGCATGCTGATCCCGCAGCTCGCCGACTACCCGGCGCACCTGCACATCGACCTCCTTCCCGATCAGCAGGGCAGGGGCGCGGGCCGCGCCCTGATCGACGCCGCCTGCGCCCTGCTCGCGGAGCGCGGCGTGCCGGGCGTCCACCTGGTCGCGGAGCGTGCGAACCGAGGCGCGCAGGCCTTCTACCCGCGCGTGGGCTTCCGCGCGGTGGGCTGGGACGATGCGACGGTCACCTTCGCTCGGACCCTCCCGGGCGACCCGCCGGTTGCGAAGTGAGCACTCACTCACTTACGATGCGCTGGTGAACGCCACCCGCGCCCCCCGCATGTCCCCCGAGGACCGGCGCGCGCACATCGTCGCGGCGACCGTCCCGCTGATCCTCGAGCACGGCGCGGAGGTCACCACCCGCCAGATCGCGGACGCGGCGGGCATCGCCGAGGGCACGGTGTTCCGTGCGTTCGCGGACAAGCACGAGCTCATCGACGCGTGCATCGCGCACGTCATGGACCCGGCGGACTCGATCCGCGTGCTCGAGGGCATCGACGGTGCGCAGCCGCTCGAGGCCAAGATCGAGCAGGTGGTGACCCTGCTCCACGACCGCGTCGGGGCCGTGGTCCGCTTCATGACCGCCCTCGGGCCACGCGATCACGAGCGTCACCGCAAGGGCCGCCCCGGCGACCACCACCACCCTCCGCTGGGCGAGGTGACGGACGTGGTCACCGACCTGCTCGCGCCGGACGCCGACCGGCTGCGCGTCCCCGTCGCGACAGCCGTCGAATATCTGCGCATCCTGGTGTTCGGCACCGCGATGCCCTTCCTCTCGAGCGGGGCGGCGTCCGATCCGGCCCAGCTCGCCACCTTCATCCTCCATGGCATCGCCAAGGAAGGGGACTGATCCCATGCTCTGGCCGCTCCTCGTGAGCTCCGTCAAGCCGTACTGGCGCCTGCTGGTCGGCGTGATCGTCTTCCAGTTCGCGCAGGCGATGGTCAACCTGTACCTGCCGACCCTCAACGCCGACATCATCGACAAGGGCGTCGCCGTGGGCGACACGGGCTACATCTGGCGGATGGGCGGCTGGATGCTGCTGCTGTCCTTCGTGGGCATCGCGTGCACCATCACCGCGGTGTACTTCGGCGCGAAGATCGCGATGCGCGTCGGCCGTGACCTGCGCGGGGACATCTTCGGCCGGGTCGGGACGTTCTCCGAGGCCGAGGTCCAGCGCTTCGGCGCCCCCTCGCTCATCACTCGCACCAGCAACGACGTCCAGCAGGTCCAGATGCTCGTGCTCATGACCTGCACGCTGCTGATGACCACGCCGTTCACGCTGATCGGCGGGATCATCCTGGCGCTCGAGCAGGACGTCGAGCTCTCCTGGATCATGGCGGTCGCGATCCCGCTCCTGCTCGTGATCGTCTCCCTGATCGTGTGGCGGATGGTCCCGCACTTCCGCCGCATGCAGGTGCGGATCGACGGCATCAACCGGGTGCTGCGCGAGCAGCTGACCGGCATCCGCGTGGTGCGCGCCTTCGTGCGCGAGCACGTCGAGGAGGAGCGCTTCGGCGACGCGAACGACCTGGTGACGGAGTCCGCCCTCAAGGCCGGACGGCTCATGGCCGCGATGTTCCCGCTCGTGCTGCTCGTGGTGAACATCAGCTCCGCCGCGGTGATCTGGTTCGGCGGCTACCGGATCGACGCAGGCGAGATGCAGGTGGGCGCGCTGACGGCGTTCCTCAGCTACCTCATCCAGATCCTCTTCTCGGTGCTGATGGCGACCTTCCTCTTCGTGCTGGTGCCCCGCGCCGCCGTCTCCGCTGACCGGATCGGGGAGGTGCTCTCCACGCGCTCCACGGTCACGGTGGACGATGCGGCGGTCGAGGTCCCCTCGACCGGGGAGGTGGTCTTCGAGGACGTCACGTTCACCTACCCGGGCGCCGAGCAGCCGGTGCTCGCCGGCATCTCGTTCACGGCGCGGCGCGGCACCACCACCGCGATCATCGGCTCGACCGGCGCCGGCAAGTCCACGCTCGTCAACCTGATCCCGCGGCTCTACGACGCGACCGGCGGCACCGTCCGTGTGGGCGGCGTCGACGTGCGCGATGCCGACCTCGAGTCCCTGTGGACGCGGATCGGCGTGGTGCCGCAGCGTCCCTACCTGTTCGCGGGCACCGTCGCGAGCAACCTCCGCTACGGCCGCGAGGAGGCCACCGACGACGAGCTGTGGGAGGCGCTCGCGATCGCGCAGGGCGAGGACTTCGTGCGTGCCATGCCCGAGCGGCTGGACACGCCCGTCGCCCAGGGCGGCACCACCGTGTCCGGTGGCCAGCGTCAGCGCCTGTCCATCGCCCGCGCGCTGGTGCGGCGCCCGGACATCCTCGTGTTCGACGACTCGTTCAGCGCGCTCGACACGGCGACCGACGCCCGCCTGCGGGCGGCCCTCGACCGTGACGTCACCGACGCGACGGTGATCGTGGTCGCCCAACGCGTGAGCAGCATCGTCGACGCGGACCAGATCCTCGTCATGGAGGACGGCCGGATCGTCGACCGCGGCACCCACGCCGAGCTCCTCGAGACGTCCCCGACCTACCAGGAGATCGTCAGTACCCAGCTGCGAGCCGAGGAGGTGGCGGGATGAGCGAGCGCACCGAGACCGTCAAGCGCCCTCAGGAGCGCCAGCACGGCCCGATGGGTCCCGGCATGGGCGCGCCCTCCGAGAAGGCCTCGAACTTCGCGGAGTCCGGCAAGCGCCTCGCGGGGCTGCTCCGGCCCGAGCTGGCGCTGGTGGTCCTCGTGGTCGTCGTCGGCGCGGGATCCGTCGCGCTGTCCGTGGTCGGGCCCAAGATCCTGGGCAACGCCACCACCGTGATCTTCGAGGGATTCCTCGCGGGCGGGGTCGACTTCGACAGGCTCCACGGCATCCTGCTGTGGGTCGTCATCATCTACATCGGCTCGGCCATCCTGGGGCTGCTCCAGGGCTTCATCCTCAACGGGGTCACCCAGCGAACCGTGTTCCGGCTGCGCGAGAGCGTGGAGCAGAAGATCCACCGCCTGCCGCTCAGCTACTTCGACCGTCACCAGCGCGGCGACCTGCTCAGCCGCGTCACGAACGACATCGACAACATCTCCCAGACCCTCCAGCAGACGCTGAGCCAGGTGTTCATCTCGGTCCTCACCGTGATCGGCATCCTCGGCATGATGTTCTCGATCTCGTGGGAGCTCGCGCTGGTCGCGCTGGTCTCGATCCCGCTCACCGCGGTCGTCGTCGCCCAGATCGCCAAGCGCTCGCAGCCCAAGTTCGTCGCCCAGTGGAAGCACACCGGCGAGCTGAACTCGCAGATCGAGGAGGGCTACACCGGTCACGCGCTGGTCAAGGTGTTCGGCCGTCAGCGCGAGTCGCGTGCCGAGTTCGCGCGCAAGAACGAGGAGCTCTACGAGGCGAGCTTCGGCGCCCAGTTCATCTCGGGCATCATCATGCCGAGCGCCATGTTCATCGGGAACCTGGTCTACGTCGCGATCGCCGTGATCGGCGGGCTGCGGGTCGCGAGCGGCACCATGACCCTCGGCGATGTGCAGGCGTTCATCCAGTACTCGCGCCAGTTCCAGCAGCCCATCAGCCAGCTGGGCTCGATGGCGAACCTGCTGCAGTCCGGCGTCGCCTCCGCCGAGCGCGTGTTCGAGCTGCTCGACGCGGACGAGCAGGGCCCCGACCCTGACCCGGCGCAGTCGCCGGACGACGACCACGGCAGGCTCGTGTTCGAGGACGTGGCCTTCCGCTACGTCGAGGACAAGCCGCTCATCGACGGCCTCGACCTCACCGTCGAGCCCGGCCGCACGGTGGCGATCGTGGGGCCCACGGGCGCGGGCAAGACCACGCTGGTCAACCTGATCATGCGCTTCTACGAGCTCAACGCCGGGCGCATCACGCTGGACGGCACCGACATCGCCCAGATGACCCGCGAGGACCTGCGCGCCCGCACGGGCATGGTGCTCCAGGACACCTGGCTGTTCGGCGGCACCATCCGCGACAACATCGCGTACGGCCGCACCGGGGCCACGGAGGAGGAGATCCTGGCGGCGGCGAAGGCGGCATATGTCGACCGGTTCGTGCACTCGCTGCCGGACGGGTACGACACCGCGCTCGACGACGACGCGACCAACATCTCCGCGGGCGAGCGCCAGCTGATCACGATCGCCCGCGCGTTCGTGGCGCAGCCGCAGGTGCTGATCCTCGACGAGGCGACCAGCTCCGTCGACACCCGCACCGAGCTGCTGGTGCAGCGCGCCATGGCCGAGCTGCGCAAGGACCGGACCGCGTTCGTGATCGCGCACCGCCTCTCGACCATCCGCGACGCGGACCTGATCCTGGTGATGGAGAACGGCGGGATCGTGGAGCAGGGGAACCATGCCCAGCTGCTCCGGGCTAAGGGCGCCTACGCGCGGCTCTACGAGGCGCAGTTCGCGGCGCCGATCGACGAGGTCGAGCCGCCGCTCGACCCGGTCGACCCGGCCACCGGCGAGATCGCCACCGTCTTCGACGCGCCGGGCGTGGTGCCCCACTCGGACTCCCCGCGGCACGCGGGCGAGGACCTCGACGACCCCGACGTCGAGCGGGGCTGAGCCACCGGGACCACGGCACCCCCGCATCGTCCCGGCGCGCGCCTACGATGCGGGGGTGACCTCCTCCGCCATCCCCACCCCGTCAGGAATGAACCGCCTCTGGTACGGCGGCGACTACAACCCCGAGCAGTGGCCGCGCGAGGTCTGGGACGACGACATGCGGCTGATGAGCCGCGCCGGCGTGACCGTCGCGACCATCGGCGTGTTCTCGTGGGCGCGCCTCGAGCCGCGTGACGGCGAGTACGACCTCGCGTGGCTCGACGACCTGATGGACCTGCTCCACGCCACCGGGGTGCGCGCGGACCTCGCCACCGCGACCGCGTCGCCGCCCAAGTGGCTGATCGACAAGCACCCGGAGATCCTGCCCGTCACGCAGGACGGCACGGTGCTGAGCCACGGCGGCCGGCAGCACTACCGGCCCGCGTCGGCGGCGTACCGGGAGCACGCGACGCGGCTGGTGCGGGTGCTCGCCGAGCGCTACGGCGACCACCCCGCGCTCGAGGCGTGGCACGTGAACAACGAGTACGGCTGCCACGTCAGCCGCGACTACTCGGACGATGCGGCGGCGGGCTTCCGCGCCTGGCTCGCCGAGCGCTACGGCACCATCGACGCGCTCAACGCGGCCTGGGGGACGGCGTTCTGGTCACAGCTGTACACCTCGTTCGACCAGGTCGACCCGCCGCGGGTGACGCCCGCGGGCACCAACCCCACGCAGACGCTCGACTTCGACCGCTACAGCTCGGACGAGCTCCGCGCGTGCATGCGGGCCGAGATCGCCGTGCTCCGCGAGGTCACGCCCGAGATCCCGGTCACCACGAACTTCATGGGCTTCTTCAAGGGCCTCGACTACTGGACGTGGGCCGGCGATCTGGACTTCGTGACCGACGACCACTACCCGGACCCCGAGGACCCGGAGGCGTACGTGCTCGCGGCGATGACCCGCGACCTCATGCGGGGGCTGGGAGGCGGTCGCCCGTGGATCCTCATGGAGCAGGCGACCAGCGCGGTCAACTGGCGGGACTTCAACGCGCCCAAGCCGGCGGGGATGCACCGCCTGCTGTCGCTCCAGTCGGTGGCGCGCGGCGCCGACGGCATCATGCAGTTCCAGTGGCGGCAGTCGAAGGCGGGCTCCGAGAAGTTCCACTCCGCGATGGTGCCCCACGCGGGCGAGGACTCCAGGGTCTATCGGGAGACCGAGGCGCTCGGGGCGGAGCTCGCGTCGCTGTCGCACCTGCGCGGCACCCGCAGCGAGGCACGCGTCGCGATGGTGGTGGACTGGCCCAGCTGGTGGGCCCTCGAGCAGGACTCGATGCCCGCGCGGATCTCCTACGTCGAGCAGCTGCTGCGCTGGTACCGCGCGCTCCACCGGCGGGGCGTCCTGGTGGACATGGTGCCGGCCGCGGGCGACCTCGACGGCTACGACGTGGTCGTGGTCGCCGGCGCGCTCGCGCTGTCGGACGATGCGGTGGCGGCCCTCGCCGCCGTGCCCGCCCGCGGCGGGCAGCTGGTGGTCGGCTACCAGACGGCGGTGCTCGACGAGCACGCGCACGCGCGGCTCGGCGGCTACCTGGGCGACCTCCAGCAGACTCTCGGGGTCTGGATCGAGGAGCTGTGGCCGCTGCGCTCCGGCGCGCTCGCCGGTGTGGCCGCGGGGCCGGTCTCCGAGTGGGGCGAGCACGTGCGCGTACGCGACGCCGAGGTGCTGGCCACCTTCTCGGGCGGGGACCTCGACGGGCTGCCCGCGATCACGCGCCGCGCCGACGGCGACGGCGCGGGCTGGTACGTCGCGACGGCGCCGGGGGCCCTCGGGGAGCTCGTCGAGCGCGTGCTGGACGATGCGGGGGTCGCGTGGTCCTCGCTGCCCGCGGGCGTCGAGGCGGTGGAGCGGGGCGGGCACCGGTTCGTGCTCAACCATTCCGCGGTGCCGGTCGAGGTCGAGGTGGCGGGCCGGTCCTACGGCGTCCCCTCGCGGGACGCGGTGATCGACCCGCTCTGAGCCGTCACCCCACGGTCTCCGGGGCCTCCAGGTGGTCGGCGTCGTACGTGTAGGTGGGCACCAGCTCGATCGTGATCAGCGAGGTGTCGAGGCCGTTGGCCTCCATGTCCGCGTACACCGGCGCCATGTCCGGCAGAGGTGGCTGGCCCTTGACGATCACATGGAGCCGGTCGTTCTCGCGCAACGCGACGGAGACGATCTCCCACCGCGTCCCCTCGGTGATGTCCTCGATGTAGGTCGTGATGCGACCGATGCGGGAGGTGTCCTCGAGCGCCTTCAGGGACGAGTACGTCAGGGGCACGGCGACGATCAGCAGCATCACCATGGTGGTGAGGTAGGCGCGGGCGCGGCGGCGACGCTCCGCCTCCTTGTCCTCGGCCATCTCGATGCGCACCTTGGCGAACCCGTACACCGCCATCGTCACGGATCCGGTGGCGAGGATCGCCGCGACGTTGGTCACGAACAGCAGCAGCGCGCCCACCGACTGCGCGTAGGCGCCCGACTCGAGCGTGAGGCCCACCACGCAGAGCGGCGGCACCAGCGAGATCGCGATGGCGACGCCGGGGAGCGTGTCGGAGATGTCGGAGCGCAGCAGCGCGACGGAGCCGACCAGGCCGGTCGCGAGAGCGGCGACCAGGTCGATCAGGCCGGGGGAGACGCGGCCGGCCACCTGGGCGTTGGTCTCGGCGACGATCGGCTGCACCATCAGCAGCCCCATCACGAACCCGACGCCGATCGCGGCGGCGACCCCGGCGACCATCATCCCGACGGACTTCATCAGGTTGCGATGGTCGCCGAGCACCGTGGCGAGCATCGTCCCCTGGATGGGCCGCATCAGCGGGGCCACGATCATCGCGCCGATCACGGTCGCCGTGGAGTTCGCGATCACGCCCGCGCTCGCGATCGCCGAGGCGAGCAGCAGCAGGAGCCAGAACCGCGTGGTCTGGGAGCGCACGGTGGGGCCGTCGAAGAAGACGGCGTCGCGCATGTAGTCGACGGTGTTGAGCTTCGCGCCCCAGCGCGTCTCGCGGGGCGTGGAGGCGGCGGTCATGTCAGCCCAGGAGCTTGGCCTTGGCGGCCGCGAACTCCGCGTCCGAGAGGAGCCCCGCGTTCTTCATCTCGGCGAGCTGCGCGAGCTTCGCCATCAGGTCGTCCCCGCCGGCCGTCGGAGGCGCCACCTGCGCGGGAGCGGGCGCCGCGGCGACCACCTGTGGCTCGGGAGCGGCGTACTGGGGCTGCTGTGCCTGCGCGCGCGCCGCCTGCCGCCGCGCGACGTTGCCCGACACCGCGGTCGCCGTTCCCGAGATGACCGCCGTGCGAGCCATCGTGCCGAGGAGCCCCGGCCGTCCCATCCTGCGAGGCATGTGCGTCCCCTTCCTCTCAGGCCTCGGCGCCGATGGCGTCGAGGACCTCCTGCACGACCGGACCCGGCACGCGGACGCTGTCGAGCAGCTCGCCGCCCGCGGCGGTGATCGCGTCCCGCAGCGGCTTCACCCACGTGTGCTCGAAGCAGAGCACGGCGGCGGCGGCGCCCACCGGCAGCTCGTCGATGAGCGCCTCGACGTCCTCGTCGTTGAGCAGCCCGTCGATCTCGCGCACGATCGCCCCGAGCTGCGCGATCGCCGGGTCGTCCGTGGCCTCCTCGAGCTCGAGGATCTCGACCGAGTCCTCGGCGTCCTTGCGTACCACGACGCCGTCCACGATCGAGATGGTGCCCGAGGCGACCAGCCTCTCGAGCTCCGGCATGATCGACCCGTCGAAGCGCCCGTGGGCGAAGCCGATGGTGACGATCTCGACAGGTCCCAGCGTCATGACGCACCCCCGCACTCGGCTCTCGGACGGAGCCCCTCCTCGCAGGCTATTGCGCGGTGGCGGGGGCGGCAACAGGAGCGGGACGTGCATGCCGACACGCGCGCCACCAGGCGCGATTGTGCGTCATCCGGCGGCGGTGCTAGCCTGGACCCGCTTCCTCCGGCTGGCATTCGGGCCACGGAGAGCAGGCAATCCACGTTTCAGGCGGCTAGCCGATGATGACTTCCGTGAGCCGTACCCGCGTGGACCGATCTCGCATTTCTGGAGCCGCAGGGGCTCGTGCGAGGAAAGGAAAGTACGTGACCGACACGACCGTGGCGCCCGACCAGACCGCCACCCTCACCGCGATGAAGCTGCCGCAGCTCCAGGCCCTCGCTGCCGAGCTCGGCGTCTCCGGCACCGCGCGCATGCGCAAGAAGGACCTGATCGAGGCCATCAAGAACGGCGGCATCGTCCCCGCGAAGGCGCCCGCCGCGCCCGCCGCGAAGGACGCCGAGAAGGCCACGGAGGCCCCCGCCGACCAGGCGGCCGACAAGCCCGCCACCCGTTCCCGCTCCCGCCGGGCGCAGCGCCCCGCCGAGGCGCCGGCCGAGAAGGCGGCCCCCGCCGCCGACGAGGACCCCGCGGAGCGCAACCGCCGCGCCAAGGAGGAGCTCGCCGCGGACCTGGCGCAGGCCGCCGGGAAGCCCGCCGCATCGTCCTCCGAGGGGGAGGACGCCGAGTCCCGCGCCCGCCGCGCCAAGGACGCGATCAGCTCCTCGCTGCCGCAGGGCGACGGCGATCAGGCGTCCGGCGACGGCCGACAGCAGCAGGGCCGTCAGCAGCAGGGCGGCCAGGCGGGCCAGGACGACGACGAGCGCGGCGGCCGCCGCCGCCGCGGACGCGGTCGTGGCCGCAACCGCGGGCGCGAGCGCGACGGCGCCGAGGGCACCGCCCCGCAGCAGCAGGTCGACGAGGACGACGTCTTCGACGACGAGGAGGTGACGCCCGTCGGCGGGATCGTCGACATCCTCGACAACTACGCGTTCATCCGGACCACCGGCTACCTCCCGGGCAAGTCCGACGTGTACGTCTCGATGAACCAGATCAAGAAGTACGGCCTGCGCAAGGGCGACGCGATCACCGGCACCGTGCGCCCGCCCCGTCCGGGCGAGCGCGGCCAGCGCCAGAAGTTCTCCGCCCTCGCGGGCGTGGACACGGTGAACGGCCAGACGCCGGACGACGCGCGCCACCGCCCGGCGTTCGGCGACCTGACGCCGCTGTACCCGCAGCAGCGCCTGCACCTCGAGACCGACCCGCGCAACATGACCAACCGGGTGATCGACCTCGTCGCGCCCATCGGCAAGGGTCAGCGCGGCCTGATCGTCTCCCCGCCGAAGGCCGGCAAGACGCTCGTGCTGCAGTCGATCGCGAACGCGATCACCACGAACAACCCCGAGGTCCACCTCATGGTCGTGCTCGTCGACGAGCGCCCCGAGGAGGTCACGGACATGCAGCGCACGGTGAAGGGCGAGGTCATCGCCTCGACCTTCGACCGCCCCGCCGACGACCACACCACGGTCGCCGAGCTCGCGATCGAGCGCGCCAAGCGCCTGGTCGAGATGGGCCACGACGTGGTCGTGCTGCTCGACTCGATCACCCGCCTGGGCCGCGCCTACAACATCGCCGCCCCGGCCTCGGGCCGCATCCTGTCGGGTGGCGTCGACTCGTCGGCGCTGTACCCGCCCAAGCGCTTCTTCGGCGCCGCGCGCAACATCGAGGACGGCGGCTCGCTCACGATCCTCGCGACCGCGCTGGTCGAGACCGGTTCGAAGGCCGACGAGGTGATCTTCGAGGAGTTCAAGGGCA
This sequence comes from Demequina lignilytica, assembly GCF_030418375.1. Lineage (NCBI taxonomy): Bacteria > Bacillati > Actinomycetota > Actinomycetes > Micrococcales > Demequinaceae > Demequina > Demequina lignilytica. Next base: position 385,172 of record NZ_JAUHPZ010000002.1, read on the forward strand.
CCGGCAACATGGAGCTCAAGCTCTCGCGCACGCTCGCCGACCGCCGGATCTTCCCCGCCGTCGACGTCAACGCGTCGGGCACGCGCCGCGAGGAGATCCTCATGGGCCCCGACGAGCTCAAGATCCACTGGAAGCTGCGCCGCGTGCTGACCGCTCTCGAGCAGCAGCAGGCGATCGAGCTGCTCCTGGGCCGGCTCAAGGAGAACAAGTCCAACGCCGAGTTCCTGATGCAGGTCGCGAAGACCACGCCGGGCTCGGACGAGGAGAAGTAGCAGCACCTGCGCCTCCGGCTGCGGCCCGCGAGGGTCGCGGTCGCGCGCCCGTGATGGCGGATCGGTGCACGGAACCGAGCGGTTCCGTGCACCGATCCGCCATTTCACGTGCAGGCGGCGGGGCGCGGTCGCGACGATGCGGCGGTTCCCGCCCCTTGACACGTCTGGCATAATCGAACGTTGGCCAGCCGGTTCACCGACGCGAAGTACGCCTAGGACCCGGCGGCACCTCTAAGGGAGATCATGAAGAAGGACATCCACCCCGAGTACGTGGCCACCACTGTCACGTGCACCTGCGGCAACGAGTTCACCACCAAGTCCACCGTGACGGCCGGCGCGATCAGCGTCGAGGTCTGCTCGGCCTGCCACCCGTTCTACACCGGCAAGCAGAAGATCATGGACACCGGTGGTCGCGTGGCGCGCTTCGAGCGCCGCTACGGCAACAAGAAGTAACCAGCGTCACCCGCGCGACGACGTGGCCGAAGCCTTCGCAGCCGTCCAGCCGATGCTGGACGAGTACGCCGACATCGAGCGTCAGCTCTCCGACCCCGCGGTTCACGCGGACGGGGCACGGGCGCGCTCGCTGGGGCGTCGCTTCGCGGAGCTCGGCCGCGTCGTCGCTGCGCATCGTGCATGGCAGACAGCCCACGATGACCTCGAGGCCGCCCGTGAGATGGCGGAGCTCGATCCCGAGTTCGCCGCCGAGGTGCCCGCCCTCGAGCAGGCGGCGGACGAGGCGACGGAGACCCTGCGCCGGATCCTGATCCCGCGCGACCCCGACGACGCCCGCGACGTGATCGTCGAGATCAAGTCCGGCGAGGGCGGCGAGGAGTCCGCGCTGTTCGCCGGCGACCTGCTGAAGATGTACCTCAAGTACGCCGAGTCCCGCGGCTGGAAGACCGACGTGCTCGAGGCGACCCACACCGACATGGGCGGGTACAAGGACGTCTCGGTCGCGGTCAAGGCGCCCGGCAACGTGGCGCCCGAGGACGGCGTGTGGGCCCATCTCAAGTACGAGGGCGGCGTGCACCGCGTGCAGCGCGTGCCCGCCACCGAGTCGCAGGGCCGCATCCACACCTCCGCAGCCGGCGTGCTGGTCTACCCGGAGGTCGAGGAGGTCTCCGAGGTGGAGATCGACATGAACGAGGTGCGCGTCGACGTGTACCGCTCGTCCGGCCCCGGCGGCCAGTCGGTCAACACGACCGACTCGGCGGTGCGGCTCACCCACCTGCCCACGGGCATCGTCGTGAGCTGCCAGAACGAGAAGAGCCAGCTGCAGAACAAGGAGTCGGCGCTGCGCATCCTGCGCGCCCGGCTCCTCGCCGCGCAGAAGGAGGCCGCGGAGGCCGAGGCGTCCGACATGCGCCGCTCGCAGGTGCGCACCGTCGACCGCTCGGAGCGCATCCGCACCTACAACTTCCCGGAGAACCGGATCGCGGACCACCGCACCGGGTACAAGGCGTACAACCTGGATCAGGTCCTCGCCGGCTCGCTCGAGCCGGTGATCCAGTCGGCGATCGACGCCGACGAGGCGGCCCGGCTCGCCGCCGGCGACCGCTAGGCCCTAGGCTCCCCTCCATGCCCACCGTCGGCACGCGTCTGCGTGAGACCACCCGCCGCCTCTCCGAGGCCGGCGTCGCGTCCGCGCGACACGACGCGATCGTGCTCATCGCGCACACGCTCGGCCTCGAGCCCAGCTACATCCGCACGGCTGCGGCGCGCGACGACGAGTGGCCCCCGGGCGCCGACCTCGACCTGCTCGAGGCCCGCGTGACCCGCCGCATCGACCGCGAGCCGCTCCAGCACATCACCGGCAAGGCGTACTTCCGCTCCATCGAGCTGCAGGTGGGGCCCGGGGTGTTCATCCCGCGCCCCGAGACCGAGGTGGTCGCCGGCGTCGCGATGGCGTACGCACGCGAGGCGCTCGAGATGCGCGGCGAGGTGCGCGTGACGGACCTGTGCGCGGGCTCGGGCGCGATCGGCATCGCGGTCGCCACCGAGGTGCCGTACGCCGAGGTCTCCATGGTCGAGGCGTCGGAGGAGGCGCTCGTCTACCTGCGGCTCAACGCGCGCTTCCAGCCGCCCGAGGTGAGGCGCCGCCTGCGCGCGGTCTACGCGGACGCCCGCAACTGCCTCCGCCAGTTCGACGCGTGCGCCGACGTGGTCGTCACCAACCCGCCGTACGTGCCGATCAGCGCCGTGCCGCGCGACCCCGAGGTCGCGCTGCACGACCCGCCGCAGGCGCTGTACGGCCTGGGCGACGACGGCCTGGACGTGCCCCGCGCGATCCTCGACGAGGCGCAGCGGCTGCTGCGCGTCGGCGGCGTGGTCGTGATGGAGCACGGGGACGACCAGGGCGCGGCGCTGCGCGAGTACGCCGAGTCGTCCGAGTGGTGGGGCGACGCGCACACGCTGACCGATCTGACGGGACGCGACCGCATGCTCGTCGCGACGCGCGTGGGCGTCTGAGAGACTTGCAGCGTGATCCTGCCGTGCCATGACCCCTCGGCGTGGGGGCCGTCGCTCGACGCCGCGGTCGACGCGGTCGCCCGGGGCGCCGTCATCGTCCTGCCGACCGACACGGTCTACGGCGTCGGCGCCGACGCCTTCCAGCCGGACGCCGTCGCGGCCGTGCTGGCGGCGAAGGGCCGCGGCCGCCAGATGCCGCCTCCCGTGCTCATCCCCGACGTCCGCACCGTCGACGGGCTCGCCCGCGACGTGCCGCAGTCGGCGCGGACGCTGATGGAGGCCTGCTGGCCGGGCGCGCTCACGGTGATCGTGCACGCCCAGCCGTCCCTGGCCTGGGACCTCGGAGACACGGGCGGCACCGTGGCGCTCCGGGTCCCCGACCACCCTGCCGCCCGCGCCCTGCTGTCCCGCACCGGGCCGCTCGCCGTCACCAGCGCGAACCGCACGGGCGAGCCCGCCGCGACCACCGCCGCGGACGCCGAGACACAGCTCGGCGAGGCGGTCGCCGTCTACCTCGACGCGGGCGACAGCCCGCTGGGCGTCGCCTCGACCATCGTCGACGCCACCGGGGAGACCCTCCGCATCGTCCGGGACGGAGGCGTCACCCGCGAGCGTATCGAGGAGCTGGTGGGGGCCGAGGCGCTGACCCCCGGTGACGACGGGTGAAGGTCTACCTGACCCTGATGGCCATCGCGGCCCTGGTCACCTACGTGTCCACCCCCGCGATGCGGCACCTCGCCTTCCGCGTCGGCGCGATCACCGCGGTGCGTGCCCGGGACGTCCACACCACGCCGATCCCGCGGCTCGGGGGCATCGCGATATACCTGGGCATCCTCGTCGCGGGGATCGTGGCCAGCGCGATCCCGTTCCTCAGCCCCGTCTACGAGAGCAGTCGCGTCCCGTGGGCCGTGCTCGGCGCGGCCGGCATCGTCTGCGCCCTCGGGATGCTCGACGACATCCTCGACCTGGACTGGATGGCCAAGCTCGCCGGGCAGATCCTCGCGGGCCTGGTGCTCGCGTGGGGAGGGGTCCAGCTGGTGACGGTGCCGATCGCGGGCGTCACCATCGGCAGCTCCTACGTCTCGCTGATCGCCACCGTGCTCGTGGTGGTGGTCGCGATGAACGCCGTCAACTTCGTGGACGGGCTCGACGGCCTCGCCGCGGGGACCATCGCGATCGGCGGCCTCGCGTTCTTCACCTACTCGTACCTGCTGGCGCGCTCGTCGTCACCGGGCGACTACTCGTCCGTGGCGACCATCGTGGTGGCCGTGCTCGTGGGCGCCTGCCTGGGCTTCCTGCCGCACAACGTCCACCCGGCGCGCATCTTCATGGGGGACTCGGGATCGATGGTGCTTGGGCTGGTGCTCGCCGCAGCCGCGATCACCGTGACCGGGCAGATCGACCCGCAGATCATCTCCGAGCGCGAGCGCATCCCCGCGTTCATCCCGATCCTTCTGCCGCTGGTGGTGATCGCCGTCCCCCTGGTGGACATGGCGCTGGCGGTGGTGCGGCGCACGGCGAAGGGCAAGTCTCCGTTCTCGCCCGACAAGCACCATCTCCACCACCGGCTCCTGCGCCACGGCCACTCGCACCGGTGGGCCGTCGCGGTGCTGTGGATGTGGACCGCGGTGCTGTCGCTGGGCACCGTCTCCGTGATGTTCCTGCGGCTGCGCGGAGCGCTGCTGCTGACCCTGATCGGGGTCGCCGTCGCGGCCGCGATCACCTCGTCCCCCCGGCTCGCGCGGGTCTTCTCGCGCCAGTGGCGGCGGATGGGCCATCTGATGTTCGCGCTCCAGCGCGCGACCCCCGAGGGACGGGAGCAGCGGGCGCGCACGCGCGCGGTCGACGCCGGCCCGGACGATGCGGGGGATGAGGACGACGCCGCGGTCGCGTCCGCGCGCAAGGAGGAGACATGAGCGCCGAGTCCGCGCTGTACCGCCGGGCCATCCGGAACAGCACGATCGCGCTGGTCGCCCTAGCGGCGGTCGGGGCGGCGGTCGGCGCCGCGATCGACGGGGTGTCGGGAGCGGTCGCGGCCGTGGTCGGCGCGGCCGTCGCGGCGCTCGGCGCGATCTCGACGCAGGTCGCGATGCTGGTCGGCCACACGCGCTCGCCGCAGGCGCTCGCGGGGATCGTGCTCTTCGCCTTCCTGGGCAAGATGCTGATCCTCATCGTCGCGCTCCTGGTACTCCAGGGAATCGACGGTTTCAACAGGCCAATATTTGCGGTTGTCACAATAACGTGCCTGGTAGCGACCCTCGCGATCGAGATTCACGCGCTGCGCCATGCACGGGTGCCGTACGTCGATCCGGGTACTTAGTCCCGCGCGAAATACGTTAGGATTTCGGCAGTCAACGGGGCCTCGACTCTGTCGCGGCCTCCAAGCGTCATGGCACAGGAGACTTCGTGGGCAACCTACTGGCAGCGGTCGTCAATGCGGAGGCCGCGGGCTCTGACGAGTCGCTGAGCTACTGGCAGCAGCTCTTCACCTCGGACGGCTTCCACGCACCGTCGATCGCGGAGTTCTTCCCGCCGGCCATCCTCTGGGAGGGCACCCTCTTCGAGTTCAACCGCATCATGCTGGTGCGCGTCATCGCGGCCGTCGTGCTGCTGGCGATCTTCTGGATCGTGGCCTCGCGGGCGAAGGTGGTCCCCGGCCGGATGCAGGGCGCGCTGGAGATGGGCCTCGAGTTCGTCGACAAGCAGATCGTGACCCCGGTCATGGGCGACGAGGGCAAGAAGTTCCTGCCGTTCCTCACCACGCTCTTCTTCGCGATCGTGTTCTTCAACATCACGGGCGTGATCCCGTTCCTCAACATCGCGGGAACGTCGCTGATCGGCCTGCCGCTGTTCATGGCGCTGTGGGTGTACGTGCTCTACCTGGGCCACGGCATCAAGAAGCACGGCCTCGGCGGGTACCTCAAGAACAACCTGTTCCCCCCGGGCGTGCCGAAGCCGATCTACATCCTGCTGACGCCGATCGAGTTCCTGCAGGTGTTCATCCTCCGCCCGGCGACGCTCGCCCTGCGACTCGCGGCGAACATGATCGCCGGCCACCTGCTGCTGGTGCTCTGCTTCGCCGCCACCCAGTACTTCTTCTTCGCCGCCGCCGGCGCGATGAAGGCGATGGGCGCGGTCACCTTCGCGGCCGGCTTCGCGTTCGTGCTGTTCGAGATCTTCGTCGCGCTCCTGCAGGCGTACGTCTTCACCATGCTCTCGTCCGTGTACCTCAACATGGCGCTCGCCGACGAGCACTGATCCACCCACCACCAGGTAGAAAGCTTGCTCCGCCACCACGGCGGCGCACCAACGGAAGGAAACACACAGTGGACACCACCACTCTCGCGGAGGTCTCCGGCAACGTCGCGACCATCGGCTATGGTCTCGCCGCCGTGGGCCCGGGCATCGGCCTCGGCATCCTGATCGGCAAGACCATCGAGGGCATGGCGCGCCAGCCTGAGGTCTCGGGCCAGCTCCGCACCACCATGTTCATCGGTGTGGCGTTCGTCGAGGTGCTCGCGCTGCTCGGCCTGATCACCGGCTTCCTCTTCACGTGATGATCGCCCAGACGCTGCTCGCAGCGGCGGAGGAGCACGCGACGGAGGCCGAGGGCAACGTGATCCTGCCCGCGCCCTACGACCTGCTGTGGTCGTTCGTCATCTTCACGATCATCGTCGTGGTGTTCGTGAAGCTCCTGCTGCCCAAGCTGCAGAAGGTGCTCGACGAGCGTGCGGAGCTGATCCAGGGCGGCATCGAGAAGGCGGAGATCGCTCAGGCGGAGGCTGCGGCCGCGCTCGAGGAGTACACCGCCCAGCTCACCGCCGCCCGTGCCGAGGCCGCGCGCATCCGCGAGGACGCGCGCGTCGAGGCCGCCCAGATCCTGTCCGAGGCGCGCAAGCGCGGCGGCACGGACGCGGAGCGCATCGTCGAGACGGCCCAGCGCCAGATCGAGGCGGAGCGCACGCAGGCGGTCATCTCGTTGCGGTCCGAGGTGGGCTCGCTCGCCACGGAGCTGGCGTCGCGGATCGTGGGCGAGTCGCTCGCCGACGACGCGCGTCAGCAGCGCGTGATCGACTCGTTCCTCGACGACCTCGAGTCGACGGTCAAGGCGAAGGGATAGGCCATGCGTGGAACGAGCCAGGCGTCGCGAGACGCCGTGCTGCGCGAGTTCGAGCCGGTGGTGACCGCGAGCGGTGCTGACGGGCTCGTCATCGCCGACCAGCTGTTCACCGCGGTCGACGCGCTCGACGCGTCGGGCTCGCTCCGCCGTGCGCTGACCGATCCGGCACGTCCGGCAGGGGACAAGGCCGCGCTGGTGGCGCGACTGTTCTCCTCCTTCGATGCGCGGGTGCGCGACGTCCTCGTGGCGTTCGTGCAGGCGCGCTGGTCGGACGAGGCCGACCTCGCCGAGGCCATCGACGATGCGGGCGAGCGCGCGATCTTCGCGTACTCGCTCGAGCAGGGCACGCTCGACCAGGTCGAGGAGGAGCTCTTCCGCGTCCAGCGCGAGCTGGTCGCGAACCGTGAGCTCCTCACGGCGCTGGGCAACCGGTCCGCCACCAAGGAGACGCGCCTGGCGCTCCTCTCCGGCGTGCTCGGCGGCAAGCTCCTGCCGACCACGGAGGCGCTGCTGCGCCGGGTCGTGGGAACGCCGCGCGGCAACCGCCTCCTGGTGGCCATCGACGGCCTCCTCGAGTCGGCGGCCACGCACCGGGAGCGCCTGGTCGCCAAGGTGGACGCCGCGGTCGAGCTCAGCGCCAAGCAGCGCGCCCGGCTCGCGTCGATCCTGAGCGAGGCGTACGGCCGCGAGGTCACGATCAACGTCGCCGTGGACCCCGAGGTCCTGGGCGGCATCCGAGTCCAGGTCGGGTCCGAGGTCGTGGACGGCACCGTCCTCGCCCGGCTCGACGAAGCACGACGACGACTTGTCGGCTAGCCCCGACGCACCGAAGACCGCGCGAGCGGCACTGACAGGAGAGATGGCATGGCAGAGTTGACGATCAGCCCCGACGAGATCCGGGCTGCACTCGACAGCTACGTGAAGTCCTACGAGCCGAAGGGCGCCGTGGTCGACGAGGTCGGCCGCGTGACGCTCGCGGCCGACGGCATCGCGCAGGTCGAGGGGCTGCCGGGCTGCATGGCCAACGAGCTGCTGCGGTTCGAGGACGGCACGCTCGGCCTCGCGCTCAACCTCGACGTCCGCGAGATCGGCGTCGTCGTGCTGGGCGAGTTCACCGGCATCGAGGAGGGCCAGACGGTCCAGCGCACCGGCGAGGTGCTCTCGGTCGCCGTCGGCGACGGCTACCTCGGCCGCGTGGTGGACCCGCTGGGCAACGCGATCGACGGTCTGGGCGAGATCGCGACCGAGGGCCGCCGCGCGCTGGAGCTCCAGGCTCCGGGCGTCATGGCGCGCAAGTCGGTCCACGAGCCGCTGCAGACCGGCCTCAAGGCGATCGACGCGATGATCCCGATCGGCCGCGGCCAGCGCCAGCTGATCATCGGCGACCGCCAGACCGGCAAGACCGCGATCGCGATCGACACGATCATCAACCAGAAGGCGAACTGGGAGACCGGTGACCCGACCAAGCAGGTGCGCTGCATCTACGTCGCCATCGGCCAGAAGGGCTCGACCATCGCCTCCGTGCGCGGTGCCCTCGAGGAGGCCGGCGCGCTCGAGTACACGACCATCGTCGCGGCCCCCGCGTCCGACCCGGCCGGCTTCAAGTACCTCGCGCCCTACACCGGCTCGGCCATCGGCCAGCACTGGATGTACGACGGCAAGCACGTGCTGATCATCTTCGACGACCTGTCGAAGCAGGCCGAGGCCTACCGCGCCGTGTCGCTGCTGCTGCGCCGCCCGCCGGGCCGCGAGGCGTACCCCGGCGACGTGTTCTACCTGCACAGCCGTCTGCTCGAGCGCTGCGCGAAGCTGTCGGACGAGATGGGCGCGGGCTCGATGACCGGCCTCCCGGTCATCGAGACCAAGGCGAACGACGTGTCGGCGTACATCCCGACCAACGTCATCTCCATCACGGACGGCCAGATCTTCCTGCAGTCCGACCTGTTCAACGCGAACCAGCGTCCCGCGATCGACGTCGGCATCTCGGTGTCCCGCGTCGGCGGCTCGGCGCAGGTGAAGGCGATGAAGTCGGTCTCCGGAACGCTGAAGATCGACCTCGCGCAGTACCGCTCGCTCGAGGCGTTCGCGATGTTCGCGTCCGACCTGGACGCGGCCTCGCGTCAGCAGCTGACCCGCGGCGCCCGCCTGATGGAGCTGCTCAAGCAGCCCCAGTACTCGCCGTACCCGGTGGAGGAGCAGGTCGTGTCGATCTGGGCCGGCACCAAGGGCAAGCTCGACAAGATCGCCCTGGGCGACGTGCTCCGCTTCGAGCGCGAGCTGCTCGACCACCTGGGCCGCAACACCTCGATCCTGAGCGACATCGCGTCGACGGGCCTCCTCTCGAAGGAGAACGAGGCGGCGCTCGAGAAGCACGTCGACGACTACGTCTCGACGTTCCTCGAGTCCGAGGACACCGCGCTCACCACGAGCTCCACGGTGGACGACGGCGCCGAGGTCGCGGTCGAGCAGGAGCAGATCGTCACGGAGAAGAAGTAGCCGATGGCCGGACAGCAGCGCGTCTATCGCCAGAGGATCAGGGCGACCAGCTCGCTCAAGAAGATCTTCCGCGCGATGGAGCTCATCGCGGCCTCGCGCATCGGCAAGGCCCGTCTCCGTGTGGACAAGGCGACGCCGTACACGCGCGCCATCACCCGCATGATCAGCGCGGTGGCCGCCCACTCGACGGTCGACCACCCGCTGACGACGGCCCGCACCGACACGGGACGCGCGGCGGTGCTGGTGATCAGCGCCGACCGCGGCATGGCGGGCGCCTACTCGGCGAACGTCATCCGTGAGTCGGAGCGTCTGCGCGGCCGCCTGATGGCGGACGGCAAGGAGGTCGTGCAGTTCGCCTCCGGCCGTCGTGCCGTGTCGTACTTCGCGTTCCGTCGTCGCGAGCTCGCCGGCCAGTGGACCGGCGGCTCCGACGCCCCGAGCCGCGAGACGGCGCAGGAGATGGCCAAGGCCCTCTTCGCCCGCTTCATGGCCTCGAAGGAGGACGGCGGTGTCGACGAGATCTACCTGGTCGGCACCCGGTTCGTCTCGATGGTGACCCAGCAGGCGATGGTGCTCCGCCTCCTGCCGCTGGAGCTCGTCGAGGGCGTCGAGGAGACCGAGGCGGGGGAGATCGAGCCGCTGTACGACTTCGAGCCGACCCCGGAGCAGGTGCTGGACTCGCTCCTGACGCCGTACATCGAGTCGCGCATCTACGGCAGCCTGCTGCACTGCGCGGCCTCGGAGCTCGCGAACCGTCAGCGCGCGATGAACACCGCCACCTCGAACGCCGAGGACATCATCCGTAACTACACCCGGCTCGCCAACCAGGCGCGCCAGGCAGAGATCACCCAGGAAATCAGCGAGATCGTCTCGGGCGCCGATGCGCTCGCGGCCTCGTGACCGGAAGCGAGAGATCCATGACCACCACCGCAGAGACCTCCCCGGCCAAGGCCGCGGACGCGCCCGTCGTCGGCCGCGTCGCGCGCGTCGTCGGCCCGGTCGTCGACATCGAGTTCCCGGCCGACGCGATCCCCGACATCTACAACGCGCTCACGGTCGACATCGACCTCAGCTCGCAGGGCGAGGACGAGGGCGTGCTCCACATGACGCTCGAGGTCGCGCAGCACCTGGGCGACAACATGATCCGCGCGATCGCCCTGAAGCCGACCGACGGCCTGGTGCGCGGCGCCACCGTCACGGACACCGGCGCCCCCATCTCCGTCCCCGTCGGCGACGTCACCAAGGGCCACGTGTTCAACGTGACCGGTGAGGTGCTGAACGCCAAGGAGGGCGAGACGATCGAGGTCACCGAGACCTGGCCGATCCACCGCAAGCCCCCGGCCTTCGACCAGCTCGAGTCGAAGACCCAGATGTTCGAGACCGGCATCAAGGTCATCGACCTCCTCACCCCCTACGTGCAGGGTGGAAAGATCGGCCTCTTCGGCGGTGCGGGCGTCGGCAAGACCGTCCTCATCCAGGAGATGATCTACCGCGTCGCCAACAACCACAACGGTGTGTCGGTGTTCGCGGGCGTGGGCGAGCGCACCCGTGAGGGCAACGACCTCATCGAGGAGATGACCGACTCCGGCGTCATCAAGCAGACCGCCCTGGTGTTCGGCCAGATGGACGAGCCGCCGGGCACGCGTCTCCGCGTCGCGCTGTCCGCGCTGACCATGGCGGAGTACTTCCGCGACGTGCAGAAGCAGGACGTGCTGCTGTTCATCGACAACATCTTCCGCTTCACGCAGGCGGGCTCCGAGGTGTCGACGCTGCTCGGCCGCATGCCCTCCGCGGTGGGCTACCAGCCCAACCTCGCGGACGAGATGGGCCAGCTCCAGGAGCGCATCACCTCGACGCGTGGTCACTCGATCACCTCGCTGCAGGCGATCTACGTCCCCGCGGACGACTACACCGACCCGGCGCCGGCCACCACGTTCGCGCACCTCGACGCGACCACCGAGCTGTCCCGTGAGATCGCGTCGCGCGGTCTCTACCCCGCGGTGGACCCGCTGGCGTCGACCTCGCGCATCCTCGACCCGCGCTACGTGGGCCGCGACCACTACGAGACCGCGAACGCCGTGAAGTCGATCCTCCAGCGCAACAAGGAGCTGCAGGACATCATCGCGATCCTCGGTGTGGACGAGCTCTCGGAGGAGGACAAGATCATCGTCGCCCGCGCGCGCAAGATCCAGCAGTTCCTCTCCCAGAACACGTACATGGCGACCCAGTTCACCGGCGTCGAGGGCTCGACCGTGCCGCTGTCGGAGACCGTCGAGGCGTTCTCCGGCCTGGTCAACGGCGCGTACGACCACATCTCGGAGCAGGCGTTCTTCAACATCGGTGGCCTCGAGGACCTCGAGCGCAACTGGGCGCGCATCCAGAAGGAGATCGGCTGATCATGGCCGGTTCCCTGACCGTCGACGTCGTCGCCCCCGACCAGGTGCTCTGGTCGGGGACGGCGGAGCGCGTCGTCGCGCCGACCGTGGAGGGCGAGATCGGCCTCCTCACCGGGCACGAGCCGGTGCTGTCCGTCCTCAAGGGCGGCACCGTGCGGGTGCGCGGCGGCGCGGACGGCGACGCCGAGTTCGCCATCGACTCCGGATTCCTGTCCTTCGACCGCGACGTCATCACGATCATCGTCGAGCCGCACGTCAAGAAGGCGGCCGAGGAGACCCCGGCGCCCGACGCGGCCTGACATGCGGGTGGTGATCGCGCGCTGCGCGGCCCGCTACTCCGGCAGGCTCGCGGCGCACCTGCCGCTCGCGACCCGGGCCATCATGGTCAAGGCAGACGGCTCGGTGCTGCTGCACTCCGACGGCGGCTCGTACAAGCCGCTCAACTGGATGAGCCCGCCCTGCACGCTTCGCACGGCCGTCGTCGACGAGACGGCGGCCGAGCGCGGCGTGGTCGAGCTGTGGGTGGTCCAGCACGACAAGACCGACGACCGGCTCGAGATCGAGCTCCACGAGGTCCTGTCGGACACCGAGCACGAGCTCGGCAGCGATCCGGGCCTGATCAAGGACGGCGTCGAGGCGCACCTCCAGGAGCTGCTCGCGGAGCAGATCGCCCTGCTGGGTGACGGCCACACGCTGATCCGTCGCGAGTACATGACCGCGATCGGACCGGTCGACATCCTCGCGCGCGACTCCAGCGGCGCGTCCGTCGCGGTGGAGATCAAGCGCCGCGGCGAGATCGACGGCGTGGAGCAGCTCACCCGGTACCTCGAGCTGATGAACCGCGACCCGCTGCTCGCGCCCGTGCAGGGCGTGTTCGCCGCGCAGGAGATCAAGCCGCAGGCACGCGTGCTCGCGGAGGACCGCGGCATCCGCTGCGTCGTGCTCGACTACGAGGCCATGCGCGGCGCCGAGGACCCCACCACACGCCTCTTCTGACGCCGCCCCGGCCCAGCCCGGCGCCCGCATCGTCCCCCCTCCCTCCCCCCGCGGGACACTCCGCACGGAGTCGGTCCCGGATCTGCGGTGTGTCGGCCGATGTCGCGCCGCGACACGCCGGGAAACCGGGACGCATTCCGTGCGCACTGTTCGGCGGTGGGCGTGGGGGAGGGCGAGCGCGACGGGGAGAGCCGGGGAGGGGGCCCGACTCGAATCGTTTCGGCTAGGATTCCGGCATGACGTCGACCTTCCCCGCGGGCTTCCTGCTCGGCTCCGCCACCGCCGCGTACCAGATCGAGGGCGCGGTCGCCGAGGGCGGTCGCGGCGCATCGATCTGGGACACCTTCACCCGCACGCCCGGCACCATCACGGGCGGTGACACCGGCGACGTGGCCTGCGACCACTACCACCGGTGGGAGAGCGACGTCGAGATGATGGTCGAGCTCGGGCTCGAGGCGTACCGCTTCTCCATCGCCTGGCCGCGCGTGCAGCCGGCCGGCACCGGCGCGTTCAACCCCGAGGGCATCGCGTTCTACCGCCGCCTGGTCGAGCGCCTGGTCGAGCGCGGCATCACCCCGATGGTGACCCTGTACCACTGGGACCTCCCGCAGGCGCTCGAGGACTCGGGCGGCTGGCTCAGCCGCGACACGATCGACGCGTTCGTCGTCTACGCGACGCGGATGGTCGAGGAGCTCGGCGACCTGGTGACGCACTGGGCGACCTTCAACGAGCCGTGGGTGAGCTCGTTCGTCGGCTACGCCACCGGGTCGCACGCGCCGGGACGCGTCGACGACGAGGAGGGCCTCACCGCCGCGCATCACCTGCTGCTCTCGCACGCCCGCGCCTACCGGGCGATCAAGGAGACGCGGCCCGATCTGCAGGTGGGGATCGTCAACAACTCCCACACGCCGCGGCCCTGGGACCCGTCGAACCCGGCGGACCGGGCCGCCTCCGCGCACATCGACGCGCTCGCCAACGGGATGTTCCACCAGCCGTTCCTCGACGGCACCTACCCCGAGGTGCTGCGGCCCAACACCGCGCACCTGACGGACTGGTCGTTCGTGCACGACGGCGACCTGGAGGAGATGCGGGGCGCGGTCGACTGGTTCGGCCTCAACTACTACGCGTCGCACGTGGTGCGCCACAACCCCGCCAAGGGCGCCGCGACCTCGGACGTCGCCACCCTCGCGGACGGCCACAAGGCGGGCAGCAGCTCGCCGTGGCCGGGCGACGAGGAGATCGAGTTCATGCGCCCTCCCGGCGAGCTGACGGCCATGGGCTGGAACATCGACCCCGGCGCGCTCACCGCGCAGCTCCTGCGTCTCCAGCGTGAGGCGGGCCTCCCGATCTACGTCACCGAGAACGGCAGCGCCTGGGACGACCAGGTCGACGGCGACGGCGACGGCCGCATCCGCGACCGCGACCGCACGCGCTACCTCCGTGCCCACCTGCAGGCGGTGCTGGACGCGATCGACGAGGGCGCCGACGTGCGCGGCTACATGGCGTGGAGCCTGATGGACAACTTCGAATGGGCGCAGGGCTATGCCAAGCGCTTCGGGATCGTCCACGTCGACTACGACACCCAGGTCCGCACCTGGAAGGACACCGCGTACTGGTACCGGGAGGCCATCCGGGCCCGGGGCATCGTCCCTCTCGAGGCGGGCGAGGCCGCCGCCGAGACGCCGCCGCGGACGTTCTGACCCCGACCGAGCCCGCCTAGACTGGGGCGCATGCCGTCCGGACGTCGCTCGAACAAGCGCCCGTACGGACAGCCGCACCAGGAGCTCGACGTCGACCGGGTGTGGGGCAACCGCGCACGGATCGAGCGCGGGCCCGGCGGTGAGGACTACTACGTCGCGGTGCCGCGCCCGACCGACCGGAGCTTCGTGTGCCCGGGCTGCCAGGGCGAGATCGACGGCGAGACCCCGCACGTGGTCGCGTGGGCGGTCGAGGGCATCATGGGCGCGGAGGCGGCGGCGGAGGCCCGCCGCCACTGGCACACGGGATGCTGGAGCTCGTTCGGGAGGGCGCGTGGCTGAGGACGGGACGATGCGGGAGGCGACGATGCAGGAAACGGCGGGAGACGAGCCGGTCGAGCTGCGCTCGATGAGCGTGCTGCGGGCCGACCGGGAGGACATCGAGCTGGTCACCGAGGACGGGCTGCGCCTGGTCGGCGAGCTCGCCCTGCCGGCAGACGGGCCGGTGACGGCGACGCTCATCACGCTGCATCCGCTGCCCACCCACGGCGGCTTCATGGACTCCCACGTGTACCGCAAGGCCGCGTGGCGGCTGCCTGCGCTGGCGGGCGTGGCGGTGCTCCGCTTCAACACTCGCGGCACGTCGTCGCCGCGCGGCACGTCCGAGGGCGAGTTCGGCGAGGGCGTCACGGAGGCGGCGGACGTGCGCGCCGCCGTCGACTTCGCCGTCGCGCGGGGTCTGCCGCACCGGTGGCTGGTCGGCTGGAGCTTCGGAACGGAGCTGACCCTCATGCACGGCGCCGACCTCGACGTCGAGGGGGCGATCCTGCTGTCGCCGCCGCTGCACCGCGCCACGGATGCGGATCTCGAGCGCTGGGCGGAGTCCGGCAAGCCCGTGACCGCGCTCGTGCCCGAGCACGACGACTTCCTCCAGCCCGCCGAGGCGAGGGAGCGGTTCGCGCGGCTCACGCAGCTCGAGCTGATCGACGTGCCCGAGGCGAAGCACCTGTGGGTGGGGGAGAGGTTCGTGCGCGAGGTGCTCGACGTGATCGTCGGACGCGTCGCGCCCGACCGCGCGCCGCTGCCCGTCGCGGTGCCCGCGTCCATGGTGGAATGAGACCAGGCCGCACCCGAAGGAGACGCCTGTGAGCATCGTTCCCGATGGCACGCCCCTGGTCCTGCTCAACGCGTTCCCCGTGGACCGCTCGCAGTGGGACCCCCTGGTGGACGCGCTCGCGGGCCGGGTCCCCGGCGACATCATCACCTTCGACGTGCCCGGGATCGGCGACATGCCGCTGCCCGACGAGGAGCCCTCGGTCGAGCTCATCGCGGACGCCGCGGTGCTCGCGATGCGCGAGGTGACCGGGCATCCGGCCGCGGTGTGGGTCGGCTGCTCGATGGGCGGCTACATCGCGATGGCCGTCGCGGAGCGCCACCCCGAGGCGGTCGCGGGCCTCGGGCTGCTGGGCACGCGGTCGACGGCCGACACCGACGAGGCCCGCGCCGGTCGCCTGGCGATCGCCGAGAAGGTCGACGGCGCGCCTGGCCATCCGGACCCGCGCGGCGCCGCCGAGGGGCTCGTCGGGACGCAGGGCGACGGGCGTGAGGCGCTGGTGGCCACGGTCGCGGCGAACATCGCTCTGCACGAGGGCGACGGGATCGCCTGGGGGCAGCGGGCCATGGCCGCGCGCCCCGACCGCACCGAGGTGCTGCGCGCGCTCGACGTGCCCGCGTTCGTCGCGGTCGGGGAGAACGACGGGATCGCCGGTCCCGCGGAGGCGGCCGTGATGGCCGACGCGCTCGGCGTCGACCCGGTCGTGCTCGGCGGTGTGGGCCACCTGTGCGCGCTCGAGGCGCCCGGTCCCGTCGCCGACCTGGTCACGGGGCTCCTCGACTCCGTCTGAGCGGCCGAACGCCCCCGATGTGAAGAATGTGTAAATTCTCCCGCCCTGGCGTGGTGCGCCGGGTGCCATGGTGCGACCATGGAATCCGCGGGGGTCACCTCACCCTGAGGGGGGTGTGAGGCGGCCCCCGCTTCACACGTCCGGGCGTGCGGCCCGCGTCAGGGGATCCGGCTCAGCCCGGCCAGGCCGCGCCGGCCTCGAGCCGCGCGGCGAGGGCCTCGGCCAGCGGCATCGACTCGCCGTCCCTGGCCCCCCGTCCGAGCTCGAGGGGCGCGTCGGACGCGCTCAGCGTCACGCCCCGGAACCGCTCCGCCAGTCCGCCGTGGGCCGCGAGCACGTAGAACAGGCCATCGGTGCCCACCGCGACCGACCGGTCCCGCTTGAGGTACCAGCCCTCGACCTGGGTACGGAAGCGGGTGGAGCCGCTGTACGCGCGCGCCGTGAGGCGCTCGGCCGGGATCCCGGCCTCGACCGCCTGCTCCGCGAACCTCGCGACCAGGGCGCCCGCCTCGCGGGCCTCGTGCTGACGCCGACGCTCGAGCGCGTCGGCCATCCGCAGCCGCGCGTCCCGGTCGTCGGCGTCGCTCACCGGTCGCCCGCGTCGGCGCCCACCTCGGCCTCGGCCTGGGCCGCGAGACGGCTGGCCTTGGCGAGGTTGCCCACCGGGTCGTTCGTGAGGAGGCCGCGCAGGTCGTCGAGGTAGGTGGTGATCGACTCGCGCTGGCGGTTGAGCTCGTCCACCTCGCGCTGCGCCATGGTCCGCTCGCGCTCGGCGTCGGTGACGGCCTCGGAGATGATCGCCTCGGCGTGCTCGCGGGCCTCGGACACGATCTCGTCCGCGTTGTTGCGCGCGTTGGTGAGCAGCGTCTGCGAGTGCGCCTCGGCCTCGCGGCGCACCTGCTCGGCGCGGGCGAGCGTGGCGCTGAGACGCTCCTCGGCCTCGGCGGTGCGGCGCTTGGCGTCGGCCACCATCGCGGCGGTCTCGGCCTTGGCCTCCTCGTGCCGGCGGGTCAGCTCCTGCTCGGCGCTCTCGCGGGCGTTCGCCACCTCGAGCTCGAGGTCCTCGCGGGCGCGACGCGCCTCCTCGCGGGCGGCCTCGGCGTCGGCCTGGGCCTCCTCGCGCAGCGCCGTGGTCTCCGCCTGGGCCTCCTCGCGCAGCGCGGTGGCCTCGGACTGGGCGTCGGCCAGGAGGTCCTTCGCGTCCCGCTCCGTCGAGGCGCGCAGGTCGGAGGTCTCCTTGAGCGTCTTCGCGTGAGCGGACTCGGCCTCGCGGTTGAGGCGTGCCGCCTCCGCCTCGGAGGCCGACCGGAGCTCCGCGAGCTCGGCCTTGACGGCGGCCCGCAGGTCGGCGGTCTCGCTCTCCGCGGTCTGACGCAGCTGCAGCGCCTCGGTGGTGCTGGCCGCCTTGAGCGCGGCGGCCTCCTCCTCGGCGGCACGGCGCAGGTCCGCCGCGGCGCGGCGGGTGTCCTTCTGGTGGGCCTCCGCCTGCGCACGGAGGTCGTCGGCCTCGGTCTGCGCGGCCGCGCGGAACGCGGCGATCTCGGCGTCCACGCTCTCGTGCAGCGCCTCGACCTCCTCGTCCGCGGCCTCGCGGGTCTGGGTCGCGTAGGTGTCGGCGTCGCGGCGCTGCTGGGCGGCGTAGGCGTCGGCCTCGCGGCGCTGCTGGGCGGCGTAGGCGTCGGCCTCGCGGTGCTGGTCCGCGGCGTAGCCCTCGGCGGCCTGGCGCTCCTTCACGGCGTAGGCGTCCGCCTCCCGGCGCTCGTCGGCCGCGTAGGCGTCCGCCTCGCGCTGCTGCGTGGCCGCGTAGGCATCCGCATCGCGACGGGTGTCGGCGGCGTAGGCCTCCGCCTCGCCGCGGGTCGCGGCGATCCACGCCTCGGTGTCCTTGCGCAGCTGGCCGGTCTCGGCGTCGGCGGTGCCGCGCGTCTCGGCGGCGTAGGCGTCCGCCGCGGCGCGGGTCTCACCTGCGTAGGCGTCCGCCGCGGCGCGGGTCTCACCGTCGAAGGCCTGGGCGGCCCCGCGCAGCTGCGCGGCCCACGCCTCGGTCTCCTCGCGCAGGGCGGCGGCGTCCTGGTCGGCGGTGCCGCGCGTCTCGGCGGCGTAGGCGTCGGCGGCGTCCTGCGTCTCGGTCGCGTAGGCGGCGGCGGCGCGACGCTCCTCGGCGGTGGTCTCCTCGGTCTCGGCGCGCAGCTGCGTCGCCCACGCCTCGGTGGAGCGGCGCAGCGCGACGGCCCAGCCGTCGGTGTCCTGGCGCTGCTGCGCGACCACGGCCTCGGTCTCCTGGCGGAGCTGCGCGGCGTAGGACTCGGCGCTCTCCCGGAGCTCGACGGCCTCGGTCTGCGCGGCGGTGCGGGCCGCGGCGATCTCGCGCTCGGCCGTCCCGCGCTGGTCGGCGATGTCGCGGTCGGCCTGGTGCCGGAGCTCCGCCACCTCCTGCTCGGTGGTGTGGCGCAGCTCGGCGGCGTAGGCGTCCGCCTCGCGGCGCTGGTGCGCCGTCTCGCGCTCGGCGAGGGCGCGCAGCTGGGCGGCCTCCTCCTCGGCGCGCTTGCGCAGCTCGGCGCCGTCGGCCTCGGCGCGCTCACGCGCCTCCCGTGCGTCGTCGTCGGCCTGCGCCAGCGCGGCGGCGGCGTCGTTGCGCAGGGTCGCGGCGTCCGCCTCGGCGGAGATGCGCATGTCGGAGGCCTCAGCCTCGGCGATCGCGCGGGCGTTGGCTGCCTCGCGCTGCGCCTCGTCGAGCAGGCGGGTGGCGTCGGCGTCGGCCTCCTGCTTCAGCGCGGCGGCGGCGTCGCGAGCCTCGGCTCTGACGCGGGCGGCGTCGGCCTTCAGGCGCTCCGTCTCGAGCCGCGTGGCCTCGGTGAGCTCGTCGGCCTCGGCATGCGCGGCCGCGAGGAAGCTGGCGGCCTCGTCGCGGAGACGCGAGGACTCCTGGTGCGCCGCGGCGAGCTTCTGCTCGGAGTCGGTGCGGGCCGAGTCGACCAGGTCGGCCGCGTCGCGCTGCGCGGTGACGCGCAGCTCCGTGGTCTCCCGCTCGACGGAGGCGCGCAGCGCGTGGGCCTCGCGCTCGCCGGTGGCGCGGACCTCCGCTGCCTCGGCCTCGGCGCCCGACCGCAGGCGGTGGGCCTCGCGCTCCGCCTTCTCGATCGACTCGGCGGCCTGGCGCTCCGCGGCCTCCTTGACCGCGCCGGCGGCGTGCTCGGCCTGGGTCTTGATCTCGTCGGCCTCACGGCGGCTCTGGGCGAGGATCTCCGCGACCTCGTTGTCCGCACGGGCGCGCAGCTGCTGGGCCGCCACGTTGGCGCGCGCGACGGTGTCCTGCGCGTGGGTGGTCGCCCGGGCGACCACATCCGACGACTGCTCCTCCGCGGAGCGCAGGAGCTGCTCGACGCGGGCACCGAGGCCCTTGTAGGTGGGCTGCTCCGCCTCCCGCAGGGCGCGCTGGCTGTCCTCCAGCGAGGAACGCGCCTGCTGGGTCTCCCGCCGCGCGGTCTCGGCGGCGGTGGTCGCCTCCTTGACCGACTCCTCCAGCCGCGAGATGTGGGCGGCGACGGCCTCACGGTCGTACCCCCGCATCGTCACAGGGAACGGCAGGTTCTCTTCAGCCATGGCTCTCCTCGATTGCGTCGGCGGTGACGCCGACACGGTCACGCACTCGCCCTCAGGGTAGTGCGACCCCCGACGATGGAACAAAGCGACGAGAGGCGTCGTTGGTGCCATGTCTCGTAGAGTGAAGGTCGACGAACGGAGAGAACAGGTGACATTGCGGACCACGGCGCTGATCGCCGGCGCGCTCGGGCTGCTGCTGTTCATCGGCGGTCTGATCGCGGATGCGGTGCGCCCGTCCGATGTCGGGGAGCCCCGCGCCACGCTGGATACCTCGGTCGTCGTGCTCGAGCCGGACATCCTCGCGCTGTCGCCCGAGGCTCAGCTCACCGTCGAGGGCAGCGGCGAGATCGCCGCGTACGTGGGCCGCACGTCCGACGCCGAGGCCTGGATCGCGACGCGCGATGTGACGTTCGTCACCGGCGTGCCGGTGTGGGAGGAGCTCGCCGTCGAGGCCCGCGACGCACAGCCCGTGGAGAGCTCCGCGAGCCCGTCTCCTAGCGCCTCGGCCTCGGCCTCGGCGGAGCCGACCGCCGGCGCGTCGCCCTCCGCCAGCCCGTCCGCCTCGCCCGCGCCCTCCGAGGCGCCGGTCGCGGACATCTGGCGGCAGCACTGGACCGCGACCGGCACGCTGGAGATGCCCGTCGCGCAGGTGCCGGTCGGCAACACCCTGGTCATCGAGTCCGTCGACGGCACCCCGCTCGAGGCGGTGCAGCTGACCATCCCCCGCGCGATCGACGACGCCTGGGTCGCCCCCCTCAAGTGGTGGGGAGCGATCCTCGCGGTCATCGGCATCATCGCGCTCGGCTCGCTGATCTTCGACATCCGCGCCGCCCGCGGTCGAGGGGAGTCGTGGGCCGCAGCCCGGCGCCAGGCCAGCCCGGCGCGTCCGGGAGGCCGGCGGCACCGCCGCGAGGAGCTCGCGGCAACCGGCGGGATCCCGGTGGTCGCCGAGGGCGACGTCGCCGAACCCGCTGTCCATGCCGACGGCGAGGACGATGCGGACCGAGGCTCCGAGGCACCGGAGCCGGAGGCGGCGGCACCGGATGGCGACGACGACGAGGACGGGGAGGTGACACGATGAGGCGCAGGAGCGTGATCCTGGCGGCGCTCGCGGTCGCACCCGCGCTCGCGCTCGCGGCGTGCACCCCCTCGGTGCCGCAGCCCGTGGCCGCGGTGCCCGCGCAGGAGACGTCCGCCGTGACCCAGGTGCAGATCGACAGGATCGTGCCTGAGACCTTCGCCGAGCTCGCCGCCGCGGACGAGGCGGCGGATGCCTCGCTGCTGGGTGAGCGGATCACCGGCGACGCGGTCACGGTCCGGACCATGGAGTACGCGATCGCGGAGGTCGACGGCGCAGGCGATCCCGATGTGATCCCCGAGGACATGCAGGCGGTGTACGTGACCGACGCCGAGACGTGGCCCCGTGTGATGGTGGGTGTCACCGAGGCGCCCGACGAGTCGACCACGCCCGTGGTGGTGCTCTGGGTCCAGGAGGACGTCGAGAGCGACTACCGGATGGTCGGCTGGGCCCACATGATCCCGGGCGCCACCCTGCCCGCCATGCCCGGCGTGAGCGTCGGCGCCCCCATGGTCGACCTTCAGGACGCGGAGCTGCAGCCGCAGGAGGTGCTCCACGGCTACCTGGACTACCTGCGCAAGGGCAACGGGTCCGACTACAAGGACGCCTTCGAGGACGACAGCTACCGCGACCAGATCTTCGCGAACCGCAAGCAGCTGCGTGAGACCGCCGAGAAGGCGAGCGGCACCTACAAGGAGACCTACGAGCCGAACCTCGAGTCGACGTATGCGATCGGCACCTCGGACGGCGGCGCCCTGCTGTTCGCACCGGTGACCGTCGAGGGGCTCTTCACCGTGGAGGACGGCGCCACCGTGACGCTGTCCTCGCTGGACAAGTCGCTCATCTCCGGCAGCGTCGAGGACACCGTCCGTCATACGTACACCGACCTGCTGGTGATCAGCATCCCCGCGGACGCCGATGCGCTGCCCGTCGCGGTCGCGGCCGACCACCAGCTCACCGCCGTCAGCGCCAAGTAGAGGAGACCATGTCCGAGACCCCGCTGCCGCTCCGCGGCGCCGTCGATCTTGCCGCGCTCGCGGCCCAGTCCAAGCGCGAGGAGAGCGGCCTGGCCACCGTGGACGAGGCCGGTCTGCAGGCGCTGGCCGAGCAGTCGCTCCAGGCGCCGGTGATCATCGCGTTCGTCTCGAGCCGGGTGCCGGCCAGCGACCAGGTCGCGACCCAGCTGGACCGGCTCGCCAGGAGCCAGGGCGGGATCTCCGTCGCGGCGTGCGACGTGGACGCCGAGCCGGCGATCGCCCAGGCCTTCCAGATCAGCACCGTGCCTGCGGCGGTCGCGCTGATCGGCGCGCGGCCCGCCCCGCTGTTCCAGGGCGCGGCGACGGCCGAGCAGCTCGAGCAGCTGGTCGGCCAGGTCGCGCAGGTGGCGCAGCAGGCCGGTCTCGGGGGAGCGGCCGCCGCAGAGCAGCCCGCGGCGCCCGAGGAGCCGCCGCTCCCGCCGCTCATCCAGGAGGCGTACGACGCGGTCGAGCGGGGCGACCTCGCCGCCGCGGAGGCCGCCTTCGACAAGGCGCTCACCGAGAACCCGAAGGACGAGGAGGCGCGCGCCGGTCGTGCCCAGGTCCGTCTGATGGCCCGGTCGCGGACCGCGGACCTCGGCGCGGTGCGCGCCGCGGCGGCCGCGGCGCCGGACGACGTCGACGCGCAGCTGGCGGTCGCCGACATGGACGTGCTCGGCGGGCAGGTCGAGGACGCCTTCGTGCGCCTGATCGACGTGGTGAGGGTCACGGCCGGCGACGACCGCGACCGGGTCCGCGCGCGCCTGCTCGAGCTCTTCGACGTGGTCGGGGGCCAGGACCCGCGCGTGCTGCGCGCGCGCCAGACGCTCGCCTCCGCCCTGTACTGAGGCACGCCCCCGGACAGCCCGCACGGAACGCGGGACGACACGCCGGTCGGCACCGCGCATCGTCCCCGCCCTCGCGGCGTGTCGCCGCGAGATCCGTGCGCAGCGTCCGGTGCCGTGACCGGCGGGGGGTCAGCCCGCCGGTCGGAGGATGACCGCGCCGAGCGGCGGCACCCGCAGGCGGGCTGTCGCCGGGAAGCCGTGGCGCTCCTTGGCCTCCGCCTCGACACGGCCCATGTTGCCCACGCCCGAGCCGCCGTAGACGTCGGCGTCGGTGTTGAAGACCTCGTCCCAGGCGCCGGCACGCGGAAGCGACAGCCGGTAGTCCTCGTGCGGCACGCCCGCGAAGTTCACCACGACCGCCACCGGCTCGCCCGCATCGTCGAACCGCAGGAAGGCGAGCACGTTGTGGACGGTGTCATCGGCCTCGATCCAGCGGAAGCCCGCGGGGTCCGAGTCCCGCTCGTACAGCGGCGGGAGCTCGCGGTAGAGCCGGTTGAGGTCCCCGACCATGCGGCGCACGCCCTCGTGGAGGCGGTCGTCGAGGTGCCACCAGTCGAGCGACCGGCCCTCCGACCACTCGGCGTACTGGCCGAACTCGCACCCCATGAAGAGCAGCTGCTTGCCCGGGTGGGTCCACTGGTAGGCGAGCAGCGAGCGCAAGGTGGCCATCTTCTGCCAGTGGTCGCCCGGGAAGCGGTCGACCAGCGAGCCCTTGCCGTGCACGACCTCGTCGTGGGACAGCGGCAGCATGAAGTGCTCGGAGAAGGCGTACATGAGCGAGAACGTCACGGTGTGGTGGTGGTACGAGCGGTGCACGGGCTCCTCGCCCATGTACCGCAGCGTGTCGTTCATCCAGCCCATGTTCCACTTGAGCCCGAAGCCCAGGCCGCCGGCGTTCGTGGGCGCCGTCACGCCCGGCCACGCGGTCGACTCCTCGGCGACCATCACCACGCCGGGCGCGTTGCGGTAGGCCGTCGCGTTGGCCTCCTGCAGGAACGCGATCGCGTCGAGGTTCTCGCGGCCGCCATGGATGTTGGGCCGCCACTGGCCGGCCTCGCGCGAGTAGTCCAGGTAGAGCATGGACGCGACGGCGTCGACGCGCAGGCCGTCGGCGTGGAACTCCTGCAGCCAGTACACCGCGTTGGCCACCAGGAAGTTGCGGACCTCCGCGCGACCGAAGTCGAAGATGAAGGTGCCCCAGTCGGGCTGCTCCCCGCGCAGCGGGTCCGGGTGCTCGTACAGCGGCGTGCCGTCGAAGCGCCCGAGCGCCCACTCGTCCTTGGGGAAGTGCCCCGGCACCCAGTCGAGCAGGACGCCGATGCCGGCCTGGTGGAGACGGTCGATCAGGAAACGCAGGTCGTCGGGCGACCCGAAGCGCGAGGTCGGGGCGTAGTAGCCCGAGACCTGGTAGCCCCAGGAGCCGCCGAAGGGGTGCTCCATGACGGGCAGGAACTCGACGTGCGTGAAGCCCATCTCGGTGACGTAGTCGACCAGCTGGTCCGCAAGCTCGCGGTAGCCGAGCCCCTGGCGCCACGAGCCCAGGTGGACCTCGTACACGCTCATCGCGCTGCGGTGCGGCTGCGACGTCGCCCGGTGCTCGAGCCAGGCCGCGTCGCCCCACTCGTAGGCGGGCTCGTCCACGACCGAGGCGGTCGCCGGCGGCACCTCGGTGCGGCGCGCCATCGGGTCGGCCTTCTGGCGCCAGTGCCCGTTCCGGTCGAGGATCTCGAACTTGTAGGCCGTGCCCGGGCCCACCCCGGGGATGAAGAGCTCCCACACGCCCGAGGCCCCCAGCGTGCGCATCGCGTGCGTGGCGCCCTGCCAGTGGTTGAACTCGCCGACGACCCTGACGGCGCGGGCGTTGGGCGCCCACACGGCGAAGTCCGTGCCCTCGACCTGGCCGAGCGAGGACTCGAAGCGGTGCACGTTCGCGCCCAGCACGGTCCAGAGCCGCTCGTGGCGTCCCTCCCGGATGAGGTGGAGGTCGAGCTCGCCGAGCAGGGGCAGGAACCGGTACGGGTCGTCGCCCGTGGCGGTGTGGTCCCCGTACGTGGTGTGGATGCGGTAGTCGGGGATGTCGGTGCCGGGGACCAGCGCCGTCCACACGCCCTCGTGCTCGTGCGCCGCGGGGAAGGTGCCCGCGAGGGTCTCGATCTCGACCGCGTCCGCGAGCGGCCGCAGCACGCGGACCGTCACCCCGGACGGGCCGGGGTGCGGGCCGAGCACGGCGTGAGGGTCGTGGTGCATGCCGCGCGCGATGTCGCTCAGCACCGCCGTGTCCACCTTCTTGGTCATCGGGTCACCGCCTGCTGGTCGTGGGTGGAGGGGGAGGGGAGGGACGATGCGCTCATCATGGCCTCACGGCGGCCACGTGGGCCATGGTGACGGCCGGGTCGAGCCGGACGTAGAAGTCGCGGCCCCAGGTGTAGGTCGCGCCGGTGAGCTCGTCGTCCACCACGATCCTGGCGTCGTCCTCGAGCCCCAGCGCCGCCATGTCGAGCGTGACGACGCCCGACTGCACGTGATGCGGGTCCAGGCTCGCGATGACGATCACCGTGTCCGCCTTGCCGGACGGCGACTCCTCGGCGGGGACGTGCCGGGTGAAGCACAGGAACTCGGGGTTGGTGGTGCGGTGGAGCGTGAGGCCGCGGAGGCGGCGCAGCGCGACGTGCCGACGCCGCGCATCGTTCAGCCGCGTCAGCAGCGTCTGGATCCCGTACCGGTCCGCATCGTCCCAGTCACGCGCCTTGAACTCGTACTTCTCGTTGTCGATCTGCTCCTCGACGCCCGGCCGTGGCACGTTCTCCACGAACTCGTAGCCGGTGTAGATGCCGTAGGAGGGGGCGCCGGTCGCGGCGAGCACGGCACGCGCGCGGTAGAGCGCCGGCCCGCCGTGCTGCATGTCGGGGGTGAGGATGTCGTGCGTGGTCGGCCAGAAGTTGGGCCGCATGTAGAAGGACGCGTCACCCGAGACCTCCTCGAGGTACTCGCCGAGCTCGGCCGCGTTCTGCCGCCACGTGAAGTACGTGTAGCTCTGGTGGAAGCCGATCTTGGCGAGCGTGTGCATCATCGCGGGCCGCGTGAACGCCTCGGAGAGGAAGATCACCTCGGGGTGGTCCTGGGCGATCTCCCGCAGCAGCCGCTCCCAGAACGTCAGGGGCTTGGTGTGCGGGTTGTCGACGCGGAACAGCGTCACCCCGGCGTCGATCCAGACCTGGAGCATGTCCCGGATCGCGTGGTAGATGCCCTCGGGGTCGTTGTCGAAGTTCAGGGGGTAGATGTCCTGATACTTCTTGGGCGGGTTCTCGGCGTACGCGATGGTGCCGTCGAGGCGCTGGGTGAACCACTCGGGGTGCTCCGTCACCCACGGGTGGTCGGGCGAGCACTGGAGCGCGACGTCGAGCGCGACCTCGAGGCCCGTCTCCCTGGCCTTCTTCACGAACGCCTTGAACGTGCGCATCGTCCCGAGCTCGGGGTGGATCGCGTCGTGGCCGCCCTCGGCCGCACCGATCGCGTACGGACTTCCCGGGTCGCCCGGCTCCGCCTTGAGCGAGTTGTTGCGGCCCTTGCGATGGGTGATGCCGATCGGGTGGATCGGCGTGAGGTACACGACGTCGAAGCCCATCGCGGCGATCGCGGGCAGGCGCTTCGCGGCGGTTGTGAAGGTGCCCGAGTGCCACTCGCCCGTGCGCTTGTTCCGCCGCGCCCCCTCCGAGCGGGGGAAGATCTCGTACCACGCGCTGACGAGCGCCTTCTCGCGCTGGATCAGGATCGGGTACTCGCGGGACGTCGACACCGAGTCGCGCAGCGGCGCCGCGGTGAGGATCGCCTTGAGCTCGGGGGAGAGCGCGGGCTGCAGGCGCGCCTCGGGGTTGACGGAGCCGTCCCGCAGCGCGTCGATCGCGGACTGCAGGACCGCCTGCTTCGCGGGCGCGCGGCGGACCTCGGTGAGCGCGCGGGTGAGGACGTTGACGCCCTCGTCGAGCATCAGCTGGACGTCGACCCCCGCGTGGATCTTCACCTCGGCCGCGTGGGCCCAGGTGGCGACCGGGTCGGACCACGCCTCGACGCGGAACGTGTGGAGGCCCTCCCGCCGCGGGATCCATGGCGCCCGGTAGGTGCTCGTCCCCCAGTCGTCGAGCGGCATCGGCAGGCGCTCGCGGCGGCCGTCGGGCCGGGTGATCACCACGGTGGCGCCCTCGGAGTCGTGCCCCTCCCGGAAGATCGTGGCGGTGATCGGCACGGCCTCGCCGACCACCGCGCGGGCGGGCCAGCGCCCTTCCTCCAACGCCGGGCTCACCCCCACGATCGGGATGCGGCCGACAGACGTCTCGGGAGAGGGGTCCATGGTCCGAACCTACTCGTAAACATGCGCGGGTGGGTACCCGCCCCGCACCCGCGGGACGGCGCGGTCGCACGGGTCGCGACGATGCGCCGCACGGGCCCGTCGGCGTCGCGCGGTCCGGCCGACGGGGGCGGGCGAGGTCGCGTGGTGGACCGGCGTCCACGGGGGAGCTCAGGAGGCCCGCGCTGTGTGCGGTCACAGATTGATAACGCTCGGATACGAATGGGTCACGAGCGGATCTCCGGTTTGCCTGCGGCTCGCGTCCTGTGTGAGACTGTGAACGGTCCCAGTGAAGTGGTGGGGGCGTGCGGAGCGCCTCCCGACGCGTGGGCTCGACGGCGAGACCGCGGACGCGGCTCGGATGCGAGCCCGAAGGAGCAGCATGACGGCAGCAGCGGGGTGGCCCCGTATCGACGGTCTCGTCTACGGCGGCGACTACAACCCCGAGCAGTGGCCCCGCGAGACGTGGGACGAGGACATGGCGCTGATGCGCGAGGCCGGGGTGACCCTGGTCTCGGTCGGGATCTTCTCCTGGGCGATGCTCGAGACCAGCGAGGGCGAGTTCGACTTCGGCTGGATGGACGACCTGCTCGACCTGCTGCACGCGAACGGCATCGCCGCGGACCTGGGCACGCCGAGCGTCTCCCCGCCCGCATGGTTCTTCCATCGCTACCCGCAGGCCCGCGTCGTGGACAAGGACGGCACCGTGATGGGCTTCGGGTCACGCGGGATGGCCTCGCACGCCTCGCCCGAGTACCGGGAGGCGATCGTGCGCGTCGCGACCGCGCTGGCCGAGCGCTACGCGGATCACCCGGCGGTGGTGATGTGGCACGTCCACAACGAGTACGGCGTGCCGGTCGCCGAGGACTTCTCTCCCCGCGCGGTCGCCTCGTGGCAGGCGTGGCTGCAGCGGCGCTACGGGGCGCTCGACGCGCTGAACGCGGCCTGGGGCACGGCGTTCTGGGGCCAGCGCTACGCGGAGTGGGAGCACGTCGTGGCGCCCGCCGCGACGCCGTCGATCGCGAACCCCGCGATGAAGCTCGACTGGGCGCGCTTCACCGACGACCAGCTGCGCGAGTGCTTCCGCCTCGAGCGCGACGCGATCCGCGCGCACGCCTCGCAGCCGGTCACCACCAACTTCATGGCGCACCAGTCGTGGAACACGGATCTCTGGAAGTGGGCGCAGGAGGTCGACGTGGTCGCCGACGACCACTACCTGTGGTCGCCCGACCCGGACGCCCACGTCGGGCTCGCGCTGTCCGCGGACCTGACCCGCTCGGTCGCGGGCGGGAAGCCGTGGATGCTCATGGAGCACTCGACCTCGGCCGTGAACTGGCAGGGGCGGAACACCGCGAAGCGGCCCGGCGAGATGCGCCGGAACGCGCTCACGCACCTCGGTCGCGGCGCCGACGCGATCATGTTCTTCCAGTGGCGCGCGTCCCGGTCGGGCGCGGAGAAGTTCCACTCGGCGATGCTGCCCCACGCGGGTCCGCGGTCGCGGGTGTTCCGCGAGGTGGTCGAGCTCGGCGGCCACCTGAAGGACCTCGCCGAGGTGCAGGGCTCCGAGACCGTCGCCGACGTCGCGATGCTCTACGACTGGGAGTCCCTGTGGGCGCAGGACCTGGAGTGGCGCCCGTCGGACGACGTCCAGTTCCGTGAGCGCATGCGCGCGTTCTACGAGCGCCTGTGGCGCGACAACGTCACCGTCGACTTCGCCCACCCCGAGCACGACCTCTCGCGCTACCGCATGGTGGTGGCGCCGGCCTCCTACCTGCTGACCGAGGCCGCGGCGGCGAACCTGACCCGCTACGTGGAGTCGGGCGGGACGCTGGTGGTCAACTTCTTCTCCGGCATCGTGGACGAGCACGATGCGGTCCACGCGGGCGGGTTCCTCGCCCCGCTGCGGGACGCGCTGGGAGTGACGGTCGAGGAGTTCCTCCCGCTGCGCGAGGGCGAGACGGCCACCGTGGTGTGGGGCGACGACGGTCCCGTCGTGGGGTCCGATGTGTGGCAGGAGGACGTCCAGGTGCACGGCGCGGAGGTGCTCGCCACCAATGCGAGCGGGCCGGGCGCCGGGATGCCCGCGGTGACGCGCCACGCGCACGGCTCCGGGGCCGGCTGGTACGTGGCCACGCGGCTCGGTGTCGACGCGCTCCGCACGGTCTTCAGCGGCGCGTACCGGGACGCCGGCATCGTGCTCGACGGCGCACCCGAGACGCTCGAGGTGGTCACGCGGCGCGGACCGGACGCGGACTTCGTGGTCGCCGCGAACCACGCCGACGAGGAGGCGCGGCTGCCGGTGGCGGGCGTCGACCTGCTCACGGGGGACGGATCGGACGACGGGTTCACGGTTCCGGGGGGCGGCGTCGCCGTGGTCCGGGTCGTGCGCGCGTCCGAGGGAACGGGGGCATGAGGACAAAGGTTTCCAAATCGTGATCCGCAGATGTCGCGTTTGTGACCTCGACGGCTCTGCAAGCGCTTACACTAGGCTGCACGGGGTCGCTGACAACCCCACCCACGCACCACCCAGTCGCAAAGACGCGAACTCGCCAGAGGCGCGCGATGTGGCCCTCTCTCTGGAAGGAAGATCCATGCGTAAGAAGATCGGAATGGCGGCCGCGATGGCCACCACCGTTGCCCTGCTCGCCGCCTGCTCGTCGGGCGGCTCCACCGAGGAGACGTCGTCGCCGGCGGCCTCCGAGACCACCCCCGCCATGTCCGGTGGCGAGCTCACCATCTGGGTCGACGAGAACCGCGAGCCCGCGGTCGCCGCCGCCGCGGAGACCTTCAAGGCCGAGACCGGCGCGACCGTCACCCTGATTCAGAAGAACTTCGAGGACATCCGCGCGGACTTCCTCGCCCAGGTCCCCACCGGTGAGGGCCCGGACATCACCATCGGCGCGCACGACTGGCTGGGCGCGCTCGTCGAGGGCGGCGTGGTGAACACGGTCGACCTCGGCGCCAACGCCTCGAGCTTCGCCCAGGTGGGCCTCGACGCCATGAGCTACGACGGCCAGCAGTACGGCATGCCGTACGCCCTCGAGGCCATCGCGCTGGTCCAGAACGTCGACCTGGTCGGCGAGGAGGCTCCGGCCACGTGGGACGAGATGATCCAGAACGGCATCGACTCCGGCGCGGAGCGCCCCTTCTGCATCACCACCAACGGTGAGGTGGGCGACGGCTACAACATGTACCCGTTCCAGACCTCGTTCGGCGCCCCGGTGTTCGTCCAGGAGGGTGGCTCGTACACCTCCGAGGTCGGCATGGGCGGCGACGCCGGCACGGCCTTCGCGACCTGGCTCTCGGAGAACGGCGAGGCGGGCGAGGGCTACCTCTCGACCACCATCGACTACGCCATCAACAACGAGCTGTTCAACTCGGGCAAGTGCGCGTACACGATCCAGGGCCCGTGGGCGCTCGGTGACTTCACCGACGTGAACTTCGTGGTCAACCCCGCGCCGTCGGCCGGTGGCGAGACCGCCGCTCCGTTCGTGGGCGTCCAGGGCTTCTACGTCTCCTCGCAGTCGGCGAACGCCCTCCTGGCGAACGAGTTCCTGACCAACTACGTCGCCACCACCGAGGCGATGCAGGCGCTCTACGACGCCGACCCGCGTCTCCCCGCCTTCGAGGGCGTGGACACCGCCTCGGCTCCCTACCCGGACGCGATCGCGGGCTTCCAGGCCTCGGCCGAGAACGGCGTCCCGATGCCGAACATCCCCGAGATGGGCCAGGTGTGGGACTTCTGGAACGCCGCCGAGTCGGCGATCATCAAGGGCGCTGACCCGGAGGCGACCTGGACCAAGATGGTCGACGACCTGACCGCGGCCCTCGCGGGCTGACACTCCATCGCCGTGGGGCGGGGCGGCTTCCGCCCCGCCCCACGGTCGCGGTGCAGGCAGGCATCGCACCCCATAGGCTGAGGATGATCGAAGGAGACGGGATGTCCACCGGACAGGACGTGGCTCAGGCGGAGCCGCAGCAGCGGCCGCGCGAGTCGCATGCGAGGCAGATCAGCGGCTTCGGCGTCGGCTTCATCGTCAAGCTCGTGCTGATGATGCTGGTCAACGCGCTCGGCGTGGCGATCATCATGTCCGCGTGGAACGCGCAGGCGTGGAACATCCTCGCCATCTCGGTGATCTTCCTGATCGTCGCCGACTGGGTGTACTTCTCGAAGCGGATGCTGCCGCTCAAGTACATCTACCCGGGCCTGGTGTTCCTCCTGGTCTTCCAGGTGTTCGTGATGGCGTACACCGCGTACGTCGCGACCACCAACTACGGCGCCGGGCACAACGTGTCCCAGGCGCAGGCCGTCGAGTCGGCGCTCATCCAGGACGAGCGCCAGGTCGAGGGCTCGCCCGTGTACCCGATCGCCGTGGTCCGCGACGGCGACACCCTCGGATTCGCGATCGGCGACGACGGCACGGTGAGCGTGGGCACCGAGGAGCAGCCCCTGTCCGAGGTCGCCGACGCCACGGTCGACGACTCGGGACGGCCCGCGTCGGTCCCGGGCTGGGAGATCGTGCCCCGCGCCGAGCTGCTCTCGGACCAGGCCCTCGCGCAGGAGGTGACGGCGCTCCGCGTGCCGGTCTCGGATGAGGCCGACGACGGCTCGCTGCGCACCCGCGAGGGATCGACCGCGTCGATCTACCGCTCGTCCCTGGAGTGGGACGCTGAGACGGAGACGCTCACCAACACGGACACCGGCGTGGTCTACACGCCCAACGAGGAGGGCACGTTCGTCGGCGACGACGGGTCGACCCTCCCGGTCGGCTACATCGTGAACGTCGGCTTCGACAACTTCGTGCGCGCCGTCACGGACTCCGACCTCGCGAAGCCGCTGCTGAGGGTCACCGTGTGGACCTTCGCCTTCGCGTTCCTCACCGTCGCGACCAGCTTCCTGCTCGGCCTCTTCTTCGCGCTGATCTACAACGACGACCGCCTGCGCGGCAAGAAGACCATGCGCATGCTCTTCATCCTGCCGTACGCCTTCCCGGCGTTCCTCACCGCGCTGCTGTGGCGCGGCATGCTGAACCCCGAGTTCGGCGTGATCAACAAGTGGTTCTTCTTCGGCGCCGACATCAACTGGCTCGGCGACCCGTGGCTCGCGAAGTTCTCGCTGCTGTTCGTGAACCTGTGGCTCAGCTACCCGTACTGGTTCCTGGTCTGCACGGGCGCGCTCCAGTCGCTGTCCTCCGAGACCATCGAGGCCGCGAAGATCGACGGCGCGGGCAAGTGGCGCCAGTTCCGCTCGATCACCTTCCCGCTGCTGATGGTGTCGACCGCGCCGCTGGCCATCGCGTCGTTCGCCTTCAACTTCAACAACTTCACCATCATCTACATGCTGACCAACGGCGGTCCACGCTTCCCTGATACGAGCGTGCCGCTAGGCGCCACCGACATCCTCATCTCGGCGATCTACCAGATCTCCGGCGTCGCCGGAGGCCGGGCCGACTACGGCCTCGCCGCCGCCCTGTCGGTCGTCGTGTTCATCGTGGTGGGTGCCGTCTCGGCGATCGCCTTCCGTCAGACCAAGAAGCTGGAGGAGTTCTGATGAGCGCCACCGCCACCGAGCCCACCGCCCCCGCTGCCAAGCGTCGCGCACCGAGCCGGCGCGGACGCTGGTGGGCCGAGGTCGGCTGGAAGTACCCGTTCGCGCTGCTGATCATCTTCTACTCGGCGTTCCCGCTGGTGTTCGTCCTCTCGGCCTCGCTGTCGCCGCGCGGCAGCCTGGCAGGCACGGAGCGCCTGTTCGCCTCGGTCGGCTTCGACAACTTCGCGGCTCTGAACGACACGCTGTTCTGGACCTGGGTCGGCAACACCCTGATGATCGGCATCGCCGCCGCGATCGGCGCGGTGCTCATGGGCGCCGCCGCGGCCTACGCCTTCTCGCGCTTCCGGTTCAAGGGACGCCGGTTCTCGCTCACCGGCCTGCTGATCCTGCAGATGTTCCCGCAGACGGTCGCGTTCGTCGCGGTCTTCCTGCTGCTGCTGGCGCTCGGCAACGTGGTGCCGGCCCTCGGCATCGACTCGAAGCTGGCGCTGATCTGCGTGTACCTGGGCACCGCGCTGGGCGCGAACACGTTCCTCATGTACGGCTTCTTCAACTCCATCCCGCAGGAGATGGACGAGGCCGCGAAGATCGACGGCGCGACGCACTCGCAGATCTTCTGGCAGATGATCATGCCGCTCGTCCGCCCCGTGCTCGCGGTGGTCGGCCTGCTCGCCTTCGTGTCCGCGTTCGGCGACTTCATCCTGGCCCGCATCATCCTGGTCAAGCAGGAGAACTGGACGCTCGCGGTGGGCATGTACCAGTGGGTGTCGGACCAGCTGACGGCGCGCTGGGGCATCTTCTCCGCGGGCACGATCATCGCGGCGACGCCCGTGCTGATCCTGTTCCTGGCGCTGCAGAAGTACATCGTCGGCGGCCTGACGGCGGGATCCGTCAAGGGCTGACCGCAGCGGTCCACGGGCTCCGGCCTGCGTCGAGCCGCCTCCCGCGCGGCGCTTCGCGAGCGTCATGGAGGATCGGCGCACGAAACCGACGGGTCTCGTGCGCCGATCCTCCATTTCGCTGAGCGTGTGTGGCGAGGGACGATGCGCGGGTCCCTATCGTTCGCCGCGCTCGTGTGGGACCGGTAACAGTATGGTCACGAATGTGCGGCCTCACCCCGTGAGCGGTCACAGTTCCGTGTTACGTTGGGAACGGTCACAGGCCGGGAGCGGTCGCACACGGTCGTGCGATCACCCCCGGGCCCGCCGCACGCTCCACCCGCTGCCGGGGACACTCCTCGGCAGCCGCGCCCCTCAGGGCGCTCGATCACCGTCGATCACAGGGAAGGCAACATGAGACGACAGCTCACGTCAGGGGCGGCCGCCGCCGCGCTCGCGCTGGGAGGACTGGTCGCGGTCTCCGGACCCGCCACCGCGGAGGTGGACGAGCCGGTCGCGGCCGGCATCACCGTGCCGAAGGTCGAGAACCTGCCCGCGGACTTCATGAACGGCGTCGACGTCTCGTCGATCCTCTCGCTCGAGGAGTCGGGGGTGACGTTCACGGACTTCGACGGCCAGGAGGCCGACCTCTTCGACGTGATGGCCGACGCCGGGATCAACTACGTCCGCATCCGGGTGTGGAACGACCCGTACCTGAGCACCGACGCCACCAAGGGCTACGGGGGCGGCAACGTCGACCCGGCTCGTGCGACCGAGATCGGGAAGCGCGCCACCGCCGCGGGCATGAAGGTGCTGGTCGACTTCCACTACGCGGACTTCTGGGCGCACCCCGGCCAGCAGCCGGTGCCGAAGGCGTGGGTCGGGATGACCGCCGCCGAGAAGGCCGATGCGCTCTACGCCTTCACCCAGGACACCCTGCAGATGATGGCCGACGAGGGCGTCGATGTGGGCATGGTGCAGATCGGGAACGAGACCTCCAACCTGCAGCTGTCGGGCGAGAGCTGGCCCGCGTCGGCGCCGCTGTTCGACGCCGGGTCGCGGGCGGTCCGCGACACGCTCGGCGGGGACGTCAGGATCGCGGTCCACTTCACCAACCCCGAGCGCGGCAACTACGGCAGCCTCGCCGCGAGCCTCGCGAGCTACGACACGGACCCGGCGACCGACGGTGTCCAGCCCATCGACTACGACGTGTTCGCGAGCTCCTACTACGCCTACTGGCACGGCACGCTCGAGAACCTCACCGCGCAGCTCCAGGGCGTCGCCGACACCTACGGCAAGGACGTGATCGTCGCCGAGACCTCCTGGAACTACACGCTCGAGGACGGCGACGGCTGGGAGAACACCATCCGGGAGGCGACCCGGAGCGACAAGTACAGCTCGACCGTGCAGGGGCAGGCGCTCGCGGTGCGCGACGTCATCGACGCCACGGTGAAGGTCGGCGACGCTGGCCTGGGCGTCTTCTACTGGGAGCCCGCGTGGCTGCCGGTGGGCGCACCCGACCAGCTCGCCGCCAACCAGGCGCTGTGGGAGGAGTTCGGCTCGGGGTGGGCATCGTCCTACGCGGGCGAGTACAGCACCGATGCGGGCACCTGGTACGGCGGCTCCTCCTGGGACAACCAGGCGCTGTTCGACTTCGAGGGCCACCCGCTGGAGTCGCTCCGCGTGTTCGACTACGCGCGCTACGGCACCGTCGCTCCCCGCGAGGTCGACGCGATCGGCGCGCCCTCCCTCACGGTGATCGACGGCGACCCGATCACTCTCCCCTCCACCGTGTCCGTCGCCTACACGGACGGCACCTCCGAGGACCAGCCGGTCACGTGGGGAGCCAAGGCGGAGTGGATCGTCGGTCCCGGCACCTACGAGGTGCCCGGCACCACCGCGGACGGGTTCGCGACCACCGCGACCGTGACCGTCCTGGGCTCGGCGACCGAGGGCGTGAACCTGGTGGTCAACCCCGGATTCGAGGACGGCGTCGCGCCCTGGACCGGGACCGGATCCGGGTACACCATCAGCGCCTCCGACGACCCGCACGACGGCAGCACCCGCTCGACGCACTTCTACAGCGGGTCGGCCTTCACCTTCACGATCGAGCAGGAGATCACGGGCGTGCCCGCGGGCGACTACCGGCTCTCGGCGTTCGCCCAGGGACGGACCGCGGTCGACGGCGAGCACACCTACATCACGGTGTCCTCGGGCATCGCGTCCGAGAGCGCCGACTTCACGCTGGCGAACTGGACCAACTGGCAGAACCCCGTCACCGACGTGATCTCGGTGGTCGAGGGAGCGACCGTCACCGTCTCCGCGACGTTCGACCTCACGGCCGGCGCATGGGGCACCATCGACGACTTCCAGCTGGTCGCCGAGTCCGAGTCGGCGGTGGCCGACACCGCCGCCCTGGAGGCCGCGATCGCCGCGGGCGGGGGCTACGACGCCGCGGACCACACCGCCGAGTCGTTCCTCGAGCTCACCCGTGCGCTCGCGCGCGGCGAGTTCATCCTCGAGTCGTCCGCGCCCGGCCAGGCCTCGGTCGACGGGGCCACGGGCGCGATCCTCGCCGCGATCGACGGCCTCGAGGACGGCGACGGCACCATCCCGACCCCCACCGTCGACCCCGTGAGCGTCGCCGTGGTGCTCGGGGACGCGATCGAGCTGCCCGGCACGGTCACGGTGCGCGCGTACGACGACACCACCTCCACGGACACCGTCACGTGGGCGGACGTGCTCGACCTGATCACGTCGCCCGGCACGTACCCGGTGCCTGGCGTCACGGCCGGCGGTCTGGACGCCGTGGCGGCGGTGACCGTCACCGCGCCGGTGCTCATCGCGAACGGCGGTTTCGAGAAGGGCGACTCCGACGTCACGCCGTGGGAGCTGGTCGCGAGCCCGTGGCCGGACAGCACGGTCGCGACGTTCTGGGTCACCGGTAACGGGCCACACGAGGGGTCGTACTCGCTGAACCTGTGGAACGGCTATGGCGCGGACATCGCCGTCAGCGCGACGCAGGGCATCACCGGGCTCGCTCCCGGCGACTACCGGCTCACGGCGCAGCTCCAGGGCGGCGGCACCCACACGCTCGCGCTGATCGCGGGTGACCGGTCCGTGCCCGTGGTGTTCGGCGCCTGGGACGCATGGATGCCGCACGCAGTCGAGGTCACGGTCGGGGCCGACGGGACGCTCGTGGTCGGGCTCGCGGGCGGCCTCGCCGATGGCGCGTGGGGCTTCGCCGACGACTTCGTCCTCGAGCCGCTCGACGGCCCCGTGGCGGGCGACCCCGCCGCGCTCGAGGTCGCGCTGGCGGACGCCGCGGCCGTCGACCGCGCCGTCCACACGGCGGAGTCGGTGGCGGTGCTCGACCTCGCCGTCGCGCGGGCGCGGGTGGTGCTCGGCGCGGACGCGCCGACCCAGGTCGCGCTGGACGCCGCGACCGTGGAGATCGAGAACGCGCTCGCGGCTCTCGAGATCGCGCCGGCGGACGTCGAGGAGCTGACGGCGGTGCTCGCCGTGGCGGACGCCGTCGGACGGCCCCTGTACACGCCGGCCTCGCTGCGGCACCTCGATCAGGCGGTCGACGCGGCGGAGCCGCTGCTCGCGGCGAGCGCGCTCGATCAGGGCGCCGTCGACGCGGCCGCGGACGCCGTCTCCGCCGCAGTGGCGGACCTGGTCCTCAAGCCGCAGTTCGAGGACCGCACGCCGCCGGGGCTCGCGAAGAAGGGCTAGCGGACCCGAGCGGCCGAGGTCCCCGGGGCAGGCGCTCCGGGGACCTCGGCCGTCGTCCGCGGGTCAGGGCCTCGTCAGGTACAGCCGCAGCGACAGCGCCTCGAGGGTCTGCGTCGCGCCCGGCGCGACCTCCGCGCCGTCCCGCTCGTCCAGCGCATCCCACGCGCTGTCCCAGGCGAGGTGCCAGGGCGCGCCCTGGTCGGACGGGATGGTCACGTCGACCTCCTCGTCGTCTCCGTTGATGATCACCAGCGCATCGGCCTCCTCGGGCCGCGACAGCGAGCGCATGAACTGCACGACGCGGGTCTCGGGGCTCTCCCACCAGTCCTCGTCCTCGTGCTCGCCGTCGGCGCGGAACCAGGCCGAGTCCGCGCGGAAGAGCGCGTCGGTCGGGTCGCGGTCGACGCCGTCGTAGAAGCGCCCGGGCTTGAGCACCGCGTGCTCGCGGCGGAGCCGGATCAGCTCGGCGATCGACTCCCGCAGGCGCACCTGCCAGTCGTCGTGCTCCCAGTCGAACCACGAGATCTCGTTGTCCTGGCAGTACGCGTTGTTGTTGCCGCCCTGGCTGCGCCCGAACTCGTCGCCGCCCAGCAGCATCGGTGTGCCCGCAGAGATGAGCAGGGTGCCCAGCAGGTTGCGCAGCGAGCGACGACGGGCGTGCAGGATCGCCTCGTCGTCCGTCGCGCCCTCGACGCCGTGGTTGAAGGACCGGTTGTTGTCGGTCCCGTCGCGGTTGTCCTCGCCGTTGGCCTCGTTGTGCTTGCCGTTGTAGGCGGTGAGGTCGTGGGCGGTGAAGCCGTCGTGGGCCGTCACGAAGTTGATCGACGCGATCGGGCCGCGCATCCCGTAGGGCGCCGAGTGGCCGAACAGGTCGGAGGAGCCCGCGATCCGGGTGGCGAGCTCGGGCGCGCTGGGGTGATGGCGCTGCCCGGCGTGGGCGGCCCCCTGCTGCAGCCAGAAGGAGCGCGCGTAGTCGCGGAAGCGGTCGTTCCACTCCGTCATCGGCTGCGGGAAGTTGCCCACCTGCCAGCCACCGAGGCCGATGTCCCAGGGCTCCGCGATGAGCTTGAGGCTGCCGAGCACGGGGTCGGTCGCGAGGCCCACCAGGAACGGATGGTTGCTCGAGAAGCCCTGACCCGTGCGGCCCAGCGTCGCGGCGAGGTCGAAGCGGAAGCCGTCGACGCGCATCTCGGTGGCCCAGTAGCGCAGCGAGTCGAGCGCCATCTTGGTGACGATCGAGACGCCGAAGTCGAGGGTGTTGCCGGTGCCCGTGGTGTCGTCGTAGTGCTGCGGCGCGTGCGGCTGGCTGCGGTAGTAGAGGTGGTTGTCGAGGCCCTTCCAGGACAGCACCCGGTCCGAGCTCGACCCTTCGCAGGTGTGGTTGTAGACCACGTCGAGGATCACCTCGAGGCCCGCCTGGTGCAGCAGGTCGACCATGCCGCAGAACTCGTCCTGGACGGCCTGCGCGCCGGCGGCGCGGGCGGCCTCGGTCGCGTAGGGCGCGTGCGGGGCGAAGAACCCGAGCGTCGAGTAGCCCCAGTAGGAGCTCAGCCCGCCGTGCTCGAGGTGCGGCTCGGGTGCGAACGCGTGGATCGGCAGCAGCTCGACCGCGGTGACCCCGAGCCCCTGGAGGTACTCGATGGCGGCGGGGTGGGCGAGGCCGGCGTACGTGCCGCGGAGCTCCTCGGGCACGCCCGGCATGAGCTTGGTGAAGCCCTTGACGTGCGTCTCGTAGATGACCGTGTCGGTCCACGGCACGCGCGGGTGCGGCGTCTGCCAGGGGCCGGACGGCTTCTCGGTCACCACGGACCGGGGCATCAGCGGCGCGGAGTCGGTCGCGTCGCGGCTGCTGAGCAGCGCCTTCGAGCCCATCTCCGTCATCGCCGCCATGCGCCCCTCGATGCCGCGGCCGTACGGGTCGAGCAGCAGCTTCGCGGGGTTGTAGCGGTGGCCCTGCTTGGGCTGCCACGGGCCCGAGGCCCGGAACCCGTAGCGCTGCCCCGCCCTGATGCCGGGGACGAACGCGTGCCAGATGCCGTTGACCGGGCCGTGGAGGGCGATGCGGGTCTCGGTGCGGTCGTCGCCCTCGAACAGGCAGAGGTGGACCGCCGTCGCGTGCGCGGCGAAGACCGCGACGTCGGCGCCGCCCTC
Source organism: Demequina lignilytica (assembly GCF_030418375.1). Classification (NCBI taxonomy): domain Bacteria; kingdom Bacillati; phylum Actinomycetota; class Actinomycetes; order Micrococcales; family Demequinaceae; genus Demequina; species Demequina lignilytica. The sequence goes on from NZ_JAUHPZ010000002.1 coordinate 424,730, forward strand.
GACCAGGTGGACACCCAGGCGATGCGGGTTCGGGGAGGGGGCGACGGTGGGGGAGGTCATGGGCCTATTGTGCATGGTGGCTGTGACGCTTCCCAGGAGGGGCGACAACGATGTTGTGGGGGTGGGTCGCGTCAAAGCCGTGCGGGCACTAGGATTTAGGGACGGGCCCGGCGGCCCGCGACCCGAGGAGACAGTCGATGGCGACCTTCACGCTCACGGACGGATGGACCTGCGGTCCCTTCCGCGGACCCTTCGCCGCGATCGGCGGCCCGGCGGACGATGCGGCGGTGTCCCTGCCGCACGATGCGATGCGCGGGCTCGAACGATCGCCCGACGTGCCGGCGCGCGGCGCCGCCGCCTACCACCCGGGCGCCGCCGTCAGCTACCGGCGCCGCCTCGACGTCCCCGCCGCCTGGGCGGACCGGGTGGTCCGCCTCGAGGTCCAGGGCGCCTTCCGGCACGCGCAGGTGTTCGTGAACGACCAGCTCGCCGGCTCGCGGGCGGAGGGGTACGCGCGCTTCTGGGTGGACCTCACGCCGTTCCTGGTGGAGGGCGCCAACGAGCTGCGCATCGAGACCCGGGCCGGCGAGGACTCCCGCTGGTACTCGGGCGCCGGCCTGCATCGGCCGGTGGTGCTGCACGTCGACCCGCTGATCCATGTCGCCCCCGACGGGGTCCGCGTCACCACGCTCGGCGTCGACGCGGGCGTCGCCGCGGTGGAGGTCGCCGTGACGGTCGCGAACGCGGGCCATCGCACTGCGACCACCCGCGTGGAGAGCGCGATCGATGCGCCCGACGGCGCCGGCCTCGACGCCGACTCCAGCCCCGTCACCCTCGCCCCGGGAGCGGTCACCACGGTCCGGCACCGGTACCACCTGGTCGACGCCGCGCTGTGGAGCGCGGACAGTCCGTCGCTCCACGTCGCGACCGTCTCCCTCGACAGCGACGCGTCGCCGGAGGTCGACCCCGACCCGCGCATCGTCCCGTTCGGCATCCGCACCGTCACGGTGGACCCGCGCCGCGGCCTGCGCATCAACGGTGAGAGCGTGCTGCTCCGAGGCGCCTGCATCCATCACGACAACGGGCCGCTCGGTGGCGCCGCGTTCCCGCGCGCGGAGGAGCGCAGGATCGCGCTGCTCAAGGAGGCCGGCTTCAACGCGATCCGCACCGCGCACAACCCGGCGTCGCCGGCGATGCTCGACGCGTGCGACCGGCTCGGCATGCTCGTGATGGACGAGGCCTTCGACATGTGGACGCGCGGCAAGACCACGATGGACTACTCGCTGGACTTCCCGCGGTGGTGGCGCGAGGACCTCGACGCGCTGGTCGCGAAGGACTACAACCACCCCAGCGTGATCATGTACTCGATCGGCAACGAGATCGTCGAGGTCGGCACCCCTCACGGGGCCGCCCTCAACCGCGAGCTCGCGGAGCACGTGCGCGCGCTCGACCCGACCCGGCCCGTCACCAACGGGATCAACGTCGCGCTCGCCGTGCTCGACGAGGTCGCGACGAACGCCGGGCTCAACGAGGGCATGGCGAACCCCGACCAGCCGTTCAACGCGCTGTCCGCCTCGGAGTCCGCGACCCGGCGCATCGAGGAGTCCGCGGCGGCGCTCGACGTGGTCGGGCTGAACTACGCCGACTCGCGCTACGCGCTCGACGCGGAGCTCCACCCGCACCGCGTGCTGGTCGGCTCCGAGACCTTCCCCGCGCAGATCGGGACGCTGTGGCCGCTGGTCGAGGAGCACCCGCACGTGATCGGCGACTTCACCTGGACCGGGTGGGACTATCTGGGCGAGGTCGGCATCGGCGCGGTCGCGTATGCGGAGGACAAGCCCGAGCTGGTCGGGCTCGAGCGGGAGTACCCCTATCTCACCGCGTGGTGCGGCGACCTCGACCTCACCGGCTGGCGGCGCCCCGTGTCCTTCTACCGCGAGATCGTGTTCGGGCTGCGGACCGAGCCCTGCATCGCGGTGCGGCGTCCCTCGCGCGCGGCGCATACGGTGGCGCTCGCGACCCCGTGGGCCTGGTCGGACACCGTGTCGAGCTGGACGTGGCGGGGCTTCGAGGGCGCGGCCGTGGCCGTCGAGGTCTACGCCGACGCCGACGAGGTGGTGCTCGAGCTCGACGGCGTCGAGGTCGGCCGTGCCCCCGTCGGGGAGCGCATGCCGCGCGTCGCGGACCTGGACATCGAGTACCGCCCCGGCACCCTGGTCGCCGTCGCCCTGCGCGGAGGGGCGGAGGTCGGGCGCACGTCGCTGGTCACCGCGGCCGAGCCGGCGCTCACCGCGTCCGCCGACCGCACCGCGCTCGCGGCGGGCGCGCGCGATCTCGCGTACGTCGCGATCGAGCTGCGGGACGCGGCGGGGGTGCTCGTGATGGACGCCGATGTGCCCGTCACCGTGACCGTGGACGGGGCCGGCACGCTCGCGGGCATGTGCAGCGCGAACCCGTCGACGGAGGAGCGCTTCACCGATGCGACCTGGGACACCTTCGACGGCCGCGCGCTCGCGGTGATCGAGGCCGGGGAGCAGGGGGAGATCGTGGTGACCGCGACGGCGCCGGGCATGGAGCCCGCCCGCGTCGTGCTCGCCGTCCGCTGATCGCCGATGCCCTGGGGAGGATGCGGTTCGCCCGCCCGCGGCTAGGCTGGCACCTATGCGCATCCTGGTGACGGTCAAGTTCGTCCCCGACCTGCAGTCCCAGCGGTCCTTCACGGACGGCGCGGTGACGCGGACCGGCGACGACGGCACGATGAACGAGCTCGACGAGAACGCCGTCGAGGCGGCCCTCCAGCTCAAGGAGGCCGCGGGCGAGGGCGAGGTCTACGCCCTCACCGTGGGCGGGGACGATGCGGTGGCGGCGGTCCGCAAGGCCCTGCAGCTCGGCGTCGATCACGCCATCCATGTCTCCGACGCGGGCATCGCGGGCTCCGACGTGTTCGGCACGGCCGCGGTGATCGCGGCCGCCGTCCGCAAGGTCCACGACGGGGCGCCGCTCGACCTGGTCATCACGGGCATGGCCGCACTCGACGGGCTCACGTCCATGCTGCCCACCGCGCTCGCGGCCGACCTGGGCTGGTCGCAGCTCACGCTCGCATCGGGGCTCACGGTGGAGGACGGGACGGCCACGATCGTGCGCCACCTGCCCGACGCGCACGAGAACGTCGCCGCGCCGCTGCCCGCGGTCGTGTCCGTGACCGACGAGGCGAACAAGCCGCGCTACCCCAACTTCAAGCTCATCATGGCGGCGCGCTCCAAGCCCGTCGCCACCTGGACGCTCGCGGACCTGGGCGTCGACGCATCGTCCGTCGGCGCGGGCGCCGCCCGCACCGTGGTGGTGGACGCCTCGCCGCGCCCGCCGCGGGAGAACCGCGTCACCGTCACCGACACGGGGGAGGGCGGCGTCGCGCTCGCCGACTTCCTCATCGAGAAGGGGCTCGCATGACCACCGTCGCCGTCCTGGTCGAGGCCCGCGGGGGAGAGGCCACCCAGCCCACCCACGAGGCCATCACGCTCGCGCGCACGCTCGGCACGCCCGTCGCCGTGTGGCTCGGCGGCGCGCCCGATCCCGCGCAGAACGCCAGGCTCGGCATTCACGGCGCCGCCGAGGTGCGCGTGGTGCCCGCCGCCGATGAGGCGCGCCAGCCCGCGCGTGCCGCTGCGGCGCTCGCGGCCGCAACGCAGGACGCTGACATCGTCCTCATGATCTCGACATTCGTGAACAAGGAGATCGCGACCCGGCTCGCGCTGCTCACGGGCGCGGGCGTCGTGGTCGACGCCGCGGGCGTGGAGCTGGTCGACGGTCACGTCGAGACCCTGCAGACCGTGTTCGCCGCGACCTGGGACGTCCGCACGCGGATCGCGGCCGACAAGGCGATCGTCGCGGTGCGACCGAACACGACTCTCGCCTCGCCCGCCGAGGAGACCGGCGCCGCGACCACCGTCGTGGTCGACGTCGAGCTGCCGGAGGTCGCCGAGACGATCGTCTCCGTCGAGCCCGTGCCGGCGTCCGAGGGCGTGCCGCTCGCCGAGGCCCCCGTGGTGGTCTCGGGCGGTCGCGGCACCAACGGCGACTACGCGCTGGTGAGCGAGCTGGCGGAGCTGCTCGGCGGCGCCGTGGGCGCGTCCCGCGACGCGACGGACGAGGGCTGGATCTCCCACGAGCACATGGTGGGCCAGACCGGCACCACGGTCACGCCGGCGCTCTACGTGGCCTGCGGCATCTCGGGCGCGGTCCATCACCGCGGCGGCATGCAGGCCTCGGGCACCATCGTGGCGGTCAACATCGATCCCGACGCCCCGATCTTCGAGATCGCGGACTTCGGTGTGGTGGGCGACCTGAACGACGTGCTGCCGCAGGCGATCGCCCGCATCGAGGAGCACCGCCGCGGCTGAGCGGCCTCAGAACAGCGAGTCCTGCTCCCCGAGGTAGCCCGGGTTGCCGATCGGCTCGACCTTCGCCCCGACCGGGGTGTGGCGCTGGATGAACACGTGCGAGCGGGGCTGTCCCACCTCCTGGGCGAGCACGTACACCGCGTGGTGGTCCTCGTCGCCGGCCTTCACCATGCCGTCCCACCGGACCGCGACGCGCTCGGCGCCGCTCGCGCCCGCGCCCTTGCGCGCCGCGCGCACGCCGGCCTCGACGGTCGCCGCCTCGTAGCGGGTGATGGTGCTCTGACCCGTGCCCTTCTCCGCGATCATCGCCGGATCGAGCGTCGCGCCCGACGCGAGCTCCTGCATCGCGCGCTCGAGCACGGAGAAGACCAGGCGGTGCAGCGACTCGCCCCCGGGGATGCCGGCCATGGTCAGTCCTTCCTGTCGATCGAGAGGGAGAGATCCTCCCACGCGTCGACCTCGGCGCCGAGCCGGTCGAGCTTGGCGCGGGTCTGGGTGACGGCGTGCGCGCCGCAGATCAGGTGCAGCGGCGGATCGGGCTCCTCGGCGAGCCGGAGCATGGCCTCCGCGGTCGCCGCGGGCGAGCCCGGCTGGTTCCCCGGGAGCGCGTGGATGCGGTCCCAGAACGGCTTCATCACGGGCTCATAGTCGGGAAGGATCTCCTGATTCTTCGCCCCCGACGGGATCCACAGCGTGCGGATCGGGCCCGGCTCGAGCACCGTGACCCGGATCCCGAGGTGTGAGACCTCGGCGCTGAGCGCCTCCATGAACCCCGACACCGCATGCTTGGCGGCGCAGTAGTAGCCGAGGCCCGCGGAGCCGCGCACTCCCGCGATCGAGGAGACGGTGAAGATGTGGCCCGAGCGCTGGGCGCGCAGATGCGGCAGCAGCGCGGTGGTGACCTTGGCGGCGCCCCAGAAGTTCGCGTCCATGACCTCCTGGGCATCGTCCTGGCCAGACTCCTCGATGGTCGAGAAGAAGCCGATCCCCGCGTTGTTGACCAGCACGTCGACGCGTCCGAACCGTGCGAGGGCGGCGTCCACCGCCGCGGCGACCTGGGAGTCGTCCCGCACCTCGAGCGGGAGCGTCAGGACGGTGTCCGGGTAGGACGATGCCAGGCTCGCCAGGCTCTCGGGGCGGCGCGCTGTCGCCACGACCTGGTGGCCCGCGGCGGCGGCCGCCTCCGCGGTCGCCCGGCCGATGCCGGTGGAGCAGCCGGTGATGAACCAGACGGACACGTGACCTCCTCGTAGGTGTCTCCCCTCACGGTAGCGGGCGAGGGTCCCGGGTCGGTCCGCGGCTAGGGTCGCGGACGGCGCGACGCGCGGGCGCCGAACGCTGTGATGTTGACGTCACGAAGAATTAACCAGGGATTTACGTGCCTGTTCCTCTACAGGAAGGTTCGTGACACTCGGTGCTCCTAACGTGGCGTGGTCCCTACCCATGAAGGAGAAACCCATGCGACGTCGCATCACCGCGACAGCTCTGCTGGGAGCCTTGGCAGGCTCCATCCTGGTCGCGAGTCCCGCGACCGCGGACACCCCCACCGACCTGTTCTTCTCGGAGTACGTGGAGGGATCGAGCGGCAGCAACAAGGCCGTCGAGATCTTCAACGGCACCGGAACCGACGTCGACCTCGCCGGCTACTCGGTCGAGCTCTACTCCAACGGTCGCCTCGAGAGCGCAGGCGCGACCTCCACCCTGAACCTTGCCGGCACCGTCGCCGACGGCGATGTCTGGGTGGTCGCGAACGGCTCGGCCAACCCGAGCATCCTCGATGTCGCGGACGTGACCTCGGGGGTCGCGAACTTCAACGGCAACGACGCCGTGGTGCTGCGCCACGACGGCGCGATCATCGACATCCTCGGCACCCTCGGGGATGACACGGTCTGGGGCGCTGACGTGTCGCTGCAGCGAGGCACGACCATCTGCACGGGTTCGACCACGTACGTCGCCGGCGAGTGGACGGACGCGGGCGACATGGTCCACTCGGGTCTCGGGACCCACACGACCACGTGCTCCGGCACGGTGCCGGTCGACGCCGCTCCCACCGTGTCGAGCGTCTCGCCCGTGGACGGCGCGCTCGGCGTCCCGACCACGGTCGCGCCGGTGGTGACGTTCTCGGAGCCGGTCGCCGTCAACGACGCGTTCACGCTCATGTGCGGATCCGATGACCTCGCGGTCACCGTCACCGGCGGCCCGACGGAGTACACGGTCACCCCGGACGCCGCGCTCGCGCTCGGTGCCGAGTGCACCCTCTCCGTCGAGCCGACCAAGGTCGAGGACCTCGACGGCGACGCCGACCAGATGGCTGCGGCGTTCGAGTCGACCTTCTCCGTCACCGAGGGCGTCATCCCGATCGGTCAGATCCAGGGCGACTCCGACATCAGCCCCTACGCGGGCCAGGTCGTGTCCTTCGAGGGTGTCGTGGTGGCCGACCACGAGGGCGCGAGCCCCGCGCTGCGCGGCTTCTTCGTGCAGTCGCGTGACGGCGAGGGCGACGGCGACGCCGCGACCTCCGAGGGCATCTTCGTGTTCAACGCCGGCGCAGACGAGGTGTCCCTGGGCGACGAGGTGGCCGTCACCGGCACCGTCTCCGAGTACTTCGGCCAGACCCAGGTGAGCTACGCGGACGTCGAGGTCCTGGCGACCGGCGCGACGGTGACCCCGGCCGCGCTCGCGCTGCCGTTCGACTCCGCCGACGAGCCCGAGGCCTACGAGGGCATGCTGGTGACGTTCGAGGAGACGCTCACCGTGACCGAGATCTACCTGCTCGGGCGTTTCAACGAGGTGACCGTGTCCGGGGCGGGCCGCCTCGACCAGCCCTCGGCCGTCGTGTCCCCGGGCGAGGACGTCATCGCGCTGCAGGCCGCCAACGACCTGAACAAGATCAAGGTCGACGACGGGTTCGACGCGCAGAACCTCGACCCGATGGGACGCGGAGGCGACCCGCTGAGCGCGGACAACACGCTGCGCGGCGGCGACACCATCTCCGGCCTCACCGGCGTCCTCACCTACACCTGGGCGGGCAGCTCGGCCTCGGGCAACACCTGGCGCGTGCGCCCGGCCGCCGAGGAGTTCGTGTTCGACGCGACCAACCCGCGTCCGACCGAGGCCCCCGAGGTCGGCGGCGACATCACGGTGGCGAGCTTCAACGTGCTCAACTACTTCCTGACCATCGACGAGGGCTCGGACGTGTGCGGCCCCGTCGGTTACGAGCAGGGGTGCCGCGGAGCCGACTCGGTGCTCGAGCTCGAGCGCCAGACGGCCAAGCTGGTCCAGGCGCTCCTCGCGCTCGACGCCGACGTGATCGGCATCATGGAGATGGAGAACTCGCCCGGCGTCGAGCCGCTCGCGGCCCTCGCCGCCGCCATGAACGAGGAGCTCGGGGCCGAGGTCTACGACTACGTCGACACCGGCGTGGTGGGCACCGACACCATCCGGGTCGGCTTCCTCTACGACGCCACGACGGTCGCGGAGGAGGGCGCGTTCGCCGTCCTCGACAGCTCCGTCGACGCGAGGTTCGACGACGACCGCAACCGCCCGTCGATCGCGCAGTCCTTCGTGGATGGCGAGGGCGAGGTGCTGACGGTCGTGGCCAACCACTGGAAGTCCAAGAGCTGCACCGAGGCCACCGGCCTCGACGCGGACCAGGGCGACGGCGCGAGCTGCTGGAACGCGACCCGCACCGCGGGCGCGGAGGCTCTGGTCGACTGGCTCGGCACGGACCCGACCGGCGTGGACGACCCCGACGTCATCGTCATGGGCGACCTCAACTCGTACGGCATGGAGGACCCGATCCAGGTGCTGCGCGACGCCGGTTACGTCGAGCTCGGCGGCGGCGACTACTCCTACGTGTACGACGGCCAGTGGGGCTCGCTGGACTACTCCTTCGCCTCGGCCTCGATGGCGGAGCAGGTCACCGGCTCGGCCCACTTCCACATCAACGCTGACGAGCCCAGCGTGCTCGACTACAACACGGACTACCAGACCGCGGAGCAGATCGAGAGCCTCTACGCGGCCGACATGTACCGGACCTCGGACCACGACCCGGTGCTGATCGGCCTGTCGCTCGGGGACACGGAGGAGCCGACCGGCCCCTCCGGCGTCACCTTCCGCGACATCTCCGGCGTGACGGGCGCCGAGGACTTCACCGCCTTCTTCGACGAGATCACCTGGATGGGTGCCGTCGGGATCTCGACCGGGTGGAAGAAGTCGGACGGCACCTACGTGTTCCGTCCGCTGGCACAAGCCTCGCGCGAGGCCGTGGCGGCGTTCCTCTACCGCCTCGCCGGGTCGCCCGAGTTCACCGCTCCCACGACGCCGACCTTCACCGACGTCACCACCTCGAACCCCTTCTACACGGAGATCGAGTGGATGGCGGCCGAGGGCATCACCACCGGCTGGGCGGACGGCACGTACCGCCCGAAGTCGTCGATCAGCCGCGACGCGGTGGTCGTCTTCCTGTACCGCTACCTGGGGGTCTCGGGATACACCGGGCCGTCCACGCCCACGTTCTCGGACGTGCAGCCCGGCAGCACCTACTACACGGAGATCGAGTGGGCCGCCGCGGCGGGCATCACCACGGGCTGGTCGGACGGCACGTTCCGTCCCACGGCCAAGATCACCCGTGACGCGATCGCGGCGTTCCTGTACCGCGTGGCGCACGCGACCATCTGATCGCATCGACACCGACGGCGCCCGTCCCCAGCTCGGGGGCGGGCGCCGTCCGCGCCCCCGGCATCGTCCCGGCCTACGCTGGGAGCCGTGCACTACCTCGACCACGCCGCGACCGCCCCGCTGCGCGACAGCGCCCGCGCGGCGTGGATCGACGCCGCCGGCAGGCTCGGCAACCCGTCGTCGCTTCACGCGCCGGGACGGGCTGCCCGCGCGATCGTGGAGGACGCGCGCGAGCGGATCGCCGCCGCGCTCGGCGCCGACCCCGCGGAGGTCGTCCTCACCTCGGGGGGCACGGAGGCCGACAACCTCGCGGTCAAGGGGCTCCACTGGGGCCGGTCGGCGGCCGACCCCGCGGCGCGCCGGCTCATCGTCTCCGCGGTCGAGCACCACGCCGTGCTCGACGCCGCGCGGTGGCTCGCGTCCCGCGGCGACGCCGAGCTGATCGAGATCCCGGTCGACGCCCACGGCGCGATCGACCTCGACGCGCTCGACACCGCGCTCGATCACGAGTCCTCGGCGGTGTCGATCATGTGGGCCAACAACGAGGTCGGGACCGTGCAGCCGGTCCGCGCCGCCGTCGAGCTCGCGTCCGCCCACGGGGTGCCGGTGCACTCGGACGCGGTCCAGGCGATCGCGCACCTCGACGTCGACTTCCGCGACTCGGGTCTCGCGGCGCTGAGCGTCTCGGCGCACAAGTTGGGCGGTCCCGTGGGGGTCGGCGCGCTGCTCGCCCGACGCGGGCTGCCGCTGGTGCCCACCGCCCACGGGGGAGGGCAGCAGCGGCAGGTGCGGTCCGGCACGCTCGACGCGGCCGGGGCCGCGGCCTTCGCGGCGGCGCTGGACGATGCGGTGGCGGAGCGGGTGGCCGAGCGCGACCGTCTCGAGGGTCTGCGGGAGAGGCTGCTCGACGGCCTGCGCGCCGCCGTCCCCGGGGCGACGGTGTCGGGACCGGACGATGCGGGTCGTCGCCTGCCCGGGATCGTCCACGCGGTGATCCCCGGAGCCCGGGCCGAGTCGGTGCTGTTCCTGCTCGACGCCGGCGGGATCGCCGCGAGCTCGGGCTCGGCGTGCACGGCGGGCGTGGTGCAGGCGAGCCACGTGGTCGAGGCGATGGGCTGGTCGGCGGAGGACGCCGCCTGCACGCTGCGGCTGTCGATGGGGCGCACCACCACGGCCGACGACGTCGACGCGGTGCTGACGGCGCTGCCCGGCGCGGTCGAGCGTGCGCGTGCGGCGACGGGCGCCTGAACGGGTGGCCCACGTGAGCGTGGTACTGCTAGTCGCATGACCCTCGAGACCCGCACCGTCCTCGCCAACGCGCGCGACGTGGCCGCGGCGGTGCCCGGACTGCGCGCCGGCATCGTGTGGCGCTCCGATGCGCCGTTCCTGGGCGACGCCGCGCCCGCGGGGCTCGCGCCGTGGCCGCCCACCACCGTGGTCGACCTGCGCGACCCCGTCGAGGCCGGCGACCGGCATCCGCTCGCGGCCACCTCCACGGTCCACGCGATCCCCGTGCTCGCGGACGCCGCGGCGGCGGGCTCCCGGGCGGGCGCCAGCCTGACCGAGCTCTACCGGGGCATGATCACGGGGGATGCCGGGCGCGCGGTCGCCGCCGTCGCGATCACCATCGCCGTGGAGGACGGACCGGTGCTGGTGCACTGCTCGGCGGGCAAGGACCGCACGGGGGTCTCCGTCGCGCTGATCCTCGCGCTGATCGGCACGGCGCGCGACAGCATCGTCGCCGACTACGTGGTCACGGCCGCCAACATGGGAGGCGTCGTGGACCGCATGGCGGCGGCGTGGGCGGGCGAGGCCACCGGCTCCCCGACGGGCGTCGACGTCTCCCGCATCCCCGCGGCGTACCTCACCGCACCGGCGGACGCCATCGAAGTGGTGCTCGACGCGTGGGACGCCTACGGCGGCGCGGAGACCTGGTTCCTCGCGCACGGAGGCAGCGCCGCGCACGTCGCCGCGCTGCGGGAGCGGCTGCTCGGCTGACGGCTCAGCCGTCGCGCCACGTGCGGGTCTCGACGCCGCCGCGCCACACGCGCGACACGAGCGGGACGCCCGGCCGGTACGCGAGGTGCACCGGGTCGGGGGCGTCGAGCAGTGCCAGGTCGGCGCGCGCGCCGACCTCGATCCGGCCGACGTCCGTGCGGCGGAGCGCCGCGGCGCCACCCGCGGTGGCGGCGCGGATCGCCTCGCCCGGGGTCGCGCCCATGTCGCGCACCGCGAGAGCGATGCAGAAGGGCAGGCTGGTGGTGAAGCTCGACCCGGGATTGCAGTCCGAGGCCAGCGCCCACGTCACGCCGGCGTCGCGCAGGCGGTCGACCCGCGGATACGGCTGGCGGGTGGAGAACTCCGCGCCGGGCACGAACGTCGCGACAGTGTCCGAGCCCGCGAGGGCGTCGACGTCCTCGTCGGACAGGAACGTGCAGTGGTCGATGCTGGCCGCGCCCAGCTCGACGCCGAGCGCCGCCGCGCCGGACCGCGTCAGCTGGTTGGCGTGGAGCCGCAACCCGAGCCCGGCGTCGCGTCCCGCGGTGAGGATCCGCCGGGTCTCGTCGACGTCGAACGCCCCCTCCTCGCAGAACGCGTCGATCCAGCGCGCGAGGGGCGCCGCGGCCTCGAGCATCGGCCCCGCGACCAGGTCGACGTAGTCGCCGCGGCGGGCGGCCATCTCGGGCGCGACCACGTGCGCTCCCAGGAACGTCACCTCGTCCGTGAACCGCGCCGCGACCTCGAGCAGCCGGCGCTCGGTGGCGACGTCGAGGCCGTAGCCCGACTTGATCTCGACCGTGGTGGTGCCCTGGCGGAGCGCCTCGTCGAGCAGGTGTCGGGTGCGCGCGGCGAGCTCCTCGTCGGATGCGGCGCGCGTGGCCGCGACCGTCGAGCGGATGCCGCCCGCGGTGTACGGCGCGCCGGACATGCGGGCGTCGAACTCGGCGGCGCGGTCGCCGCCGAACACGGCGTGGGTGTGGGAGTCGACGAAGCCGGGGATCATCGCGGCGCCGCCCGCGTCCGTGCGGAGGTCCGCGGCGGGCGCGTCGGCGGCCGGGCCCACCCATGCGACCCGGCCGGCGTCGATGACGACGGCGGCGTCGCGGCGCAGGCCCATGGCACCCTCGCCCTCGCCCATGGTCGCGAGGACGCCGATGTTGACGATCGCCTCAGCGGGCATGGGCGGGCTCCCGGCGCAGCAGGGCGTCGACCGCGAGGCGACGCCGGTCGGACGATGCGTGGTGGACTCCGCGCACGACCGTGCCGAGGACGTCGGCCGCCGTGGCGGTGAGGGCCAGCGCGTGCGGGTCGGAGCCGGCGGTGCGGGCAGACGCGGCGTCGAGCAGGACCAGGTCGCACGGGTGTCCCACGGCCGGCGCCTGGCGGGTGGCGCCGACCGGCGTGAGCGCGGCATGCCCGTCGGAGGTGCCGGCGCGCCAGATCTGCTCGGGGGTGAGCACGCCGCGCCTGCCCGAGACCAGCCGCGCCCCGCCCTCGAGGCGTCGGAGCTCGTCGAACGGGTCGATCACCACGTTCTGGTCGGACCCGACCGTGAGCCGGGCGCCGGCGGCGGCGAGGTCGGCGGCCCGGCCCAGGCCGTCGCCGAGGTCGGCTTCGGTGGTCGGGCACATCGACACGGAGACGCTCGCCGCGCCGAGCGTCGCGACGTCGCCGTCCGTCAGGTGCGTCGCGTGCACCACGGTGGTGCGGGCGTCGAGCACGCCGGCGCGGTCGAGCAGCACCGTCGGGGTGAGCCCGGTCGCCGCGCGGCACTCGGCGTTCTCCGCGGGCTGCTCGGACAGGTGGACATGGAGAGGGATGTCGGTCGGGAGGCCCGCCACCGCGGCCGCCAGGCGGTCCGGGTCGATCGCGCGCACCGAGTGGAGCGCGGCGCCGAGCGTCACCTCGGGGTGGGTGACGGCCAGGTCCGCGCGCAGCGCGTCCCAGCGGTCGTGCCAGCGCTCGACGGTGCCGTCGGTGAAGCGCCGCTGCGCCCCCGTGACCTCCGTGCCGAAGCCGCCGCGCAGGTACACCGTGTCCAGCAGGGTGAGGCGGATGCCGGCCGCGGAGGCGGCGTCGGCGAGCGCCCGCTCCATCGCGTGACCCGGGTAGGGGGTGCCGTCGGGCGCGTGGTGGAGGTAGTGGAACTCGCCCACCGCGGCGTAGCCCGCCGCGACCATCTCGGCGTACGCCGCCGTCGCGGCCGCGCGCAGCCCGTCGGGATCCAGCGTCCCCGCGACGGCGTACATGGCCTCGCGCCAGCGCCAGAAGTCGCCGCCGTCCGCGTGGGTGCGGCCGCGCAGCAGCCGGTGGAACGCGTGGCTGTGGGTGTTCGCGAAGGCGGGTGCGGCGACCTCGACGGCCAGATCGGCGGGCGCGCTCGCGGCGTCGGGCCCGATCGCCGTGACCACGCCCGCGCCGTCGAGCTCGATCCGGACGTCGCTCAGCAGGCGGTCCGGGAGCACGAGCGTGCCGATCGCGATCCTCACGTCAGCGCCCTCAACGCGTCGGCGAGCGCGTCCACGCCCGCACGGATGTCCGCGTCTGAGGCGCCCTCGAGCGGCGAGTGGGACACGCCGTCGGGGTTGCGCACGAAGATCATCGCGGTGGGCAGGTGCGCCGCCAGGATGCCGGCGTCGTGACCAGCACCGGTGGGGATCCGGGGAACGCCGCCCAGCGCCGAGTCCACGAGGTCGGTGAGCGTGGCGTCGAACTCGACGCGCGTGCTGAAGGACTCCTCGGCGACGGCGACCTCGCATCCCTCCTCGCGCGCGACAGCCTCCGCGTCGGACAGGATGCGCGCGACCAGGTCGTGCACGTCCGCGTCGTGCTCCGCACGGGCGTCGAGCCACAGCCGGACCTCCGACGCGATCGCATTCGAGCCGCCGGGCACGACCTGGAGCTTGCCGACCGTCGCGCGCGCACGGGTCGCGGGGTTCGCGCCCGCGGCGCGGTTGCGCGCCGCCCGGATCACGGCGGCGGCGACCAGCATCGGGTCCCGGCGGGAGCCGAGCTCGGTGGCGCCGGCGTGGTCGCCACGGCCGGTGACGGTCACCCGCCAGCGGCCGTGGGCGAGGATGCCTGTCGCGACGCCGACCGGCACGCCCAGCGGCGCGAGCTGGCGGCCCTGCTCGACGTGCAGCTCCAGGTAGAGCGCGAGGTCAGCGAGGCGGGCGTCGTCGCGGCCGATCGCTTCGGGGTCCAGACCCGCGGAGGTCAGCACCTCCGCGACCGAGGCGCCCGACCCGTCGGTCAACGCACGCACGCGGTGCGTGTCGATGTCACCGGCGAGCAGCTGCGACCCCAGGCACGGCACGCCGAAGCGGGCGCCCTCCTCCTCCGCGAAGTTCGCGATCCGGACGGGCCGGGACGCCGCGTGGCCCTCGGCCATGAGGCGCGACACCGCGGCGAGCGCCGAGACCACGCCGAGCGGCCCGTCGAGCGGCCCGCCGCCGGGCACCGAGTCGAGGTGCGAGCCGGTGCCCACGGCGGGCCCGGTCGCACCGTCGGGCGCCCAGGTCGCCCACTGGTTGGCGTTCGCGTCGGTCTCCACCGCGAGGCCCAGGGCGGCGGCCGTCCGCGCGAACCAGGCGCGCATCTCGCCGTCCGCCTCGTCCAGGAGATGCCGCGACCAGCCGCCCCGAGCATCGTCGCGGCCGATGCAGGCGAGCTCGGCGAGCGCCGCGACGGCGTCCAGCGTCGCCGGCGCCACGGGTGCCTCGACGGGCGTCATCACGCCTCCATCATGGGCACGCGCAGCCCGCGCTCGCGGGCGACGTCCTTCGCGTGCGCGTAGCCCGCGTCGACGTGGCGCATGACGCCGGTGCCCGGATCGTTGACCAGGACGCGGGCGATCTTCTCGGCCGCCAGGTCGGTGCCGTCGGCGACGATCACCTGGCCCGCGTGGATGGACCGGCCGATGCCGACGCCGCCGCCGTGGTGGAGCGACACCCACGTGGCGCCGGACGCCGTGTTGAGCAGCGCGTTGAGCAGCGGCCAGTCGGCGATCGCGTCCGAGCCGTCCTTCATGCCCTCGGTCTCGCGGTAGGGCGACGCGACCGAGCCCGAGTCGAGGTGGTCGCGGCCGATCACGATCGGGGCGGAGAGCTCCCCGCTCGCCACCATCTCGTTGAACTTCAGGCCGGCGAGGTGACGCTCCTGGTACCCCAGCCAGCAGATGCGCGCCGGCAGGCCCTCGAAGTGGACCTTCTCCCCGGCGGCGGTGAGCCACCGGTGGAGCGACTCATGCTCGGGGAACAGCTCCATGAGCGCCTTGTCGGTCCTCGCGATGTCCTCCGGGTCGCCCGAGAGCGCGGCCCAGCGGAACGGGCCGCGACCCTCCTCGAACTGGGGGCGGATGTACGCCGGCACGAAGCCCGGGAAGTCGAAGGCACGGCCGTAGCCGCCCAGCCTCGCCTCGGCCCGGATCGAGTTGCCGTAGTCGAACACGTCCGCGCCCGCGTCCTTGAAGCCCACCATCGCCTCGACGTGCGCGGCCATCGCGGCGCGAGCGTCCCGGGTGAAGCCCTCGGGGTCGGCCTCGGCGCGGGCGTGCCACTCCTCGACGGTGTACCCGAGGGGCAGGTAGCTCAGGGGGTCGTGCGCGGAGGTCTGGTCGGTGACCAGGTCGATGGGCACACCGCGGCGCAGCAGCTCGGGGAACACCTCGGCGGCGTTGCCCACCACCCCCACGGAGAGGGCGCGGCCCTCGGCCTTCGCCGCCAGCGCCTGCGCCACCGCATCGTCCAGGTCCGCGCCGACCACGTCGAGGTAGCCGTGCTCGACGCGGCGGGTCAGCCGCGACGCGTCGACGTCGACGATCAGGCAGGCGCCCTCGTTGAGGGTGACGGCGAGCGGCTGGGCGCCGCCCATGCCGCCGGCGCCGCCGGTCAGCGTGAGGGTGCCCTTCAGGGAGGCGGTGCGCGGGTCGCGGCCCTCGCGCGCGGCGCGCTGGCGTGCGGCCGCGGCGAAGGTCTCGTACGTGCCCTGGAGGATGCCCTGGGTGCCGATGTAGATCCACGAGCCGGCCGTCATCTGGCCGTACATCATCAGGCCCTCCGCCTCGAGGCGGCGGAACTCGGGCCAGGTCGCCCAGTCGCCCACCAGGTTGGAGTTCGCGATCAGCACGCGGGGTGCCCACTCGTGGGTGCGGAACACGCCCACCGGCTTGCCGGACTGGACCAGGAGGGTCTCGTCGGTTTCGAGGTCGCGGAGGGTCGCGACGATCGCGTCGTACGCCTCCCAGCTGCGGGCGGCGCGGCCGGTTCCCCCGTAGACCACCAGGTCCTCGGGCCGCTCCGCCACCTCGGGGTCGAGGTTGTTCATGAGCATGCGCAGCGGCGCCTCGGTCTGCCAGGACTTGCAGGTGAGCTCGGTGCCGCGCGCGGCGCGGACCGTGCGGCGGGTCTCGGTGGCGGTCATGATGTCTCCTTCGGGGGTCAGGCGAGGGGGCCGACGACCGACTCGACCGCGGCCCGGACCTCGCCGGTGCGCACGGCCGCGGCGGCGGCGTCGATGTCGGGGGCGAGGAAGCGGTCCGGTCCGGGGGCGGCGTGATCGCCGAGGGACGATGCGGCGGCCTCCGTGGCGGGGGAGGGCGCGAGGGGCGCGCGCAGCGACTGCGCGCGTGCGGCGGTCATCGCCTCGATGCCGAGCACGCGCGCGAGGCCGTCGATCGCCGTGCGCAGCTTGCGTGCGGCGTGCCACCCCATCGACACGTGGTCCTCCTGCATCGCCGAGCTCGGGATGGAGTCGACCGAGGCGGGCGCGGCGAGGCGCTTGAGCTCGGACACGATCCCGGCCGCCGTGTACTGCGCGATCATCAGGCCGGAGTCGACGCCGACCTCGTGGGCGAGGAATGGCGGGAGGCCGTGGCTGCGTGAGGGGTCGAGCATGCGGTCGATGCGGCGCTCGGACATGCTCGCGAGGTCCGCGACCGCGATCGCGAGGAAGTCGAGCACGTAGGCGACCGGCGCGCCGTGGAAGCTGCCGTTCGACTCGACGCGGCCGTCGAGGGTCACCACGGGGTTGTCGACGGCGGCCGCGAGCTCGTGACCGGCGACCTCGCGGGCGTGGGCCATGGTGGCGCGGACGGCGCCGGCGACCTGCGGGGCGCAGCGCAGCGAGTAGGCGTCCTGCACGCGGGTGCAGTCCGCGGTGCGGTGGCTGGCGACGATTCCCGAGCCGGCGAGGACGCGGCGCATGTTCTCCGCGGCGGCGCCGATCCCGGGGTGGGGGCGCAGCGCCTGCAGGTCGGGCGCGAAGGGGGAGTCGGACCCGAGCAGCGCCTCGACGCTCATCGCCGCCGTGATGTCCGCGGTGCCGACGAGCGTCTCCAGGTCGGTCAGCGCGAGCGCGAGCTGTCCGAGCATGCCGTCGGTGCCGTTGATGAGGGCGAGGCCCTCCTTCTCCTCGAGGACCAGGGGCGCGATGCCGGCCGCGGCGAGGGCGTCGCGGGAGGTGCAGCGCGCGCCGTCGGGGTCACGCACCGGGCCCTCGCCGATCGCGGCGAGGGCGACGTGCGACAGCGGGGCGAGGTCGCCCGAGCAGCCGAGCGAGCCGTACTCGTGGACCACGGGCGTGATCCCGGCGTTGAGGATCGCGGCGTAGGTCTCGGCGACCACGGGGCGCGCGCCGGTGCGGCCGGTCAGCAGCGTCGACAGGCGCAGCAGCATGAGCGCGCGCACCACCTCCCGCTCGACCTCGGGGCCGGAGCCGGCGGCGTGCGAGCGGACCAGGCTGAGCTGGAGCTGCGCGCGGCGCTCGCGATCGATGAAGGTCGTGGCGAGCGCCCCGAAGCCGGTTGAGACGCCGTAGTGAGGCGCCGGGTCCGCGGCGAGCGCGTCGACCACGGCGCGCGAGTCGCGCATGGCGGCGAGGGACGCGGGGGTGAGCGAGACGGGTGCGTCGTGCCGGGCGACCGCGACCACGTCGCCGATCGTGAGGGCCTCGAGGCCGACGCGGACCGGTGCGAGCGTGCTGAGGAGGGTCATGCCTTCATGGAACTGCGGCCGGGTCCGGCGCGGGGCGCCCGCCCCGGAGAATCTGTCTCACATGTGAGACAGTGGCGCCATGGACGGTTTTTCGGCCTCGCGCCCGGCGCCGTCCCCCGCCCTCGATCAAGGCCTGCGGATCCTCGCCCACCTCGCGACGCAGCGCGGCCCGGTCGCGGCGAGCGCGATCGCGGGTGCGCTCGACCTGCCGCGGTCGACCGTCTACCGGCTGCTCGGGGTCATGGCCGAGCGGGGCTTCGTGGTCCACCTCGCGGAGCAGCGCCTCTACGGACTCGGGCTGGTCGCCTACGAGCTCAGCTCGGGGTTCGCGCGCCAGCAGCCGCTCGCGCGCCTGGGCGCGCCGGTGCTCGGCGGGCTGGTCGACCGGGCGGGGGAGTCGGGGCACCTGGCGGTGCTGCACGGGACGGACGTGGTGTACATCGTCGAGGAGCGGGCGCCGCGGCGGCCCACCCTGGTCACGGACGTGGGGGTGCGCCTCCCGGCGCTCGCGACCGCCACCGGGAGGGCGATCCTGGCGGCGCTGCCCGACGCGCAGCGGCGCGCGGTGTTCCCCGGGCGTGCGGCCTTCGAGGCCGTGCCGGAGGGCTCGCCGCGGTCGCCGGCCGAGCTCAGGGAGCTGGTGCGCCTGACGCGCGAGCGGGGCTTCGCCGAGGAGGACGGGTCGGTCACGCCCGGGCTCGCGTCCGTCGCGGTGGCGGTGCGCGACCACACCGGATGGCCGGTCGCGGCGATCGCGGTCACCTTCCCCTCCGAGCGCGATCCGGCGTCGCGCGAGGCCCTGGTGGGAGAGGTCGCGCGCGCGGCCACGGAGCTCGAACGGCGCGTCGGCGGCGCGCGGCGCTGAAGCGGCGCCCGCATCGTCCCACCCACCCCCTCGCATCGTCCCGCCCACCCACCCGGCGCGCTGCGGGGATGTGAGTGCCGCTCCTGCCCGATCCGCGCGCGCTGCGGGGAAGTCCGCGACGCTCAGTTCCCCGCAGGAGGCTGCAACTCCGCGAAGGCGACGCTCAGTTCCCCGCAGGGGGATGGGGGAGGGGCGGGAGGCGACGCCACGTACCCTTGTCGGGTGCGTGTCCTGGCAGCCCTGTCCGGCGGAGTCGACTCCGCCGTCGCCGCCGCGCGCGCCAAGGACGCCGGCCACGACGTGGTCGGGGTGCACATGGCGCTGTCGCGGTCGCGCGCCGAGCACCGCGAGGGGTCCCGCGGATGCTGCTCGATCGAGGACGCGAACGACGCCCGCCGCGCCGCGGACAGGCTGGGCATCCCGTACTACGTGTGGGACCTGTCCGACGAGTTCCACGACACGGTGGTGAGCGACTTCCTGGCCGAGTACCAGGCCGGACGCACCCCGAACCCCTGCGTGCGCTGCAACGAGCACATCAAGTTCGACACCCTGCTCGAGCGCGGCCTGGCGCTCGGCTTCGACGCCGTGTGCACCGGCCACTACGCGCGCATCGACCTGCGCGAGGACGGCACGCGCGAGCTGCATCGCGCCGCCGACGCCGCGAAGGACCAGTCCTACGTGCTGGCCGTGATGGGGCCCGAGCGCCTCGCGCGGGCGATGTTCCCCCTCGGCACCGTGGCCTCGAAGGCGGAGGTGCGGGCGGAGGCGGTCGCGCGCGGCCTCGGCGTCTCGAACAAGCCGGACTCCTACGACATCTGCTTCGTCGCCGACGGCGACACCAAGGGCTTCCTCACCCGCGCCCTGGGGGAGCGACCGGGCGAGATCGTCGACGAGACGGGCGCGGTGGTCGGCGCGCACGAGGGCGCCTACGCCTTCACGGTGGGCCAGCGCAAGGGCCTGCGGCTGCCGCGCCCGGCCGCGGACGGCGCGCCGCGCTACGTCACCGGCATCGACACCGCGCGCAACGTCGTCACCGTGGGCCCGGAGACGCTGCTGAGCGTGCGCGAGCTGGTCGGCGAGGACGTCGTGTGGCTCGCGCCCGACGTGCCGTGCACGTCGGCGACGGCGGTCGAGGTGCAGGTGCGCGCCCACGGCGCGCCCGTCGCCGGGGTCGCGACGCGGGACGATGCCCGGGTCACGGTCACGCTCGAGGAACCGATGCGCGGGGTCGCCGCGGGGCAGTCCCTGGTGCTCTATCGGGGCTCCCGCGTGCTCGGGCAGGCGACCATCGCGCGCTGAGCGGCGCGCGCCTCAGCCGCCGTACGGCTCGAGGTCGGGCGACTGGACGTGCATGACCTCGCCCCAGGCGTCGGGCTCGCACGCCTCGGGGATGGTCATGGCGGAGGTCGGCGGCCCCCAGCCGCCGCCGGCGCTCACGGGGTCGCCGAGCGCGTAGTCGCGGCCGGCGTAGGTCAGGACGCGGCTGTCCGCGTCCCAGCTGGTGAGCGACCGTGAGAAGACCGGCACCGTGATGAGCCCGTCGGTCTCGCCCGCGCCGACGATACAGAGGCAGCCGTCGATGAGCTCGAGCGTCCCCTCCATGAGCGCCGAGTCGCCGCCGTCGGCGGGATCCCAGTCGTACCGCGCGACGGGGGAGTCGTCCGCGTCGAGGTCGCCGACGTCGTGCGCCGACCCGCACGACGCTAGGGCCACGAACGCGAGAGCCAGCCCGAGACCAGGGGCGATGCGTCGGTGCGTCATGCCCGCATCGTCCCCGGCGGTTGGCGCTCCTGTCCACCCCCGCGGCCCGGACAGCCCGCACGGAAATGGCGGCGGCACGCCGTTCGAGGGGTCCGTGTGGGCTCTCGTCGGCGGTGTGTCAGAGCCGGATCCGTGCGCACTGTCCGGGCCGGGGGTGAGGCGCGGGAAGCGGGGACGCGCGATCGTAACGTTTCGGCAACGAAGTGGCGGCGCACGTGAGACGCGGTTTGACAGCGCATGCGGCCGGTCATACGGTGGTGCCGATTCGAGAGAGCGCTCTCTCAGGGAGAGCGCTCTCAGAGGGTCGGCCATCCATTTGACGGACACAAAGGAGTGAACGTGAGCCTCTCACGTAAGGCATCGCTGGGCATGGTCGCGGGCACCGCGGCCTTCGCTATCGCACTGACCGGCTGCGGCGGGTCGAGCAGCCCCGAGGGCAGCTCGTCGGCCGACGGCGACACCACCGGGGGTGAGCCGGTCACCCTGACCGTCGCCACCTTCAACGACTTCGGCTACACGGACGCGCTGCTCCAGGAGTACATGGACGCGAACCCGAACGTCACGGTGGTCCAGAACATCGCGGCGACGTCGAACGACGCCCGCACCAACTACTTCGCCAAGCTGGGCGCCGGCGGCCTCGCGGACGTCGAGGCGATCGAGGTCGACTGGCTCCCCGAGGTCATGCAGTATGCGGACCTGGTCGAGGACCTGTCGAGCGCGGACGTCGAGGGCCGCTGGCTCGACTGGAAGACCGAGGCCGCGACCGACCCCGACGGCCGCCTGATCGGCTACGGCACCGACATCGGCCCCGAGGCGATCTGCTACGACGCCGCCAAGTTCGAGGCCGCGGGCCTCCCGACGGACCCGGCCGAGGTCGCGTCGCTCCTCGAGGGCGACTGGGCGCACTACTTCGAGGTCGGCGAGCAGTACCAGGCCGGCGGCGGTGGCGCGTGGTTCGAGTCCGCCAACGCGACCTACCAGGGCATGATCAACCAGGTCGCCGCGGCCTACGAGGACCCGGACACCGGTGAGATCATCGCCACCGACAACGCCGAGGTCAAGGACCTGTTCATGCAGGTCACCGAGGCCGCGGGCGACCTGTCCGCGCACCTCCCGCAGTGGTCGGACGACTGGTTCGCCGGTCTCGCGCAGTCCGAGTTCGCCACCCTCCTGTGCCCGGGCTGGATGCTCGGCGTGGTCCAGGGGGCGGCCCCCGACACGACCACCTGGAACGTCGCGGACGTCTTCCCCGGCGGCGGCGGCAACTGGGGCGGCTCGTACCTGACCGTCCCGTCCTCGGGTGAGAACCTCGAGGAGGCCAAGAAGCTCGCCGCGTGGCTGACCGCCCCGGAGCAGCAGCTCAAGGCCCTCGCAGCCGCGGGCACGTTCCCGAGCCAGACCGACGCGCTGGCCGACCTGGACGCGATCAACGCCGCGTTCGCCTCGGGCGACTCGCCCACCAAGGCGGAGTACTTCAACACGGACTCGCTCGGCGACATCTTCTCCAGCCGTGCCGACGCCGTGTCGGTCGCCCCGTTCAAGGGGGAGTTCTACTTCCAGGTGAACGACATCATCCAGAACGCGCTCACCCGCGTCGAGGACGGTTCGCAGGACGCTACCACCTCGTGGGACCAGGCGGTCGCCGAGATCTCCGCGCTCGGCTGATGACCTGACCGGTCCGGGTCGCCTCCGCCACGGCGGGGGCGACCCGGACCGCGAGGCCGGCATCACGTCCTAGGAAGAAGAGACCCTCCTCATGACCACCACCCCTGTGCGGCGCGAGACCCGCTCGCTGACCGCGCGACAGCGGCTCGGCAGGCTCGACGTCAAGCTGTCGCCGTACCTCTACATCGCGCCGTTCTTCATCGTCTTCGGCATCGTCGGCATCTTCCCGATCCTCTACACGGCGTACATCTCGCTGCAGGACTGGGACCTGGTGCGCAACACCGGCGAGTACATCGGCTTCGAGCACTTCACGTGGGTGCTGCAGGATCGCGAGTTCTGGATCGCCCTGCGCAACACGTTCTCGATCTTCCTGCTGTCCTCGGTGCCGCAGATCCTGGTCGCGACCTTCATCGCCTACCAGCTCGACCACAACCTTCGCGCGAAGACCTTCTGGCGCATGGGCGTGCTGCTGCCCTACGTGGTGGCACCGGTGGCCGTGGCGCTGATCTTCTCCAACATGTTCGGCGACAAGTACGGCCTGGTGAACACGGTCCTGAACGACCTCGGCCTGAACAGCATCCTGTGGCACACGGACGTGATCCCCAGCCATATCGCGATCGCGACCATGGTCAACTTCCGCTGGACGGGCTACAACGCCCTGATCCTGCTCGCCGCGATGCAGGCCATCCCGCGCGACCTCTACGAGGCGGCGGCGATCGACGGCGCCAGCTCCCTCCGCCGGTTCTTCTCCGTCACGGTGCCGCAGATCCGGCCCACGCTGATCTTCGTGATCCTGACCTCGACCATCGGCGGCCTGCAGATCTTCGACGAGCCCCGCATGTACGACCAGACCGGCACCGGCGGCGCGAACAAGCAGTGGCTGACGCTGACGATGTACCTCTACAACACCGGCTGGGGCAAGTTCGACTTCGGCCGTGCCGCCGCGATCGCCTGGATCCTCTTCCTCATCATCGTGGCGTTCTCCCTGATCAACTTCTTCATCACCCGCCGGCTCGTCGCCGACGACGCGAGCGGAGGCAAGCGATGAGCACCGCGACCACCACCCCCACGCCGGTCACGGCGGAGCCCCAGGCGCCCGCGCCCAAGCGTCGGTTCCGCTCGACCGCCATCACGTCGCGCCGGCCCGGCTGGTTCACCTACGGGTCGCTCGGCATCGTCCTCGTCGCCGCGATCTTCCCGTTCTACTGGTCCTTCCTGATCGGTTCGGGCGACCAGTCGACGATCTACCGCGACCTCACGTGGATCCCGGGCGGCAACTTCCTCGCCAACGCCGCGACCGTGATCGACAACCCCGCGATCAACTTCTGGAAGGCGCTGTCGAACTCGGTGATCGTCTCGACCACCACCGCGGTGTCGACCGTGGTGCTGTCGACGCTCGCCGGCTACGCGTTCGCGAAGCTCCGCTTCAAGGGCTCGGGCCCGCTGCTGGTCGCCGTGATCGCGACCATGGCGGTCCCCGTCCAGCTCGGCGTGGTGCCGCTGTACATCCTCATGCAGGAGTACGGATGGACCGGCCACCTGGGCGCGGTGATCGTGCCGGGCCTCATCACGGCCTTCGGCGTGTTCTGGATGACCCAGTACCTGCAGCAGTCGCTCCCGACCGAGCTGATCGAGGCGGCACGTGTCGACGGCTGCTCGATGATCCGCACGTTCTGGCATGTAGGCCTGCCCGCGGCGCGACCGGCGGCCTCGATGCTGTTCCTGTTCACGTTCGTGACCAGCTGGAACAACTTCTTCTGGCCGTTCATCGTGCTCGACCAGCAGAACCCGACGCTGCCCGTCGCGCTGTCGCTGCTGCAGGCGAACTACTTCGTCGACTACTCGCTGGTCCTCGCCGGCGTGCTGCTCGCGACGGTCCCGCTGATCCTGCTGTTCATCTTCACCGGACGGCAGCTGGTCTCGGGCATCATGCAGGGGGCCGTCAAGGGCTGACGGGCTCCTGCCCCACGAACCGTTTCCGCGCCATGGGGCCGTCTGGAACGATGGTCCCATGGCTGCGGGCAAGGGAACGAGTGACATGACGACGACGTCACGGGCTCACGCCCCCACGCTCGAGGCGGTCGCCGCGCGGGCGGGAGTCTCGCGCGCGACGGTCTCGCGCGTCGTCAACGGCTCGCCGACGGTCTCCGCGCCGATCGCCGAGGCCGTGCGGCAGGCCATCACGGAGCTCGGCTACGTGCCCAACCGCGCCGCGCGCTCGCTCGCGAGCCAGCGCGCGCAGGCGATCGCGCTGATCGTCCCCGAGGATGTCGGGCGGTTCTTCGGCGACCTGTTCATCTCGGACGTGGTGGCGGGCATCGACGAGCGGCTCGAGGACAGCGACTACGTGCTCAACCTCATGATCGCGAACCACGACCCGACCGGGAAGACGATGCGCTACCTCGCGGGCGGCGCGGTGGACGGCGCGATCGTCGTGTCGCACCACACGAGCGACAAGTTCCTCGGCCGCCTGGTCGAGACTCTGCCCGTCGTGTTCTCCGGCCGCTCCACCATGGGGGACGACCAGGTCAACGTGGTCGACGTCGACAACCGCCACGGCGGATGGCTGGCGACGCGCCGCCTGATCGAGCGCGGCTGCCGGCGGATCGGCATCATCACCGGACCCTTGACGATGCAGGGCGCGACCGACCGCCTGGCCGGCTGGCGGGACGCGCTCGACGAGGCAGGGCTCGAGCCCGGCCCGGTCGCCGACGGCGACTTCACGATGGTGGGCGGGGTGCGCGCGATGCGCGAGATCCTCGACACCCATGGGCACGTCGACGGGATGTTCATCTCCTCGGACCTGATGGCCTCCGGCGCGATCCCGGTGCTGCTGTCCCGTGGTCTGCGGGTGCCGGAGGACGTCGCCGTGGTCGGCTTCGACGACAGCTCGGCGGCGACGAGCACGGCGGTGCAGCTCACCACCGTGCGACAGCCGTCCCGCGAGATGGGGCGGCTCATGGCGCAGATGCTGTTCGACGTTCTCGACGGCCGCATCGCGAGCCCGAACGAGCTGATCCTGCCGACCGAGCTCGTGGTGCGCGACTCCGCCTGAGCGCCCGGCGCGGTCAGCGCGGCGCGAGCCCGTCCATGAGCAGCCGCCACGAGGCGGCCGCGCGCGCGTGTCGGGCGCCGGGCGGCGTGGTGGTGATCACGGCGGTCACGAGCCCGACCGCGAGCATCAGGTCGTCCATGGTGGCGTCCCGGCGCACCTCGCCGGCGGCGATCGCGCGCTCGAGCACGGGCTGCAGCGCGAGGCGGATGCGGCGCGTGAGCTCGCGCTGCGCGGGAGCCTCCTCGTCGACCGCGAACAGTGCGATCACGGCGGCGGAGCCCTCGATCTGATGGGTGATGAGGTCGGTGACCTCCCGCAGGCGCGCGTCGGGGCGGGCGGCCAGCTCCTCCACGGCCTCCATGTTCTGGTCGAACACGGCCATGGCGATCGCCTCGCGGGTGGGGAAGTGGCGGTACAGCACCGCCTGGCCCACGCCCGCGGTGCGCGCGATCGCGGACAGCGGCGCCCGCGCGCCCTGCTCCGAGAACACCTCGCGCGCCGCAGCGAGCAGCGCCGCGCGGTTCTCCGCCGCCGCTCCTGGTCCCCGGTTGGTTCTCACCGCCATGAGACGAATCTATAGTGGAACCTATCCGGACAACGATGTCCGGACCTGGCTCAGCGCGGAGCCGACGCCGTCGGCGGTCGCGCCCGATCAAGGAGCACGCATGTCCCCCACCAGCACCTCCCTCACCGGCCTCAGCGGCGACACCAAGATCGCCGACTGGCTCTCCCACCCGTACGGCGGCCCCGTGATCCGCCAGATGCTCGTCGACTCGGGCCAGAGCGAGAAGGCGATGAACCCCGTCAAGCGCTTCTCGATGAACAAGCTCATCAAGATCAGCGGCGGACGCTTCACCCAGGACACGCTCGACGACCTGATCGCGCGGGCGGAGGCGGCCGCGGCCGCCGATACCGGCGCGCCCGCGGCGCCCGCCGGCGCCGTCGACGAGGCCCCGAGCGCCGCGCCCGAGGCTCCCGAGCAGCCCGACTGGGAGGAGCGGATCACCGAGGGCCGCTTCGCCGGGCAGACCGTCGTGGTGACGGGGGCGGGCTCCGGCATCGGCCGCGCCACCGCGTCGCGCGTCGCCCGCGAGGGCGGCCGCGTGATCGCGCTCGACATCTCCGCGGACCGGCTGACCGCGTTCGCGGCCGAGCACGACGGCCTCGACATCACCACGGTCACGGCCGACGTCACCAAGGACGAGGACATCGCGCGGGTGCTCGAGGCGGCGGGCGGTGCCATCGACTCGCTCGCGAACGTCGCGGGGATCATGGACAACATGACCCCGCTCCACGAGGTCTCGGACGAGGTCTGGGAGCGCGTGTTCGCGGTCAACGTCGTCGGTCTCATGAAGCTGTCGCGGGCCGTGCTGCCCCGCATGCTCGAGGCCGGCCGCGGGTCGATCGTCAACATCGCCTCCGAGGCCGGCCTGCGCGGCTCCGCGGCGGGCGTCGCCTACACGGCGTCGAAGCACGCGGTGGTCGGGATCACGCGGTCGAGCTCCTTCATGTACGGCCCGAGCGGCATCCGGGTCAACGCGGTGGCGCCCGGCGGCGTCATCACCAACATCGAGGCGCGGTTCGACTCCACGCTCGGCCAGGACCGCGTGATGGGGGCCCTGGCCGTCGCCCCGCCGCCGGTGACCGCGGACCAGCTCGCGGCGTCGATCTGCTTCCTCCTGAG
Source organism: Demequina lignilytica (assembly GCF_030418375.1). NCBI lineage: Bacteria > Bacillati > Actinomycetota > Actinomycetes > Micrococcales > Demequinaceae > Demequina > Demequina lignilytica. Next base: position 451,833 of record NZ_JAUHPZ010000002.1, read on the forward strand.
CGACGACGGCGTCAACCTCAACGGCGTGATCCTCCCGTCCGACGGGGGCTGGTCGGCGATCTGAGCCACCGCATCGTCCCGCCGAAGGCCCCCGGAGCGTGTCCGGGGGCCTTCGCTACGGTGGTCGCATGATCCTCACGCATCGCGGCAAGTCCCCGACCATCGATCCGACCGCGACGGTGGCGCCCACCGCCGTCGTCTGCGGGGACGTCCGCGTCGGGCCCGGCGCACGCATCCTGCACGGCGCCGTGCTGACGGCGGAGGACGGCCACGTCAGCGTGGGCGAGGACACGGTGGTGATGGAGAACGCGCTGGTCAAGGCGCGTGCGGGTCATGACGTCCGGATCGGCGACGCCGTGGTGATCGGGCCCCATGTCCACGTCAACGGGGCCGAGGTGGGCGACGAGTGCTTCATCGCGACCGGCGCGGCGATCTTCCCCGGCGCGGTGATCGAGCACGGGTGCGAGGTGCGGATCCGTGGCGTGGTGCAGGTCAACACGCGGCTCACGACCGGGACCGTCCTGCCCATCGGATGGATCGCCGTGGGCACCCCCGCGGCCATGCTGCCCCCCGAGCGCCACGAGGAGGTCTGGGCCATCCAGCAGGACCTCGACTTCTCGGGCACCGTGTACGGCGTCGACCGCACCACGTCCATGCGCGAGCTGCTGCGACGCCAGAGCGAGTTCTACGGGGCGCACGCGGACGACGAGGTCATCGGCTGAGGTTCCCCTCGCCGGGAGGCCGGCACGACGCGAGCGAGGCCCCGAGGGCGCGTCCCTCGGGGCCTCGCGGCGTCCCCGGACTCGTGCCGCCGGGGGCGGGCCGGGCGACGGTCTCGATCCGCCGCCGTCCGGTCACGTCAGTCGGTGCTGACCTCGATGCGGCGCGGCTTGGCCGACTCGGCCTTGGGCACCGTCACCGTGAGCAGCCCGTCCTTGTAGGTCGCGGCGACCTTGTCGGGGTCGACGCGGTCGGGCAGGCGCACCGCGCGGTGGAAGCGTCCGAAGCGCCTCTCGACGCGCCGGAAGCCCTCGGCGTTCTTCTCCTCGTAGAAGTCGCGCTTGCCGGAGACGGTGAGCACGTTCTCCTCGAGGGACACGTCGACCTCGTCGGGCTTCACCCCGGGCAGCTCCACGTGCATGGTGAAGCCGTCCTCGGTCTCCTCGACGTCGAGGGCGGGGCTGAAGGCGCCGGACAGGGTGGTGTCGGTGTCGCCGAGGAACTGCTGGACGATCCGCTGGAAATCGTCCGGCCACGGCGTCGCGGCTGAAGCCGGAACGGAGCGACGGAGAACCTCTCGTGCCATGATCTGACCTCCTGAACAGGACTCGTGGCCCGGGAGGGATGGCGCCCTCTCGGGCGAGCGCGGGATGCGCTCCGCCTTCAGGATAAGACTTGAGCGGCCTGGACTCAAGTCTTGTTCCACCCCTCTCCGGACGGTCCGCACGGATCTCGCCGGGACACGCCGTCCGGGGACCGCGCGGACCTGCGACACGCCGCGGAACCAGGACCGACTCCGTGCGGAGCGTCCGAGGGCGGGCGGGGCGGCGGGGCGCGGAAGTGCCGCCGGCGGGGCCGGGAGTAGTCTCGGGACACCGACGTCGGCCGCCGCCGGGCGGCCCGGTCGCAGCGAGAGGGGCCCCATGGCCGACTTCGATGGCATCCTCCAGCCGGGGGACCGGGTCCCCGACGGCGCGCGCTACCTGCCCGCGGACCCGGCGCTCGTCCACTGGGGCCGGCTGCCGCGCCGCGGCGACGCCGCCGTCATGGCGGTGGACCCCGGCGAGGAGCTGGTGGTCGACACCGTGAGCCACGAGGGCATCCTCGCGGACCAGGGCTCCGACCCCGTCGGATTCTTCGGTGGCCACGGGGTCGACCGGGAGGGCGTCCTGGACGACGCGGTCGCGATCGCTGCGACCCGGACGCGCGAGGCGGCGGACGGACCGCACGTGGTCACGGGGCCCATCGAGGTGCGGGGCGCCCGGCCGGGCGACCTGCTCGCGATCACCCTGCTCGACGCCACCCCGCGCGTCGACTACGGGGTCATCTCGAACCGGCACGGGCGCGGAGCCCTGCCGGGCGAGTTCCCGCAGGCCCCGGGGGAGGTGAGCGTGTTCAGCCCGATCGCGCGGGACGATGCGGAGGGCGAGGACGGCGGCGGATGGACCGGTCGGCTGCCTCTCACCCCGGACGGCGAGCGCGTGGTGCGGTTCCCGCTCGCCCCGTTCCTCGGGATCATGGGCGTGGCCACCGATACCAGCGAGCGCGCTCACTCGGTACCTCCGGGCGCGCACGGCGGCAACATCGACATCCGCCACCTCACCGCCGGTGCCACCCTCTACATCCCGGTCCAGGTGCCGGGCGCGCTGGCCTACGTGGGTGATCCGCATTTCGCGCAGGGTCACGGCGAGGTCTCGCTCACCGCGCTCGAGGCCTCGCTGCGCGCCCGGATCCGGCTCGACCTGATCGACGCCACCGCGGCGGCGCGCGACTTCGGCGATCTCGCCTCGCCGCTCGCCGCGGACGCGACCCATCTGATGCCCACCGGCCTCGACGAGGACCTCGACGAGGCGATGCGGGCCTGCGTCCGCCAGGCCATCGCCCTGCTGGGCGCGCGCTACGGGATGGCCCCTCACCTCGCCTACGCCTACCTGTCCGCCGCGACGGACTTCGAGATCTCCCAGGTGGTGGACCTGGTCAAGGGCGTCCACGCCCGCATCCGCCGCTCCGACTTCGAGGGGGTCGCCCGTGCCTGAGCCGATCATCCATGTGGCGGGAGCGGCTCCCGCTCCCGCTGGCCTGGTCGACGCCGTGCTCGGCTACGAGGCGGCCCTGATCGCCGACGACCTCGACGCGCTGGCGGACTTCTTCGAACCCGGTCCCGACACCGTGCGTGCCGACCGCTCGGGTGTGCTCGCCGGGCACGACCGCATCACCGGCTTCCGCGGCCGCCGCGGCGGGATCGGGGCGCGACGCGTGGTCGAGATGCGGATCCACCCGGTCGACCTCCACTCCGCGCACGTGGTGACCGTCAACGCACCCGCCGCGGGCGGCCGTGGGGCCGTGTCGCAGCTGTGGCGCCGTGCCGCGGACGGCGCCTGGCGCGTCGCCGCCGCGCATGTGTCGGCGCCCGCGCCGGCGCTCGACCGCTCCATCTGGCGCGAGATCGGCTCGCCGCTGGTGCCGGGCAGCCCGGACGGGCCCCTCGCCGGTCACACCGTCGCGGTCAAGGACCTGTTCGCGGTCGAGGGCCGGCGCATCGGGGTCGGGGTGAAGGCGTTCCTCGCCGAGGCGCCGGTGCAGCACGCGAACGCCCCCGCGGTGCAGGCGCTGCTCGACGCGGGAGCGGATGTGCTCGGCATCGCGCAGACCGATCAGTTCGCCTACTCCGTCGCGGGGCTCAACCCCGACTACGGGACCCCGCCGAACGGCGCGGTCCCCGGGGCGATCCCCGGCGGATCGAGCTCCGGTCCCGCGAGCGCGGTCGCGCTCGGCCACGCGACCATCGGGCTCGGCTCGGACACCGCCGGCTCGATCCGTGTGCCGGCCTCCTATCAGGGACTCTGGGGTCTGCGGCCGACGCACGGGGCCGTGAGCCTCGAGGGCGTCCATCCGCTCGCGCCCCGGTACGACACCGCGGGCTGGCTCACCCGCGACGGCGGGACGATGCGCACGGTGGCCGAGGCCTGCCTGGTCGGGCGTCCCGCGGTGGCGCCCGCGACGCGGCTGGTCGCCGCCCCGGCGGTCGGGATGGCGTGCGCACCCGAGGTGCGCGCCGCGTTCCACGCCGCGCTCGAGCGGCTGGTCGAGGGCGGGCGGGAGATCTCGCCGGTCGACGTCCCGGACCTGGGCGAGCTCCTGATGGCGTTCCGCGTGACGCAGTCCGCGGAGGCGTGGCGCAGCGACGGCGACTGGGTCGCGTCGCACCCGGGCGCGCTCGCACCCGACGTCCAGGCGCGCTTCGACTGGGCGCGCGACGTCACGCCCGAGCGCGAGCAGGACGCCCTGGCGGACGTCACGCGCCTGGCGATCGCGATCGAGGAGTCGCTCGGCGACTCGGTGCTGCTGCTGCCGTCCGCCGCCTCCGCAGCCCCGTCCCTGGACGCGGACGAGTCGACGCTCGAGTCGCGGCGGCAGGCGACCCTGAGCATGACCGCCATCGCGGGGCTCACGGGACGTCCGGGGCTCTCCGTCCCGCTGCTCCACACCCCCGGGGGGCCGGTCGGGCTGTGCCTGGTCGGTCCCAAGGACTCGGAGCGCGCCCTGGTCGCCCTCGGTCTCGCCCTGGAGCGCGAGCTCGCGCCGTAACAACGGCGTCACACCCGTCCGTCACACTGTGTAGGTCACATCAACATTCCCGGAGGCGCGCATGTCCCTGCCCGGCCCGATCGATCCGCCCGCCCGGCTGCTCATGGGCCCCGGCCCGATCACCGCCGACCCGCGGGTGCTGCGGGCCATGTCCGCGCAGCTGGTCGGCCAGTACGACCCGTTCATGACCGACGCGATGAACGAGGTCATGGGGCTGTACCGGCAGGTGTTCGTCACCGGGAACCAGCAGACGCTCCTGATCGACTCGACCGCCCGCGGTGCGATCGAGGCCGCGCTGGTGTCGCTGCTCGAACCCGGGGACCGCGTGCTCGTCCCCGTCATGGGACGCTTCGGGCACCTGCTCGTGGAGATCGCCCAGCGGTGCGGAGCGGAGGTCCACACGGTCGACATCGAGTGGGGCCGGATCGCCGAGCTCGACGTCATCGAGGCCGCCCTCGAGCGCGTGCGTCCGACGCTGCTCGCGACGGTTCACGGCGACACCTCGACCACGGTGCTGCAGCCCTTCGACGGGCTCAAGGAGCTGTGCGAACGGTACGACTGCCTGCTGTACGCGGACGTCACCGCGACCATCGGCGGCAACCCGTTCCTCACCGACGACTGGGGCGTGGACGCCGCGACCGGCGGCCTGCAGAAGTGCCTCGGCGGGCCCTCGGGCTCCGCGCCGGCCACCTTCTCCGCGCGCGCGGTCGAGGTGATCGAGCGGCGCAAGTCGATCGAGGCCGGCATCCGCGCCGAGGGCGACGCCGTCGCGGCGCACCCGATCCGGTCGAACTACTTCGATCTGGGCATGATCTTCGACTACTGGTCGTCGCGCCGCCTCAACCACCACACCGAGGCCACCACCATGCTCTACGGGGCGCGCGAGTGCGCGCGGCTGGTGCTCGAGGAGGGGCTGGAGGCCTACCAGGCGCGTCACGCCCTCCACGGGCGGGCGATGCTCGCGGGCGTCCAGGGGCTCGGCCTCGAGGTGTTCGGTGATCTCGAGCACAAGATGGCGAATATCGTCGGCGTCGTCATCCCCGACGGCGTCGACGGCGAGACCGTCCGCGGCACGATGCTGGCGGACTTCGGCATCGAGATCGGCACCTCCTTCGGGCCGCTCGCGGGCAGGGTGTGGCGGATCGGGACCATGGGGTACAACGCCCGGACCGACGCCGTCCTCACCACGCTGAGCGCCCTCGAGACCGTGCTGCGCCGCGTCGGCGTCGCGGTGCCGACGGGCGGCGGCGTCGACGCCGCGTACGACGCCTACGGCACGGCGGCATGACCCGCGCCGACCAGGCGACCGCGGTCGACGCCGCTGAGGTGCTCGCGCGGTGCGACCACCTCGGCACCCTGACCGCCGTGCCCGGCATCATCCACCGCGCCTACCTCACGCCGGAGCACGCGGCGGCGAACGCGGCGACCGCCGCGTGGATGGCCGCCGCCGGCATGGACACCTGGACCGACGCCGCGGGCAACATCGTCGGACGCTACGAGGGCGCGGACCCGGAGGCGCCGGTGCTGCTGCTCGGCTCGCACCTGGACACCGTCCCGAACGCCGGCCGCTACGACGGTCCGCTAGGGGTGATGCTCGCGATCGCGGTGGTCGCCCGGCTCCACGAGCGCGGCGAGCGCCTGCCGTTCCCGATCGAGGTCATCGGCTTCGGCGACGAGGAAGGGACGCGCTTCGGCTCGACCCTGCTCGGCTCGCGCGCGGTCGCCGGCACCTGGGACGCGCGCTGGTGGGAGCTCCGCGACGCCGAGGGCGTGACCCTGGTCGAGGCGTTCCAGACCTTCGGGCTGGACCCGTCGCGCGTCGGCGAGGCCGCCCGCGACCCGCAGCGGGTGCTCGGCTACCTCGAGGCCCACATCGAGCAGGGGCCGTACCTCGAGGAGGCAGGGCGACCCCTGGGCGTGGTGTCCGCGATCGCGGGAGCGCATCGTTTCCAGCTCACCATCACCGGCAAGGCCGGCCACGCGGGCGGCGTCCCGATGGACCGCCGGCGCGACGCGCTCGTGGGTGCGTCGCAGGCGGTGCTCGACATCGAGCGGCTCGCCCGCGAGATGGACTGCGTCGCGACCGTGGGGATGATCGAGGTGGCGCCGGGCGCGGCCAACGTGATCCCCGGCGAGGCGAGCTTCTCGCTCGACGTGCGCGCCGCGACGGATGAGGGGCGTGACGCCTGCTGGCGTGCGATCCAGGACGCGATCCAGGAGTTCTGCCAGGAGCGACGCCTGGTCCTGTCCATCGAGGAGACGCACTCGGCGCCCGCGGAGGCGCCCGCACCGCGCCTGGTCGACGCCGTCCGCGCGGGGATCGCCGCGACCGGCGACGACGACCCGCTGGTGCTCCTGTCGAAGGCGGGCCATGACGCGATGGCGATCGCCGCGATGACCGACTGGGCGATGCTGTTCATCGCGTGCGCCGGCGGCGTGAGCCACCACCCCGCCGAGGCCGTCACGGAGGCCGATGTCGCGGCCGCTCTCGACGCCTTCGAGGCCGCGGTGGTGAGCCTCGTGCGATAGCGGCGGTACAGTCGAGTCCTCATCGAGTGAGGGGCACATCGTGAGGACTCTGGTGGAGGAGCGCGGCCGCGTGAGCGTGGTCCGGCGCGGCAACCTCCGCTGGCACGTCGCCGGACAGGTCATGGTCGGCGCCTACCTGCTGCTCCTGGTGCGCAGCGTGCTGCTGGTCAAGGGCGGCGCGATGATCCTCACGGTGCTGCCGCTGGTCGCGGGCGGGGCCATGGCGCTGCTGGTGCCGGGGATCGTCGTGATCCTGATGGTGGGGCGCGACGGGCGCACCCGCGTCGCCGAGATCGTGCGCGAGACGCCGTTGTCCGACGGAGTGCTGCTCACCGTCAAGGACGTCTCGGGCAAGGTCCGTGAGTACCTGGTGACCCGCGAGCTGGCGGACCGCTGCCGCGCGGCGATGCGTCGCGGGAGCGCGCGGCGCAACCCGCGCTGAGCGGGTGCTACTGCGCGTCGACGTCGTCGGCGGCGCCGAGCCCGGTGCAGTCGACCTCCGTCACGTGGTGCGCGCTCAGGTAGTGCGCCGCGCCGCGCGAGCCGCCGACCGTGGCGAGCAGCGGCCCGAGGTGCGCCCCGCCCACGAGCACCGGGTGTCCCGGGCTGCCACCGTCGTTGGCACGGGCCAGGACCGTCGGGTCGCCCGTCCACAGGGCGGCGACGCGGGTGACCGCCTCGGGCTCCAGGTGCGGCAGGTCCACGAGCGTCACCAGCACGGCCTGCGCGTGCACCGCGCGCGCCACCTCGATCCCGGCGTGAAGGCTCGCGCCGATGCCCTCGCGCCAGCGCTCCGCGACCACGCCGTGGGCCCCGTGAGGCAGCAGGTGGCGCGCCTCCTCGGCGCCCGCGCCCAGCACGGCGATGACCGTGGAGCAGCCGGCGTCCGCGAGCAGCCCGCACGCGCGCGGGAGCCAGGCCCCCGCATCGTCCCGTGCCAGGGCCTTCGGCATGCCGAAACGGGTGCCCGCACCCGCGGCGAGCACCACCCCGACCAGGCCTTCCGCCATGTCTCGCATCCTAGGATGGAAGCATGATCGAACCCACTCGGAACGACCTCCTCACGTGCCTGCGAGTCGAGCGCTGGGCGGACACGGTGGCGTCGCGCGCGTACGGGGGCATGCTCGAGCTCGAGCGGGCCGCCGTCTCGGCCGCGACGCCGTTGACGCCCACGGAGATCGAGGAGGCGCTCGCGGCGCACCCGCGGATCGGGGATCGCCGCGAGGGCGAGGATGCGGAGGCGCGGTTCTCGCGCGCCGAGCAGGCGTCCTCGGAGTCCGAGGACGAGGCGCTCGCGGCGCACCTGGCGGACCTGAACGCGCTGTACGAGAAGCGGTTCGGGCGCGTGTTCCTCATCCGCGCGGCCGGGCGGTCGCGTGCGGAGATCGTCGCCGAGCTCGAGAGGAGGCTCGGCAACGACGACGTGGCCGAGCTCGCGGAGGTCGCCGACCAGCTGCGCGGCATCGCCCTGCTGCGCCTGCGCCAGATCTATGGAGGTGAGTCATGAGCCACGTGACCACGCATGTGCTGGATTCCGTCCACGGCCGCCCCGCGGCCGGGCTGAGCGTGCGGCTGCTGCACGGCGACGTCGAGGTCGCCACGGGGGTGACGGACGCCGACGGCCGGGTGTCCTCCCTGGGTCCCGATCAGCTCCACGAGGGCACGTACCAGCTGGTCTTCGCCACGGGCGCCTGGTTCGCGGACCGCGGCATCGCGACGTTCTACCCCGAGGTGCGCATCGCGTTCGGGGTCGACGGTGACCCGCACTATCACGTGCCGCTGCTCCTCAGCCCCTTCGGGTACTCGACGTACCGGGGCTCCTGAGCGGACCCGCACGCCCCCGGTCCACCGGCGGGGCCGGATGTCCGACCACCCCATGAAGCGATTCGTGTCGGACTCCCCGCCGGAACGGTCCCCATGAAGGGAATCCGGACGGCCCGAGGGTAGTTGACGCGTCCAGGAATGGAGCCGGAGTCGTGTACGTTCTGCGGGCATGACTATCGAGATCGAGATCTGGTCGGACATCGCGTGCCCCTGGTGCTACCTGGGCAAGAGGCGGCTCGAGGAGGCCATCAGCGCCTCGGGCGACGACGTCGCCGTCCGGTACCGCAGCTTCCAGCTCGACCCCACCATCCCCGCCGGTCAGGCGACCCCGCACGCCGAGGCCCTCGCGAAGAAGTTCAACACGACGCCGGACCGTGTCAAGGAGATGAACGGCCGGCTCGAGTCGCTCGGCGCCGAGGCCGGCATCGCCTACGACTTCGACCGGTACATGTCGACCAACACCCGCGACGCTCACCGCGTGCTGCATCTCGCGCACGCGCACGGGCTCGGCGCGCAGATGAAGGAGCGCCTGATGAAGGCGCAGTTCTCCGAGGGTGCCGTGGTCTCCGACGCGGACACCCTGGTGGCGCTCGCGACCGAGGTGGGGCTGGACGCGGACCTGGTGCGCGGCGTGCTCGACTCCGACGCGTACGACGCCGATGTCCAGGCCGACATCGACCAGGCCGCGGCCTACGGTGCGACCGGGGTGCCGTTCTTCGTGTTCGACCGTGCGTTCGCGGTGTCCGGCGCCCAGCCGGTCGAGACCTTCGCCCTCGCGCTGTCCAAGGCGCGCGAGGCGCGCGAGTCCGCGACCGTGTGACGCGACGAGGGGCCGGGTCCCGTCGGACCCGGCCCCTCGTGTCAGTCCCGCGGGACTACGAACGGTTCGCGCGGTAGTACGCGATCAGCGCCTGGGTGGACGCGTCCTGCGCGGCGAGCGCCGCATCGTCGCCCTCGATGGCCGGGGCGATCTCGAGGGCGAGCTTCTTGCCCAGCTCGACGCCCCACTGGTCGAACGCGTTGATGCCCCACACCACCGACTGGGTGAAGGTGATGTGCTCGTACAGTGCGATGAGCTGGCCCAGCACCGACGGCGTGAGCGACGGCGCGAAGATCGAGGTGGTCGGGCGGTTGCCGGCGAAGGTGCGCGCGGCGACCAGGGCGCCGGTGGTGCCCTCCGCCTCGACCTCCTCGGCCGTCTTGCCGAAGGCGAGTGCCTTGGTCTGCGCAAGGAAGTTCGCGAGGAACAGCGCGTGGACGTCCTGGCCGCCGTCCTCGAGCGGGTACGCGGGGTTGACCACCGCGATGAAGTCCGCCGGGATCAGCTTGGTGCCCTGGTGGATCAGCTGGTAGAAGGCGTGCTGGCCGTTGGTGCCGGGCTCGCCCCAGAAGATCTCGCCGGTCTCGGTGGTGACGGGGGTGCCGTCCCACTTCACGGACTTGCCGTTGGACTCCATGGTGAGCTGCTGGAGGTACGCGGCGAACCGGTGCAGCTGCTGGGCATAGGGCAGCACCGCGTGCGACTGGGCGCCCAGGAAGTTGACGTACCAGACGTTGAGCAGGCCCATGAGGACGGGCACGTTCTCCTCGAGCGGGGTCTCGGCGACGTGGCGGTCGACAGCGTGGAAGCCGGCGAGCAGCTCGCGGAACACGTCCGGGCCGAGCGAGATGGCGAGCGACAGGCCGATCGCCGAGTCGACCGAGTAGCGGCCGCCCACCCAGTCCCAGAAGCCGAATGCGTTGGTCGGGTCGATGCCGAAGGCCGCGACCTTGTCCAGCGCGGTGGAGACGGCGACGAAGTGGTGGGCGACGGCGGCGTCCTTCTCCGCGTCGGTCGAGACGGGCACGCCTGCGGCGCCCAGCGTCTCCCACAGCCAGTCGCGCGCGAGGCGTGCGTTGGTGAGCGTCTCGAGGGTGGTGAACGTCTTCGAGGCGACGATGAACAGCGTGGTCTCGGGGTCGAGGCCCTTGACCTTCTGGCCCATGTCCGTGGGGTCGATGTTCGACACGAAGCGCGTCTCGATGCCCGCGGTCGCGTACGGCTCGAGGGCCTCGTAGACCATGACGGGCCCGAGGTCCGAGCCGCCGATCCCGATGTTGACGATGTGCGTGACCTTCTTGCCGGTGACGCCCTTCCACTCGCCGGAGCGGACCCGGGTGGCGAACGCGTCGATCGCGCTCAGCACGGACTGGACGTCCGTGTCGACGTCCTGGCCGTCCACGACCAGCGCGGGCTGTGCGCCCGCCGGGCGACGGAGCGCGGTGTGCAGCACCGCGCGGTCCTCGGTCGTGTTGATGTGCTCCCCGGCGAGCATGGCCGCGTAGCGCGAGGCGACGCCGGTCTCCTCGGCGAGCTTGACCAGCGACGCGAGGATCTCGTCGGTGACGAGGTTCTTCGACAGGTCGACATGGAGGTCCGCGAGGGGGAGCGAGAAACGCTCGACGCGGGTCGCGTCCTCGGCGAACCAGGCGCGGAGGTCGGGGGCGAATCCGTCCTTGAGGGCGGAGAGCTCGGCCCAGGCGGACGTGGTCGTGGGATCGATGGGTGCAGTCACGGTTGCCAGGCTAGTCCGAGTCGGGACGATGCGCGTAGGACCTGGGTGGGGCGGCGTCAGGCGGACTCGGTCGCCCGGGCATCGGTCCTCGCCGCGGCATCGGCGGCGCCGCGCGGCGCGAGCGTCTGGATCACGACGGCGGCTCCGACGAGCGCCGCCGCGAGCGGCATCGCGAAGTTGTGCAGCACCGCCGTCACGATCCCGAACACGTGCAGCGCGGGCTCGGCGTTGAAGCCCACCACGTCCTGGAACCAGACCAGCAGGTTGGTGCCGTAGACGGACATCAGCACGCCCACGGCGAGCAGCACCCCTGCCCAGATCAGGCACCTCTTGGCGACCGGATGCATGTGAACCCCCCCCTCGTACACGCCGTCCTGTGGAGCCTACAGCTCCGGCGTGACCGCCCGCCTGCCCTGGACGTAGACGCCCGCGATCGCGGGCTGACGCATCCCGACCAGCAGCGTGAAGAGCTCCTCGAGCGTGGCCTGCTCCTCGTCGTCGGCGCGGATGCCCATCGACAGCATCCCCTCGAGCGGCTCCCAGCGGGACGTCTCGATCAGCAGGAAGTCCGCATCCTTGCCCACGTCGAGGTTGCCGAACGCATGCTCCATGTCGAGGGCCCGCGCGCCCGCGAGCGTGGCGGCGAACAGCAGCTCCGCGGGGTGGAGGGCGGTCCCCGCGTCGCCCTCCTCCGAGATGTGGACCTTGTAGGCGTCGCCCGCGACGCGGGAGATCAGCCACTCGTCGCCGGCCCCGATGTCCGTGCCCAGCGCGATGTTGACGCCGGCCGCGACGGTCGCCCGCCACGGCATCGTCCCGGAGCCGAGGAACAGCTGGGAGGTCGGGCAGTGGGCGATGGACGTCCCCGTCTCCGCCATGCGGTCGAGCTCCCGCGGCTGACAGTGCACCGCGTGCGCGAGGGTGGAGCGGCGCCCGAGCAGCGTGTGCCCGCCGGTCTTCGAGCCGGGTAGGAAGCGGCCGTCGTAGGTGTCGAGGTACGCCTCGACGCCGTAGCTCCCGAGCACGGCCGCGATCTCGCCGTCGCCCTTGCGGTTGTTCTCGTTGAGATGGCTGTGGAAGTACACGCCGTCGCCGCGCGCGTGGTCGTACAGCTCGCCCAGCGCGGCCAGCGTGCGCGGCGTGACGGACAGCGAGAAGCGCGGCACGACACCCACCTGGATCCGCGCGGTGCGCGGGTCGCCGGTGTCGATCGCGTGCCACCGGTCGATCTCCTCGGCGGTGAGCCGGATCGCGTCCCCCTCGGACGTGATCAGGGACGATGCGGCCGCCGGCCCCACCGTCTGGATGCCGCGCCCGGAGACGATGCGGAGGCCGGCGGCGTCGGTCCACCGGTACAGGGCGTCCTGAGCGACCGGGAAGGCGGAGCCGAACACCATCGCGGCGGTGGTGCCGGCGGCGATGCGGCGGCGGGTGAAGTAGCGCGCGGCGCGGTCCGCGAACTCCGGGTCCGCGAACTGCGACTCGGTGGGGAAGATGCAGTGGTCGAGCCACTCGAGCAGCTGGCCCCCGCCGTGCGCCGCGGTCGCGTACGACTGCGGGTAGTGCAGGTGGCTGTCGACGAATCCCGGGAGCAGGTAGTCGGCGCGGGTCACGGGCGCGTCGGCGAAGGCGTCGGGCAGGTCCGCCCACGGGCCCAGGTGGACGATGCGGCCGTCGCCGTCGACGACCAGCGCGCCGTCGGGGTGGCTGACGAGGGCCCGGTCGACCTGGTCCTGCGCGGGCGAGCCGGCGATGTGGAAGATGTGCGCCCGATAGACGTGCATGTCAGACCAGGCCGCTGTACTGGTCCCAGGCGGGACCCGCGTCCGGCGCCCCCTCGACGGTGACGGAGGCCTGGATGAGCCCGTAGGGACGGTCGTCGGCGTGGAAGACCTCGTTGTGGTTCTCGATACCGAAGCGCGCGAGGTCGTAGGCGAAGTGATGCTTGTTGGGTGCGCTGAGACGCACCTCGACCAGCTCGGGCACGGCCTCGATGGCGGCCTTGCCCATCTGGAACAGCGTCTGCTGGAGGGCGAGCGAGTGGAAGGAGGCGAAGGTCTCCACCATGGCGGTCGTGATCGCGGCGTAGGCGGCGTCGAAGTCGAACGTCGCGACGTCGACCGCGCCGAATCTCCACTTCGCGACCAGCGAGGTCGCCATGATGCGGTCGGAGGTCGGCTCGAGCACGGTGTACTCGTCCTCGAGGAAGCCGTGGAACTCGGAGCCGCTCGACTTGAGCACCACCAGGTCCTTGAGCCCGCCGGTGATCCACGCCGAGCCGTCCGCGTCCACGGTGACCGCCACCGTCCGGACCTCCCGGCCCGAGCGGACCCAGCTGAAGTCGTGCTCCGCGCCCCCGACGCTCACGCGCTCCCAGGCGAACTCCTCGAGCTCGACGCGCGCCTGGTCGACGGGCTCGACGTCGTCGACGAAGTGCACGGCCAGGGCGTGGGCGTACCGCTCCAGCGACGCGAGACCCACGGTCTTGGCGTACGCGTACGACGTCTGCTTCTGGGTGTCCGTGGGCAGCACCTCGCCCTGATCGCCCGTGAGGTGGGCCGCGTCGAAGCGTCCGCGGAGGCACGTCGAGACGTTGACGTCCCGGATCTCGTGCCGCGGGGTGTCACGCACGATCCGGACGATGCGGTTCTCCGCCTTGCCGTACTGGTGGTCGCCCAGGATGATCGCCATGGTTGCTCCTCGGGGTGGGAACGCGTCGCGTCGAGCCGTCGCTCACACGCTACGCGGTGTTGATTTCATCGACATTTCTGCCAGGGGAGTCGCGGCGGATCCGGCCCCGCCACGCATCACGGCCTGCGGAGCTGCTCGCCCTCGCCGCTCTCGGATCCCGCGAGCCAGACGCGCGCCGCGCGCCCCACGAGAGCGTGCCCGTCGAACGCGCTCACCGGGTTCTTATGCGCCAGCTCGGCGGCGTGCACCTCGAAGGGCGCCTCCGGGTCGAAGGCCACCAGGTCCGCGTCGCGGCCGACCTGGATCGCGCCCTTGCGCTGGAGCCCGGCCCAGGCGGCGGGCCTGCCGCTCATCCAGGCCACCGCATCGTCCAGGCGGTAGCCGCGGGCCCTGGCCCCCGTCCACACGGCTGCGAGCGAGACCTGCAGCCCCGCGATGCCGCCCCATGCCACCCCGAAGTCGCCACCGCCGGCGAGCTTGAGGTCCGCGGTGGCGGGAGAGTGATCGGACGCGACGAAGTCGATGGTTCCCTGCGCCAGGGCCTCCCACAGCCGCTCGCGGTTCTCCGCCGACCGGATCGGCGGGCAGCACTTGTACTGCGTGCCCCCGGCCGGGATGTGCTCGGCGTCGAAGGTGAGGTAGTGGGGGCAGGTCTCGACGGTCAGAGGGAGACCCTCCGCCTTCGCGGCGCGGATCGCCGGCAGCGCGGCCGCCGAGGACAGGTGGAGGATGTGCGCCCGCACCCCGGTCGCCCGGACCCCGTCGATGACCGCGTCGATCGCGGACGTCTCGGCAGAGTCGGGCCGGGACGCCACGAACGGCGCGTAGTCGGCGCCCGCGGGCGGCGGCGCATCGTCGAGCACCTCGGGGTCCTCGGCGTGCACGATCAGCCGACCGCCGAACCCCGCGATCTCCTGCATCGCGGCGCGCAGCCGGGCGCGGTCGAGGTGACCGAACTCGTCGACCCCCGAGGGTGCGAGGAAGCACTTGAAGCCGAACACCCCCTCGTCCCACAGCGCCTCGAGGCTGCCCAGGTTCTCGGGCACCGCGCCTCCCCAGAAGCCCACGTTCACGTGGGTCTTGCCGAACGCCGCCGCCTTCTTGGTCTCGAGAGCGGCCGGCGACACGGTGGGCGGGATCGAGTTGAGCGGCATGTCGATCACCGTGGTGACGCCGCCCGCGCGGGCGGCACGCGTCGCGGAGTCGAAGCCCTCCCACTCGGTGCGGCCCGGCTCGTTGATGTGGACGTGCGTGTCGACGGCGCCCGGGATCAGGACCTGGCCGTGGGGCAGCTCGACCTCGGCGTGCGCGGCGAACGGCTCGTCCTCGGCGCCGATCGCCGCGATCGCGCCGTCCGCGATCGCGACGGCGGCCGGCATCGTCCCATGGGGCAGCACCGCGTGCGTCGCGCGGATCACCAGGTCGTATGTCATGAGCGGGTCCTTCCAGACGGTGGGCGGGGAGCGGTGGCGGCCCGGCGGCACGCGCCATGGCCCGCCCTACACTGGCCAGCATGTTCGAGATCGCGGCCCAGGCGCTCGCCGAGCTGGACGCGGGCCGCGCCCTCGGCGTGGTCGTGGTCACCGGCGTGCACGGCTCGACCCCGCGCACCCCCGGCTCCGCGATGGCCGTCACGGCCGACGGCCGCGCGATCGGCGCCATCTCGGGCGGCTGCATCGAGGCGGAGGCATACGAGCTCGCGCGCGAGGTGCTGGCGAGCGGCGATGCGCAGGCCCTCACCATGGGCGGCGAAGGCGACCTGCTGCGTCCGGGGCTCGCGTGCGGCGGCGCGGTGGACGTCGTCGCGGTGCGCGTGGGTCCGGGCGACGAGACCGTGGTCGACCCGCTGCGGGCGAGCCTCGGCGACGGCGCCGTCGCGCTCGCGCTCGCGGGGCCCGACGGGCCGGTGCGGCTGGAGCGTCCGCGCGCGCCGCGACTGGTGATCGTCGGCGCGGTCGACTTCACGCCCGCGCTCGCGTCGGCGGCGCGGCTGATGGGCTTCCGCGTGGTCGTCGTGGACCCGCGGCCCGTGTTCGCCACGCCGGAGCGCGTCCCTGACGCCCATGAGGTCATCATCGCCTGGCCGGACGCCTGGCTGCGAGGTGAGGCGCTGGGGGAGGACGATGCGGTCTGCGTGCTCACGCACGACGACCGCCTCGACGTCCCCGCGCTCGAGGCCGCGCTCGCGACCCCCGTCCTCTATGTGGGCGCGATGGGTTCGCGTCGGGTGGACGGGCGCCGCCGCGAGGCGCTCGCCGAGCGCGGCGTGGGGGACGATGCGCTCGCGCGGCTCCGCTCGCCCATCGGGCTCGACCTGGGCGGCTCGACGCCCGCAGAGACCGCGATCGCGATCATGGCCGAGGTGCTGCTCGCGCGCGCGGGCGGCACGGGGCTCCCGCTGCGTGAGGTCTCGGGGCCGATCCACCGTCGCCAGGAGGACTGAGCGTCCCGACGGGCGCGGTTCCTCGCGGATCGGAGGACTGAGTGTCCCGACGGATGGCGGGCGGGTCATGAGCCGCGCTGCGAGGCCGCCCGCCAGACACGGTCGCGCGTCATCGGCAGCTCGTGCAGGCGCACCCCGAGGGCGCGACGGATCGCGTTCGCCATCGCGGGTGCCACCGGGTTGTACGGCGCCTCGGACATCGACTTCGCCCCCCGCGGGCCGAGCCGGTCGGACGTCGAGGCGAAGAGCACCTCGGTGACGGGAAGGTCGGCGATCTGGGGCACGCGGTAGACCCGGAAGGCGGGGTTGCCGACGGTGCCGTCCTGGTCGACCAGCACCTCCTCGTACAGCGCCGAGCCGATGCCCTGCGCCACGCCGCCCTCGATCTGGCCCCGCAGCTGCGCGGGGTTCATCACCACGCCGGCATCGGCCGCCTGGACCGAGCGAAGGATGCGCACGGCGCCGGTCTCGGGGTCGACGGCGACGCGGAAGCCCTGGACGTTCCAGGCGAGCGAGCGCACGGCGCCGTCCTCCCGCCCGGTGCCGCGGACGCCGTCGGCGTCGCGGGTCTCGGCAGGCGCGGCGGCGATCAGGTCGGCGAGGCCGACCCTGCGCTGGGCGCCGTCGAGAGAGACGGCGACGGCGCCCAGCGGGTCGAGGGTCCACTCCACCCCGTCCCCATCCCGCGTGCCGGCCACCGCGGCGGCCGTCTCCAGCAGGATCCCCCTCAGGTCCATCGCGGCGGCGTGCACCGCCTTGCCGGCGATCACGACGCCGGTCGAGCCGTACGCGCCGGTGTCATGCTCCGTGGCATCCGTGTCGGACGCGACCAGGCGCACCCGGTCCGGGCTGGTGCCGAGGGCGTCCGCGGCGAGCTGCGTCTGCACGGTCTGGGTGCCGTTGCCGAACTCGGCGGTGCCGACCCTGACCACGTAGGTCCCGTCCGGAGTCGCGGACACCGACGCGGTCGCGTGGTGCCCGCGCGGCGGCGCCGTCGCGATCATCGCGAGCGCCATCCCCTCGCCGACCGCCCAGCCGTCGGGCACGGGGACGGCGGGCGCCGCATCGTCGCGCGCGAGCGCGTCCCTCACCAGGTCGAGGCACTCGTCGAGGCCGAAGGAGCCGAAGATCAGGTCGTCGTGCGGCTCGAGCGAGGTGATCGCCAGCGGGTCGCCCGGTCGGACGGTGTTGACCCGGCGCAGCTCGAACGGGTCCATCCCGAGGGCCAGGGCCAGCTCGTCCATCGCGCACTCGATCGCGTGGATGACCTGCCCGAGCCCGTAGCCGCGGAAGGCGCCCGCGGGCACGGTGTTCGTGTAGACCGCCTCGGCGTCGACGCGCTTGGCGGGGGCGTTGTACGCGGCGACGGACTCCGAGCACCCGTGGAACAGCACGCCCGCGGCGTGGTTGCCGTAGGCGCCGGTGTTCGAGAGCACGTCGACCTTCATCGCGGTCAGCCGGCCCTGGGCGTCCGCGCCGAGCGTCGCGGTCACGCGCATGGGGTGGCGCGTCGCCGTGCGCTGGAACTCCTCGGCGCGCGTCATCTCGTAGGCGACCGGGCGCCCGGTCGCGAGGACCGCGAGGCCCACGATGTCCTCGGTGAAGATCTCCTGCTTGCCCCCGAAGCCGCCGCCGAGCCTCCTGGTGAACACGCGCACGCGGTCGCGGTCCAGGCCGAGGACCACCGCGAGCTCGTCGCGGACCAGGAACGGCACCTGCGAGGAGGTGCGCAGCGTGAGGCGGCCGTCGTCGTCCAGCCAGCCGATCGACCCGTGGGTCTCGAGCTGTGCGTGGGTCACGCGTGCCGACGACCAGGTCCCCGTCGCCACGGCGGCCGCCCCGGCGAGGCCGGCGTCCACGTCCCCGTAGCCGCCGTGGATCGCGGCCACGACGTTGCGAGCCGCATCCGCGACCCCGTCCTCGGGCGTCGCGTCGGGATGGATCGACGGGGCGCCGGGGGTGCGGGCCTCCTCGGGATCGGTGACGTGGGGGAGCACCTCCCACTCGATCTCGATCAGGGCGCACGCCGCCTCGGCGATCGCGGCGGTCTCCGCGACCACGGCGGCGACCCGCTGACCGGCGAAGCGCGCGACGGAGTCGAGCAGCCGGGTGTCGCGGGGGTCGTCCAGCCGGTTCTGGTGCCTCCCGGTCGAGTAGCGCACCGCGGGCGCGTCCTCGTGGGTCAGGACGGCGACCACGCCGGCGAGCGCACGGGCGCGCGACGTGTCCATGGCGACGATGCGCGCGTGCGGGTGAGGCGAGCCCAGCACCTTGAGGTGGGTGAGGCCGGGCACCGCGGTGTCGAACGTGTACTCCTCGCGTCCCTGGACCACCGCGGTCGCGGCGGGCGGTCGCACGGAGGACCCGACGGCCGCGCCCGATCCGGGGCCGCAGACCCCGGGGCAGGAGCCGTCGACGCCGCAGCCGCGCACGCTGTGCTCGACCGCCTCGCGGATGGGCCGGTAGCCGGTGCAGCGGCACAGGTTGCCCTTGAGCCGGCGGTCCAGGTCGGGCAGGTCCTCCTCGGTCAGGGTCGACGCGGTCACCGTCATGCCGGGCGTGCAGAAGCCGCACTGGAACGCGAAGTGCTCGACGAAGGACTCCTGGACGGGATGCAGCTCGCCCTCGGGTGCGAGCCCGGCGGCGGTGGTGACCTCGCGGCCCTCGGCGCGCACGGCCGGGTAGATGCACGAGTGGACGGGCGTGCCGTCGACCAGCACGGTGCAGGCGCCGCAGTCGCCGGAGTCGCAGCCCTTCTTGACCTCCGTGCGGCCGTGCTCGCGCAGGAACGTCCGCAGGCACTGGCCGGGCGCGGGGATGCCGTCGAGGGGTGCGCCATCGGCGACGATGCTCATGCGTCCTCCTCATCGCCGTGCGCCAGGTCCGTGGCCACCCGCGCGGCCAGCGCGCCGGCGACGTGCCGCCGCCAGTCGGCGGCGCCCAGGGGATCCGTGTAGAAGTCGTCGGCGGAGCGCGCGGCGTCCGCCGCATCGTCCGGCCGCGGGGGAGCGTCGAAGCGCAGCACGTGCGGCGTGAGGGTCGCCGCGGTGACCACGATGACGGTGCGCCCGTCGGCGTGCGCCCGGCCGCTCACCACGGCGCCGGAGCGCCCGAGCTCGGCGAGGGCGACCTTCCGGAGCGCGGTCCGCGTCGCCAGCTCCTCCGCGCCGATGCGCACGCTCTCGATCAGCTCGCCATGGCCGAGCACGGTGGTGCCGTTGCCCGTGGGGAGGGAGGCGACGGGGACCGTGCGACGGCCGCCGTCGACGCCCCGGACCGTGGCATCCGCGTCGAGGGTCGCGCAGGCCGCCGTCATCGCGCCGGCGGCGAAGGCGCGGGCGATGTTGCCCAGCACCGTCGCCTCGTTCCAGATCTTGAAGCCCGCGAGGAGCGCGTTCGCGGCGTCGCGGAACAGCGGCTGCGCGGTCCACCCGGGCTGCGGCTCCAGCGCCAGCAGCCGCGCGATGGTGCAGCCGGGCCCGAGCGTCAGGCCGGCCCGGTCCGCGGTGAGATGGGGCCCGGGGAGGGTCGTGACGTCGACCAGCCCGGTGACGTCGCGGTTGGGCTCGGAGAACATCCAGGTGCCCCCGGCGAGGTAGCGCTCCCCGGGCGCGAGCGTCAGGTCCGCGTCGGAGGTCGCGCGGCGGTAGGCGCTCACGGTGGTGAGATCCATGCCGCCTCCCAGGCTCCCTGGGGCCCGTCCGAGCCCGTCTGCGGGCAGTGTGACATGTCCAGATGACGCGATCGTTGCACGATCGTTAGCCGATTTAACGTCCGCGAAACCAGGATGCGCATGTTGGCGAAATCTACATTCCCTAGGGTCGCCGCGTGGCGTGGTGAGGCACCGGAAGGGCGGTGACCCGCGCTCCACCGAATCAAGGGAGACACACATGAGTTTCACGTTCGGTCGCGCCGGCAAGCGCACCGCCATGGTGGCCGCTGCCGCGGTCGCCTCGTTCGCGCTGGCGGCCTGCAGCTCGAGCAGCGCCGACGTCGAGGCCAGCGGCGTCGCCGCCGGCGAGTCGATGGAGGCCGAGGCCCCGGCCTACGGTGACTTCACCGTCCAGCTGTCCTGGATCAAGAACGAGGAGTTCTCGGGCGAGTTCTTCGCGACCGAGAACGGCTACTTCACCGAGTCGGGCTTCGACTCGGTCGAGCTGGTGCCCGGTCCGTCGACCGGCGCCGCCGAGCTCGTGTCGAACACCGTCGACGTCGCGCTCTCCGACGCCGTGTCGATCGGTGCGGCCGTCGCGAACGAGGGCGCCCCGCTGAAGATCATCGGCGCGACCTACCAGAAGAACCCCTTCACCGTGCTGTCGCTGGCCGACGGCGGGAACATCCTGACGGCCGAGGACATGGTGGGCAAGAAGATCGGCGTCCAGGACTCCAACATGTCGCTGTTCCTCGCGCTGCTGGCCGCCAACGGCCTCACCGAGGACGACGTCGAGATCGTGCCCGTCCAGTACGACCCCGCGCCGCTCACCAACGGCGAGGTCGACGGCTTCATCGCCTATCTGACCAACGAGTCGATCACCGTCTCGATGGCCGGCTACGAGACCGCCAACCTGCCGTTCGCGGACAACGGCCTGCCGTTCGTCGCGGAGACCTTCACCGTCACCGACGAGTCGATCGCTGACAACCGCGACGCCCTCAAGGCGTTCCTGGTCGCCGAGATCAAGGGCTGGGCCGACGCGGTCAACGACCCGGCCGAGGGCGCCCGCCTGGCGTACGAGGTCTACGGCGTCGACCTGGGTCTCGACCCGGAGGCCTCGGAGGCAGGCGCGATCATGCAGGCCGAGGAGCTCGTCGTCTCGGACGAGACCGTGGCCAACGGCCTGTTCACCATCTCGGACGAGCTGCAGTCGGAGACCATCGCCTCGCTGGCCGGCGCCGGCATCGAGATCGAGGCGGCCGACCTGTTCGACCTCTCGATCCTCGCCGAGGTCTACGCCGAGAACCCCGATCTGGTCGCGTACGCGGGCTGATCCCAAGGATCCTCGTGAGCTCCACCGCGAAGGCCGGTGCCCAGGGCGACGCCCTGGGCACCGGCCTGCAGATCTCGAACCTGTCCAAGGTGTTCACCACGCGCGGCCGTCAGGTGGTCGCGCTCCAGGACACCGACCTGCACACCGACCAGGGGACCTTCCTGGCGCTGCTGGGTCCCTCCGGATGCGGCAAGTCGACCATCCTGCGGATCCTCGCGGGGCTCGAGGAGCCCACGACGGGCAGCACCCGGGTCGACGGGCGCAGCCCCAAGGACCTGCGGGCGTACAACGAGCTGGGCATCGCGTTCCAGGACTCCGCGCTGCTGCCGTGGCGCTCCGTGTACGCCAACATCAAGCTTCCGTTCGAGGTCGCGGGCAAGCCCGTCGACCACGCCTACATCGAGGAGCTCATCGCGCTGGTCGGGCTCAAGGGCTTCGAGAAGGCCAAGCCCGCGCAGCTGTCGGGAGGCATGCGCCAGCGCGTGTCGATCGCCCGCTCGCTGGTGCTGAAGCCCTCCGTGCTGCTGCTCGACGAGCCGTTCGGCGCGCTCGATGACATGACCCGCCAGAAGCTCAACGTGGAGCTCATGCGCATCCTCGCGGCGAAGCCCGCCACCACGCTGCTGGTGACGCACGGCATCTCCGAGGCGATCTTCCTCGCCGACCAGGTCGCGGTCATGAGCCCGCGGCCCGGGCGCGTCAAGGAGATCATCACCATCGACCTGCCCCGCCCTCGCACGCCCGACATCATGCGGTCGCCCGAGTTCCACGCGTACGTGGACCAGGCGTCGGAGCTGCTGTTCGGCGTCGGAGGAGCGGCCGCGGACGAGGACCACTGATGGCCCGCCGCCTCCCGCCGTGGGCCACGGGGCTGATGGGCGCGCTGGGCATCCTCGCGTTCTGGTGGATCTCCTCCGTCACCATCTTCGCGAACGTGGGCTCGGGCAACACCAAGGCCATCCCGACGCCCGTCCAGGTGATCCAGGGCTACGCGGACGTGGGCTGGGACTTCTACGCCAGGAACTTCGCGGTCACGCTCAACGAGGCCGCCCAGGGCTACCTCTGGGGCAACGGCCTCGCGCTGGTGCTGGCGGGCCTGGTGCTCGTGGTGCCCAAGCTCGAGGGCGTCGTCAACCAGCTCGCGGTGATCACCTACTGCATCCCGATCGTCGCGATCGGGCCGATCGTGCTCCTCATCGTGGGGCCGCCCAAGTCGGGGGAGCCGTCGGGAACGGCGGTCTTCCTCGCGGCCCTGTCGGTGTTCTTCACCACCGTGGTGGGGGCCCTGCTCGGGCTCAAGTCGGCGGACAAGGCGAGCCTCGACGTGGTCGAGGTGTACGGCGGCTCCCGCATGGCGCAGCTGCGCAAGGTGCGCGTCATCGCCGCCGCGCCGGCCATCCTGACGGCGCTGCAGATCGCCGTCCCGGCCGCGTTCCTGGGCGCGGTGCTCGGCGAGTACTTCGGCAAGGTCGAGACCGGCGTGGGGCCGGCGATGGTGATCGCCCAGCAGTCGCTCAACTCGCCCCGCGTGTGGGGGATCGCCCTCGCCTCGGGCGCCGTGGCGCTCACCGGCTACCTGCTCGTGGGGCTGCTCACGCGTCTCGCGACGCCCTGGTCGAGGGGGGCGGCGGCATGAGCCTCGCATCGTTCACCGGCACCCAGCTGGCCGTCGACCTCAAGCGCCAGTCGCGCCGCGCCACGCTCCGCGCGCTCGGCTCCTCGCTGCTGACCCTGGTGCTCACGCTCGTCGCGGTCCTGGTGCTCTGGCAGGGCGCCATCTGGGCGTTCGACCTGTCGCCGTTCGTGGCCAAGAGCCCCGCCGACGTGCTCGAGTTCATGCTCACCGACGAGGACGCCTCGGAGGTGTTCGAGAACCTCCTGGTGACGCTGGGCGACGCAGCGGTGGGGTTCGTGGCGGGACTCGTGGTCGCGCTGCTGGTGGCGTCCGGCTTCCAGCTGTCCAAGGGTTTCGAGCACGCGGCGATGCCGATCGCGCTCCTGCTGCGCTCGGTGCCGCTGATCGCGTTCGCGCCGGTGATCATCATGATCTTCGGACGGGACTTCATGACAACGGCGGTCATGGGCGGGATCGTCGTGCTGTTCCCCGCGCTGGTGAACATCGCGTACGGGCTCAAGAGCGCCTCGCCGCAGATGCACGACGTGGTCTCCGTCTACGGCGGCTCTCCCGCGACGGCGCTCCGGAAGGTGTCGCTGCCGAGCTCGCTGCCGGCCTTCTTCGCCGCCGTCCGCATCTCGGCGCCCGGCGCGATCACCGGCGCGCTCCTCGCCGAGTGGCTCGCCACCGGGCGCGGCGTGGGCGGCTCGATCGGCGGCTACATCTCGTCGGCGCAGTTCTCGCTGGTGTGGGCGTCGGTCGTGGTGGTCACGCTGGTCTCGCTGCTGCTCTACAACGTGGTGCTGACGGTCGAGAACACGGTGCTCGCACGGATGGGCATGCACCCCGAGAAGCGCGTCTGAGATGACCGAGTCGACGACGACGTCCGATGAGGGCGCCGCCCGGCTCGGCGCGCGCCTGCGGGAGCTCCGCCAGCAGCGCCGTATGACCCTGGTGCAGCTGGCGGCTGCGACCGATCTGTCGCATCCGTTCCTCAGCCAGGTCGAGCGCGGCCTCGCGAACCTCTCCCTCCCGTCGCTGCGGCGCATCGCGCGCGCGCTCGAGACCAGCCCCGTCGAGCTCATGGCCGCGGCCGAGTCGGACGATGCGCGCCGCCGCCGGGTCGAGGTCACCCGCGCCGCGGCGCGACGCCCGACGCCCGACGGCTTCGCTCGCGGGGTCGCCCAGGCGCTGGTCAAGGCGGGCCGGCCGTTCATGCCGATCCTGGTGGAGTCGGAGTCGGAGGATCCCGAGGAGCCGTTCGTGCACGCGGAGGACGAGTTCGTGCTGGTCCTCGACGGCAGGGTCGTGCTCGAGACCGACGGGCGTCGCCACGAGCTCGGGCCCGGGGACTCGGTCTACTTCGCCGGCGGGGTGCGCCACCGGGTCTGGTCGCAGGGCGGGCCGTACCGCCTGCTCGTCGTGAAGGAGCAGAAGGGGACGTAGGCGCGGTCAGCCGCGGAGCCGCTGCCCCTCGGCGACCACGCGCCGCGCGATCGCCGCCTCGTCGGCCCGCACCAGGCGGCCGTCCGCGACCACGTCGCGGCCGTGCACCAGCAGCCTCCGCAGGACCGGCAGGGAGCCCAGGCCGAGCGCCGCGACCGGGTCGGCGATCCCCGCGTGCTCGACCGCGCCGAGCTCCCACACGGCGATGTCGGCGAGCTTGCCGGGCTCCAGCGAGCCGATCTCGGCCTCGCGCCCCAGCACCCGGGCGCCACCGATCGTGGCGAGCCGCAGCGAGTCGCGCACCGACATCGCGCCGGCACCGTCGCGCAGGCGTGCCGCGAGCACCGCCTGGCGGATCTCGCCGCCCAGCCTCCCGTGCTCGTTGGAGGCGGCGCCGTCCACACCGAGCCCGACCGGCACGCCCGCGTCGACCATCGCGCGCACCGGAGAGATTCCGGCCGCGAGCCGGGCGTTCGAGGAGGGGCAGTGCGCGACCCCGGTGCCGGTGTCCGCGAAGCGCGCGATGTCGTGATCCGACATGTGGACGCAGTGCGCCATCCACACGTCGGCGCCGAGCCACCCCAGGTCCTCGAGGTAGTCCGTCGGGCCCATGCCGAAGCGCTCCTGGCAGAAGGCCGCCTCCTCGACGGTCTCGGAGCCGTGCGTGTGGAGGCGTGCGCCCAGGTCGCGCGCGAGCGTGGCGGACTCGCGCAGCAGGTCGGAGGTGACGGAGAACGGGGAGCACGGTGCGATCGCGACGTGGACCATCGACCCGGGGCTCGCGTCGTGGTAGCGGGTGACGGCTGCGGCGGAGGCGGTCAGCGCATCGTCCGTCGTCTCGACCGCGAAGTCCGGCGGCAGCCCGCCGTCGGACTCGCCCAGGTCCATCGAGCCGCGCGTCGCCGTCAGGCGCAGGCCCAGGTCGTCGGCCTCGTGCACGATCGCGCCCACCAGGTCGCCCGCGCCCCGCGGGAACACGTAGTGGTGGTCGGCGACGGTGGTGCATCCGGAGCGCGCCAGCACGGCCATCGCGCCCGCGGCGGCGGCGCCCACCGAGTCGGCGTCGATCCGCGCCCACGTCGGGTACAGCGCGACCAGCCAGTCGAACAGGATCGCGTCCTGCGCCATCCCGCGGGTGAGCCACTGATAGAGGTGGTGGTGGGTGTTGACCAGGCCGGGGGTGACCAGGGCTCCGGAGGCGTCGATCCGGTCGGGGAAGGCGTCGCGGACGTCCGACGGCGCAGCGCCCTCGCCGAGGGCGACGATGCGGCCGTCGCGGACGGCGATCCAGCCGCGGGCGTGCTCGGTGCCCGCGGCGTCGACGGTCACGACGTGTCCGCCCTCGATGAGCATGCTGGGTGCCAACGCGTCAGCCTCCGGTCGCCGAGAAGTGCATCCAGTCGTCCAGATCGGTCCAGGTGCCGCCCCAGGTCCAGCCGAGCGCGGTGAAGTCGGCGATGGTCTGCTGCTGGGTCTCGATCATCCCGGGGCGCAGCCACTCGCGGTCGATGTAGGCCTCCGCCAGCTCGGGGAAGACGTACCCGTCGCGCACCCACGGGTTGTGGAACGGGTTGATGTCGACCGCGAGACCGCTGGCGTGCTGGCTCCACACCGAGAAGCCGCCGGTGACCTTGCGGCACTCGAAGGAGATGGTGACGTTGAGGTCGCCGTAGTGGGTGCCGTTGACCTCGTCCCACGTCGTGACGCGCATCTCCTCGATGGGGAAGCGGCGCTCGTACATCTTCTCGAACACCGAGACCAGCTCGTCGGCGTGCGCGGCGTTCGTGATCATCTCGCCGGTGTGGGGCTGCAGGTCGAAACCCCAGAACGTCATGACGATGTACGAGAGCTCCTCGGGTGCGACCGGGCACTCCTCGCGCCAGCTCGAGCGCGCGAGCACGTCGGCGGGCACGGCGGTGACGGTGGCCGCCCACTCGTCCGTCTCAGGGTCCGGGTACGCGCCGGGCCGCGGCTCCAGGCGGCGGTCGCGCAGCTCCGCGGGCGTCTCGCCGGGGTCGCCCAGGTCGTTGTCGTTCTTCACCAGCGGCGTGGTGGCGAGCCACGCGGGACGTGCGAAGGGCGTCGCGGTCTCCGTGACGGTGGGGCCGGGGACGATGCTCGGCTCGGGTGTCGCGGTGACGGTCGCCGTCGCCGTCACGGTCGCCTGCGGGGCCGGGGTGATCATGCTGCATCCCGCGAGCGCGGCGACGGCGACGGCCAGGGCGGCGAGCGGGGCGGGACGCATGCGCACAGGGTAGCGGGGCAGGATGTCCGGCAGATGGCGTGTGGGTGTCGGACCGTCGTGGTGGGATAGGGGGCGTGACCGACCCCCGCGCCCGCCATCAGCAGCTCGTCCAGGAGATCGAGGCGCACCGCCACGCCTACTACGAGCTCGCCGCTCCCACGGTCTCGGATGCCGGGTACGACGCGCTCGAGCGGGAGCTGCGGGACCTCGAGGCGCACTGGCCCGAGCTCGTGACCCCGGAGAGCCCCACGCAGACGGTCGGCGGCACGGCCGCGATCGGCTTCGCGTCCGTCAAGCATCGCGAGCGGATGATGAGCCTCGACAACGCGTTCTCGGTCGAGGACGTCGCGGCGTGGTTCGCGCGGGTCGAGAAGGACGCGGGTCCCCAGCGCGTGGTCTGCGAGCCCAAGATCGACGGCCTGTCCATCTCTCTCACCTACGAGCGCGGCGCGCTGGTCCGCGGCGTCACCCGCGGCGACGGCACCACCGGCGAGGACGTGACGGCCAACGTCCTCACCATCGCGGGACTGCCGCGCCGGCTGGCGGGCGAGCACGTGCCCGCGCTGGTCGAGGTGCGCGGCGAGGTGTTCCTGCCGGTCGCTGCGTTCGAGGAGCTCAACGCCCGCCTGGTCGAGGACGGCAAGGCGCCGTACGCGAACCCGCGCAACACCGCGGCGGGGTCGCTCCGCCAGAAGGACGCGACTGTCACCGCGACCCGGCCGCTCGCCGTCACCACGTACGCCCTCGGCGCGCTCGACTGGGGGGCCGCGGAGCCCGACCCCCGCGCATCGTCCCAGCACGGCATCTACGAGGTGCTGGCGTCCTGGGGCCTGCCCGTGACCGAGCACGCCCGGGTGGTGGAGGGCCTCGACGCGGTCGAGGAGTACCTGCGCGACCTCGAGGCGAGGCGCCACGCGCTCGTGCACGAGATCGACGGTGCGGTGCTGAAGGTGGACGACCGGTCGGTGCAGGGCGCGCTCGGGTCGACCAGCCGGGCGCCGCGGTGGGCCATCGCCTACAAGTTCCCTCCGGAGGAGGTGCACACCACGCTCGAGGACATCCGCGTCGACGTCGGCCGGACGGGCCGGGTGACCCCCTACGGCGTGATGACGCCGGTGCTGGTCGCGGGATCGACCGTGACCTACGCGACCCTCCACAACGCGCACGAGGTCGCGCGCAAGGGCGTCATGATCGGCGACACGGTGGTGCTGCGGAAGGCGGGAGACGTCATCCCCGAGATCGTGGGCCCGGTGGTCGCGGCGCGCACCGGGGAGGAGCGGGCGTGGACCATGCCCGCGGAGTGCCCCTCGTGCGGCACCGCGCTGGTCGAGCAGAAGGAGGGCGACAAGGATCTGCGCTGCCCGAACTCCGAGGCGTGCCCGGCCCAGATCATCGACCGGATCGCCTTCATCGGCTCGCGCGGCGCGTTCGACGTCGAGGTGCTCGGGGAGAAGGCCGCGGCCGCGCTCGTGGAGTCCGGCGTGCTCGTCAACGAGGCAGGCCTCTTCTCGCTCACGGAGGAGGACCTGCGGCGGGTGCCGCTCTTCACGTACGAGGTGGATGAGAAGCTCTCCCGACGTCAGCTCGAGGCCGGCGTGCAGGGGCGCAAGGCGGGCGACGTGTCCGCCAACGGGATGCGACTGCTCGAGAACCTCGGTGCGGCCCGGACGCAGCCGCTGTGGCGCGTGCTCGTGTCGCTGTCCATCCGCCACGTGGGTCCGACGGCCTCGCGCGCGCTCGCCACCGCCTTCGGGTCCATGGAGGCGATCCGCGGGGCCTCGGAGGAGGAGCTGGCCGCGGTCGACGGCGTCGGGCCGGTCATCGCGGAGTCGGTGCTCCAGTGGTTCACGGTGCCGTGGCACGTGGAGATCGTGGAGCGGTGGAGCGAGGCCGGGGTCCGCATGGAGGACGAGCGGGACGACTCGGTCGCGCGCACCCTCGAGGGGCTCACGATCGTCGCGACCGGCTCGCTCGAGGGCTTCACACGTGACTCCGTGAAGGAGGCGATCATCTCCCGCGGGGGGAAGGCGGCGGGCAGCGTGTCGAAGAACACGGACTACGTGGTGCTCGGCGCGAACGCGGGCTCCAAGGCCGCCAGGGCCGAGGCGCTCGGCGTGCCGATGCTCGACGAGGCCGCGTTCGTCCGCCTGCTCGAGGGCGGCCCCGCCGCCCTCGCCTGACACGGCGATCTAGCAGGCCGGACGCGGTCCTCGGGTTTCGCCCTGCCGTAAGCGGTTGCGGCTATGTAGTCTGGAGATGAGGCCCAGCGGGGCCTCGTGGAGGAGCCATGGACGTCAGCATCATCATCGGCATCGTCGCCGGCGTGATCGTCCTCGCCGCCGTCGTGTGGGTCATCGTCTCCACGCTGCGTGCGAAGCCGAAGCCGCCCGAGGATCCGGGCCGCGGGCCGACCGGCCAGAGCGAGGACCCGACCATCGGGACCCCCTCCGAGACCTCGACGCCGCACTGGGACCGCCGCCCCGAGGGCCGTGAGGGCCCCCTGTGACGTCGATCCGGGTGGTGGCTCCCGACGAGAAGTCACGACTGCAGGAGATCGGCGAGCTCACGGCGCTGGCGTATCTGGCGGACGGCCTGATCGACCACGCCCACCCGTACGTCCCGCAGTTGCGGGACGCCGAGGCCCGCGCACGCCACGCCGACCTGCTCGCGATGTTCGACGGCCAGGACGGCGCGGGCTCGATCGTCGGCACCATCACGCTGGTGCCGCCGGGGAGCCCCTTCACGGAGCTCGCGCAGTCGGGCGAGTACGAGCTGCGGATGCTCGCGGTGTCACCCATGGAGCGGGGTCGCGGGATCGGTCGCACGCTCGCCCGCGCCGCGATGGACCGGGCGGTCGAGCTCGGCGCCCAGCGCATCGTCCTGTCGACCATGGACACCATGCACGCCGCCCACCGGCTCTACGAGAAGATGGGCTTCGCGCGCCGGGAGGACCTCGACTGGGTGGTCGAGGACAACGCCGACGGCACGGTGTCGCGGCTCGACCCCGACGTGATCGCCACCGAGCCCTCGCGCGCCCAGGCCGGCGTGCGGCTGCTCGGCTACAGCTGGGAGCCGTAGGCCCCGGGCGGGTCCCGCCCACGCACTAGAATCGCCACCATGTCTTCCCTTGAGAGAAGCGATGTGGCGCGCCTGGCGGCGCTCGCCCGCATCGAGATGACCGACGCGGACCTCGACCGGCTCTCGGGCCAGCTCGCCGTGATCGTCGACGCCGTGGCCAAGGTGGCCGAGGTGGCCGGCGAGGACGTGCCCGCGACCAGCCACCCGATCCCCATGGCGAACATCCACCGCGCCGACGAGGTCCGTCCGTCGCTCGCGCAGGACGCCGCGCTGTCGGGGGCCCCGGAGGCCGAGGACGGCCGCTTCCGTGTGCCCCAGATCCTGGGGGAGGAGGCATGACCGCCGTGGACGCAGCCGCCCGCGACTGGACCCGTGCCACCGCTGCGGAGATGGCCGACGCCCTCGCCACCGGCGAGGTGACCTCGGTCGCTCTGGTGCAGGCGCACCTCGACCGCATCGCCGCCGTCGACGGCACGGACCCGTCGAACGGCGTCCACGCGTTCCTGCACGTCAACGCCGAGGAGGCGCTCGCGACGGCGGCCGCCGTCGACGCCGACCGATCCGCCGGCGTCGCGCTGCCGCGCATGGCGGGCGTGCCGATCGCGGTCAAGGACGTGGTGGTGACGCAGGGCATGCCGTCGACCGCCGGCTCCCGCATCCTCGAGGGCTGGATCCCTCCCTACGACGCGACGGTCACGCGCAAGGTCCGCGAGGCCCGGATGCCCATCCTGGGCAAGACCAACATGGACGAGTTCGCCATGGGCTCCTCCACCGAGCACTCCGGCTACGGCCCGACCCGCAACCCGTGGGACCTCGAGCGGATCCCGGGCGGCTCGGGCGGTGGCTCCGCCGCGGCGCTCGCGGCGTTCGAGGCGCCCCTCGCGATCGGCTCCGACACGGGCGGCTCGATCCGCCAGCCCGCCTCGGTGACCGCGACCGTGGGGGTGAAGCCGACCTACGGCGGGGTCAGCCGCTTCGGCGCGATCGCCCTCGCCTCCTCCCTCGACCAGCTCGGACCGTGCGGCCGCACCGTGCTCGACACGGCGCTGCTGCACGAGGTCATGGGCGGGCACGACGTCATGGACGCCACGTCCCTCGACGAGCCGGTGCCGGCCGTCGTCGAGGCCGCCCTCGCCGGTGCGGCCATGGACCTCACCGGCGTGAAGGTCGGAGTCGTCAAGGAGATCTCCGGCGAGGACGGCGGCTTCCAGGACGGCGTCAAGCAGCGGTTCGAGGAGTCGCTCGACCGGCTCCGGGCCATGGGGGCGGAGACCGTCGAGGTCTCCTGCCCGTCGTTCGAGTACGCGCTCGCCGCCTACTACGTGATCCTGCCCTCGGAGGCCTCCTCCAACCTCGCGAAGTTCGACTCGGTCCGCTTCGGCATGCGGGTGGAGCGCGAGACGGTCGAGAAGACGATGCTCGCGACCCGCGCGGAGGGCTTCGGCGACGAGGTCAAG
The DNA here is from genome assembly GCF_030418375.1 of Demequina lignilytica. Classification (NCBI taxonomy): domain Bacteria; kingdom Bacillati; phylum Actinomycetota; class Actinomycetes; order Micrococcales; family Demequinaceae; genus Demequina; species Demequina lignilytica. The sequence continues at coordinate 483,009 of NZ_JAUHPZ010000002.1, forward strand.
CGACGCATCATCCTGGGCACCTACGCGCTGAGCGCCGGCTACTACGACGCCTACTACGGCTCCGCGCAGAAGGTCCGCACGCTGGTGCAGCGGGACTTCGACGCGGCGTTCGCGCAGTGCGACGTGCTCGTGTCGCCCACGACGCCCACGACGCCGTTCAAGATCGGCGAGCGCATCGACGACCCGCTGGCGATGTACCTCAACGACGTCGCGACCATCCCCGCGAACCTCGCCGGCATCCCCGGCATGTCGCTGCCCGCGGGTCTTGCGCCCGAGGACGGGCTCCCGACCGGCTTCCAGATCCTCGCGCCCGCGCACGAGGACGCCCGCCTCTACAAGGTCGGTGCGGCGCTGGAGGCGTCGCTCGTTGCCGACTGGGGCGGCCCGCTGACCGCACAGGCTCCGGAGGTGGCCCAGTGACCACGATGACCTACGCGCAGGCGATGGACGAGTTCGACCCGGTCTTCGGCATCGAGGTCCACGTCGAGCTCAACACCAGGACGAAGATGTTCTGCGGCTGCGCGAACGAGTTCGGCGCGGAGCCCAACACCCAGGTCTGCCCGGTGTGCCTGGGCCTGCCCGGCGCGATGCCGGTGACGAACGAGAAGGCCGTCGAGTCGGCGATCCGGCTGGGCCTGGCGCTCGGCTGCTCGATCCGCGAGTCCTCGCGCTTCGCCCGGAAGAACTACTTCTACCCGGACCTCGCCAAGGACTACCAGATCTCGCAGTACGACGAGCCGACCTGCTACGAGGGCGCCCTCGACGTGGTGCTCGACGACGGCACCGTGGTCGAGATCGGCATCGAGCGCGCGCACATGGAGGAGGACGCCGGCAAGAACACCCACGTGGGTGGCACGGGCGGCATCCAGGGCGCCGACTACTCGCTGGTCGACTACAACCGCGGCGGCGTGCCCCTGGTCGAGATCGTCACCAAGCCGATCACCGGCATGGGCGACCGCACGGCCGAGGTGGCACGCGCCTACGTCGCGACCATCCGCGACATCGTGCGGGCGCTCGGGATCTCCGACGGCCGCATGGAGCAGGGCTCCGTCCGCGCCGACGTCAACCTCTCGCTGCGACCCAAGGCCGTGGCGGGGGAGTCGCAGGACGACGTCCCGTTCGGCAAGCGCTCCGAGACCAAGAACGTGAACTCGCTGCGTGCGATCGAGCGCGCGGTCCACTTCGAGGCGGCACGCCAGGCGTCGCTGCTGCTCGCCGGCCGACCGGTGGTGCAGGAGACCCGTCACTGGCACGAGGACACCTCGTCGACCACGCCGGGCCGCTCCAAGGAGGAGGCGGAGGACTACCGGTACTTCCCGGAGCCCGACCTGCTGCCGGTCCAGCCGGCCCGCGAGTGGGTCGAGGAGCTGCGCGGCACCATCCCCGAGCACCCCGCCAAGATGCGGGCGCGCCTCAGGGAGGAGTGGGGCTTCTCGGATCTCGAGATGCGCGACGCGGTCGCGGCGGACGCGCTGGGCCTCATCGCCTCCACCGTCGAGGCGGGCACCACCGCTCAGTCCGCCCGCAAGTGGTGGATGGGCGAGCTCTCGAGGGTCGCCAACGACCGCGAGGTGGCGCTCGGCGAGCTGCCGGTGACACCGGCCGCGGTGGCGGAGCTCCAGGGCCTGGTCGACTCGGGCAAGATCAACGACAAGCTCGCGCGTCAGGCGCTCGAGGGCGTCCTCGCGGGCGAGGGCTCGCCCACGGAGGTGGTCGCGTCCCGCGGCCTCGAGGTCGTGTCGGACGACTCGGCGCTCGAGAAGGCCGTGGACGATGCGCTCGCCGCCCAGCCCGACGTCCTCGCCAAGATCCAGGACGGCAAGGTGCAGGCGGCCGGCGCCATCGTGGGGGCCGTGATGAAGGCGACCCGCGGCCAGGCCGACGCCGCGCGCGTGCGCGAGATCATCCTCCAGCGCGCGGGAGTCGAGGGCTGAGCCCCGGCTCGACCGGCCCACCTGGCCCCGCCGAATCCCGACTGCAGAGCGAGCACCCATGCTGACCGAGACCCCCGTGAGCCGCGCGGCCCGCGGGGGTCTCGACGCATCGGTGCCCATCGCTGCGCTCACGTTCGACGACGGCCCCAACGGCGCCGACACGCTCCGCCTGCTCGACCACCTGCGCGAGCGGCGCATCCGGGCGGTGTTCGCGGTCATCGGGGAGAACATCCTCGCGCCGGGCGGGGGCGACCTTCCCTCGGGCGCCGAGGTGCTGCGCCGCATCGTCGCCGACGGCCATGTGCTCTGCAACCACGGCATGTCCGACACGGACATGGGGGAGTGGGACGCGTTGACCGTGCGCGACGATCTCCTGAAGGTGCTCGACGTGATCGAGCAGGCGGCGGGTGACGCGGTGCCGGTGCCCTACTGGCGCGCGCCCCGCGGATCCTGGGGCGTCACCGCCCCCGTCGCGACCAGGCTCGGCATGCAGCCGCTCGCGGTCACCGGCACGATCGGCGACTGGGAGGAGCAGGACCCCGCGGTGCTCGCCTCCCGGCTGCGGGTCGCCATGGAGCCCGGCGCCGTGGTGCTCGCCCACGACGGTGGTGGCGATCGCGCGGGAACCATCGACGCGGTCATCGAGGTGGTGGACGAGCGCCTCGCCGACGGCTGGCGCTTCGTGCTCCCCGAGATGCCGTAGAGGGCTCTCGCTCGCGGCTGGCTGGACCTTCAGCACCTACCGGTCCGTGCCCGGGTGGCGACACACGCCACGACCGCGAGCGTCGCACCTGGCAGATGGCTCGAGGGTTGCGCTGGCCCGAGATGAGATCGAGCCGGTAGGCGCCCAGCGACCACCTACCCGACCTCCACCACCGGCAGCCGCGGCTCCTCTCCCGTGAGCCGGCGCACCGGCCCGACCAGGTCCACGGTCACGGTGGCGCGGCGCCGCTCGCTCGTCCCCGTCCACAGCTCCACCTCGCCCGGCTCGACCACGCGCGCGAGATCCACGCCGGAGAACGCCAGCCGGGACGTCGGCACCCGGAATCGGACGATGCGCGACTCCCCGGGCGCGAGCGGCACCCGGGCGTACGCGAGCAGCTGGGCGACGGGCCGGGGCAGCGAGGCGCGCACGTCGCGCCCGTAGAGCTGCACCACCTCGGTGCCGGCGCGCGCGCCGGTGTTCACCACCGAGACCTCCGCCTCGATCCAGCCGTCGGTCGCCGCGGGCCCCGCCACGCCCAGCTCCTCGTGCGAGAAGGCCGTGTACGACAACCCGTGCCCGAACTCGGCGGCGGGCGTCGGATCCACATGCGTCACCTCGGTCGCGCCGCCCAGGCGGCTGTGCAGGTAGGTGTACGGCTGGGCGCCCGCGGAGCGCGGCAGCGTGATCGGGAGCCTCCCGGACGGGTTCACGTCGCCGGCGAGCACCGCCGCCAGGGCCCCGCCCCCCTCCTCCCCGGGGAAGTACGCCTGGACCACGGCCGCGCATCGTTCCATGGCCCAGCCCAGGGCGTACGGCCGCCCGGTCAGGGCCACCAGCACCACCGGGGTGCCCGTCTCGAGCACGGCCTCGACGAGCGCGCGCTGGACTCCGGGCAGCTCGAGCGAGTCCGCGTCGCAGCCCTCGCCCACCGTGCCGCGTCCGAACAGGCCGGCGTGGTCGCCCACGGCGATCACCGCCACGTCGGCGCCGCGCGCCGCCTCGACGGCCGCGTCGAATCCGGATCGATCGGGGTCGGACACCCCGCAGCCCCGCGCGACGGTGACGGGCGCCTCCCACCGCGCGGCGAGGGCCGCCGCCATGGTCGGCGCCTCGATCCCCATCGCGACGCCCGGCCGCTGGGCGAGCACGTGGTTCACGAACGAGTAGCACCCGAACAGCGCCTGCGCCCGGTCCGCGTTGGGGCCGATCACGGCCAGGCGCGAGGCCGGCGACAGCGGCAGGGTGCCGTCGTTGGAGACCAGCACGATCGACTCCTCCGCCAGCGCTCGGGCCACGGCACGATGCTCCGGAGAGTCCAGGTCCACGCCGCCGGGGGGCGCCCCGGCGAAGTCGCGGTCGAGCAGCCCCAGCCGCTCCTTCTGCGCGAGCACGCGCACGACGGACCGGTCCACCAGCTCCTCGGGCACGGAACCCGCGCGCACAGCCGCCGCGAGCGGCGCGAGGTACGCATCGCCCGTGGGCAGCTCGACATCGACGCCTGCCGCCAGCGCCATCGAGGCGGCCTCGCCCAGGTCGGCGGCCACGTCGTGCAGCACGTGCAGGAAGGCCACGCCGAAGTAGTCCGCGACCACCACGCCGTCGAAGCCCCACTCGTCGCGCAGCAGCACGGTGAGCAGCCGCCGGTCCGCGACCGAGGGCACCCCGTCGACCGCCGTGTACGCGTGCATCACCGCCCGCGCGCCACCATCCTTCACCGCCATCTCGAACGGCGGCAGCACCGTGTCCGCGAGCTCGCGCGGGCCCATCGACACCGGCGCGAAGTTCCGCCCGGCCGCCGAGGCCGAGTAGCCGGCGAAATGCTTGAGCGTCGCGTCGACGCCGGCCGACTGGAGCCCGCGGACGTACGCCGTCCCGATCGACCCCACCAGCAGCGGGTCCTCGGAGATCGCCTCCTCGGTGCGCCCCCAGCGGGGATCCCGCACCACGTCGAGCACGGGCGCGAGCCCCTGGTGGATCCCTAGCGCCGCCATGGACGAGCCGATCAGCGCGCCCATCCGCTCGACCAGCGCATCGTCGAAGCTCGCGCCCCACGCGGGCGGCGACGGGAACGTCGCCGCCTTCCAGGCCGCCAGCCCGGTGAGGCACTCCTCGTGCACGATCGCGGGGATGCCCAGGCGCGTCCCGGTCACCAGGGCGCGCTGGCGCTCCCACAGCCAGGCCGCGCGCTCGTCGGGCTCGACGGGGTTGGTCCCGTAGGCGCGGGTGATCTGCCCGAGGCCGTGCCGCATGGCCTCGCCCGCGCCGCCGGTCGAGGACAGCTCCCCCTGGAGCGGCGCGACCGAGTCGCCCTCCTCGCCCTCCCAGAAACCCACCAGCTGGGCGAGCTTCTCCTCGAGCGTCATCTCCGCGAGCAGCGCGGCGACGCGAGGGGACACGGGTACGGCGACGGCGGTGGTCACGGCGCTCACCCCTTCACCGCGCCCGACAGGCCGCCCACGATCCGCTTCTCCATCAGCGTGAAGAACGCGAGGGCGGGCAGCATCGCCACGGATGTGAACGCAAGGATCGCGGCCGTGTCCGACGAGTACTGCGAGGAGAACCGCGCGACGCCGAGCGGCAGCGTGTACGAGTCGGGCGAGGTCAGCACCAGCAGCGGCATCAGGTAGGCGTTCCAGCTCGCGACGAACTGCAGCACGCCCACGGTCACCATCGCGGGCACCGCCAGCGGCAGCAGGATCCGGAAGAAGAACCCGACCCTCGTGGTGCCGTCCACGAACGCGGCCTCCTCCAGCTCGCGCGGGATCGCCTTGAGGAACGGCCGCAGGATGATCACCGTGATGGGCAGCGCGAACGCGACCTGGGGGATGATCACGCCCCAGTGCGTGCCCAGCAGGTGGAGGTCGCGCAGCTGCAGGTACAGCGGCAGGATCGCGACGCCGATGGGGAACAGCAGGCCCAGCACGAACACCAGGTAGAGCGCCTCGCGCCCGCGGAAGCGGTAGCGGGCCAGCGGATACGCGGCCATGGTGCCCGTGATGATCACGCCGGCGGTCGTGCCGACCGCGATCAGCGTCGAGTTGAGCACCTGCTGCCAGAAGTCGCCGGAGCTCAGCACCCTCCCGTAGTTGGACAGCACCCACGGGTCGGGCAGCGCGGTGGGGGCGGAGGCGATCTGGCCGTTGGTCCGGAAGCCGGAGGTGATGACGTACAGCACGGGGACGATCGTCACCGCGATCACCGCCAGGACGATCACGTACTGCAGGATGGTGCTCGCGCGCAGCGGCGCGCGGCGGGACGATGCGGCGGCCGGGGGCGTCGGCGGGGTCGCGGGCGCGGGGCGGTCGGCGAGGGCGGTCATGTCACGCCTCCCTGTCGTCGGACGAGGTGTTGTCGGAGCGGAGCACGAAGCGGATGTAGACCAGCGCCGCGACGAAGCTGATGGCGAAGAGGATGACGGCGACGGCCGAGCCGTAGCCGAACTGCGAGCGTTCGAAGCCCTGCTGGATCATGTAGGTCGCCATGGTGTGCGAGGACCCGGCCGGTCCGCCGTTGGTCATCACCTTGACCATGTCGAACAGCTGGAGCGAGCCGATCACGGACACGAACGCCCAGATGCGGATGGTGGGGCCGAGCAGCGGGATGGTGATGCGCCGCTGGATCTGCCACCACGAGGCGCCGTCGATCGCGGCGGCCTCCTCGAGCTCGGGGTTGATGCCCTGCAGGCCCGCGAGGAACAGGATGATCGCGAAGCCGATGTACTTCCAGCTGATCACCAGCAGCAGGGTCCACAGCACCACGTCGGTGTCCGCGAGCCATAGGGGCCGCGGGCTGTCGACGCCGAGGGTCTGCAGCAGCCCGTAGACGGGGGAGAGCGCCCAGTCGACCAGCCCGTGCGGCTGAAGCATCAGCGTGAACATCACGCCGGCGATGACCTCGGACAGCACGTAGGGCACGAAGATCAGCAGCCGGAACGCGCCACGGCCGCGCATCCTGCGGTTCATGAGCAGCGCGACGCCCAGGGCGATCGGCAGCTGCACCGCGATCGAGCCGACCACGAAGAACAGGTTGTTGCGCAGGGCGCGCAGGAAGTCGTCGTCGGTGAGCGCCCGCGTGTAGTTGTCGAGGCCGATGAACTTGGTGAGCTCCTCGATCCCGTTCCAGTTGTAGAGGCTGTAGTACCCGGCGCGAGCCACGGGCACCAGCACGAAGAGGATGAACAGCAGCAGCGCGGGGGCCACGAAGACCCCGATCTCGAGCCACTTGCGGGCGGTCTGGGCGCGCCGCGCGGGGGCGGCCTTCGTGGACGGCTCGTGCGAGCCGTCCACGAAGGCCGCTGCGCGACCCGGCGTCTCCGTCATGGTCACGGCGATCCCTGCTCGAGGGTCAGCCGTTGTCCGCGGCGGCCTGCATGGCAGCCGGGATGTCGGCGGCCGAGGCCTGACCGGAGAACATGGCCTCGACGGTGTCGTTGAGCGCACCACCCACGTTCGGCCCGAAGCCGATGTCCATCCACAGCTGGACGTAGGCGGCGTCGGACGCGACCTCGATCTGCTCCTGGGTGGTCGGCTGGGAGACGCCGGCGGCGGCGGCCGGGATGACGGGGACGCCGCCCACGATCTCCGCGAAACGGGTCTGCACGTCCTCGGAGAGGATGTACTTCAGCAGGTCCACGCACGCGGTCGGAGCGTCGACGTAGCAGGAGAAGCCGTCGCCTCCGCCCATGGCTGCGGTCGGGTCGCCCGCGCCCTCGACCTCGGGGAACGGGAACCAGTCGAGGTCCGCCGTCAGCGCGTCGGGGTCGTCGACCAGGCCCGTCATGACGAACACGTTCCAGTGGCCCATGAGCTCCATCGCGGCGTTGCCGGTGGCCACCAGGCCCGCGGAGCTGGACGCGCCCTGCTGGGCCGACGTGCCCGCGAAGCCCTCCTGGAACGGCTCGGCCGCGAGCAGCTCCTCGACCTTCTCGCCTGCCGTGACGAAGCACGGGTCGGAGAAGTCGCCGTTCGCGCCCGCCTCGTTGATGGTGTCGAGCGTGCACGAGCGCAGGGCGAAGTTGAACCACCAGTGCGCGGCGGGCCACTGGTCCGCGGCGCCGACGGCGATCGGGGTGACGCCTGCGGCCTTGAGCTTGTCGACCGCGGCGTACAGGTCGTCCATCGTGGACGGCTCCTCCGTGATGCCGGCCTGCTCGAACAGCGACGGGCGATACCAGATGCCCTCGATGCCGAACTGGAAGGGCAGGCCGTAGTAGGTGCCGTCGACGCTCCACGGGGCGGCGGTGCCGCCGATCGCGGCGAGCTCGTCGTCGACCAGGCCGGTGAGGTCCATCAGGTGACCGGCCTCCGCCTGCTGCGCCATCTCCCCGCCGCCCCACTGCTGGAACAGCGACGGGGCGTCGCCGGACTGGAGGGCGACCGCGATGCGGGTCGAGACGTCCTCGTTCTGGATCGCCTCGATCTCGACGGTGACGTTCGGGTTGGCCGCCTCGAACTCGTCCGCGACGGTCTGCCAGAAGCTGTTGAGCGGGTCCTCGGTGCCGTTGTGCCACCAGGTGAGGGTGACGGGGCCGTCACCGTCGGGGGAGTCGGACGAGCCGGTGCTCGCGTCTCCCGAGCTGCATGCGGCGAGCAGCACCGCCGCCGTGGTGGCGAGCGCCGCTGCCGCGCCTGTGCGCCTGCGAACCTTCATGTATCCGGGTCCTCTCTGTCCTCGTTGACATCTCCGGTGCTGTCGAGTCTGTGGCCGGTCCCAGGCATCGTCAAACGTTTTCGACAACGTTTTCGTTTCCGTGACAATCCTGTTACCATCGCCGCCATGGAGCCCGAGGGAAGGGTCAAGCTCGCCGACGTCGCCGAGCTCGCCGGTGTGTCGATCGCGACCGTGTCGAAGGTGGTGAACGGCCGCTACGGGGTGGCCGCGCACACCGTGGCGCGGGTGCGCCGAGCGATCGACGAGCTCGCCTACGTGCCGAACCTGTCCGCCTCGAGCCTGCGGTCGAAGAGCACCGGGGTGCTCGGCTTCCTGGTCGCGGACTTCGAGCCCTACGCCGCCGAGCTGATGAAGGGCGCCGCGCGCGCGGCGCACGGCACCCAGTACGAGCTGATCGCCCACGCGGGCGGCTGGTCGCCGGGGTGGGAGCGACGCTCCCTGGCCCGCATGGGCGGCACCCTGGTCGACGGTGCGGTGGTCGCCACGCCCACCGTCCAGCACGCCTCGACCGCGATCCCTGTGGTCGCCGTGGACCCGCACTACGGCCCGAACCAGGTCCCGACGATCGACTCCGACACCTTCGAGGGCGCCCGGGAGGGCACCGCGTACCTGCTGTCGCTCGGGCATCGTCGCGTCGCCTTCATCGGCGGCCGCAAGGACCTGGGGACGTCCCGCCTGCGCGAGGCGGGCTTCCGCGCCGCGATGAAGTCCGCCGGCGTCCCCGTCGACGAGTCGCTGATCGCGTACGCCCGCTACGAGCCGCAGCTCGCCGGCGAGGCGGCGCGCGCGATGCTGGGGGTGGCGCGCCCGCCGACCGCGATCTTCGTCTCCAACGACGTGATGGCGATCCGCGTGATCGAGGTCGCCCAGTCGCTGGGGGTGCTGGTGCCGGAGGACCTCTCCGTGCTCGGCTTCGACGACGTCCCCGAGGCCTCGATGGTGCCGCGCGGGCTCACCACGGTGCGCCAGCCGCTCCAGGCGATGGGCTTCGCCGCGATGGAGATGCTGCTGCGCCTCCTGCGGGGGGAGCCCGGGAGCGAGCACGTGCGGATGCCGACCGAGCTGATCGTGAGGGGGACGTGCGCGCCGCCGCGCAGCGTGTGATCCCCGCTCCGCTGCGCCCGCGGAGTGCATCGCGCGACGGTTCCAGCCCGATGCGTCGCGCGGTGCACTCACAGCGCGCGCCGGTGCGGCGGGGCAGCGCTTGACCTTCCCGTCCGCTGGAAGGAATAACGTGCGGAGGCGTTGACTCTTCCAGGAGGTCCCCATGAGCCACGAGCACGGCCGCGACACCATGACCGCGGATCACGACCACGACCACGACGCCCACCACGGCCACGACATGAGCGGCGAGGAGCCGCACGGCGACCACGGCAAGGGTGGTCACGAGATGACCGGCCACGAGCACCATGGCACCGACCACAGCGGCCACGCGATGGTGTTCAAGCGCCTGTTCTGGTGGAACCTGCTGGTCGCCATCCCCGTGATGGCGACCAGCACCATGGTCGAGGGCTGGTTCGGCTACGACCTCCCGGGCAGCGCCTGGATCCCGCCGATCCTCGGCACCGTCATCTACCTGTGGGGCGGGTGGCCGTTCCTCAGCATGGCCTGGCGCGACGAGATCACCGTCCGCCGACCCGGCATGATGACGCTCATCTCGCTCGCCATCACGGTCGCGTTCGGCGCCTCGCTCGCCGCGACGTTCGGCGTCGGCGACTTCAACTTCTGGTGGGAGCTCGCCGGCCTGATCGTCATCATGCTGCTGGGGCACTGGCAGGAGATGAAGGCGGTCGGCCAGGCGCGCGGCGCCCTGGCCGCCCTGGCCGAGCTGCTCCCAGACGATGCGGAGCGCGTCTCCGGCGACGGCGACGCCACCGAGCACGTCAGCATCGGCGACCTGGTCGAGGGCGACGTCGTGATCGTCCGCCCCGGCGGTCGGATCCCCGCCGACGGCGACATCGTCCGCGGCGACGCGAGCGTCGACGAGTCGATGATCACCGGCGAGTCCGCGCCCGTCGCCAAGGCCCAGGGCGACCGAGTGGTCGCCGGCACCGTCGCCACCGACGGCTCCCTCCGGATCGAGGTGACCGCGACCGGTGACGGCACCGCCCTCGCCGGCATCCAGCGCATGGTCGCGGACGCGCAGAACAGCCGCTCCGGCACCCGTCGCCTCGCCGACCGCGCCGCCGCGTGGCTGTTCTGGATCGCGCTCGGCGCCGCCGCGATCACGCTGCTCGTGCACGCGGTGCTCGGGGACCTCGGCGGCGGCCTGACCGCCGCGGTGTCGGTCCTCGTGGTCGCGTGCCCCCACGCGCTCGGCCTCGCCATCCCGCTGGTCATCGCCATCTCGACCGCGCAGAGCGCCAAGCACGGCATCCTCATCAAGGACACCGCCGCGCTCGAGGCGATGCGTACCGTCGACTCCGTCCTGTTCGACAAGACCGGCACGCTCACCGAGGGGTCCCACCACCTCACCGGCATCGCGACCGTCGACGGCTGGAAGGACGATGCGGTGCTCGCGCTCGCGGCGGCCGTCGAGTCCGAGTCGGAGCACCCCATCGGGCGCGCGGTGGTCGCCGCCGCGAAGGATCGCGGCCTCGACATCCCTGCGCCGAGCGACGTCGACACGGTTCCCGGGAAGGGTGTGAGGGCCGCCGTGGACGGGCAGGAGGTCGCGGTCGGTGGCCCCGCGCTGCTCGAGGAGCTGGGCGTCGAGGCGCCGGGCGGCCTGGACGATGCTGCGGACGCCTGGCGTGAGAAGGGCGGCGCGGTCCTGCACGTGGTGGTCGACGGCACGGTGGTCGGCGCGTTCACGACCGCCGACCCCGTACGTCAGGAGTCCCGCGCGGCCGTCGACGCCCTGCACTCGCGCGGCGTCGAGGTCGCCCTCATCACCGGAGACGCGCGATCCGTCGCGGACGCGGTCGCGGGCACCCTCGGCATCGACGACGTGTTCGCGGAGGTCCTGCCGGACGACAAGGACCAGGCGGTCGAGGACCTGCAGGGCACGGGCAAGCGGGTCGCGATGGTCGGCGACGGGGTGAACGACGCGCCGGCCCTCGCGCGCGCCGACGTGGGGCTCGCGATCGGCGCGGGCACGGACGTCGCCATGGAGGCCGCAGGCGTGGTGCTCGCGAGCTCCGACCCGCGCGGCGTGCTCGGCGTCATCGAGCTCTCGCGCGCGACCTACCGGAAGATGCGCCAGAACCTGGTGTGGGCCACCGCCTACAACGTCATCGCCATCCCCATCGCGGCGGGTGCGCTCGCGCCGCTCGGCATCACCATGCCGCCGGCGATCGCCGCGATCGCGATGAGCCTGTCGACCATCGTCGTCGCGCTGAACGCGCAGCTGCTGCGTCGGGTCGAGCTCGACGGCGACGTGCTCGCACCCAAGCGCTCCGACTGGGCACGCTGACGGCCGACGCTCCGCACCTACCGGCCGGGCTCACGGCGGTGGCTGCACATTGCGGCGCAGCGTCATCCCTGCTAGATCGGTGCCGGCTGGCAAGCCCGGGGGTGACGGGTCGCGGCGGTAGGTGCGCAGCGTCCGGGACGGGCGGCGTCAGCCGAGGACGCCGACGCCGATCATCGCGTACACCATCAGCGCGATCGCCACCCCGGTGGCGACCAGCACGGGCATCCCGTAGCCGAGCCAGAGCGCGATGATCGCCGACTTGCGGTTCGAGGCGCTGCCCGAGCGCTGCCGGCGGAGGCTGACGTGGCCCATGGCGATCGCGAGGGGGAACAGCAGCACCGCGGCGGCGGCGAGGGCGGCCTTCGCGATCCAGTCGTCGCGGTGGAGCGGATGCACGCCCAGGTACGGGTGGTAGCCGTGCGGCAGCTCCGGGTGCCCGACGTAGCCGAGCTCGTCCTTGTAGGTCATGACGCCCTCCCCAGGCCAGGCGCCGGGGGGCGCCCGATGGGAGCAGGGTAGACCCGTCGCGGTCTCGGCGGAAGGGTGCACACAGGACGAAGCCCTCGCGACCCCACAGAAAAGGAAAAGGAAGAGGACGCGAGGGCTCCGCCGGGACAATGCTACGGCGTCGGAACTACCCCTCCTGGGACCCGAGGCCCTTCAGCAGGAGCGTCTGGGCGACGATCATCCTCTCGATCTCCTCCGGGTCCACGCTCTCGTCCGAGGCGTGGATCCGGGAGCCGGCCATGTCCTCGGGTCCCCACAGGACGAACTCCGCCCGCGGAGCCACCCCGCGCAGGGTCTCGAGCAGCGGGATCGACCCGCCCGAGCCGACCTCGGACACCGCTCGGCCGAACGCCGCCTCCATGGCACGCTGCGCGGCGGTGACCAGCGGGCCGTCCGTCGAGCACAGGAACGGCGGTGCGGTCTTGCTGGGCGTGACCTCGACCTGCGCGCCCCACGGCGCGTGGCTCTCGAGATGGGCGACCAGCGCGGCCAGCTCGGCCTTCGGGTCCGTGCCGGGGACGATCCGCATCGACACCTTCGCGCTCGCGGCCGGATGGATCACGTTGGAGGAGTCCGCGATCGAGGTGATGTCGACCCCGATCGCGTTGATGGAGGGCTTGGCCCACAGCCGGTCGCCGATGCGTCCGGTGCCGATGGTCTCGACGCCCGGCAGCAGCGCGGCGTCCGCGCGGAACTGCTCCTCGCTGACGGACGTCCCCGGCCACGTGCCGCCGGTGACGCCGGCGACGGCCACGTCCCCCGCATCGTCCACCAGCGTCGACAGGAGGCGCGCGAGCGCCATCATCGCGTCCGGCGCGGCGCCGCCGAAGACACCGGAGTGGAGGGGGTGGTCGAGCGTGCGGACCGTGACGGTGCACGACACGTCGCCGCGCAGGCCCGTGGTGAGCACGGGCTCCCCGACCACGAGGTTGCCCATGTCGGTGATGACGAAGAGGTCGCAGTCGAACAGGTCGGGGTGCGCCTCGACGAACTCCTCCAGGTTGCTCTCCGTCTCCTCCATGCCCTCGAGGATGATGCGCAGCGTGACCGGAGGCTTCCCGCCGAGCGCGCGCAGGGTGCCCAGGTGGGTGACGATGCCGGACTTGTCGTCGGCGGCTCCGCGGCCGTAGATGCGACCGTCGTCCTTGCGCGTCGCGGTGAACGGCTCGGTGGTCCAGCCCTGGCTCACGGCGGCGGGCTGCACGTCGTAGTGGGCGTAGAGCACCACCACGGGGGCGTCGGGCGGGCCGGGGATCTCGCCGTAGATGGGCGGGTAGCCCCAGGGGACGTCCATGAGCTCGGCGTTCGCGAAGCCGGCCTCGCGCACCAGCTCGAGGGTGCGCCGCGCCATGCGCTGGACGGGCTCCTCGGGGTAGCCGGGGAAGGCGATCGAGGGGATCGCGATGAGCTCCTCGAGGTCCGCGATGACGCCGGGCATGAGCCCCTGGACGGTGGCGATGATGTCGTCTGAAGTCACCCGATCGATGCTACCGACCGCGCCGACCGCCCCTCTCTCTCCTCCCGCCCCCGGACAGTCCGCACGGATCTCGACGCGACACGCCGCGCATGGCGGCGGCTACGGGGTCGACACGCCGCAGACCCGGGACCAGCTCCGTGCGGACTGTCCAGGGAGGGGGAGGCGGGCGTCAGGGGAGGTAGGACGATGCCGCCGCCGTGTAGGCCTCCATGATCTCGGGGCGGGTGTCCTTCGCGGGCGCCGCGACCACCGCGAGCGGCCACTCGGGACGCGATCCCGTGAGCGCCCACGCGGCCTGGACCGCCGCGCCGGCGGCCACGTACTCGCCGGGCTCGGGCACCTCGACAGGCACGTCGAGCACCTGCGCCGCGATCGCCTGCACGGCGGCGTTCTGGGCCGAGCCCCCGACCAGCAGCGCGCGCTTCGCCACCACGCCCGCGGACAGGATCGCCTCCATGCCGACCGCCTGCGCCGCGAGCATGCCCTCGATCGCGGCGCGCGCGATGTTTTCGCGCGTCGTGTTGGCCAGCGTCATGCCGTGCAGGGACGCGGTGGCCTCGGGCAGGTTCGGCGTGCGCTCGCCCTCGAAGTACGGGACCAGCGTGAGGCCGCCGGCACCCGGCTCGGCCGCCATGGCGAGCGCGCTCAGCTCGTCGTAGCCCACCCCGAGCACCGTGGCGAAGGCGTCGAGCACGCGCGAGGCGTTGAGGGTGCACACCAGCGGCAGGTACTCGCCCGAGGCGGAGGCGAAGCCGGCCACGATCCCGGTCTCGTCGCGGAAGCCCTGCTCGGTCACGGCGAACACGGTCCCCGACGTGCCGAGCGACACGACGACGTCGCCCACGGTCGCCCCGAGGCCGAGCCCGGCGGCGGCGTTGTCGCCCGCCCCGGGGCCCACGATGCAGGTCGCGCCACCGGTGAGGTCGCCGTGCACGGTGCCGGCGCTCTCGCCGGCGCCCAGCACGCGCGGCACCACCGCATCGTGCCCCAGGGCGGCGATCAGCAGGTCGCGGTCGTACTCGCCCGTCGCGGGGTTCCAGTAGCCGGTGCCCGACACGTCCGAGCGGTCGGTCGTCAGCTCGGACAGCACCGGACCGAGCGGCGACGATGCGGCGGGCCCGTAGCCCCGCAGCCGCCAGGTCAGCCAGTCGTGGGGGAGGGCGACGGCCGCGACCCGCGCCGCGTTGTCCGGCTCGGCGTCGCGCAGCCAGCGCAGCTTGGTCGAGGTGAACGATGCGACGGGCACCAGCCCCGTGCGCTCCGCGAGGGCGGTGGCGCCGAACTCCTCGGTGAGGTCGCGCGCGGCGCCCGCCGAGCGGGTGTCGTTCCACAGCAGCGCGTCGCGCACCACCTCGCCGTCCGTGGACAGCGCGACCATGCCGTGCTGCTGGCCGCCCACGGAGATCGCGGCGACGTCGGCGAGGCCGCCCGCCTGCTCGATCGCGGCGAGGAGGGCCGTCCACCAGGCCGCGGGGCCGACGGACGTGCCGTCGGGGTGCGAGGCGCGGCCGGAGCGCACCACCTCGCCGGTCGACAGGTCGCGGACGACCACCTTGCAGCTCTGCGTCGAGGAGTCGACGCCGGCGACGAGCGTCATCGCGCGTCCTTTCTGATCACGTTCGAGAGGGAGAGGCCGATGCCCGCTCGCCCCAAGGAGGAAGGGCGGGCGGGCATCGGCGGGGGAGGGGGTGGGTCTAGCGGGCGCCCATGAGGTGCTCGACGGCCAGCTGCTGCAGCTTGACGAAGCCGAAGCCCTTGCCGTCGAAGTAGACGTCGGGCTCGAAGTCCTCGTACGCCGAGGGGTCGGCCAGCAGGTCCGCGGTGGTCTCGCCCTCGCCGAGCGTGGTCTGCGCGAGATCGCCCTGGCGGGTGGCGGCGATGGCTTCCTGGACCTCCGGGTCGGCGCGGAAGGCCGCGGCGCGCTCCTTGAGCAGCAGGTACATGCGCATGTTGGCCTTGGCCGACTCCCACACGCCGTCGATGTCCTCGGTGCGCGACGGCTTGTAGTCGAAGTGGCGCGGGCCCTCGTAGGCCTTGCCGCCGCCGGGGCCGCCGTTCTCGAGCAGGTCGACCAGCGAGAACGCGTTGATCAGGTCGCCGTGGCCGAACACCAGGTCCTGGTCGTACTTGATGCCGCGCTGACCGTTGAGGTCGATGTGGAACAGCTTGCCGTGGTCGAGCGCCTGCGCGATGCCAGCGGTGAAGTTGAGACCAGCCATCTGCTCGTGGCCCACCTCGGGGTTGAGTCCCACCAGCTCGGGGTGGTCGAGCGTGTTGATGAACGCCATCGCGTGGCCCACGGTCGGCAGCAGGATGTCGCCGCGAGGCTCGTTCGGCTTGGGCTCGATCGCGAAGCGCAGGTCGTAGCCCTTCTCGAGGACGTAGTCGCCGAACAGGTTGGCGGCCTCGCGGTAGCGCTCCAGGGCGACGCGGATGTCCTTCGAGAAGTCGTACTCGGCGCCCTCCCGCCCGCCCCACATCACGAACGTCTTCGCGCCCAGCTCGGCGGCGAGGTCGATGTTGCGCAGGATCTTGCGGATGGTGAAGCGACGCACGGCGCGGTCGTTCGACGTGACTCCGCCGTCCTTGAACACCGGGTGGGAGAACGTGTTGGTGGTGATCATCGGGATGGTCATCCCGGTCTCCTCGCACGCCTTCTTCAGCGCGTCGATCGCCGCGCGCCGGTCCGCCTCGGAGCAGCCGAAGGGGAACAGGTCGTCGTCGTGGAAGGTCATGCCGTAGGCGCCGAGCTCGGCGAGCTTGTGGATCGCCTCGACCGCGTCGAGCGGCCCGCGCGTGGCGGAGCCGAAGGGGTCGGCGGCGTTCCAGCCGATGGTCCAGAGGCCGAACGTGAACTTGTCGGCCGGGGTGGGCGTGATCGCCATGCGAGCTCCTCTGCTCTGTGCGGGTGCACGTGATAAGTTTCTGGCATAAACATATGACGGGTGGGGCGTCGTGTCAAAGCGACGGCGGGGGATCGCGGCGCGACGATGCGGCGGTTTCAGCATCGTCCCTCGGTCCCGGCATACTGGCGGGCGACACAGGAGGTGCGCGTGGGCGCAGGCGACGCGACGATGGCGGCCGAGCAGGCCGCCTCCCCGGCCATGCGCGCCCGCGGGAGCCGCAACGACCAGACGAGGCGCCACAACCTGTCCGCGCTGCTGACCGCGGTCCACTACGGCGGGCCCCTGACCCGCGCGCAGCTCACGCGCGACACCGGTCTGAACCGCTCGACCATCGGCGGGCTGGTCGCGGAGCTCGCGGACCTGGGCCTCGTCGTCGAGGACTCGGCGGCGGAGACGGGCGCGGTCGGCCGCCCCAGCCTGATCGTACGGCCGCGCACGGACGTGGTCTCGCTCGCGATCCACCCCGACGTCGACGCGCTCGAGGTGGGGGCGGTCGCGATCGACGGCACCGTGGTGGGACGGCGCCGCGTCGCCCTCGACGCGCCGCCGAGCGCGGAGCGCGCCGTCGAGATCGCCGCCGCTGAGGCACGGTTCCTCCTGGGCTCGATGCCGGGCGTGCGGGTCGCGGCCGCGGCCGCGGCGGTGCCCGGCCTGGTCGCGATGGACGCGTCGACCGTGGTCGACGCGCCGCACCTGGGCTGGCGCGGCGTGTCGTTCGGCGAGCGCCTCTCCGACGCGCTCGGGATCCCCGCGACGGTCGGCAACGACGCGAACCTCGGCCTGCGCGCCGAGTGGGGCTACGGCGCCGCGAAGGGCCACGACAACGTCGTGTACCTCAACGGCTCCGCCTCGGGCATCGGCGGCGCCGCGCTGCTCGGCGGCGTCATGCTCCGCGGCGGCCGCGGCTACGGCGGCGAGTTCGGTCACATGATGATCCGCTCCGAGGGGGTCGAGTGCTCGTGCGGTCGCACCGGCTGCCTCGAGACCGAGCTCAACGCCGTCGCCCTCGACGCCGCGGCCCACGACGACGACGCCCTCGACGCGCTCGCGAGGACCCTGGCGCGCGCGGTCGCCAACCTCGAGTGCGCCTTCGACCCGGACGTGGTGCTGCTCGGCGGGTTCCTCGGGACGCTCTACGAGGAGCGCGAGGCGCTCATCGAGACCGAGGTGGACCGCCACAGCTTCCTGCCCAAGGCCGAGGGGGCCTCCATCGCCCGCGCGGCGCTGGGCGGCAACCGGCTGCTCATCGGCGCCGCGGAGCGCGCCTTCATGCCGCTGCTCGCGGACCCGGCGGGCACCGTCCTCATCCAGCGCTGACCGATCCCGAGGGCTCGAGCCGCCCACCCGTCCCGTCCTGGCAGACTGGCGGCATGATCACCGTCTCCGTGCCGGCACAGGAGGTGGCGGACGCCCTGGGCGACCTGGGGTCCGACGCCCGCGTCATCGTCTGGGATCCACGCGAGTCCGACCCGCCCGCCCACGAGCGGGAGCGGATCACCATCGCCTGCCTGCCGCACTGGAGCGGTGGCCGGAAGGTCTACGGCCGGCTCGGCATGTGCCCCGACCTCAAGGTGATCCAGATCGCCTCCGCCGGCTACGAGCACGCGCTGCCGTTCATCCCCGCGGGCGTGGCGCTCGCGAACGCGCGCGGGGTCCACGACACGCGCGTGGCGGAGATGACCCTCGCCCTCGCGCTCGCCTCGCAGCGCCGCCTGCCTCAGTTCCTCGACGCCCAGCGCCGCGGCGTCTGGGAGCCGGACTTCTCCGCGCCCTCGCTCGCGGACTCGCGCGCCCTGGTGGTCGGCTACGGCAGCATCGGCGAGGCGATCGCGACGCGGCTGCGGGCGTGCGAGGTCGAGGTCGAGGGGGTCGCGCGGTCCGCGCGCATCGCGACCGACGGCACGCTCGTGCACGCCGCCGCGGACCTGCTGAGCCTGCTGCCGCACCAGGACGTCGTGGTGGTGGTCACGCCCCACGACGAGTCGACCGACAAGCTGGTGGACGCCGCCTTCCTGGCGGCGATGAGGGACGGCGCGCTGCTCATCAACGTCGGCCGCGGCAAGGTCGTCGACACCGACGCGCTCGTCGCCGAGCTTCAGACCGGCCGCATCCGCGCGGCGCTCGACGTCACGGACCCCGAGCCGCTGCCCGAGGGCCACCCGCTGTGGAATGCGCCCGGGTGCATCGTCGTGCCGCACGTCGCGGGGGTGGAGACCCTCCTGAACCGTCGCTACACCGACCTGGTGCGCCGCCAGGTGGAGGCGCGACGGCACGGCGACGACCCGGTCAACTTCGTGATGATGGGGGCGTTCCCGGCCTAGGGATCGCGGCGGTCAGGCGGCGTCGCGCATCGCGATCCAGGCCTGCACGATCGCGGTGAGCTCGTCGCGTCGCTCCTCGGCCTCGGCGATCGAGATGAACGTCATCGACCGCCCCTCCTTGCCGTCCCCGAGCAGGTGGGGGAAGGTGCCGGGGATGAGCGCGCCCTGGTGGAACATCAGGGACGCGTGGCGGGTGGCCTTGGGGAAGAAGCTCGCGATGTTGCCCTTGTAGGTGAAGGTCGGTGCCTGCCACTTGATGCATTCGTCGACCCGGTCGTCGGCGTGAAGCATGATCCGCCTGACCCGCTCGACCACGTCCTTCATGGGGTTGTCGTAGCGAGTCATCCACAGGTCGACCTCGTTGTCCGCCATGAGGTCACCGTACTCCCGCGGTATCAGTCCTGGAAGGGCCGTTCGTGCTCGAGCAGCCAGCGCTTGCGCTCGACCCCGCCCGCATAGCCGGTGAGGGAGCCGTCAGCGCCCACCACCCGGTGGCACGGCACCAGCACCGTGAGCCGGTTGCGGCCGATGGCGCCGGCCACGGCGCGCACCGCGGTGGGGCGGCCGATCGCGTCCGCCACCTGCGCGTACGTCCGGGTCTCGCCGCACGGGATCGCGGAGAGCGCGGCCCAGACGCTGCGCTCGAAGTCGGTACCCGCGGCGAGCGTCGCTACCGGCGGCACCGCCGTCGGGTCCTCCAGGTAGGCGGCGTAGGCCGCCTCGGCGGCATCGAGCACGGCGTGCACCGGCGGGCGGTCGAGGCCGTCGAGCTCGGGGCGCCGGCGGTGGTCGTCGAAGTAGGCGCCGACGAGCGCCTCCTCCGAGGCGACGAGCGTGAGCGGACCCATCGGCGTGGGGATGTCGCGTGCGACCTGGGTGGTCATGGGGTTCTCCCTTCAGAGACGGCGGTCCACAGGTGGAGGGCCGCGTAGGCGCGCCAGGGCCGCCAGGCCTCGGCGCGAGAGTCCAGCTCACGGGGGGTGAGGCCCGCTGCCTTGGCGAGCACCAGGTCGGTCGCGGGGAACGCGTCCGGGTCGCCGAGCGCGCGCATCGCCAGGTACTCGACCGTCCACGGGCCGATCCCGCGGATCCCGAGCAGGGTCGCGCGCGCGGCGTCGCGGTCGGCGCCGGGACCCAGGTCCAGGTCGCCATCGAGCATCGCCTGGGCCACGGAGGAGATCGCTCGCCAGCGCGCGGCCGGCAGCAGCCCGGAGCCGGGATCGACGTCGACGAGCGCCTCGGGCCCCGGAAACATCCCGGTCGGGACGCTCAGTCCTCCGGGAGCGCCCTCATGCGAGCCTGCCGGGACGCTGAGTCCTCCTCCGTACGCCTCGACCAGCCTCCCGAGCGTACGCCGCGCACCGGCGACGGACACCTGCTGCCCGACGATCGCCCGCACGGCCATCTCGAAGCCGTCGACGGCGCCCGGCACCCGGAGCCCGGGCGCGGCGGCCACGAGCGGCGCGAGCAGGGGGTCGGAGCCCAGCGCATCGTCCACCGCGACCGGATCCGCGTCGAGGTCGAGCAGCCGGCGCACCCGCGCGACGGCCGCCGCGAGGTCGCTGACGTCGGCGAGCTCCAGCACCGCGCGCACGCCGCCGGCGACCGCGCTCAGCGCGACCCGTGCGGCCCCGCGCGGCAGCCGCATCGTCCGCTCGTAGGTCTCGCCGTCCCAGGTCTCGACCCCGTCGATCGCGCGCACCCCCAGGAAGGCGAGGGTGCGCCCGAGCGTCGCGGGCGCGCGCAGCCTCAGCCGCAGCTCCACCCGTGCGTCGCCGGTCGCGCGGGTCCCCGCGCGACCGCGCACCTCGCCCGGCGTGAGGTCCCAGGCGCTGCGGGCCGCGTCGTTGAACTGCCGCACCGAGCCGAAGCCCGCCGCTCGCGAGACCGCGTGCACCGGCAGATCGGTCCCCTCGAGCAGGGTGCGGGCGTGCTGGAGGCGATGCGCGATCGCCAGCGCGAGCGGACCCGCACCGAGCTCCTCGGTGAGCAGCCGCGACACGTGCCGCTCGGTGTAGCCCAGGCGCGCGGCGAGGCCCGCGACCCCCTCGCGCTCGATGACGCCGTCGTCGATCATCCGCATCGCCCGCGACGCGACGTCGGCGCCCACCCGCCAGCGGGGCGAGCCGGGAGCATCGTCCGGGAAGCACCGGCGGCATGACCGGAAGCCGGCCCGCTGCGCTGCGGCCGCGCTGGGATAGAAGTCGACGTTCGCGCGGGCGGGGGTGCGGGCGGGGCAGGACGGACGGCAGTAGATGCCGGTCGAACGGACGGCCGTGACGAACTGCCCGTCGTAGCGTGCGTCGCGTCCGCGGATCACCGCGTAGCGCGTCTCGTCGTCCCACATGCCTCGAGTGTCGCGCATCCTGGGCGCCGCGGATGGCGGATTTCGGACATCGCGGTGCGGGGTTGCCGCCGGCGGCGGCGCGTCAGCCGACGATCAGCCGCGCGGTCGCGGCGCCCTGACCCAGCACCACCAGCGAGATGAACGCGGCGAGGGCCATGAGCGCCGCCATGTAGCCCAGCCCGAGCGCGAGCGGCGCCCGGGACGATGCATGGGCGCGCCCGTCCCGGACCGCCCGGATCGAGAGGTGCCCGAGCACGAGCGCGACGGGGAACAGCCCGATCACCGCCGCGGTGAGCGCCGCGCGGGCCATCCAGTCCTCCGGGCGCTCGCGACGATGCGCGAGGTAGGGGTCGTAGCCGTGCGGGAGCTCGGGATGGCCGATGAAGCCGTGGTCCGATGAGGTGGCGCCCATGCGTGCCCTTCCTGTCCGGGCGGCACGCGAGGGGCAGGGCGCGGCCGGTGGCCGTGCGCCCAGGCGGGCGCCCTCGTTGGCTTTCCGCCACCGTAGCCCGCGCGCGTTACGACGGGATGACCGCGGTGCTACGTCTCAGCGCAGCTCCTTGCCCCGCTGGAAGTCCGCGAGCGAGACCTCCCGTTCTGCCTTGTGGTCGACCATGGGCTCCGGGTACGCCGGGGTGTCGAGCTCGGGCAACCAGCGCTCGACGTAGCGCCGGTCGGGGTCGAACTTCTTCGCCTGGGACTCGGGGTTGAAGATCCGGAAGTACGGCGCCGCGTCCCGTCCCGTGCCGGCGACCCACTGCCAGTTGAGCTGGTTCTGCGCGTGGTCGTAGTCGAGCAGCGCCTTGCGGAAGTACGCGGCGCCGCGCTGCCACGGCAGATGCAGGTCCTTGACCAGGAAGCTCGCGACCACCATCCGCACGCGGTTGTGCATGGTGCCGGTGGCGGCGAGCTCGCGCATGCCCGCGTCCACCAGCGGGAACCCGGTGCGCCCGTCGCGCCAGGCCATGAACGCCTCGTCCGCCTCGGACCCCGTCGCCCATGCGTCCTCGGGGATCACCGGCGTCAGCGATTCGCGCTGGGCGCGGGGGTGATGGTGCAGCACATCGGCGTGGAACTCGCGCCAGGCGACCTCCGACTCGAACTTGCGCGCGGCGTCCGAGCGCAGGCGGGACGATGCGGCGAGGACCGTCCGCGGATGGATCTGCCCGTAGGCGAGGGGCACGGACAGGTGCGACGTGGCGTCGAGATCGGGCCGGTCGCGCTCGCTCGCGTAGCGGTCGATGTCACCGGCGAGGAAGTCGGCGAGCTGGTCGCGGATGCGTGCCTCGCGGAACTCGGCGCGCTCCGCGAGCGGGTCGTCGGCGTCGCCGTGGGCGGCGCGCTGGTCGAGGTCCACATCGCTCTCGACGCGCACGAACCCATCAGGATCGGCATCCGGGGCGGGGGAGCGCCAGCCGTGCTCGCGCCAGGCGCGCAGGAAGGGCGTGAACACCTTGAACTCGGTCCCGTCGCCCTTGCGCACCCGCCCGGGCGCGACCGCGTACGGCGAGCCGATGAACCGCAGCTCGCGCCCGTCGGCCCGCAGCGCCGCCGCGACGGCCTCCTGCTCGCGCACGCCGGCGGGCGAGAACTCCTGAGCCGCCCAGACCACCGGCGCATCGTGCTCCCGCGCGACCGCGAGCACCGCATCGTCGGCGGGACCGCGACGGACGCCGAGCGCACCCCCGGTGTCCTCGCGCAGACTCCACCAGACGCGGGCCAGGTGGGCGCGGCGACGTCCCGACCAGAGGTGGATCGCGGGGGTCCACACGGCGGCGGCGGCGGCGGGGCCGTCCTCCAGAGCGCTGACCAGGGCGGGATTGTCGGCCAGGCGCGCGTCGCGCCGGACCCACCACACGGATGTCATGTCCGGCACAACACGAGGGGCCCGCCGGAAGATTCCGGCGGGCCCCTGAGAGGTGGGTGAGCGTCAGGCGCCCACGGCCACCGGCGCGTGCGCCTCGACGTGCGCGACCGCGGCGGCCAGGAAGCCGGACAGGATCGCCTTGACCGCGTCGTCGACCACGGCGCCGTCCGGGCCGAAGGCGGCGGGGTTGTACTGGAAGAACACCTCGGGCTGGCCCATGGTCAGCGCGTTGAAGTGGCCCAGGATCGCGCGCAGGTGCTGCTGCGCGGCGGCGGTGCCGACCGAGCTGATCGAGGCGCCGGCGATCGCGACGGGCTTGCCGTTGAAGGAGTTGGTGCCCCACGGACGGGCCGCCCAGTCGAGCGCGTTCTTCAGGGAGCCGGGCAGCGAGCGCGAGTACTCGGGCGTGAGGATGATGATGCCGTCGACCGACTCGATCGCGTCCTTCCACGCGGTCGCCTCGGCCGGGTAGTCGGCGTCGTAGTCCGGGGTGTAGAGCGGCAGGGCGCGGAAGTCGAGCTCGACGAGCTCGACGTCGGCGGGTGCGAGACCGACCAGCGCCTTCGCGACCTGGCGGTTGATGGACGTGCTCGAGAGCGATCCGACGATGTAGCCGATGCGGGTCATGAGTGTCTCCTCAGGGGTAGGGGGGTGGAGTCTCCGACGACGCTGGCGGACAGTCACGAGAACTACGGTGACACGTCAACTATTCCAGAAGATGACAAGTCAACAAAATGCCCTGGTGCGCGCGGCGCGTCGCTGTGAGGGCGGGGGAGCGATGTGGGGAGGGGACGATGCGGCCGGCCGCAGGAGCCGGCCCGCGCCTCAGCCCGGCGCGCCGGTGGTGGTCTCGGTGGAGAACGCGAGGATCGCCGGATCCCCGGTGGCCACGAGCGGGTCGATGGTCGACGCCGTGTCGACGAAAGGGCTCGGTGTGCCGTCGACCGGGCTGGCGGGACCGCCGTCGCCCCTCACCTCGAGCCGCTGGAGCACGCGCATGGGACGGCGGGTCTCCTCGGTCGACAGGCGGCCCGCCGCCGTGTCGATCACGGGGCGCTCGGCGGTGGCGACGCGCTCGCGGCTCAGATGCGCGACGTAGCCCGCGGCCGCCGAGACCAGCTCGCTCACCTGCGAGTCGAGCTCGGCGTCGACGCAGCGTCCGGATCCGCCGAAGCAGTGCGGGGCGACCGCGAGCGTCCGCTCGGGCTGCCCCATCAGGCGCGCGCCGGCGTCGTTGAGCACGGTGCGCAGGTGCTGCAGCGCGGCGAAGTATCCGGAGCGGGGCGCGGAGGCGCCGGCGATCACCACGGGCTTGCCCTCGAGCGAGCTCGGCGAGGCGGACGCCCAGTCGATCGCGTGCTTCAGGGCGCCGGGGATCGAGCGCTCGTGCGACGGGGTGATGATCAGCAGCCCGTCGACGTCGGCGAGCGCACGCTTGAAGGCGATCGCCCCCGCGGGCGTCGGCATGTCGGCGTAGGGGGCGTGGAACGGCAGCTCGGCGGTCGAGATCTCGACCAGGGTGGTGCCGCTCGGCGCGGCGGCGTGAAGCATGGTGGCGAGCTGGCGAGCAGTGCGGGCGTGCGGGAGCTGGCCCAGCAGCAGTCCAATGACCGGCATCTGCGGTCCTTCCTCGGAAGCGATGATGTCTCGACACTGCGACCGCAACCCCTCGCGGACACCCTCACCAACCAGGGGTGACGCAGAGACATTCCCGACACCTGCTCAGCCGCGGTGTCGAGAGGCCGTGCTCAGTCTGACAGACCGCTCGCGTACACGGCGATCGCGTCCCGCAGGAGCTCGGCCGTGCCGTCGCCGAACTTGTCGTACGTCGCCCGGAAACGCGGGTCATCCGCGTACATCCGGCCCAGGCCTTCGTAGGCCTCCCGGCCCGGCGTCCAGAACAGCGACACCCAGGCATGGTGGCGCGCGATCAGGGCCTGGAGCTCCTGGTCCTCGGGCGAGACCTCGGCGGCCGCGAGCCGCGCGACGCCCTCCGCGATCGCCGTGTGCTCCGCCTGGTGGCGGCGCTGCCCCTCGACCCCGAGCGAGGCCCAGACGGCGTTCGACGTCTCCACGGCATCGTCCCCCCAGCGCTCGCGCGCCTCCGGCTCGTAGCGGTGGTGGTCGAAGCCCTCGAACATGTCGGCGGGGGTCATCGGCAGTCCCTTCTCGAGGTGGGTGAGGGTGGTCTCGACCGTCTCCGCCAGGGCGGCGTAGCGGTCGCGGCGGGCGAGGAGCGCGGCGTGATGGTCGCGGAGGAACGATGCGGTGAGCGCCGGGTCGTCGGTGTCGACGATGCTCGCGATGGTCTCGAGCGGCACGTCGAGCTCGCGCAGCACCAGGATGTGCTGGAGCCGGAGCAGCCCGGGCTCGTCGTAGTGCCGGCGCCCGTCGGGTGTGGTCCACGCGGGAGGCAACAGGCCGATCGCGTCGTAGTGACGCAGCGTGCGGCTGCTGACGCCGGCGAGTCGCGAGAGCTCCGAGATGTCCATACCCACCACGGTAGAAGTTGACGTAGCGTCAAGCGCAAGCGGTGATGCGCGCGGACCGGGGATGCCTCGCTCTCCACGCTCCCGTGTTCATGCACGAGCGCGCATCGTCACGGTGGGCGGGGTGAGGAGGCACCCGTTCGTTCGTGCATGAATACGGGAGCGTCCGGCGAAGGGGTAGGCGACGCCCCGTAGACCGCGCCGCGGTGACACGAGGGCCCCGGGGCCGGCGTGACGGAGCCGGCCCCGGGGCCGCGCGCGAAGCCGGCCCGCGCATCGTCCTAGACTCGGCACATGAGCCAGACCCCCGACATCAAGCCCCGTTCGCGCCAGGTCACCGACGGCCTGGAGGCGACCGCCGCGCGCGGCATGCTGCGCGCCGTCGGTCTCGGTGACGAGGACTTCGCGAAGCCGCAGATCGGCATCGCGTCCTCGTGGAACGAGATCACCCCCTGCAACCTCTCGCTGCAGCGCCTGGCGGCCTCGTCGAAGAACGGCGTGCACGCCGCCGGCGGCTATCCGCTCGAGTTCGGCACCATCTCCGTCTCCGACGGCATCTCGATGGGTCACGAGGGCATGCACTACTCGCTCGTGTCGCGCGACCTGATCGCGGACTCCGTCGAGACGGTGATGATGGCGGAGCGTCTCGACGGCTCCGTGCTGCTCGCCGGCTGCGACAAGTCGCTGCCCGGCATGCTCATGGCCGCGGCCCGCCTCGACCTGGCGAGCGTGTTCCTGTACGCCGGCTCGATCATGCCGGGCCACGTGACGCTGTCGGACGGGACGTCGAAGGACGTCACGATCATCGACGCGTTCGAGGCCGTGGGTGCGTGCGCCGCGGGTCTGATGTCCGAGGAGGACCGCCTCGCGATCGAGAAGGCGATCTGCCCGGGTGAGGGCGCCTGCGGCGGCATGTACACCGCCAACACGATGGCGTCCGTGGGCGAGGCGCTCGGGATGTCGGTCCCCGGCTCCGCGGCCCCGCCGAGCGCGGACCGCCGCCGTGACTACTACGCGCACAAGTCGGGCGAGGCCGTGGTCGAGATGCTCCGGAAGGGCATCACCGCCCGCCAGATCATGACCAAGGAGGCGTTCGAGAACGCGATCGCCGTGGTCATGGCGTTCGGCGGGTCGACCAACGCCGTGCTGCACCTGCTGGCGATCGCGAACGAGGCGCAGGTGGACCTCACACTCGACGACTTCGCCCGCGTCGCCTCGAAGGTGCCGCACCTGGGCGACCTCAAGCCGTTCGGCCAGTTCGTGATGAACGACGTCGACCGCGTGGGCGGCGTCCCCGCCGTCATGAAGACCCTGCTGGACGCGGGCCTCATGCACGGCGACGTCATGACCGTGACCGGCAAGACCCTCGCCGAGAACATGGACGAGCTCAAGCCCGCCAAGATCGACGGCCGCGTGGTCCGCGCGCTCAACAACCCGATCCACAAGACCGGCGGCATCACCATCCTCAAGGGCTCGCTCGCTCCCGAGGGCGCGGTGGTGAAGTCGGCGGGCTTCGACGACGACGTCTTCGAGGCCACCGCCCGCGTGTTCGACCGCGAGCGTGCCGCGCTCGACGCGCTCGAGGCCGGCGAGATCCAGAAGGGCGACTGCGTGGTCATCCGCTACGAGGGCCCGAAGGGCGGTCCCGGCATGCGCGAGATGCTCGCGATCACCGCGGCGATCAAGGGTGCGGGCCTGGGTAAGGACGTGCTGCTGGTCACGGACGGACGCTTCTCGGGCGGCACCACCGGCCTGTGCGTCGGCCACATCGCCCCCGAGGCGGTGGACGGCGGGCCGATCGCGTTCGTGAAGGACGGCGACAAGATCACCCTCGACGTCGCCAACGGCACCCTCGAGGTGCTGGTGCCGGCCGAGGAGATGGAGGCGCGCCAGGAGGGCTGGGCGCCGATCCCGGCGCGCTTCACCACCGGCGTGCTCGGCAAGTACCAGAAGCTGGTGGGCTCGGCGTCGAAGGGCGCCGTGCTCGGCTGAGCCTCCGCGTCGTCGAATCGCAGGAGCCCCGTCCGGTCCGTCCGGGCGGGGCGTTCCGCGTCACCGGCCGGTGAGGGACCGCCGCACGTCGTCGAGCACGGTGGTGGCGATGCCGAGGCCCAGCAGCACCAGGATCGCCGCGATGAGCCAGTCCTGACGCACGACCTCGATGAGGACGAGCACGGTCAGGACGGCGGCCAGCGCGAACTCGATGCGTGCGGAGCGCGGCGGCACCCGGGTGGTGTCGATCGGCGTCATCGGCGATCTCCTCATGTCATCGGGAGACGTCATCGGCTCCCGGTGTTTCGAAAACTAGCAGACCCTGCGGCGTGCGGATGAGACGCAGGTCCCGGGTGGAGACACCCACCCCCCGCCGTCCCGCCCCTCCCGCGTGTCGGGACACTCAGTCCTCAATCTCGGGCGCATGCGCGCCTGCCGGGACACTCAGTCCTCGTGAGCGCGCGGCACCGTCCACGCAGGTCGCGATCCGCCGGACCGTGGCTGCTCTCGGCGGGGTCGAGGCGATGAGGACTGAACGTCCCGGGAGGCGCGGGAGGGCCTCGATAGGAGGACTGAGTGTCCCGAGCGCCACGAGGGGGCTGGATACGCCACGCCAATCTCACTATTCAAGATCGTGAACCAATATGTGAGATAGTTGGTCCGGATGGTGAGCCGTTGCCCCGACCCCGGCGTAGAGTCGCTGCATGCAGACGATCCTTGTACGAGTTATCGGGCGCGCGGACCGCACCCCGTAACCCACGCAGACGTCCGCGCGCATCCCCCGACCGGCCACCGGGCAGGGGGACTTTTCATGCGAGGCGGACGTGAGGGCCGCCGCAGTCCACGAACCCAGGAGAGAAGATGGCACAGGTCCAGGCCAAGCCGGGCGTTCCCGCGTCCCGCATCGCCCGTGAGCCCGCGAGCGTCACCTCGCTCGCGCAGCCCACGCCTCAGTCGAACCCGGATCCGTCGCTCAACGGCGTCGAGATGACCGGTGCTGAGGCGATCATCCGCTCGCTCGAGAGCGCCGGCGCGACCGACGTCTTCGGACTCCCCGGTGGAGCGATCCTCCCGACCTACGACCCGCTGATGGACTCGACCAGGCTCCGTCACATCCTGGTGCGCCACGAGCAGGGCGCCGGCCACGCCGCCCAGGGCTACGCGCACGCCACCGGCAAGGTCGGCGTCTGCATCGCCACCTCGGGTCCCGGCGCCACCAACCTGGTGACCCCGATCGCGGACGCGAACATGGACTCGATCCCGCTGGTGGCCATCACCGGCCAGGTGGGCGCCTCGATGATCGGCACGGACGCCTTCCAGGAGGCGGACATCGTGGGCATCACCGCGCCCATCACCAAGCACAACGTGCTGGTGACGGACGCCGCCGACATCCCCCGCGCGATCGCGGAGGCCTTCTACATCGCGAGCCACGGTCGGCCCGGCCCGGTGCTCGTCGACATCGCGAAGTCCGCGCAGCAGGCGACCACCACGTTCCAGTGGCCCGGCCGCATCGAGCTGCCCGGCTTCAACTCGGGCGCGCGCCCGCACCACAAGACGGTGCAGGAGGCCGCGCGCCTGCTCGCGACCGCCCGTCGCCCCGTGCTGTACGTGGGCGGCGGCGTGATCCGCTCCGGCGCGAGCGCCGGCCTGCGCAAGCTCACGGACCTGTCCGGCGCGGCCGTGGTCACCACCCTGATGGCGCGCGGCGCCCTGCCCGACAGCCACCCGCAGAACCTGGGCATGCCCGGCATGCACGGCACCGTCCCCGCGGTGGCCGCCATGCAGAAGGCCGACTTGATCGTCGCCCTGGGCGCCCGCTTCGACGACCGCGTGACCGGAGCGCTCAGCAGCTTCGCGCCGCACGCGACGATCGTGCACGCGGACATCGACCCTGCGGAGATCGGCAAGAACCGCGCCGTCGACGTGCCGATCGTGGGCGACCTCAAGGAGGTCTTCGAGGCCCTGGTGCCCGCCCTCGCGGAGGAGCACGTCAAGCACGGCAAGCCGGACCTCGAGGCCTGGTGGGCGCAGCTCGACGACTGGCGCACCACCTACGCGCTCGGCTACACGCCCACCAAGGACGGCCTGTCGAGCCCGCAGCATGTGATCCAGCGCCTGGGCCAGCTCAACGACCCGGAGCAGACGATCTACGTCGCCGGCGTGGGCCAGCACCAGATGTGGGCCAGCCAGTTCATCAAGTACGAGCACCCGAACACCTGGATCAACTCCGGTGGCCTCGGCACCATGGGCTTCTCCGTGCCCGCCGCGATGGGCGCCCAGGTGGGCATGCCCGACAAGCAGGTGTGGGCGATCGACGGCGACGGCTGCTTCCAGATGACCAACCAGGAGCTGGTCACCTGCGCGATCAACGAGATCCCGATCAAGGTCGCGATCGTGAACAACTCGTCCCTGGGCATGGTGCGCCAGTGGCAGACGCTGTTCTACAACGAGCGCTACTCGAACACTGACCTGCACACCGGCCACGGCACCCGCCGCGTCCCCGACTTCGTCAAGCTCGCGGACGCCATGGGCTGCGTGGGCCTGCGCTGCGAGTCGGACGCTGACGTCGACGCGACCATCAAGCGCGCCAACGAGATCGACGACCAGCCCGTGGTGGTGGACTTCACCGTGTCGCGCGACGCGATGGTGTGGCCGATGGTGGCCGCCGGCAAGTCGAACGACGAGATCCAGTACGCCCACGGCATCGCACCCCAGTGGGACCGGGAGGACTGAACCCCATGACCAAGCACACCCTGTCCGTGCTCGTCGAGAACAAGCCCGGCGTGCTCGCGCGCGTCGCCGGCCTCTTCTCACGCCGCGCGTTCAACATCCACTCCCTCGCGGTGGGCCAGACCGAGCACCCGGAGATCTCCCGCATCACCGTCGTGGTCGACGTCGACGAGCTCCCGCTCGAGCAGGTCACCAAGCAGCTCAACAAGCTGGTGCACGTGCTCAAGATCGTCGAGCTCGAGGACGAGCGCTCCGTTCAGCGCGACCTGCTGCTGGTCAAGGTTCGCGCGGACGCGCGCCAGCGCACCGACGTCCTGCAGATCGTCGACCTGTTCCGCGCCCACGTCGTCGACGTCGCCCCGGACTCGCTGATCATCGAGGCCGTGGGCAACCCCGGCAAGCTCGAGGCGCTCCTCGCGGCCCTCGCGCCGCACGACGTCCGCGAGATCGTCCAGTCCGGCACCGTCGCCATCGGCCGCGGCGCCCGCTCCATCACGGAGCGCGCGCTCGATCGCGTCGCCACCGCCTAGCAGCACGCGGGACGATGCGGCGGTCACCCTCGCATCGTCCCTCCCGCAAGAATTCCCTACGTCAGAGAAGAAACTGAAGGAGATCCCCAGCATGGCTGAGCTGTATTACGAGCAGGACGCCGACCTCTCGATCATCCAGGGCAAGAAGGTGGCCATCGTCGGCTACGGGTCGCAGGGCCACGCCCACGCGCAGAACCTCCGCGACTCCGGCGTCGAGGTCCACGTCGCGCTGCGCGACGGCTCGAAGTCGATCGCGAAGGCGGAGGAGGACGGCTTCACCGTCCAGAACGTCGCCGACGCCACCGCGTGGGCCGACGTCATCATGATCCTCGCGCCCGACCAGCACCAGCGCGGCATCTACAACGACGAGATCAAGCCGAACCTCACCGAGGGCAAGGCGCTCGCCTTCGCGCACGGCTTCAACATCCGCTTCGGCTACATCCAGGCGCCCGAGGGCGTCGACGTGATCCTGATCGCGCCGAAGGCCCCCGGCCACACGGTGCGTCGCGAGTACGTCGCGGGCCGCGGCATCCCGGACATCATCGCGGTCGAGGTGGACGCCACCGGCGGCGCCTGGGACCTCGCGAAGTCCTACGCGAAGGGCATCGGCGGCACGCGCGCCGGCGTCATCAAGACCACCTTCACCGAGGAGACCGAGACCGACCTGTTCGGCGAGCAGGCCGTGCTCTGCGGCGGCACCTCGCACCTGGTCCAGTACGGCTTCGAGGTCCTCACCGAGGCGGGCTACCAGCCCGAGATCGCCTACTTCGAGGTGCTCCACGAGCTCAAGCTGATCGTCGACCTCATGTGGGAGGGCGGCATCGCGAAGCAGCGCTGGTCGATCTCCGACACCGCCGAGTACGGCGACTACGTCTCGGGCCCGCGCGTCATCACCCCGGAGGTCAAGGAGTCGATGAAGGCCGTGCTCGCGGACATCCAGTCGGGTGCCTTCGCCACCCGCTTCATCGCGGACCAGGACAACGGCGCGGTCGAGTTCAAGGAGCTGCGCGCCAAGGAGGAGTCGCACCCGATCGAGACCACCGGCAAGGAGCTGCGCGCCCTGTTCAGCTGGTCCGGCGCGAGCGCGGACAAGGATTACGTGGACGGTTCGGCCGCGCGCTGACCCCACCGTCCTGACCCGCCGAGGGGGAGGTCCCGTCCGGGACCTCCCCCTCGTCGTGCGTCAGGACGATGCGGTGGGCGGCGTGCGACCGAAGCCGCACGTCGATCGCCACGGGCCGAACGCGGCGAGGTGGGTCTCCCACTCCTGGGCCGTGAGGTCGCGACCCGCCGACGCGCATGCCGCCCGGCGCAGGATCTCCGGGTCGAGCGACCAGACGTCGATGCCCTCGCCGGTGGTGACCGCGAGCTCCAGCCCGTCGGACCGGAGCGCGACGGGCCAGGGGTACGGCGAGTCCGAGGCGAGCGGCCCCGCGATCCGGGTGGTGGTCGCCGTGTCGAACACCATGGAACCGTCGCCGTCGTCGCCGACGACGAACAGGTCGCCGTCGGCGCTGAACCGGATGACCGTGATGTCCTGGCCGGGCATGTCGAAGCGGCGGCGCGGCTCGAGCTCCGCGGAGAGCGTCGAGACGCCGCCCGGAGCGCCGGCCGCGACCACCCCGTCGTCGTTGATGGCCGCCTTCCACAGCTCGGGGGTGAAGGTCGAGACGGGCGCGCCGGTCGCGGTCTCGAACACCTGCACGCCGGAGGTGCCGTCGTCGGCGACGCTCGAGATCGCGACGAGGCGTCCGTCCGGCGACGACGCGACCAGGGTGGCCTTGCCCTCGACGTCGGCCGTGAGCGTCTCCGGCGCCCCGGTCGCGACGTCGATGCCCCAGGGGCGGTCGCTCCCGTCGACCACGTAGATCATGGTCCGATCGCGTGACAGGGTGAGCTCGGTCGAGGGTGCCAGGAAGAAGGTCCGCCCGAGCGCGCCGTCGGCGAGCGAGAACAGGCCGGACTCGCGAGTCTCGAACGAGAACGCCACGACCGACTCGTCGTTGACCCACGCGTAGCCCGTGACGCCGTCGTACCGCCGCACCTGCGCACCTGTGCCGACGTCCCAGGTGCTGAACTCGGTGTAGAGGTCCCACCCGACGTCGTCGGGGCGCCGGGTGCTGGTGAGCAGGCGGGTGCCGCTGGGCGAGTAGCCGTCCAGCAGGATCTGACCCTGCGCGATCGACCGGCGCACCGGGCCGTCGCCGGTGGTGGTCCACCGGGTGACCACGGGCGCGGTCGAGCCGAAGGCCGCGAGCTCGCCGTCGCCGCACGCGAGCGCCCCGGCGTGCTCCGGCTGCGTGCGCAGGACGCGGCCGGTGAGCTCCCCGGTCGCCAGATCCCGCTCGCTCACCGCGCCGTCGACGTCCGCGCAGTACAGCAGCGAGGCGGCCTCGTCGGTCGCCATCCAGGCGCACGGGCCCGAGGCCTGAGGGTCGAGCGGAGACAGCCACGTCGTGGTGCCCGAGGCGAGATCGACCGCCTGCATCGCGCCCGCGCCGGCGGTGATGAGCACGCCGTCGCGGGTGACGGTGGCGGACAGGCCGGACGTGGAGCCCATGAGCCGCGAGGACCACACCTCGGTCGCGGTCTCCATGTCCACCAGCCTGACGTTTCCCGGCTGCACGATCACCAGGCGCCCGTCCGGGGCGAGCGTGAGCGCCACCTCGTCGGTCCGGGCGCCCGAGACGCCGATGGATCCGACCGGCTCCAGGGTGGCGAGGTCACGGATCTCCACCGCGCCGTCGCCGCTGTCGACGGTCGCCACGGTGCTGCCGGCGGCGTCCACCTGGGTCTGGAGCGGATGGCTGCGCTCGGTGGGGATCGCGCCGGTGACGATCGCCGAGGCGAGCAGCCGACCGGTGGCCGTGTCGACGCTGCTCAGGACCCCGCACGGAGCAATGCCGGGGCACTCCGCGGCCTCCGCGAGCACCGCGATCCGCGAGCCGTCCGCCGCTGCGGCGACATCGCGCCGTCCGTCGGCCGCCCACGTGTCGAGCGCGGCAACCGTCCACGCCGCCGCGTTCGAACCCGGCTCGTTCAACGTGACCCCGGTCCCGGTGACCAGGACCTGGCCCTGGCCGCCGAGGTCCGCGAATCCGAGGCCGCCACCGCCGTCGAGGACCGTCGCGTCGAGCAGGTCCGGGTGCGCGGCGGCCGAGTCGAAGAGCGCCGCTCGAGCGCGCGGGTCGTCCGGGTCCCGCGACCAGATCTCGACGGCCAGCAGCGCCGCGACGGGACGCGCCCAGGTCGCCATGTCGCGCACGCGTGCGCTGATGGTGGCGACCGCGGCGTCCTGGCGACGCTCCTCCGCGATGCCGCGCAGCCCGGCGGTGGCGAGGCTGAGCGCGACGAGGGCGAGGCTGGATGCCGCGACCCATGCCCGGAGCCCCCGCGAGCGTCGCCGGATCCGTCGCTCGCGGTCGGCGGCCGCTGCCGCGACGGCCGCGGAACGGGCGAGGAACTCCCGTTCCACCCGCGTCAGCGCCGCGTCCGATCCATCGCGCCAGGTGAGGGCCGCGGCAAGGCGGGCGCCGCGGTACAGATCGTCGTCGTTCCGGTCGCCGCGGTCCCACTCCGTGGCCGCCTCCGTCAGGTGGGCGACGATCCGGCTGGTCTCCGCGTCCTGCTCCAACCAGGCCCCCAGCCGCGGCCATTCGCGCGTGAGCGCCTCGTGGGCGAGCGCATAGCCGTCCTCGCGCGCGACCACCAGGCGGGCGCCCACCAGCCGTGCCAGCGCGGCGGCGCGCGCGGCCGTCGCCTGCGCGACCGCCGGGACGACCGGATGGAGCAGCACGCCGCCGTCGGTGGACACCTCGACCAGGCGGTGCATGAGCGCTCGGCACGCGTCCCTCTCCGCCTCGCCCAGGTTGAGGTACAGGCGCTCCGCCGCGCGCGCGATCGCTCCGAGCAGCCCGCCCGTCGCCTCGTACGCCTCGATGGTGAGCGTGCCCCCGTCGCGCCGCTCCCAGGTCGCGGCCAGCGAGTAGGAGAGCAGCGGAAGGGCGGTGTCCACCCGCGCGGCGTCGTGCAGGATCACGTCGACCAGGCCGTGCTCGATCGACAGTCCGCTCCGCAGCGCGGGCCGCTCGACCGCCGCGCGGATCATGTCCGGTGTCGGGGGCGCCATGAAGTGCAGCCCGCCGCCCACGAGCGCGCCGATCGCCGGCTGCGCCACGCACCCGTCGAGCTGGAGCGACTGGACGGCGAGGATCACGCGCACGCCCCCGGCGTGCGCGTCCGCCAGCGCCTCCGCGAGAGCCGCTGCGCGAGGGCGGTCTGCGAACTCGCGGCCGATGTCGTCGAGAACCATCGGGCGGCGCCGTGAGCCTGCCGCGACGTCGCTCGGAGAGGCGCCGGGGCCCAGCAGGATCGGATCGAGCCCCCGCCGGCGAAGCGCAGGGATCACGCCGGCGCGGAGCAGCGACGACTTCCCGACCCCGGACGGACCCGTCACGGTGACGAAGCCGGTGCGGTCGAGGACCGCGAGCACGGCCGCGACGTCCTGGTCGCGTCCATGGAACAGGTGTGCATCCTGCGGCTCGTACGGTCGCAGGCCCCGGTAGGGGCAGTCGGGGCTCGGAGCACGCGCCTCGGGCGGAGCGAGCAGCGCCTCATCGTGGCGGAGGATCGCCTCCTCCAGCGCGACCAGCGGCGCCCCGGGATCGACGCCGAGCTCGTCGGCGAGCAGGCGTTGCGCACGACGAGTCGTCTCGAGCGCGTCCGCCTGGCGTTCGCACCGGTACTGCGCGAGCGCGAGGCAGCGCCATCGGCGCTCGCGGTACGGCTCGGCCGCGACGAGCGCGGTCGCGCCCTCGGCCACCGCACGGTGATCCCCGGCCGCGAGGCGCGCCTCGAGAAGGTCGTCCGTGGCGGCCTCGCGCAGCTCCGCCAGCCGCGACGCCTCGTCGCGCGCCGCCGGCCAGTCCGCGATGTCCTCGTACGGGGCGGCGCGCCACAGACCCAGCGCCCGTTCCAGCGTGGCCACGGCGCGGTGGTGCTCACCGTCGGCCGCATACTCGCGTGCTCGCGCGACCGCCGCCTCGAACTCGTCGGCGTCGGCGACGACGGTGCCGCCGTCGGCGCTCGGGACGATCCGGTACCCGGCGGGCGTGGTGGCGATCGCGTCGGGTCCGAGCGCCTTGCGCAGGCGTCCGATCGCGGCCTGGAGCTGCTTGGGCCAGGTCGCGGGCGGCGCATCCCCCCACACGGCCTCGGCGATGCGCTCGGGGCTGGCGGCGACCGGTCGGGCCACCAGCAGCGCCTCGAGGACGGCGTGCTCCCGCGGGCTGACCCCCGGTTCCGCCGAGGCGCCCGTGCCGCCCAGGACGGACACCCTCACTCTTCGAGTCTGGATCCGATGGCGGGCCCGGTCAAACGGTCGCCGCCGCATGCATACCGGGCGGATACCGACCGCTCCCGGGCGCATACCGGGGCCATACGCGCGAGGTGTGTCCTGAAGGTGCCCACGGAAGGAGGGCAGGATCATGAGGACTCGGATGAAGGTGAGGAGCCATGGCGGTGCAGCCGTCCTCGTGAAGGGGATGGGGGCCCTCGCGGGCCTGGCCGCGGCAGCCACGCTGTCGTTGGCGGCATGCGCCGACCCGAACACGGCGGAGAACCAGGCGGGTGCGGGTCAGAACGTCGGCTACGTGTACTCCGGGGGGTCGTGGGGCTCGACGCAGAGGCTCAGCGACACCGGGCTCGTGCGCGAGCCCATGACGGGAGGCCTGCCGGCCTACGCCGTCCCGGCGCCGGTCGCCGAGGAGTACGAGGCGATGCCATGCGTGCCTGACGCGTCCTGCGGTCGGGACACGGTGGGGGACGCCGTCGAGCCGATGGGCGGCATGCCGGACTACGTCCGCGAGAGCCTGGGCGACCAGGTCGACCACTACGAGCCGCTCGGAGGGGTGCCCGAGTACGCGTACTCGAGCGTCGACGAGTAGCGCACGGGGCGATGTCGGCACCTTCTCGAAGGGTGTCGGCATCGTCTTGCATGTTGAGACAATGTTGCCACCAGGTGGACAGCGGCCCTACGATACGAGGTGTTCGACCGGCGTCGCCGCCCCGCGCCCACGCGGCCGGCAGGGTGGCGCTCCGGGCCTCGTTTCGCACCGCAGGGAGACCTTGATGACCACGTACCGCCTCGCCGTCGTCGCCGGTGACGGGATCGGTCCCGAGGTGGTCGCGGAGGGGCTCAAGTGCCTCGCCGCCGCCACCGAGGGCACCGACCTCGCCTTCGAGACCACCGAGTTCGACCTGGGCGCGAAGCGCTGGCACGCGACGGGGGAGACCCTGACGGACGCCGACCTCGCCGCGATCAAGGACCACGACGTGATCCTGCTCGGCGCGATCGGCGACCCGACGGTCCCCTCGGGCGTGCTCGAGCGCGGCCTGCTCCTCAAGCTGCGCTTCGAGCTCGACCAGTACGTCAACCTGCGTCCGTCGCGCCTGTATCCGGGCGAGGTCTCGCCGCTGAGCGAGCCCGGCGACATCGACTTCGTCGTGGTCCGCGAGGGCACCGAGGGCCCGTACGTCGGCAACGGCGGCGCGCTGCGAGTCGACACGCCCCATGAGATCGCGACCGAGGTCTCCGTCAACACCCGTCACGGCGTCGAGCGCGTGGTCCGCTACGCGTTCTCGGTGGCCGCCGGCCGCGAGCGCAAGCACGTGACCCTGGTGCACAAGCACAACGTGCTGGTGCACGCCGGCCACCTGTGGCGCCGCACGGTCGAGGCCGTCGCGCCCGAGTTCCCCGACGTCACCTGGGACTACCTGCACGTGGACGCGGCGACCATCAAGCTGGTCACCGCGCCCGCGTCGTTCGACGTGATCGTGACCGACAACCTGTTCGGCGACATCCTCACGGACGAGGCGGCCGCCATCTCCGGCGGCATCGGCCTCGCCGCGTCGGGCAACGTCAACCCCGACAAGACCGGCCCGTCGATGTTCGAGCCGGTCCACGGCTCGGCGCCCGACATCGCCGGCAAGGGCATCGCGGACCCGTCCGCCACCGTGCTCTCCGTCGCGATGATGCTCGACTTCCTCGGCCACCCGGAGCTTGCCGCGAAGGTCGAGGACGCCGTCGCCGCCGACGCGGCCGCCAAGGTCGCCGCCGGCGCCGCGGGCTCGCAGCGCACCACCGCCGAGATCGGCGACGCGCTCGCCGCCCGCATCCGCGGCTAGCGGTATCCCGCCGGGACGATGCGGTGACCGCCGCATCGTCCCGGCGCTACTCTCTCCCCACGACACCAGGAAGGCAAAGAAGTGACCGACACTCTCGACTCGTCCACCTCGGAGGCCTTCCGCGTCGTCCGCCACCCGAGCCCCGCGACGGACGAGGAGCGCGCCGAGAAGCTGCGCGACCTCGCCTTCGGCCTCCAGTTCACCGATCACATGGCGCGCGTGACCTGGGACGCGGAGCAGGGCTGGCACGACCGCCGCGTCGAGCCCTACGGCCCCATCCCCATGGACCCCGCCGCCTCCGTGCTGCACTACGCGCAGGAGGTCTTCGAGGGCCTCAAGGCGTACCGCTGGGCCGACGGCTCGATCCACCTGTTCCGCCCCGAGGCGAACGCCCTGCGCCTGCAGCGCTCGGCGGCCCGCATGGCGCTGCCCGAGCTGAGCGTGCTGGACTTCATGGAGTCGATCCGCTCGCTGCTCGCGCTCGACCACGCGTGGGTCCCGGAGGCCGACGGCACCTCGCTCTACCTTCGTCCCTTCCTCATCGGCACGGACGTGTTCCTGGGTCTGCGCCCCCCGAAGAAGGTCGACTACCTGCTGATCGCCTCGCCCTCCGGCCCCTACTTCGCCGGCGGCGTGAAGCCGGTGAGCATCTGGGTCGAGCGCGACTTCCACCGCGCCGGCCCGGGCGGCACGGGAGCGGCCAAGTGCGGCGGCAACTACGCGGCGTCGCTGCTGCCGCAGGTCAAGGCCTACGAGCGCGGCTTCGACCAGGTGCTCTATCTGGACGCCGCGACCGGCTCGGTGCTGGAGGAGCTCGGCGGCATGAACGTGTTCGCCGTCCGCCGTGACGGCACGGTGCTGACCCCCGTGATCAACGGCAACATCCTCGAGGGCATCACCCGCTCGAGCATCATCCAGCTGCTCGAGGACAACGAGCTGAAGGTGGTCGAGCGTGACATCACGCTCGCGGAGCTTCAGGACGGCATCGCCGAGGGCGAGATCACCGAGGTGTTCGCGTGCGGCACGGCCGCGATCGTCACCCCGGTGGGCCGGATGGCGTCGTCCGACTTCGAGGTGACGGTGGGGGACGGGCAGCCCGGCCCCGTGACGCTCGCCGTCCGGGACCGCCTCATGGGCGTCCAGTACGGGCGTGTGGAGGACACGTACGGCTGGATGGAGCGGGTCCGCTAGCTCGCCGCGCCCGCGCCCGCGCCCCGCTCCCGCCTGGACAGTGCGCACGGAGTCGGTCCCGGGTGCGCGGCGTGTTTCGGGACGATGCGCGCGGCCCGTCGGTGTGTCGGAACGAGGTCCGTGCGGGCTGTCCGGGCTGTCCGCGGCGGGGCGCGCACCCGCGTGTCCGGGGCCTCCAGCGGCCTAACCTACGGAACCGTAGGTTAAGATCGATCCATGGCCCCGATGCACATGTCCTCCCCGAGCCTCGCCACCGTCGACGAGCACCTCAACCTGGCCGCGCTGCTGCGTGAGCGCGCCACCGCCGCCCCCGCCGCGCCCTTCGCCGAGGTGAAGGACGACGCCGGGGAGTGGACCCCCGTCTCCCTCGCCGAGTTCCACGCGCGCGTCCGCGACGTCGCCAAGGGCCTGGTCGCGCAGGGCGTCGGCCCCGGCGACCGCGTCGGCATCATGGGCGACACCAGCCTCGAGTGGTCCGTCATGGACTTCGCCGTCCTCACCGCGGGCGGCGTCTCGGTGCCGATCTACCCGTCCTCCTCGGCGAAGCAGTGCGCGTGGATCGTGGACGATGCGGGCCTCGCCTTCGTCGCCGCCGAGACCGCGGAGCAGCGGGAGATGATCGCCGGCCTCGACTCGGAGCCGACGGCGCTCGCGCTCACCGCCGCCGGGCTCGACCAGGTCGCGGAGGACGGGGGTGCCGTCACCGACGCCGACCTCGACGCCCGCACCGCCGACGTGGTGCTGGACGACCTCGCGAGCATCATCTACACCTCGGGCACCACCGGACGCCCCAAGGGAGCGATGCTCACCCACGGCAACCTCGTGGTGCACTGCGCGAACATCGAGCTCGACCCGCACTTCGGCGCGTTCGTCCAGGGCGAGACCCGGGTGCTGCTCTTCCTGCCGCTGGCGCACGTATTCGCGCGGCTCGCGATGGTGCTCGCGCTGAGCTCCGGCGCCGTGATCGGCTACACCCCGAACCACAAGACCCTCGCCGCCGACCTCGCGGGCTTCCGCCCGACGTGGATGCCGCTGGTGCCGCGCGTGCTCGAGACCATCTACAACCGCGCGGACGCCGCGCAGTCGGGGATCAAGAAGAAGATCTTCCGCTGGTCCGCGTGGGTGGCGCGCAAGGTGTCGATGGCGCAGGAGACCGGCGGCCACGGCATCGTCCTCCGCGCGCAGTTCGCCGTCGCGGACGCGCTGGTGCTGAAGAAGATCCGCCACCTCATGGGCGGCCAGCTCGGCTACGTCCTCGCGGGCGGCGCGAAGCTCACCCCGCAGGTGGGCCACTTCTTCCGCGGCCTGGGTGTCACGGTCATGCAGGGCTACGGCCTGACCGAGACCACCGCAGCGCACATGGGCACCCCGAGCACCGACCAGGTCATGGGGACCGTGGGCCACCCGATCGCCGGCTGCGAGATCACGCTCGCCGAGGACGGGGAGGTCCTCGCCCGCGGCGTCAACCTGTTCACGGGCTACTGGAACGCCCCCGAGGCGACCGCCGAGGTCATGCGGGACGGCTGGTTCGCCACCGGCGACCTGGGTGAGATCCACGACGGCAACCTCACCATCACGGGCCGCAAGAAGGAGATCCTGGTCCTGTCGTCGGGCAAGAACATCCAGCCCGCGGTCCTGGAGGACTCGATCCGCTCGCACCCCGCGATCCAGGACTCCGTGGTGATCGGCGACGGACGGCACTTCGTCTCCGCCGTGGTGACGCTCGACCCGGTGCTCCTGCCGACCTGGCTCAAGGCGCACGATCTGCCGGACATGACGCTCGAGGAGGCCTCGATGAACGAGCGCGTCCGCGAGCTCATCGGCCGCGCGATCGCCGCCGCGAACGAGCACGTCTCCCGCGCCGAGGCGATCCGCGAGTACCGGATCCTGCCCCGGGAGTTCACGGAGGCGCGCGAGGAGATCACCGCGTCCCTCAAGATCCGCCGCGCCGTGGTCATGGAGCACTTCGCGGATGTGATCGAGTCGATCTACGCGAAGAAGGACAAGAACCCGCCCGGCTCGCCGGCCTGAGGCGGGTCGGCCGCGCCCGCACGATGCGGCGGCCCCGGCTCCGTCCTAGCCTGAAGGCGTGAGGCCCCGTCCCGTTCGCGACGATGCGCGCTACCGCGCCGCCGAGGCGGCGCTCTGGGCGCATCACGGCATCCCGGACCCCGTCGAGCGGTGGGTCCAGGTGCCCTCGCTCGGGATCCGGGTCCGGGTCGTGGAGCGCGGCAAGGGGCGTCCGGTGGTCTTCGTCCACGGCACCCCGTCCGCGGGCGCGAACCTGGTGCCGCTGGTCGCGGCGCTGCCGGGGGTCCGAGCGATCGTCGTCGACCGCCCCGGCTGCGGGCTGAGCGACCCGATCGACTACCGCGACCTCACCCGCGACGGCCTGCTCGCGGCACTCGAGGCGTACCTCGCGGCCGTGATCGAGTCCATCGACGAGGCACCCGTGGACCTGGTCGGCAGCTCGGCGGGCGGGATGGCGGTGCTGCACCTGGCGTCGGTGCGGCCAGACCTGGCCCGCAGCATCGTCCTCGCCGGCGTGCCCGCGGTGCGAGGCATGCGTCTGCCCGCCCAGATGAAGGCCGCCGCGACGGCGCCGATCGCCCACGCGATCCCGCGTCACTGGACCACGGAGCGGGAGGTGCGGGCATCGCTGCGTGCGGTGGGGCACGAGCGGCTCATCGCCGAGGGCGGTGTCACCGGCCCCGACATGGAGTGGCGGCTCGCTCTCGCGCGGCACACGGACACGTTCGCGCACGAGCTGCGCCTGCTGCGTCGGGTCGCCACGTGGCGGGGGCTCCGCTCCGACTGGATGATCGCGCAGGCGGGGCTCGAGGCGATCCAGGCGCCCTCGCTGTGGCTGGTCGGCGATCGCGACCCGTACGCGTCCCCGGAGCGGGTCCGCGGGTGGGCGGCGCACGCGCGCGACTCGACGGTGGTCACGCTGCCTGGGGTCGGCCACCTGCCCTGGCTCGACGACGCGGCGGGCGTCGGGGCCATGATCGCGCGGTGGTGGGCCGATGCCCCGGTCCGCATGGCGGATGTCGGAGGGCGGATCTAGCCTGACGGGGTGCGCTCCCGCCCCGGGGATGCGCCGGAGGAGGCGCCATGTCGGACCTGGTCATCGAGACCGCCGGACTGACCAAGATCTACGGCAGGCAGCGTGCCGTCGACTCGATCGATCTGAGCGTCCCGCGCGGCGGCGTCCACGGCTTCCTCGGTCCCAACGGGGCGGGCAAGACCACGGCGATCAGGATGCTCTCGACGCTGATCCTTCCCGACGAGGGCAGCGCGCGCGTACTCGGGTACGACGTGGTGCGTGAGGCGGACCACGTGCGCAGCCATGTGAGCCTCACGGGCCAGTTCGCCTCGGTCGACGAGGACCTCACCGGCCACGAGAACCTGCGCCTGCTCGCGCGGCTGCACGGCTACCGCGGCACGGCTGCGGGGGAGCGTGCCGACCAGCTGCTCGCGGCCTTCGGGTTGGACGATGCGGCGGGCAAGCAGGTGAAGAAGTTCAGCGGCGGCATGCGTCGCCGGATCGACATCGCGGCCTCCCTGGTGGTGACGCCTGAGCTGCTGTTCCTCGACGAGCCGACCACGGGCCTGGACCCGCGGGCACGCAACGAGGTGTGGGACATCGTGCGCGCGCTGGTCGCCCATGGCACCACCGTGCTGCTCACCACGCAGTACCTTGACGAGGCTGACCACCTCGCGGACCGCATCAGCGTGATCGACCGCGGCCGCATCATCGCCGAGGGGACGTCGTCGGAGCTCAAGGCGTCGGTCGGCTCGGGGACGCTCCACGTGCGCGTCATGCACCGCGCCGATCGAGCGCGCGCCCGCGACGTGCTGGTGCGCGAGCTGGGCGTCCCGGTGGAGGAGGCGCACGACCCGCAGCTGCTCGTCGCCGCCATCGAGGACCGCGGCCGCGTGACCCGCGCACTGACGGCCCTCGAGGAGGAGCGGCTCGAGCTCGCCCAGTTCGCGCTCGGCCAGCCGACCCTCGACGAGGTGTTCCTGGCCCTCACCGGCCATGCCGCCGACGACGCGGACGCGGAGGAGGCGGCATGAGCGCGGAGACCAAGGCGAGCGTCGCATCCTCCGCCCCGACCATCGCGGATGCGCTCGCGTCGGCGAGCCGGCCGCCGCGCGCGAACGCGCTCAGCACGTCGATCACGTTCGGCTGGCGGGCGCTGCTGAAGATCAAGCACGTCCCCGAGCAGCTGTTCGACGTCACCGTGTTCCCGGTGATGATGACGCTGCTGTTCACGTACCTGTTCGGCGGGGCGATCGCCGGATCCACCGGCGAGTACATCGCCTACATCGCGCCGGGCGTCCTGGTGCAGTCCGTGCTCTTCATCACCATGTACACGGGCTCGAACCTGCGCACCGATATCGACCGGGGGGTCTTCGACCGCTTCAGGTCCCTTCCCATCTGGCGACCGAGCCCGCTGGTCGGGATGCTGCTGGGCGACGGCGTGCGCTTCCTGGTGGCGTCGCTCATCACCGCGGCCGTCTGCCTGGCGATCGGCTGGCGTCCCGCGGGCGGCGTGATCGGCGTGCTCGCCGGCATCGCGCTGCTGCTGGTCTTCGCGTTCTCGCTCGGATGGATCTGGACGTTCCTGTCGCTGATCCTGCGCACGCCGCAGGCGATCATGGGCGTGGCCGGCTTCACGCTGATGCCGCTGCTGTTCGGATCCAACATCTTCGTCGATCCCGCCACCATGCCGGGCTGGCTGCAGGCCTGGGTGAGCGTCAACCCCGTCTCGGATCTGGTGACCGCGGTGCGCGCGCTCATGGACGGCGCGCCCGTCGGCGGGGAGCTCGGGATCGCGCTCGCGTGGTCCGCCGGGCTGGTCGCGGTGTTCGGATCGCTCACCATGTGGCGGTACCGCGACCCCCGTTAAGGCTCACATCGCAGCCGAGACAATAAGGCACCCGGTTCCTCCTTGTGCGAATCGATTCGCGATGCCTAACGTCGGAATCACCCCCCACTCTTCGCCGCGACGATGCGGAAGGAGGCCCAGCATGATGCCCATGGTCGAGGTCGGTGAGCTGGTCACCGCTCCGTTCGAGTTCACGTGCGTCGCGAAGCACCATCACGACATCGAGGAGGTGCGCCTCTCCGCCATCCGCGAGGTGGTGGACCGGCGCTTCAAGGACGGCATCCGCGTCGAGCTCAGCTGGCAGGGCTACTGCCCATGCTGCGGGCGCCGCGTCTCCGTCGAGCCGATCCACGGCTCGGTCGCCGTCTGAGCGCAC
This sequence comes from Demequina lignilytica, assembly GCF_030418375.1. Taxonomy (NCBI): domain Bacteria; kingdom Bacillati; phylum Actinomycetota; class Actinomycetes; order Micrococcales; family Demequinaceae; genus Demequina; species Demequina lignilytica. The sequence goes on from NZ_JAUHPZ010000002.1 coordinate 527,547, forward strand.
TCTCAGTTTCACGAGGCACCATGGACTGATCAGTCCAGCCGAGGGAGCGTGAGAGTCATGGCCGAGAGGCCGTCGCGACGTACCGCGCTGACGCTCGGTCTGGTGGGCGTCGGGACTGTCGGCGCGGGGCTCGCGGGGCTCAAGATCGCCGGCGCGCCGCCGTTCTCGGAGCCCGTCGCCTCGACCTCGCCCTCCGCCGCCGACGCGACCGGCGGCGGCGCTACCTGGGCCGAGCCCCCGGTGCTCGCCAGCGAGGACGGCTTCCTCGAGCTGGACCTCACCGCGGCGCCCACCCAGGTCGAGGTCGCGGGCGGGACCGCGACCATGCTCGCGTACAACGGCTCCGTCCCGGGCCCGACGCTGCACCTCAGCCCCGGGGACACGCTGCGGATCCGCCTCACCAACGCGCTCGACGAGCCGACGAACCTCCATACCCACGGCCTGCAGGTGTCGCCGCTCGCGGACGGCGACAACCCCTTCATCAGCATCGAGCCGGGGCAGTCCTTCGACTATGTGATCGTGATCGACCCGGATCACCCGCACGGGGTGTTCTGGTACCACCCTCATCACCACGGCACGGTCGCTGACCAGGTCTTCGGGGGGCTCTACGGCGCGATCGTGATCGACCGCGACGACTGGTCGCAGCGCGCCCCGCGGGTCGCGGTGGTCTCCGACGTGACGCTCGTGGACGGGGGCGTCGCCACGGTCTCGGCAGCCGAGCGGCGTCAGGGCCGGCTGGGCGAGGCGGTGCTGGTCAACGGCTTGCTCGCGCCCGACCTGGCGACGGCGCCGGGCGCGACCGAGCGCCTGCTGCTGATCAACGCGTGCGCCAGCCGGTACCTCGACCTCGATCCCGGAGGTGCGACGGTGCGGGTGCGCGGCATCGACGGCGGCACCTTCGACTCGCCGCGGGACGGGTCGGGGTTGCTGCTCGCGCCAGGCAATCGTGCCGACCTCGAGATCGACATGGTCGACGCGCCGGTCACGCTGACCGCCCGCGCCCACGGCATCGGCTCGAGGGGCATGGGGATGATGAGCGCCGGCGTCGAGCCCGACGACGCCCTGCTGCTCACGCTGGTGCCCGACGCGAGGGCCGACACGCCGGTTCCCGTGCCGCCCGCATCGTTCCGGCCCCGGGACCTGCGCGAGGCGGACGTCGACGCCCGCCGCACCCTGAGCTTCACCATGGCGATGGGGGGAGGCGGGATGCGCTTCCTCATCGACGGGGAGGAGTTCGACGCCACGCGGATCGACCAGCAGGCCGACGTGGGCACCGTCGAGGAGTGGACGCTGCGCAACCGCACCATGATGGATCACCCGTTCCACCTGCATGTGTGGCCCATGCAGCTCATGGAGGCGGACGGGATCGACCTGCGCGACGTGGTCGATGTCCCGGCGGGCGAGGACGTGGTGGTGCGGATCGGCTTCGACCGGGTGCCCGGGACCACCGTGTACCACTGCCACGTCCTCGACCATGAGGACCTCGGGATGATGGGTGTGATCGATGTCGCACCTGCCGTACAGACCGGTGCGGAGGTCCCGGAGGACTCCGCGGACGTGGAAGGATGATGGGCTCGTGAGCATCTCCGCTGAAATCGAACCCCGGACCTACTTCAGCAGCCTCGAGAACGCGCTGGGCGACTTCCAGCCGCCGTACGAGGCCCTCCCCGTCATCCGCGACGTGGCGCGCGGACTCGACTACACGCACGTCTTCATCCCCGAGTCCCGGGCCCACATCGGGCTCGAGGCGGCCGGCGGCGGCGAGCCGATCGCGTACATCTTCCCCGGCTTCATCGCGCTGCACCCGCGCGGCGGCGTGAGCTCGTTCGTCGAGCTCCCGCAGCCCCTGGCCGAGGAGGCTCCCGCCCCGGCGACCGCCAAGGCCTCCCGGGCCGCCGAATCGTCGCCCGCGAAGGTCGTCCAGGCCGAGCCCGTCGCGTGCGCCGGCTGCTTCACAGCGCTGCCCGCCTCGGGCCGGTGCGACTACTGCGACTGACGGGGCCCTAGGCTCTGGTGTCCGTGAGCCTCGCCGAGATCTGGGACCGCCTGTGGGTGGACGTCACCACGCCCGTCGACGTCGCCCAGTCCACGGTGCTGATCGCGCTCGCGGTCGTGGTCGCATGCATCGTGGTCGCCCCGCTCTGGGGGATCGTCCGCCACGCGGTCACCATCGCGCACGAGGGCGGTCACGCCCTGGTCGCGGGGCTCACGGGGCGACGCGTCTCCGGCATCCGGCTGCACTCGGACACCTCGGGCCTGACCACGTCCTACGGCGAGGCCAAGCGCTTCCCGCTGACCCTGGTCGCGCTCGCCGGCTATCCGGCGCCCGGCGTGCTCGGGCTCGCCGCCGCGTGGGCGATCGCCGCCGGTCACGCGGTGGCGGTGCTGTGGGTGCTCGAGGCGGTGCTGCTCCTCATGCTGGTGAGGATCCGCAACTGGTACGGGCTGCTGGTGATGGTCGTGGCGATCGCCGGGCTGGGCGCGGCCGCCTGGCTCCTGCCCGACCCGTGGCGGGTGGGACTCGCATGCGGGCTCGCGTGGCTGCTGATGATCGGCGCCGTCCGTGCGGTGGTCGAGCTCGGCTCCTCCCGCCGCGGCGGTCGCGGGCGAGGGTCGGACGCCGACGCGCTGGCGCGGCTCACCACGGTTCCCGGCGGCGCATGGGTCGCGGTGTTCTGGCTGCTGACCGCCGGATGCGCCGGCCTCGGCGGCTGGTGGCTGCTGGCGTCGTAGCGCGGTCTCAGCGCACGTCGTAGGTGAGGGTCACGTGGCCCGCGGGGAGCATCTCGGCCTCGACCAGATCGAGGCCGCGCGGGTGGCGCAGCCCGGGCGTGGCCGTCCGACCCTGGCCGATGAGGATCGGGACGATGCGCAGGCGGACCCGGTCGACCAGCTCCGCCTGGAGCAGCGCGCCGGCGAGCTGGAGGCTGCCCCAGACGACGATGTCGCCCGCGTAGTGGAGCTTGAGGCGGCGCGCGGTGTCGCGCGGCTCACCGTGCTCGACGATCGCGGAGGAGTACGAGCCCCACGGGGCCGCGGCGAGCGTGTTGGTGACCACGTGCTTCGGAAGCCGGTTGAGGTGGTCGGCCATGGGCTCGTCGTCGGTGGTCTTGTCGGGCCAGTACGCGGCGAACAGCTCGTAGGTGGTGCGGCCCAGGAGGATGGCCTCGGTGTGCTCGAGCATGTCGAGCTGGCCGGGGTCCGTCGGGTCGAACGGGCCCGGCATGCGCATGAAGTCCAGCTCGCCGTCCGGCCCGCATGCGAAGCCGTCGGCGGTGAGGATCTGTTCGACGATGAGGCGGCCCATACGGCCAGGATAGGCCGCGTGGAGTTGGCCACACAGGACTTGCCTCCCGGGGGCTGGAGACGCTGTAATGCTCCGACCAAGTCCATGATCGACCAGGAGTGATAGTCGTGCCGTTGCCACCGCCGGGATGGATGTCCGATCCGTCCCAGGTGGGTCTCGAACGGTGGTGGGACGGCCAGCGCTGGACCACCCGGACGCGCGACGCGGTCACCCTGATCGAGGGGCCGCCGCCCGCATGGCAGGCGCCCGCGGCGCCGTACCGCGCGGCTCAGCGCTCCGCCTGGCGGTTGCAGGTCACGGAGCAGGAACGCGCATCGTTCAGCCTGGGCCGTGTGGCCGGTACCGTCACGGCGATCGTCGTGATCGCCGCACTGGTGCTCGTGTTCGACACCCCGTTCTCGCGCGCCCTGCACGCGTACGGCTTCCTTCCGGACGACGCCCTCTCGGTGGTCGCCGCCGCCGATTCCGCGGGAGCGGTGCCGGCGGCGAGGCCGGTCCCCGCCGTGGTCGAGCACCCCGTGACCGGGTCGACGGAGCTCGTGCGGTATCTCGAGGCCGCGATGATCGCGCGCGAGGAGAGCATCGACATCTCCTCCTGGACAGCGGGCGCCGAGGGTGTCGCCGCCGTGGAGGACGCGATGCTCGAGGCGCTGACCCAGAACCCCTACGTGTTCGTGCAGGGCTGGCAGACGCTGACGCTCAACGGTCGCGCCGTGAGCCTCGAGCCCGAGTACGTGTACGACGCCGAGGAGACCCGCGCGCGCCAGGACGCCACCGCGGCCGCGGTGGACGAGGCGCTCACGGTGCTCGACCTGGGCGCCCTCGGCCCTGCCGACCAGGTCACCGCGATCCACGACTACGTCGCGCAGGCAGCGACCTACGACTACGAGGCCGCCGATCTCATCAACACGGGGGAGCGGAACCTCCAGGTGGCGCAGTCGCAGGAGGCCTACGGGATCCTGGTCGCCGGCTCCGCGGTCTGCAACGGCTACGCGCAGGCCTTCAAGGCGATCGCCGATGCGGCCGGGCTCGAGGCGGTCACGGTCACCGGCCAGGCCTGGTCGGGCCCGACCTCCGGCGGGCACGCGTGGAACCGCGTGCTGATCGACGGGCGCTGGCTCGTGGTCGACGCGACGTGGGACGACGGGGGAGACCTCGCGCCCGTGCCCGACGACTACCTGATGGTCGAGCCGGGCGACCCGGCGCTCATCACGCGGGACGCCGACTCCGACTGGGCGGTCGACGGGTCGATCGCGGGGTTCGGGGGCTGACGTGGACCCGAGAGTGACGGGATCGATGTCGACGCGTTGCCCCGGTGCTCGCGCCAGTGCTTCTCAAGCCATCCCAGGTGTTGATCGCTGACCACCGCGCGAAGCGCTTCGCCGTGCAGGGTCGCGTACTGGGGGTACTCGCCCAGCGGCTCCGAGACGTCGAGCTTCAGGGACGTTGGATCTACGGCGATCCAGCCGTCGTCGAAGAGCCGGTGTACATCGCGCCGCAACAGCAGGCCACCGTGCTCGTGGTGCTCCCCCAGTTCCGCGTAGCTGTAGAGGTGTCCGGCGTCGAGCACGCGTTCAGGTGCGCGGCCTGTAAACGCGCAGTTATTGCCCTGTGCTTCGAGCAATCGACGTCGGAACTGCTGTTGGCCGCGCCGGACACGCACCGTGGCCGTCGTGTGTCCCGATGGAAGCGAGACGCGAGTTTCGAACTCCGGGACGTATAGGTCAGGTGCCCTGGCAACGGCGCGCGACAGCGCGAACGTCGCGCCGTGCGCTTCAAGCTCGGACGCAAAGGCGGTCCAATTGAGCGAGCGCATGCTGTGTTGGCTTCGTGGCGAGAGGCAGAGGCGACGTAGTGCGTCGGCGCCTAGGAGTCCTTCAAGCGGTGTCCAAGCGGCGTCGTGTCGAGAACGGTAGGCGACAACGTCGATGAATTCGATCGTTGGGTCATCAAACTCGGCGCCGCACTTCTGGCACTTGTACTTCGGAGACTTTGTGGCGCGTGACTGAATGTTTGCGCGGCCGCACACGGGACATCGAAATCGCTGCTTCCGCGAATCTTCCGGGCGCACTTGCTCGACGACTGAGACTCCAAGGAGTCGCCGCTTGTCCCACAGTGCGATGAAATCCCCGGGTTTCACGCTTCCATGATTCTTCACGGTGCTGTCCCACGAGTAGGAGACGTCGATCTCATCCTCGTAGCCTGAGTTGCCGCCGTACTGCCTGTCTTCGCCAGCAGCCAGAAGCAGCCACGCCGCCGGTTGCTGATCTGGAGCCATCCACGCAGCTTGGCAGCTGGCGCCATAACGGGCAATACCACCGTTGACTGGATGCACCTCGAAGTGACGGAGGCTCCGCGATCATGACCACCCGCGGCGCTATCGGTGGGGAGCCGACCGGCTACGAACAGGAGTGCTGGAGCGTGGACGGACGGATGGCGCGGGTGCTGTCGGGTCGGTCGGAGGTGGACCGCAAGCGCTGGGCACTCGAGGGTGCACTTCGACGGCATCGAGAAAACCATCCACTGACGCAGCTCCATCTAGGGCACTCAGTGTCGGCCGAGTGACCTGGGCCAAAAGTCACGGTTGCCGGAATATTCCGATCTTGTTCGCATCGGTTTCTTGTCGAGTGTGGGCGAACTCACATGGGATCCAGCGCCGCCCCGTCGTACCCATGGGAGTATCGACTTTAGGCGTGTGGCCAACCCGCGCCGTGTATTCAATCCTGAGGGGAAACCATGAGCAAGCACATTCTTGCGCCGATTGCGGGCGCTGCGGTCGTCGCGCTTCTGATTACGGGCTGCGGGGCCAGCGAAGACCTCGCCCAGGCCGAGGACGAGCCCACGGCAGCTGCCACCACCGAGGCCGCGACCGAAACCGAGTCTGCCGAGCCGGCCGTCGAGGAGACGACCGAAGAGGCAGCGGGCCAGCAGGACCTCGTGGTGGAGGACAGCGAGTTCTGGCGCAATTCCGACGGTGACTGGGAGTACTTCGTCACGGTCTACAACCCCAACGAGGACTACCTTTGGCAGTTCGCCGCGTTCGACGTTGAGCTGCTCGACGCGGACGGTGTGATCCTCGACACGGGCTCCGACTACGGCAACCTTCTACCGGGCGAGACGTTCGCAATGGTGGGGACCTTCTATGACAGCGCCGACTGGCAGGCTGAGAGCATCAACGTGCGCGGCCCCGAGGACGGCACATACATGCCGGACCAGGAGTTCGGAGCCTTCATCGTCAGCGAACCCGAGTACAAGAATGACGACTGGAGCGCGACCGTTTCCGGAACCGTAGAGTCCACCTTCGTTGAGGACCAGGAGTCGGTGCGGATGGTTGCGGTGGTCTTCGACGCGGACGGCAGCCCGATCGCGACAGACTGGACGTACCTGGATCGAATCCCGACCGGCGGCAAGGCGCGGTACGAACTCAACTTCTACGACCTCAAGATCGCCGCTGACAACACGATCAAGGTCTGGGCGCTGCTCTAGCACCAATGCACGCCGCGAGGGCGGGTGGGTCTGCGACACGCAGGCTCGCCCGCCCTTATTCCTTGCATCGCGAGGGCCACACGCACGCGACGCTCGACCTGTCAGGCGACGAGAACGTCAGTCGGTGACCTTGGCGGCGTGCCGCACGGGTGAGGCTCCCTGAGGGCGCGCGGCGTGGTCGCGGTCCACGATCGGCGTCACCAGCGCCTCGATGTGCTCCGTGGGAGGCGTGGGAAGGCCGCAGACTCTCGCTAGGAGGCGATCCTCGTGGACGGCCCACTGCACGAGCGCGGCAGCCTCCCAGATGTCGTACTGGAGCGCGGGTCGCTCCACGTCAGCGGGCGCCGTGATCGTGCCGTCCGCGTGGAGCTCCACGTAGAAGCCTTGCTGCTTGGCGATGTTGTCGGCGTGTGCCCACATCTCAGGCGTCGGCTCCTCGGGCGAGTAGAACTCAGGGTCGGTCAGGAACGAGGTGGCCTCGACCAGCTTCGGCACGTGGTGGCGCCCGTGCTCGCGCAGTTCAGGCACGTCACGAGGCGTCTCGTCGCCGGTCTCCCACGCCTTCCAGAACGCGCGCTGGACCCAGACCGCCTTGCCGATCTCCTCCCGCGCGAGCACCGAGAGCGACTGGGCGCGGGGCGACGGGTAGAGCAAGTCCGCCTCCGTGACCAGCCGCGCGGCGTTCTCGACGAGCGCGAGCCAGAGGGCGCGGGCGCTTTCGGGCGTAATGCGGGTCACGAGCACAGGCTAGGTGCAGCTCCCAACAGGACTGGGCGCTCGTCGCGTAGCCCCAGCCCGGAATACCCTCGAAGTGAAGGAGGTTCCGCGATCATGACCACCCTCGGCATCATCGGCTCCGGCCACATTGGCTCCAACGTGGCTCGCGCCGCCGTCGCGGCGGGCTACGACGTCCTCATCAGCAACAGCCGCGGCCCCGACACCCTGGGCGATCTGGTCGCCGAGCTCGGCCCGCGCGCCACCGCGGTACATGCCCGCGACGCCGCGCTGAAGGGCGATCTGGTCCTGGTCGCGGTCCCGCTGGGCAAGATCGACCAGCTCCCGCTCGAGCAGCTGCGCGGCAAGGTGGTGATGGACGCCAACAACTACTACCCCCAGCGCGACGGCCGCATCGCCGCGCTCGACGCCAACCGGAAGACCACCTCCGAGCTGCTGCAGGACCTGCTGCCCGCGTCGCACGTGGTCAAGGCCTTCAACAGCATCTACGCGCGGCAGATCCCGGCGGACACCGCGCCCGCCGGCTCCCCGGTGCGCCGCGCCATCCCGATCGCGAGCAACCACCCCGAGGCGACGCACCTGGTCGCCTCCTTCCTCGACACGATCGGCTACGACGCCCACGACATGGGGCCGCTCGCGGAGTCGTGGCGCGTCGAGCGCGACACCCCGACCTACGGGGTCCCCACCACGGCCGCCGAGTACGAGGAGATCCTTCCCGGCGTGGAGCGCGTCCAGCAGGTCTGAGCAGGGGATACGCTCGCGGGAAGACCGTCACGGGGGGCGACGATGAACTTCACCAGCGGGATGCCCAAGCTGCCGCCGTTCGCACATCACGGAGCGACGCCCACCTCGGACCCGCTGATCCCCGGGATGACGGCGGGCGGCGACAGCGCGCAGCCGCCGACCGAGCGCCCGCGCCGCGGGATCCTGCTCCTGTCCATGGTGCTGGTGCTCGTGGCCGGCGCGCTCGCGATCTGGGTCCTGTTCCAGCCTCGCGGGGACGAGGCGGTGGCCAGGGACGCCGCCGCCTCCCTCGGTCTGACGGTGACGGACGATGCGGAGGTGGCGCTCAACGACGCGACCATCGCGGGCGGTCTCCGGGTCCGCTTCGTGGGCGAGACGGACCAGGCCGTCGAGCAGGGCTACTACTTCGACCTCGACGTCGTGACGGCGCGCGAGCCGGGGGACGACTGGATCCCGACCGACGTCGCCGGCGCGACCGGCGCGTGGTTCGTCGGTGATCCGCCGACGGCCATGTACCTCCAGCAGGGCGATCGCTGGTGGGTGGCGAGCCCCGGGACGCCGTCCATCTACGGCGATGATGCGACCGCGCGGCAGGCCTGGCACCACCTGCGCAACGCGCTCCTCTTGACCGACGCGTCCTGACCACGCCCCCAGAAGTAGGGGCTACCGACGGCGCGATGACGCTGTGATGCTGGCACCGTGAACATGCACGGTCGTCTGCTCCGCGTCCTGTCTCAGATCTCCGGTCTGGCCGCGCTGGCATGGTGGCTCGAGACCCTCGCCGGCGTCGGCCTCCCGATCCGTCTCGCCTCGCTCGCGGCGATCGTGGTCGGCTCCGTGTGGATGCGGTACCGCGTCCGGTGGGTGATCGAGCGCGAGGGCCTCGCCATGTGCGTCAGCGTCTGCGCGATGCTCGGCGCCGTCGGGAGCTTCGCCTACATGGCGACCGGCCTGTGGATCGGCGCCCTGGCGCACCTGATCCTGGTGGCCTCCGCGGTGCGCGTCACACTCGAGGAGTTCGGGGTCACCCGCGCGCTGGCGTAGGAGAGCGCAAACAAAGAAGGTTAACTTGCAAGGCAACCTTCCAAAGTCGTAGCCTGGTGGCGTGACCCGCCCCGAGGACCCCGCCGCGCTCGCCCCTCGCCTGCGCATCGTCGCCGCCCGGCTCAACCGCCTGGCTCGCAACGCCACCCCGGAGGCGCACCTCACGCCGTCGCAGGAGTCCGCGATGCGCATGATCCGCAAGCGCGGCCCGCTCACCACCGCCGAGCTAGCCGAGATCGAGCACGTCCGCCCGCAGTCCATGGGACAGGTGGTGCGCGCGCTCGGTGAGGCGGGCCTGGTCGACCGCACTCCCGACCCCGACGACGGCCGCCGCGAGCTCCTCGCGCTCAGCGACGCGGGGGAGGAGTCCCTCGCCGCCGTGTCCCGCGAGCGTGACGCCGCGTTCGCGTCCCTGCTCGCCGAGCGCCTGGCCGACGCGGACCGTGACGCCCTCGCCGCCGCGCTCCCGCTGCTCGAGACCCTGGTCGCGGAGAGGTGACGCCCACCCAGGGCTTCGGCGCCCGGTTCGCGCTCCCCGTGCTGACGGGGCCGGCGATGAACCCGCTCAACACCACCATGATCGCGGTGGCGCTGGTGCCCATCGCCGAGGCGACCGGGGTGACCGTCGCCCAGGTGATGTGGCTGGTCGCCGGCCTGTACCTGGTCAGCTCGGTCGGCCAGCCCGCGTGCGGTCGCCTCGCCGACATCTACGGGCCCCGGCGCGTCTACCTCGCGGGCCTGACCGCGACGGCGATCGGCGGCATCGTCCCCGCGCTCTGGCCCACCTTCACCGGCGTCCTGGTCGCACGCCTGCTGATCGGCCTGGGGACCTCGGCCGCGTACCCCTCCTCGATGGCGCAGATCTCCGCCCAGTCCGCGCGCCTGCGCCGCGAGCCCCCGCCGATCCTGCTGTCCGGCCTGTCGATGGCCGCCCTCACCTCCATCTCGATCGGGCCGGTGCTCGGCGGGCTCCTGGTGCACTGGTTCGGGTGGCAGTCGATCTTCCTGGTCAACGTGCCCGTCGCGATCGCCGTCGCGGTCATGACGCTCCGGTGGCTGCCACGGGACGATGCGCGGGTCGCCCCGGGCACGTCCGTCGCCCGGGCGATCGACCTGCCCGGCATGGTGCTCTTCACGCTCACGCTCACCCCGACGCTGGTGTTCCTGCTCGACATCGACCAGCACCAGTGGTGGCTGCTCGCCGCGCCCGCGCTCGCCGGCCCGGCCCTGATCTGGCACGAGCGCCGCACCGAGCGCCCCTTCATCGACGTCCGCATGCTCGCCCGCAACCGCGCGCTGTCGCGTACCTACCTGCGATTCTTCCTCAGCTACGTGGGCATCTACCTGGTGACCTACTCCATGACGCCGTGGTTCCAGAGCGCCCGCGGTCTCGATGCCGACGTGACGGGACTGATGATGATCCCGGCCGCGGTGGTCGCCTTCGCCGCGAACCTCATCGTCGCCAGGCAGCCGCGCCCGCGGCGCACCCTGATCATCGCCGCAGGCGTGCCGCTCGTCGGCGGCGTCCTCGTGACGGCGATCCATACCGGCACGCCTCTCGCCTGGGTGCTCGCGGCGATCGCGCTGTTCGGCATCCCGCAGGGCCTGGTGTCGGTGACGAACCAGGCGGTGCTGTACCGGCAGGCCCCCGCGGGGCAGATCGGCACCGCGGCGGGACTGTCGCGCACCGCTCTCCAGATGGGGGCGATCGCCGCTTCGGTGGTGATCGCCGGCGCCGTGGGTGACACTCCGACCGATGCGAGCCTGCACACGGTCGGGATCGTGATCGCGGCGGTGTCCGCCGTGGTGCTGGTGCTGGTGGTCGCCGACCCGGGTCTGCGGTCGGACGTGCACCGCGTACGCGACGCGCGGCGGATGCGCCGGGAGAGCCGTTCGGCCCAGGGCGCCCCGGCGGGCTCCCACTAGTCTCGGACCATGTCCTCGAACTGGTCGCTCCTGCTCCCGGGCGTGATCGTCGCGATCGTCGCCGGCATCACCATCGGCGGCACCATCGACATCGGCCGCCGCACCGCCGAGCTCCGCGCGCGCCAGCGCCGCTTCGAGGCCGAGGGCCCGCTCGCGCTCGCGGCCGCGCACGACCTCCTGGTCGCGGGCATCCCGCGTGACCCGTCCTCGCTGGTCCCGCCGGAGGCGTTCGTCCGCCCGGTGCGCGACCAGGTCGCGACCCTGCAGCTCGGCTCGCGACGCGCGAAGTCCGAGCTCCCCGCGATCGCGATGCTCGACGGCCTGGACCGGCTGCTCGAGGAGATGACCGTGAGGGGCCGCATGCTCGACGCCGCCCTGGTCGCGGCCTTCAGCAAGGACCGTACGGAGGCCGAGACGCGGTTCATGCTCAAGCTCGCGCGCCAGGCGATCCAGCGCGACCCGCAGCCGGCGGGCGACGAGGTACCCGAGATCGATTCCGAGCCCGTCAACGCGATCCTCGAGGGTGACGCCGACCTCCGCGCCCGCATCGTCCAGTACCGCCACCTGCAGGAGCGTCTCTTCAACGTCGCCGACGCCTTCGTGGATCACTGGTGGGTGGTGCGCGGGCTGCGCCTCGACGCCGCCGCCCGCACCGCGACCGCGACCCTCGAGGGCGGGCCCGTCGCCCGGTGGCGCGTGGCCCGCGACATCGACCGCAAGCTGCACGCGGACATCGTCCACGACTTCCTGCCGCGCTGGCAGGAGCTCACCGCGGCGCTCGGGAAGGGCAGCGCGGCGCGCTAGCCGTGACACCACGGCCCGACGCGCGCCGGGTCTAGGCTCGGCCCCATGGAGACCACCACGCCCGCACCGTTCACCGTGATCCCGAACCGGCGCCCCGCGTCCGACGAGGAGCGGTGGCTCGCGATGGAGGACCCGGTCTTCGGCAAGGTCTTCACCGACCACATGGCGCGCGCGACCTGGCGCGACGGTGAGGGCTGGACCCAGCGTCGCATCGTCCCCCTCGCCCCCCTCCCGATGCACCCCGGCGCCGCCGTCCTCCACTATGCGCAGCAGGCCTTCGAGGGCCTCAAGGCGTACCGGCACGAGGACGACTCCATCCACCTGTTCCGTCCCGAGCGCAACGCCGCCCGCCTGGCCGCGTCCGCGCGCCGGCTCGCCCTGCCCGAGCTCCCGGCCGAGGACTTCCTGGCCTCCCTCGAGGAGCTCGTGACCATCGACCAGCAGTGGGTCCCCGGCACGCCCGGCGCGAGCCTCTACCTGCGGCCGCTGCTCATCGCGACCGAGCCCAGCCTCCTGGTCCAGCCGTCCGACGAGGTCGACTACCTGGTCACCGCGTCGCCCGTGGGCGCCTACATCGCGACCGGCGACCAGGGCGCCTCGATCTGGGTGTCGAAGGGCTACCACCGCGCCAACGCGGGCGGCACCGGCGAGGCCAAGACCGCCGGCAACTACGCGGCGAGCATGCTCCCGCAGCTCGAGGCCAAGGCCCACGGCTGCCAGCAGGTGCTGTTCCTCGACGCCAAGGAGGACCGCTACGTCGAGGAGCTCGGCGGCATGAACCTCATGGCGGTGCGCGCCGACGGCACGGTGCTCACGCCGTCCCTGAGCGGCACCATCCTCCCGGGCGTCACCCGCGACTCGATCCTCACGCTGCTGAAGGACTCCGGGCGCACCGTCGAGGAGCGCGACATCGAGCTCGCCGAGATCCTCGAGGGGATCGAGGCGGGGGAGATCGTCGAGCTGTTCGCCTGCGGCACCGCCGCCGTGGTGACGGCCATCGGTCGCCTGGTCTCCGACGACTTCGACGTGACCGTGGGCGACGGTTCGCCGGGCCCGGTGGGAGCTGAGATGGTCGGCGCGCTGACCGACATCCAGTACGGCCGCGCCGAGGACACGCACGGCTGGCTCCACCGGGTGGTCTGATGCGGACGATGCGCGCCGTGGGCGTCGCGCTCGCTCTCGCGTGGGTGCTCGCCGGGTGCACGGGCGGCGACGATGCGTCGACGTCGCCGAGCGCGTCGACGCCCGCCGCGTCCGAGAGCCCCTCTGTCGCGACACCGTCGGCGACGCGCTCGGCCGCGCAGACGCCCACGCCGTCGCCCACCGCATCGTCCTCCCCGGACCCCGCCGGTCCGGTACCCGTGACCGCCGCGAACCTCGAGGATGCGCTCGCGACCGCGGGCTTCGAATGCGGCGACCTCGACGGGGTGCTCAACTGCGCGATCGGCGGGTCGAACGTGCCGTTCGGCGTGCCCGACGACTGGGCCGCCGACACCGAGCTGCGTCGCGATGCCTGCGAGCAGGGGTACCTGTCCGCCGACTATCAGGTGGTCGGCGACGACGCGACCTGGTACGCCGCGCCGGATTACGTGGAGGACGCCGAGACCCTCATCGAACGGCTCGCCGCGGCGGGCTACACGACGGACTTCTTCGACTACTGCCCGGCCTGACGGGGCACCGCCCGGTGTCGGCGCGCGGCCGTACAGTGAGGCGGTGCCCGCGAACGACTACACCCTCACACGACGCCGGATGAAGAACATCCGGATGACGGTCCGCGCGGGGACCGGCGAGGTGCGGGTGTCCGCGCCGCTGCGGACGCCGCGCCGGGTCATCGACGCCTGGGTGGAGTCGAAGGCGGAGTGGATCGAGCTGCAGCGGTCGAAGGCGCTCGCCGCGCCCGCCCCGCTCGCCCCCGGTCCCGAGGCGGACGCGCTGCGGCGAGAGCTCCGGCCCGTGCTCGCGGAGCTGGTCGCGGCATGGGTGCCGCGCATGGGCGTGCCCGAGCCGACCTGGCGTGTCCGGATCATGCGCTCGCGGTGGGGCAGCTGCAATAAGGACGCGCGCTCGCTGAACTTCAGCCTCGAACTCGCGCGCAAGGACCGGCACCTGGTCGAGTACGTGGTGGTCCACGAGCTCGCGCACCTGATCGAGTCCAATCACGGTCCCGGCTTCTACGCGGTCATGGACGCGCACCTGCCCGATTGGAAGTCGCGGCGCGCGGAGCTCAACGGCCGCTGAGCTGCGTCTGCTCGCTCCGCCCCCACCGTCTCGTCGTCTCACCGTCTTCTGCTGCGGGGAAGCCAGCGCCCCTCCCGAGCGATCCCCGACTCCTGCGGGAGACTCACAGCCCTTGGGCCGATTCCTGCAGCGGCTCCGCGTGCGGGGCTGTGGGGACGTGGTGTCGCGCGGATAGTGTCGTCGCATGCGTGAGGGAGATCTGCTCCGTCCGGACGGGCGCCGGGTCCATTGGTACGACGGCGGGCCAGAGGACGCCGAGCTGGTGCTGTTCTGGCACCACGGCACGCCGAACATCGGTCAGCCTCCCGGTCCCCTGATGGCGCCCGTGACCGAGCGCGGGTGGCGGTGGATCTCGCTGGACCGCCCGGGGTACGGGGGATCGGACCGGCGGGAGGGACGATGCGTGGCGGACGTGGTCGACGACGTCGCCGACGTCGCGGCGGCGCTGGCGGTGCCCCGGTTCGCGGTGGTCGGGCACTCGGGTGGAGGGCCTCACGCGCTCGCTTGCGCGGCTGTGCTCGGGCCGGAGCGCGTGCGGGCGGCGGTGTCGATCGCGGGTCTGGCGCCGTTCGGTGCCCCCGGCCTGGACTGGTTCGGGGGCATGGCCCCCGGCGGACGCTCCGAGCTGGAGGCCGCCGCTCTCGGACCGGCCGCGCTCGCGGCACAGCTCGAGAGCGAGGAGTGGGATCCCGAGAGCTTCACCCCCGGTGACCACGCCGCGCTCGAGGGGGAGTGGGGCTGGTTCGGTTCGGTGGTGGAGGCGGCGCTCTCCCTCGGACCGGACGGGATGATCGACGACGACGTCGCCTATGTGTCCGACTGGGGGTGCGCGGTGGAGGACGCCGGGAGCGTGCCGGTGCTGGTCGCGCATGGGGAGGACGACCGTGTGGTGCCGGCGGCTCACGGGCGGTGGCTGGCGGACGCGATCCCGGGCGCCGAGGCGAGATTTCTCGAGGATTCCGGGCACATCTCGGTCCTCCTGGACGCCGGGGCGCTGCTGGACTGGCTCGAGACCCACGCCTAGAGCCGATCTACCAGGGGCGACACGCCCGGGTGTCACGACACGCCCAGCGGATTGGACATGCCCGAAACACCTGTGTAACTTATTCCGAGTTGCCAGGGACGAGGTCCGAAAGGAACGAGGCCCTGAACCTCCAGATCACAGCTGATCGAGACTGCGTAAGCGGTCGGACGAGCGTATGCTGGAGGTCCTCCTCGAACCGAGACACACCGACACGGTGAGTTGACATGGTGCGAGAGAGTGTGTAACTTAGGA
>NZ_JAUHPZ010000020.1:0-1026 GCF_030418375.1 Demequina lignilytica
CTTCTGATCAGTGGCGAACGGGTGAGTAACACGTGAGTAACCTGCCCCAGACTCTGGGATAAGCCTTGGAAACGAGGTCTAATACCGGATACGCGACTCCACCGCATGGTGAGGGTTGGGAAAGTTTTTCGGTCTGGGATGGACTCGCGGCCTATCAGCTTGTTGGTGAGGTAATGGCTCACCAAGGCGACGACGGGTAGCCGGCCTGAGAGGGCGACCGGCCACACTGGAACTGAGACACGGTCCAGACTCCTACGGGAGGCAGCAGTGGGGAATATTGCACAATGGGCGAAAGCCTGATGCAGCGACGCCGCGTGGGGGATGAAGGCCTTCGGGTTGTAAACCCCTTTCAGCAGGGAAGAAGCGAAAGTGACGGTACCTGCAGAAGAAGCGCCGGCTAACTACGTGCCAGCAGCCGCGGTAATACGTAGGGCGCAAGCGTTGTCCGGAATTATTGGGCGTAAAGAGCTCGTAGGCGGTTCGTCGCGTCTGCTGTGAAAACCCGAGGCTCAACCTCGGGCCTGCAGTGGGTACGGGCGGACTAGAGTGTGGTAGGGGAGACTGGAATTCCTGGTGTAGCGGTGGAATGCGCAGATATCAGGAGGAACACCGATGGCGAAGGCAGGTCTCTGGGCCACAACTGACGCTGAGGAGCGAAAGCGTGGGGAGCGAACAGGATTAGATACCCTGGTAGTCCACGCCGTAAACGGTGGGCACTAGATGTGGGGCTTATTCCATGAGTTCCGCGTCGCAGCTAACGCATTAAGTGCCCCGCCTGGGGAGTACGGCCGCAAGGCTAAAACTCAAAGGAATTGACGGGGGCCCGCACAAGCGGCGGAGCATGCGGATTAATTCGATGCAACGCGAAGAACCTTACCAAGGCTTGACATATACCCTCTACCCCCAGAGATGGGGGGTGCTTCGGCGGGGTATACAGGTGGTGCATGGTTGTCGTCAGCTCGTGTCGTGAGATGTTGGGTTAAGTCCCGCAACGAGCGCAACCCTCGTCCTATGTTGCCAGCACGT